>JBHLRS010000008.1:2055-115529 GCA_048882325.1 Candidatus Thorarchaeota archaeon | reverse complement strand
TCCCAGTGAGATTCACATACCACAGGTTTGTTCGATTCTCTAGCCGAATATTGGTTATTCCGTCAATTGTGATATTCGCCAGAACACCTTCTGTTGGTACGCTAATCCCTGAACCCATGTAGTAGTAATCAACAGTCATGTTCGCATGACCTAGATAGTCAATCACGCTTGAGCTCCACACGATTGTAAATGCTGTGGGTGCTTCTGTTATCGTGAAGGTTATTGAAAGGACCGTGGATGAGTCATATCCGAACTTGCTGAAGTTTACCCAAACATTGTGAAGTCCCAGGTCGAATGTGTTGTTGAACTGAATCCAATAGGTCCCATTTGTTCCCTGTAGTGTGTATTCTGTTCCATTAATGTAAATTGACTTTGTCGTCGCATGATCAATCAAGGTTCCATACGAGTCTTTGTAATCAATTGAGAGGATAACACTCTCGGTCCAATCCATTGTGAATGAAGACCAAGACTCTGTAGCAGTGGTTACCTCATTCTGCATCGTCAATGATGTAGTGTCTGTCTGACCAACATAGATGTCTGCCGAAGCCTGAATAAGAACAGAGAATGTTCCCAATCCTGGTGGGTCTTGGTCTCCAGTGAATTGCAACTGATAGGCACCAGCAATTCCATTCCATGCAAGACTCCATGTTGTCCCATTGATGGTTGCATTAACAATCGCTCCGAGAATGTCCGAACCATTACTCATCTTATAGCTGACAGAGAGTGTGGTCTGTTCCACATATGTAATGGTGTTGCCACCAATCCACGAAACAACCATTGTCGTGGGGTCTTTAGATAGAATCAGAGTATTAGCAGAATCGACACGGTACTCAAAACCGTACTTATATGCCTGAATCACCAAACTGTGAGTGCCAAGACTTGGTGGTGAATCTGATCCATTGAATCTAAGCGAGTATGCTCCCTGAGTCGAGTTCCATTCAAGTGTCCATGTTGTAGCGTCAATTGTGACATTGACCTTTGCGCCTTGAATGACAGTTCCATTGCTCATTTTATACTCTACATAAAGAATTGTATAGTCGAAGTAGGTCACGTTGTTGAGGTTTGGTGATCCCCAATAGATATCCAAACTTGTTCCCTCTTCCTGGATTGTTAGGAATAAGGTAGAATCAGACACTCCATCAAATCCATCTCGCCAAGCATGGACTATCAGGTTATGTGTTCCAAAACCAGGTGGGCTGTCTGTTCCGTTGAACTGAATTCGGTACGTCTGACTAGCAGCATGCCATGTAAGATTCCATAGTGTCCCCCCAATAGTCACATTCACTGTTGCCTGAGGAATGGCAGTACCGTTAGACATTGTATAGTTGACAGACAGGGTTGTGAAACCAATGAATGTGATTGTACTCCCTTCAAGCAACTCGCTTGAAATACTTCCAAGCTCTCCTGATATAGAAAGTGTCAGGGTTGAGTTGGTTGTGAGTTCATATCCAAACTTCCATGCCCGTATTATGAGTCCATGAAACCCTAGACCAGGTGGGTCATCCGCGCCATTGAATGTGATCTCATAGAATCCACTACCTGCGTTCCACACTAAACTCCAGACATCAGCTCCAATTGTAACATTCAGTGTGGCTCCTAGAATCTGCGAACCATCACTCGCGGTGTAATTGACCTGCAGGGTTGTAAACTGTACATATGTGATAGCGTTTCCATCAGTCCAGAACGCTTCGATATTGGTGGGTTCCTCATTAATTGTGAAGGTCTGAGAGAGATCTACGATGGCGACATAGTGTACCTTCCATGCTTGAACCTGTAGTACATGAGTCCCAAGTCTTGGTGGGTCATCAGTCCCTACCCATGTATACTCGTAAGCTTTCGATGTGTCATTCCAGACTGCAACCCATGTAGTCGGTCCTATGGTAATGTTAACCGTGGCACCAGGAATCGGTGTTGAGTTGCTCATGAGATAGGAAATCCTGATTTTTGTTTGACCAGTATAGGTGATTGTGTCGCTAGGACTCCACACATATGACACACTGGTCTCTTCCAGTCTGATTGTGAATTCCTGCGTCGTATCGATAATCGACATAAATCCAAACTTCGAGGCTCGAATCTCGACCGAATAAGTACCATAGCCGGGAGGGTCATCATCTCCTCTGATTGTCACATCGTATGTTTTCGTCGCTCCGTTCCATGTCAGACTCCATAGCTTCCCATTTATTGTAGCATTCAAGATCGCACCTTCAATCGCTGATGTATTACTCATCTGATAGCGAACTGAAAGGGTGGTTTGACTGACATAGCTGATGTTGTCAGAATTAGACCAAGCGATTACAAGGCTGGTCACACCTTCGGTTATGATCAGTGTTTCAAGAGTATTATTTGCATACTCAAAGCCCCAGTTCGATGCTTCAATGAACAGTGAGTGTCCTCCTAAACCTGGAGGGTCATCGATTCCACTAAAGGTGTATTCATAGGCTTCTGAAGAAGAATTCCAAACCAATGTCCAGACATCAGTTCCAATCGTCACATTAACTATAGCACCGGTAATGGGATTTCCGTTGCTCATCTCATATCTAACTGAGAGGGTGGTAGTCTCAATGTATGTGATTGTGTTTCCAGGAATCCATGAAGGAGTCAATGTTGTTGGTTCCTCTCTGAAAGTGAGTGTCACTGTCGAGTCAACTGTTGTTTCATATCCGAACTGCCAGCCTCTCACTGAGAGACTGTGAGTTCCCAACCCAGGAGGACTGTCAGAGCCACTGAAGGTCTTCTCATACAACTGACTAGTGACATTCCAAGTAAGAACCCAATTATCAGCACCTATGGTGACATCAACAAGTGCGCCCAGAATCGTTATTCCACCACTTGTAGTGTAATTTACAAGGAGCTTAGTTGATTGGACGTAGGTTATGTTATTACCATTAGACCAGCTCACATAGATGTTAGTTGGTTCCTCGTTTATGGTGAGTGTCTGGCTCACATCTGTGAATCCAACATGATTCGCTTTCCATGCCTTGATTACAAGCGGGTGTGTTCCTAGACCTGGCGGGTCATCTGTCCCTAGCCAAGTGTATTCATATGCCTCAGATGTGGCGTTCCATAGTGCGACCCATGTTGTTGGTCCTCTTGTGATGTTTACTGTCGCTCCTTGTACTGCTGTTCCATTGATAAAACGATAGAAGATTCGCAACTTGGTCTGTTCGATGTAGGTCATTGTGTCACTAGGTATCCATACAAATGAGATTTTGGTGTCCTCTAAGCGGATTATGAGTTGCAGGGATGAATCAATGACTGATTCGTATCCGAACTTGGACGCTCTCAGCACAACGCTGTGAGTCCCGTAACCTGGTGGGTTGTCTGAACCATCAATTGTGACCTCATAGATTTCTAATACTGGGTTCCATGTCAACACCCAGACATCCAAACCAATAGTGATGTTGACAACTGCTCCTGGTATTGCAGTTCCATTGGACATTGTGTAATTGACAGAGAGAGTTGCTGACTCAAAGTAGGTCATATTGTTGTCTGGACTCCAGATGGTTGTATGACCTGTGGGTTCTTCACGCATGGTCAAAGTAGTTGATGAGTCAATTCGATACTCATACCCAAACTTACCCGCTTCAACTATGATACTATGAACTGCCAATCCGGGAGGTGCATCATTGCCGGCGAATACATAATCATAGGTTTGAGTTGCACCGTTCCAAATCATTGTCCATGTATCTGACCCGATTGTCACGTTCACCATCGCATCAAGTACAGGCGAACCATCGCTCATCGTATAGTTCGCACTCAATGTTGTCGACTCAACGAAAGTGATGTCATTGTCAGGAGACCATGTAAGGACAAGACTTGTCACCTCCTCAGAAATTGTGAGTTGTTGAGTCAAGTCAGAGTTATTCTGGAATCCATATAGGTCCGCCAGAATGATTAGATTGTGCAACGCAATGCCTGGTGGGTCATCATTTCCAAGGAACGAGTGCTCATAAGCTTCTGATATAGTATTCCAGACAAGTGTCCATGTAGTGAACCCAATTGTGGCGTTAACAGTTGCACCAGAGATCGCAGTTCCATTACTCATATCATAGCGGACTGCCAAGACTGTAGAACCAATGAATGAGATGCTATTGCTGGGGCTCCATGAGGGTGACAATGTTGTGGGTTCATCTTGAACCGTAAGCGTCTGTGTGTTGTCATTCCGTTGCTCATATCCAAATAGTGTGGCTTGTACAGTTACAGAATGGACCCCAAGAAGATAGGCTGGGTCATTCCCACTAAGTACGATGCTATAGACCTCAGAGAATGGGTTCCATTCGAAGGTTTTGTTTGCAGAGCCAATGGCAACGGTGACAAATGCACCCACCACTGCAGAGCCATTACTCATCGTATAGTTTGCATAGAGAACAGTCTGCTCCACATACGTGATTGTGTCTGAGAGCCACCATGTGAGCTGCAGTGAGGTTGGTTCGAGATTAATCACTAGATTCTTTGTACTGTCAACCTGACTGACATATCCAAACTTGTAGGCTTCTATAGTCAGAGGGTGCGAACCGATACCTGGAGGATCATCTGTACCTCTGAATGTCGTTTCATATGCCTCCGTTGATGGATTCCATGTTAATATCCAGACATCGATACCAATGGTTGCTGTGACAGTCGCGCCTGTTATTGGAGTTGCATCACTCATATTGTACCAAACAGACAATGTGGTTTCTTCCACATATGTGATGGAGAAACCATTTGACCAACTGATGGTCATTGACGTTGGCTCTTCAGAAATGATGAGCTGCTCGGATGAATTGGACTTTGCAACAAATCCAAACAAATCAGCTTGAACGGTGACACTATGAGTTCCAAAACCTGGTGGGTCATCAGTGCCCAGGAATGTTACTCTGTAAGTCTGAGACCCCTCATGCCAAGTAAGTAACCAAGTATTCAAACCTATAGTCACATTCACAACTGCGTTTCTGACAGCTGACCCATTACTCATTGTATAGGAGGCTGATAGAGTGGTCTGTTCGATGTAGGTGATACTATTCCCAGCAGACCATGAGAGTAACAGGGTTGTCGGTTCTTCATTGATGGTAAGTGTCTCAGTACTATCAGTCTTTGCGACGAAACCGAAAAGGTCTGCTTGTACTGTGACGGGGTGAGTGCCAAAACCTGGTAGAATATCTGAACCTTTGAAGAGGACCCGATATACTGCAGTCGGTGCATACCACGAAAGAATCCAGACATCTGTACCTATTGTGACATTGACTGTGGCACCAACAACTGCTGATCCGTTACTCATTGTGTAATTTGCAATGAGATATGTTTCTTCGACATAGGTGATATCGAAATCGGGTGACCATGTGAGAATCAGATTAGTGGGCTCTTCATTGATCGTGAGTGTCAATGTGGAATTAGACCGATAAACATACCCGAATCTCCCTGCTTCAACTGTTAGACTATGCAGTCCCAAACCTGGTGGGTCTACATCACCATCAAAGACATAGTCGTAGGTTTCAGTCACACCATTCCATGTCATAGTCCATATGTCGGTTCCAATAGTTACATTGACCAATGCTCCAGTGACGGGTGTCCCGTCACTCTGCGTATAATTCGCGACCAGTGTTGTCGATTCAATATAGGTAATTGCACTTCCAGCAGACCATATGAGAACCAGACTGGTAGGTTCCTCACTGAGTGTCAAAGTCAGCGCTGCGTCTGACTGGTACATATATCCAAACCTGCCAGCTTCAATCGTCAAGCTATACACTCCGAAACCCGGTGGATCAGCAACACCATCAAAGACATAGTCGTAGGTTTCAGTCACACCGTTCCACGTCATTATCCACGTGTCAGTTCCGATAGTAACATTGACCAGTGCTCCAGTGACTGGAGCTCCATCACTCATTGTGTAGTTTGCGATGAGTGTTGTGGATTCCACATAAGTGATCGAGTTTCCATTGGACCATTGAAGCGTTAATGTTGTAGACTCTTCTTGAAGTGTGAGAGTTTGAGAAGCGTCAGTCTGAGGTTTGTGCCCCACCTTCCATGCTTGAATGGTAAGACTGTGTACTCCGAAATCTGGCGGGCTGTCTGAACCATTGAAGGTGATTTTGTAGGATTCACTAACGCCATCCCATACAAGTACCCAGGTGTTTGTATCGATGGTGACATTCACCGTTGCACCCGAGATGGGTGCACCCCCTACTCTTCGATACGCCACCGACAGTTCAGTGGACTCCACGTAGGTGATATCATTGGTGTTGGACCAAAGAATCGTCAGAGTTTCTGTATCATGAATTAATACTGTACTAATCTGAAGACTGCGATTTTCAATTGCATATCCAGTTGCGTAGACCCACACATCATATTGTCCAAATGCCTTTCCCGCCGTAGATACTGTAGCAGTCCATGTACCATTGTTCAGGTCAGTCATACTCTGATTTGCTGCACCATCGAATGAGTACACAACGGTGGCATAAGTTCCATTGAGACCCTGTGGTGTGAAGGTGTCAGTTAGATTCACTCTAATGTCAAAAGAACTCTCAGTATACGCATCTATGTTGTAGGATTCCGCAGTAAATGCAGTTGGATAGTAGAGTATTAGTGATTTAGACAGATAACCTGCTTCAGTGCCATTGCTCCAACGTGTTTCAATTGTGTACTCTCCATTGGTGGTCATTGGATTACTTATGTCCCAGAAATAGTGCGCCAGTCCGTTGGTGACTGATTGATCTGAAGGTGACCAGAACTCCGACCCAGAATACCAAACTACAAGATTAGCGGTACCAGTTGTGACTGGGTCAGTGTCTGGCTCCTGAATAGTAGAATTGATGTCAATATTTGAGGTCATCATAGATTTTGTTGTGACCTCGGTGTCGTCGTCTGACCTATACGTCTTCAGTGTCGTCAACAGATTCTCTGATGTCAGCTTCAATGTCCACGTGTCGTCGTACATCTGAGAACATGTGAGTATAGTTCCCGTGGAGGAGTATGAAGTATGATTTGTGGTTGTGTGTGTGCTGTTGTACAGACCACTTGGGTCCCACGTAGCTGGAATTGAGAAGTTTAGGTAATTGGCTTGTGTGACTCCCGGATAAACGATGGTGGTTCCTACACTCCACTCAACACTCGCTCCACTTGATGGAATATTCCAGCTTGGTGTGGTAGTGGCGGCTTGCTTGTACCAGAGTGTCATGTTATAGTCAAGACTGATGGACTGGTTTGTGTTGAACTCGATCCTAGTGATGTTTGCTGGATCTGTGAACACCCATGATTTTCCCTGCATATCTGTCGAATTACCCTTTAGAGAGAGTTGATCTGGTGTTGAATACATGAGTGCTGAATTGGAGGTCTGGTTCCATGGAGTGTATGTGTAATTGAGCTCTGCTTCACGCCTCTGGATACCCTCATAGATATACCAGTTATCGTTCCTCAGATTATAACCTGTTTCAAGCCCCAATTTCGAACTAGTTGCACTCCAATGAATAGTATTGAACCACCAACCACCAGCATAGACGCCCTGCATACCAGTTCCATCTATCACGACATAGTAACTGGTCCCTGTACTAAGTATCGCATTATCACTGGACACATCATGCGTCACATCAGTATCAATAAAATTGACAGTAAAGGGGGTCAGCCAGCTAGTCATGTTTGTCTGAGGGTCAGTATAGTCACTTCGCACACCAAGATATGCATGACCAAGAGACGCTGAATAGTATGTGCAGATGTAAGAGAGTGTATAGTTCTCTAACTTCCCATCATGCGGCTGATTGTAAAACTCTTGGTAGAGGGCATCTGTGACAAGACCAGAACTATTCTGTACGATGATGTAGGTCGAAGGTGTGATCCCCATTGTTTCACGTTCAGCCACAGCTGTCATAGAATCAACTTCCATCTCAGCCTTGTATAGACTCCAACCAGGAATCAGATAACCTAAGAGATCTATTGCTCCAGCATGTGTGTTTGTACTTGTGTATGAGTTTGTGATCGGCAGAGTTAGACCTGTCACCTGACGAGAAGCAAATTTGACTGCAGTCCTTGCGTCACCACTACCTGATGCAGACGAAACAGAAAAGGGGTTTTCTGGTCCCTGTAGGGGAGCTGATTCATCACTTATTGATGTAGGTGAATTATGGGCGGTGGGTGGGACTACAAGTAAAGCCACCATAATTACCAGAAGTACAGGGACTCGTTTCATGCGAACTCACTCCGCGCAAACGGCGGTACAGCTGACTGGCTGTTTCAGTTATCCTAAACTTATTTCCTCTTGTTTGAAAAAGAGAGCTACTATGTACTAGCATCGAAAAAACGTCGAGCTCGTCACTATTATGTGTAGTATGAAGGTCCAGCGTCAGCAGTATCATCTGGCTTGACACTAGGTTGTCCAGTTGTTTCATTGAGTATTGTGATCACCATGTCAATTGCACCATGGAGCTTTCTCATGGTTTTCCAGAGTCTATCTTCACTGAACGCGTCATCATAGATCCTGTCAGAAATCACAAATCCTGGTCCGGGAGGTTGAGGTCCGGGTTGGCCGGGTCTGGGTTGAATGAAACCCATTGTGAGACCCTCCTGAAAACTAAACTTCATAGCACTCATTTGAAACGAGCGCATCTTCTCGACTGTAAGAAGTTTCTGATGCTGTGGTGAGATCATGACCTGTGACTCTATCTGGAGATATCTCTGATCATTCGGACGAATCACTGAGAAAAAGAACCGATGAAACTTCACCTTGAACAGAAATTCAGCTCTAGGGTTTGAGATGGTCTCTACCTTGGTTCCTTCCCGTGAGAACCAGTCACGAACTGCATCCTTGATTAGGTCTGATTGATCCACCTGATACTCCTCCCTCTACTCAGAATGTGCCCCTCACTTAATGCTTGTGTTCCTGAACTCATTTCTCAAATCGTTGAATTCTGTCATAACCCAATGGTGCAATATCAGCATAGCAGGTTATCTGAGACCGCACAGATTTGATCATATCCGTGTTCCCCTCGGTTGTTATCAAACGCTCCTCAGAATTTCGTCTGCTAAGAACTACGCCCCATGGATCAACCATCTGACTGTGACCGAAGTATGTTTTTCCATCGAAGGCTAAGCCTATCCTGTTTACAGCCGCCACATAGAGCTGGTTTTCGATTGCTCTTGCCCGGACTAGTGTATTCCAATGTTCGCTGCGGGGATCCGGAAAAGCTGCAGGTACTAACACCAGCTCAGCTCCCTCAAGTGCTAATTTTCTTGTAACTTCAGGGAATCTGATGTCATAGCAGATCTGGACTCCCACCTTTATTCCCGAGCAGTCGAAGATAGTAATCTTCTCACCACCCTTGAAGACATCTCGTTCCTCTTGGAATGGGTGCATTTTTCTATAAATTCCTAGGACCTCTCCGTTTGGTCTTGCAAGTACAAGGGTGTTGAAGAACTTGTCACCACTCTTCTCAATCCCCGTACCAATTGTGTATGCTCCATGCTCTTCTGCTACTGATGACAAGAAGTCTGTCGTGGGTCCAGGAACTCCCGATCCCTCCTTCTTATAGTCCTCGTAGCGAAAACCAATTGCAAATAGCTCTGGAAACTGGATGAACTGTACACCCTTTCCAGGTTTGTATGTTTCGAGCATGAGTTGTGCATTTCGAAAGTTACGTTCTCGATTTCCTTCTACACAGGGCATCTGAACCAGAGTCATTGAGAACTCCATAGACATCAACTCACTTACGTATGAGTCACATGACCAGATTAGCTTCTCACTAGATAAGGCAACCGAATTGAGAATGAAACCACATCCAAATGCTTAATTGTTTGGCCGTAGGACGAGCACGGTGAAGCTCGCGCTGGACGTGTTTCCTTTGGTGAACGAGGTCAATACTGAGCCAACAGGTAAGAAGGACATGCCAAAGACATCTTATTCCAAACCCTCGATTGGGGCGACAGGGAAGACAGGTAGTTGGAGGACCTTCGATCCTGTGGTCAATTATGATGAGTGTAACAAGTGTCGTACATGTTGGTTGCACTGCCCTGAGGCGGTTATCAGCATAGATGATGAAGGCTATCCTGTCTGGGATTTCGATTATTGCAAGGGCTGTGGAATCTGTGCAGAGGTGTGCCCGAAGAAGTGCATCGAGATGGTGCTGACCACAGAACGAAGAGCGGAGGGGAAGATATGAAGACCGAAATCATGAGTGCAAACTATGCTGCGGCTCGAGCGGTCGTCTCAGCTCGTGTTGAAGTTGTTGCAGCATATCCGATAACTCCAGCCACTACTGTCCCTGAGCAGGTCGCGCTCCTGAATGAACAAGGTATCTTCAAGGGTCAGTTCATTCGTGTTGAGTCTGAGCACTCTGCAATGTTTGCTTGTATTGGTGCCAGTTCCACAGGAGCTAGAGCATTCACAGCTACTTCATCCAATGGTCTTCTCCTAATGGATGAGGCTTTACATTGGGCGGCTGCTGCAAGACTTCCAATTGTTCTGAACAATGTCAACCGCTCGGTTTCACCAAGCTGGAATATACATGTGACACACGA
The DNA here is from genome assembly GCA_048882325.1 of Candidatus Thorarchaeota archaeon. Classification (GTDB taxonomy): domain Archaea; phylum Asgardarchaeota; class Thorarchaeia; order Thorarchaeales; family Thorarchaeaceae; genus SMTZ1-45. The sequence goes on along the minus strand of JBHLRS010000008.1, from coordinate 105,047 downwards.
TGATGCTTACTCAAAGCGTGACACTGGCTGGATTCAGTTCTTTGTAGCTAGTGTTGACGAACTCTATCACACACTCATTCAGGCATTCAAGCTCGCTGAGGATGAACGAGTTCTCATGCCTGTCATGGTCAATTCAGACGGATTTGTGCTGAGCCACACTGTTGCTCCATACGACAATCTTGAGCCTGAGGAAGTGGACAAGTTCCTTCCTCCATACACACCACCACACTGGGTGATGGATCCTGAGAATCCCGTTAGTCATGGCAATATTGTATTTCCAGAGCACTATGGTGAGTTTAGAAACATGATGCACGAGGCAACCAAGAATGCCCTCGTGGTGTATGAGGAGATAGAGAAGGACTACAAGAAGCTGTTTGGCAAGTATTTTGGCGGTCCCATTGACTGTCACAGATGTGATGATGCAGAAGTCATCTTCACCTCTCAAGGTTCTATGGGTGCTGAAGCAAAGGATGCAATCGACGAGCTTCGAGAAGAAGGATATAAAGTTGGGAACGCACGAATCAGGATGATCAGACCTTTCCCTGTCGACAAGATTCGAGAACTTGGCGGTAAGGTCAAAGCATTTGCTAGCTTTGACCGTGGGGTTTCTTATGGGTTTGGCGGTCCTGTTGCGAATGATATCCGATCGACTCTGTATCACACCGACCACCGTCCAATGGTCAAGAGTTACATCGGAGGTCTCGGTGGTCGTGACATGACAATTGGCGACATCAAGGCCGTGATTTTGGATACATACAAAGCTGTGGAAAGCGGAGAAATAGGTCCTGAAGAGACCTGGAATGATCTGAAGGAGTGATAAACATGGTAGCTACGAAAGAGATGCCACTCAAAGAATACGTGTTGAAGGGTAATGCTGCGTGTGCTGGGTGCCAAGACATGGTCGCCCTCAGACATGCCCACAAGGCACTGGAGGGTGATGTTATCCAAGTTGTTCCAGCCTGTTGTACGAGTGTCGTTCAGTCTCTCTGGCCAAAGAGCGGACTTGGAGTCCCCGTCCTAAACACTGCGTTCATGGCGTCAGCGGCAACAGCCTCTGGCGTGAAAGCCGCATTGAAAGCAAAGGGTAATGATCACACACAGGTGATGGTCTGGGCTGGTGACGGTGGGACTTTCGACATTGGTATTCAAGCCCTAAGCGGCGCGTTCGAACGAAGAACTGATTTCTTATACATCTGCTACAACAATCAGGTGTACAGCAATACTGGCACTCAACGTTCAGGAGCAACTCCTCTCCATGCTCAGACAACAACGACATGGTTTGGTAAGCCGGAACCAGAGAAGATGCTTGATTTTATAGTGGCGGCCCACGAACCTGTGTATCAGTTCACTGCAAATACCTCCTATCCTCGAGACCTCTTTGACAAAATCAAGAAAGCTCGCGAGTTTGAGGGTCCGAAGTTTGGACACATCTTTCTCCCATGTCCACAAGCTTGGAACTATCCGGTTGAGAAAGGAGTAGAAATTGGGAAACTCGCTGTAGAGACCGGTTACTGGATACAGTGGGAGCGTGTTGGCGACCAGTTCACTCTGGGTCCGCGCAGCAAGAGGTTCCAGGATCCAGAGAAGAGAAAGCCCATTGATGAGTTCCTAAAGATGCAAGGACGATTCTCACATCTCTTCAGACCCAAACGAGATGATAAGAAGATCAAGGAGTTTGAGGACTTCATCCAGCACAGATGGGACATGCTCATGAGGACATTTACATAACAAGCTGGATTAAATGATCACAGTGGTCACCATTGAATACACCAAGGAGAAACGGTAGTATTCTACTATCCCATTATTCTTGATTCACGCCACATTACGATCCCCATGATGACGATGAAAGAAACCACTGCTATAGCAGGCAAGATAAACCACGGTAATGGCTCCTTTCGAATCTCTGCAAGGAATGGGTCTGTACCATCCTTGAACTCGTCCAAGTTCGTTTTCCCGTCCGCATCTGGATCACTCAGTGCATCATTAACTAGCGGATTGAGTCCATACTCAATTTCCCAAGCATCTGGGATTTTATCATAGTCTGAATCCGCTCGCCATGGATTTAGACCCAAAACGTATTCCTCAGCGTTTGTAAGCGAATCTGCATCAGCATCCTCTTGACCGTCAGAGGGGTCTCTCGGGTCAAATCCGTATTCTATCTCATAGTTGTCTGGCATTGAGTCCAAGTCCGAATCCACACTGTTCAGATCAGTTCCGTAGATGATCTCAAGAGCATCGCTGATCGTATCAAGATCAGAGTCTTGGTCAAAGAGGGCTGTATCGAGCCAATACTCTTGGCTGTCTAGTACTCCATTTCCATCTATGTCACTGTCGTAGGAGTATTCGAGCTCACACCCAAGGTAACTATCTCCTGTGTTCTCAATAACAAGTCTATAGATTCCTTTCTGAGAAACAGACTTGGAGAAGACATCCGTGGTTTCCCATGCAGAGGTGTGGTTGTAATCCTTGAATCCAACGACTGATTGATTTGGGTCGAGAAGAGTGAATGATGTTGTGCTCCCAAACCACCTCGACGTCACGTTTATTGTAGTGGGAGTTGATATTGGGATGTATAGAGTTTTTGACCGAAAAATCCCGATTTCAAGTGAAAGATCATGTTCCATTGGACTTCCAAACTCTCTTGACATGGTGTAGGCAATGCTAGCACCTATGGCTCCTGTAACTTCTGTTCCAAGCTGATATCTATAATCTATGTTGACCCAAGTGTCATCAGGAGTTCTATACGCATCATCATAGTCATATCCAGATTCGAAGGGCACTACGAGGTTCATATATCCCCTTTCAATGAAATCATTGTGTTCATACCAAGACGAATCCCAGACAGAGAGATCGGTGTGTGGTAATGGTTTGATGTAGTTTTGACCATAATTCTTGCTCATCACTCTCCCAAGGTCTGCCCAGTATTGACTCATATGATAGTTGTTGGAACCAAGGACTTGGTAAGTCATGAACACACGCTCATCAGGTTCTGCATAGGGATTTTCGACAAGCAAAGCCTCAACACAGTACATCGCAAGAATCTCCACTTGATTATTGAAGAAGTAGTTAGAGATCTCTGCTCCTCCAAAAGGTCCCCATTGAGCATAACGGGAATTCATTGCGATGAAATAGATGTCCAAAGGCCATTCATATGCCGAGAGTGGTTCTATCAGCTCAAGTATTGTAGCTATGCCTGAACCACCTTCATTTGCACCTATTGAAATGTACCACGAGTCATAATGACCTGTGACAACAATGGCTGGATTGTTTCCTGGGAGATATCCTGGGAGTTTTCCAACCACATTGTGATGGTCTCCAACAACCTCCGGTTGAATACGTCTATCCGAGAGCTCAATCATCTTGTTCAGGATGTATTGTCGAGCCTCTCGATTTATTCCAGTTTCAGCCATTGACTGGTCCAGTGCCCATCTGGAACCATTCTCTGTGAACTCTCTCACATAATCCCGATATCCCGAGTATGACACTGCTCCATAGATATCGAGAGCGAGATTTTCACCGTACACACGTGGTAGATTTAGTGACTCGCTAGTTTCTTGTGCTGGAGATCTTGCTCGCTCATAATCAGTACTGTCATAACTCCCAACAGGAGCAAAAAGAGAGAAGACTAATACAAAGATGAGCAGGCCGGTTCTCATGTTAATATTGCTGAGCTTATCCTAGTTATGAGGATTCCTTTACAAGTAAGAACTCCTACTCCTTGGAACTCTGAAGAAACAGGTATGTGAGGCCACCTGCATAGGCTGAGACAATTCGTCTGATTCGATATTCATCATCAAGTTGGTCAATGTCTCCAGTTGCGATGTCTGAACGAGCTGACTCTTCCGCAATAAACCTCGAAACCCACGGAACATCCATGATTGCTTCACCAACATCAAGAAGTTGCAGTATCCGATATGCTGTTTCAAAACACAGGGCTTGCGCGAATCTTTCGGACTCCTCGCCAAGCGATGTCTTATAGCTCTCAACCATCTCAATAATGGCATCGAATGCCTCGATAATCTGCTCAATGACCTCATCTTGAGGGATTTTCTCCGTTTTGTCGTCTGAGACCCTTTGGGCAAGAGATGATAAGATGATTCTAAAGCGGCGTTCGGGAGATATCTTGGGCTTATCGCCAATCCTTGCCTTTTGTTTATAGTTTGCCAACTCTTCGAATAATGTAGTACCAGGATCACTTGAATCTAGAATTCGCTTGGAAATCTCGATGTTTTCCCCTGTTAGTAGTCTAATGAAGTGGTCGAGTTCGATATTCTTACTTCTTCCGTGGAGAACCCGATGAATTTCAGAGTAGTGATCTGTCAACTCACCAAGTAGGTATGAAACGAACTGATGCTTAGTCCAAGGTTCTTTTCCTTCAGCTGTTTCTGACATATACAATGAGCATGTCTTCATGTTTGCTGCATATTGCCTGAACACTTCTAATGTTGTGACTAATTTGGAACAGATATTTGGATTTCCAATGAGTGGCCAGTCGAAAGGTTTTCGAGCTCCCATCCCTGTAATCTGATTTTTCAACATAGCCCTTGCCTGATTTGCGACTATGTATGCTGATGTTTCTTCAATAAGTTCCTCTTCATCAAGCGTGAACACTTGGTCCAAATCAAACGGACAACCGGTTGAACGCATTATCACCATTGCTAACAGGGACCTAAGTCGTGGAACTCTCATGGTTTCATCGATTGAGTATCCTCTTCCAATCGGACTGGGCTCAAATACAATATCAGGTATACCCCTTGTTTCCATTGCTTGAGCCATGGATTTCACCAGAGTTTTACGTGATTCATCAGATTCCATCAGACTCATGATGAACGCCATGATGCCATTAACAGGATAGTCCTGGGGTTGCATTTTCGGACTAATGATGAGTTTTGGGATTGCCATTAACCAGAGTAGAGCTATTGCCTCATCTTTTGCTGCACCGATGACCTGTTGTCCGGATTGAAACTCATCCTTGTTAAGTTTGAAACCAGCCCATCGTGGTGCGTCCATCAAAAAATGAAGTGTTTCATCATCGTGAAACGTTTTTGACAGCAGATGCTTCTTGATTCTTTGATACATTTCTAACGGGTCAGATGATGTGATCGAGAAACTTCTTAGTCCGAGCTCTTTTCGTATCTCAAGTGCGTCTTTCCTGTTCCATTCCTCGATGGCTTTGTAAATCCAAGTCTGATGAAGGTTCTCTACGACCACTCTAACAATTTCTTGAAGTTCAGAACTCATCAAGCACCCTCCTCAAACAACTTGTTCAAGACATCTTGATGAGTTACACTTCCCTCCAGTTCAAACCTGATGTAAAGCAGCATATCGAGGATAGCTCTCTCTACATCGATCTCGACACCTGAGTCAACCATCTTAGAGAAGGATAGACTGCTAATCTCTTTCTCAATTATTTCGTCATCAGGAACTTTGAGGCTTGTTCCGGTGTCAAAGTCGATTTGGTCATCAAGCCCTCTATATTTCACCTCAACAACTGTGCCATACGGATGGTTATGGTTTCTAACATAAACTCTCATTCGAGGTTTGAGTCCGAAGAATTCGATGTCATCAAGTAGTTTTGTTATTCTTGACTGTAAAAAGGAGGACGAAACATATGCTCTTTTGAGGTCGCTTAAGGGAATCCGTTCAGCCAGATTCGATGCTATTTGAATCTCTCTACTGAACCTGAATGTGTCATGGTCAATAAAAGAGTCCTTCAGGAATGCCTCTACTCCAAAACTCCCAAGAGTATCAATCGTGATTTCAACTGGTTTGATACTCCCTTGTTCATCAAGAATAATCCCGCCGCCAACATCGAAGGTTCGTACATCTTCAGGTCGGAAGCTGGGAAGTGTCACTCCGGAGATGCTTTTGTGAGTTACTTCGATAAGTACTGCATCAACGGACGTTTGTTGTGAAGAACAATAGAACAAGCCAGGGAGAAATGCATAGAGACTGGAAGATTCATCCTCTGCTTCACCATTGATTATGGGCATAGAATATCCTACGCCTTTGAAATATCCAAGATCAGACACTCCTATTAGCCACTCATCCTCAGGTAGAACGCTTTCTTGAATTTCGACTAGCCGAAGTGACCTCCTACTTGGAATATACAATAACTTCTCACCGGTCCCGGTGAAATGCGGTTGTCGATACTAAATTTGAATGTTTAGCAGTTGTATATCTAGGGATGCGCTATGGTCTTCGGCGGACCATTCTGAATCCCAGAAGTGCAACCACAGCCACGGATCCAATGGATAACGAGGGAACAACTAAGCGCTCTGGTCTAAATTCTGCAAATTGTGGATCAGTCCCATCCTCATACTCTTGAATATTGGTCACTTGATCTTTGTCAGGGTCTTCCAATGAATCATTGAACAAGGGGTCTAGACCATTCTCAATCTCCCACATGTCTGGCATCGAATCTTGGTCAGTATCAGGAGAATTTGGATCGCAGTTGTAGATGTATTCGTATAGATTCAGGACTCCATCTCCATCATTATCTTCTGATGCATCGCTCGGGTCTAACGGATTCAATCCATGTTGAAGTTCCCATGGATCAGGAAGTGAATCAGAGTCCGAGTCATTTGAGTTGCGGAGGGTTCCGAGAAGCATCTCTTCTGCATCATTGATTGTATCATGGTCCGAGTCCATTGAAAAGTAGACATTGTCGAACCAGAATTCTTCCTGGTCGAGAACATCATTCCCATCTATATCTGTTTCATAGGTTACATTAATCTCGAGACCGACACTTGTGCCACCATTATTGGCAACATTGAGTCTGCAGAGTCCCTCTGATGCTACATGACGACTTATGATCAGACTATGTTCCCATGGTGAAGCATTCTCGTCAATCATACTAGCAAGTCGGACGTCGCCAGAATCATAGAGCCTGATTGCGGTCCCGCCTCCCCACCATCGTGCAGTCACATTGATCGTGGTGGGGGTACTTATAGCAAACGTGAGATTTCTTTCGTGGCTTGGAATCAGGGTGAAGCTCAAGTTGTGCGATGTGGGTTCTCCATAGGTCCTGGCCATCGTGAATGCCATAGCACTACCTATCGCTCTCACTGCATCAGTTGCAGTCTGATAGTTGTACAGCGGGTTGTTCCAAGTGTCCTGTGGTGTGTGATATGCTGAGTCATAGATGAAACCACTCTCGTGTGCAAAAAGAGCTGTATATCCTTGTTGCCAGAATGGATAATGATCAGACCTACTCCATCCGGAGAACGCATTGGACATCACTGGCTGGATAGTGTGTCGACCATAGTTCTGGCTCATCGCTCTAGTGATTTCTGCCCAATAGGCTCCTTCATGATAGAATCCAACTGGATACGCCATCAGAACTTGTCCGCCAGCTGGAGCATTAGGGTCTGGAACTAAGAGCATATCTACATTGTAATATGCAAGAAGCTCTATCTCTCTGTTTTTCATGATTTGAGCTACCTCAGTACTACCCAACAAACCGACTTCTTCTGCATTCCAAAAACCAAAGTAGATGTCCAGGGGCCAGTTGTATTTTGACATGACTCTCGCAAGTTCCAGTGCTGCGGCGACACCTGTAGCATCATCATTTGCTCCTGGGGCACCAGCCACTGAGTCATAGTGTCCTCCGACCATGAATCCTGGTGCATTCACCGGGAGGTAGCCAGGAAGCTTGCCGAGGACGGATGCATAGTCACCAAGAACCTCCACCTCGATCCTACCGTTGGACACGGTTTCTAGCTGATCAATAATCCACTCCCTGGCTGCGATATTGGTCGCTCCAAGGTTTGTAGGAAGGCCTGCTGCTCTTGATCCATTTTCTGTGAGCTCAATGATGAAATCACGATACGAGGACATGGAAACGAGATTAAACACCTGTTGTGAGTAATCAGAACCATAGACTCTTTCAACCTCAAACTCGACTTCCGCTACAGATGAATTAGAAGAGGCAGGATCTGGAGTAATGAAACCACTATGGACTGGACTCGCAAGTATTAATGCACAAATGAGGAAGATCGGGAATCCTCGTTTCATATGTTGACCTCTTCTATGTCCAAGGGTCTTTTCGCCTGAGAATATAAACAAATGCACCGGTCACTGCAACTAGAATCACTGGAAGCACAAAGAGCTCTGTGGGTATTTCCATTGGCTCTGGCTCTTGTGGGTCCGAATCGTTCAAGTACTCATCAAGATTTGAGACCCCGTCTTGGTCAAGATCCAAATCAGCATCATTAACCAAGGGATTCAACCCATTTTCCAATTCCCATAGGTCCGGCATCATATCATTATCAGAATCATCAGAGAATGGATTCAGACCTCCAGAGTATTCCTGAGCGTTAGTAAGCCCATCTTGGTCTTCATCACCGTTTCCGTCTGATGGGTCACGAGGATCAAACCCATTGTCAACTTCATACTTGTCCGGCATCGCATCGTTATCTGAATCCACAAGGTTGGAATCGGTCCCTAGAAGCAGCTCCTCTGCATCACTCAACCCATCTGAATCTTGATCTCGGTTAAAGAGATCACTGTCTATCCAGTACTCCCTACTATCTAATACGCCATTGTTCTCTATGTCTGTGTCAATCGATACATTGACCTCATATCCAACGACCCGGAAATCACTATTATAGACAATCAGAGTGTACTGTCCAATTTCAGTGACAGGGCGGTTAAGCACATCCATAGGTTCCCAGGCTGAAGTATGGTTGTACTCCCTAGTTGAGATCAACGCACCCGATGGATTGAATAAGTAGAAGGATGAGATGCCACCATACCACCTAGCTGATACATTCACTACTGTTGGAGTAGTGACCGTGATATAGATCTGTTCGATGCTGCCGCTGGCCAATGTGAACTCATGATTAGACGTGACTGACTGCCCCAATCCACGACTCATAGTATAAGCAATACTTGCTCCGATGACAGCTGTTGTTTCACGTCCTAGACTATAGAGATAGTCTCTATTGTTCCACCGGTCATTTGAGTTCTGGTAAGACCCATCATATGCCAATCCGGACTCAAATGCGCACATGACATTGAACCCGCGTTGATAGAATGGATATTGATCAGAAAGCTCCCACAGGTAAAAGATAGAGGAAGGTTTCGGTACGATTCTATTCATACCAATGTTGTTACTCAGTTGGCGAGCAAGATCAGCCCAGTACTGACCATTATGATAGGGTCCTTCCGCATAGCCAAATTGAATTCGCTCATCCACGGGAACCGTCGGGTCCTGAACAAGAAGCGTGTCAACATTGTAGATCATGAGAAACTCAAGTTCTCTTTGCATGAACTCATTAGCAACCTGTGGACTTCCATCCATGAAGCTCTGAGTAAAGAGACCGTTGAATGCAATGAAATAAATGTCTAATGGCCATTCATACTTGGAAAGCACTCGTGCCAGCTCTAAAACTGCAGCTATACCACTACCATCACAATTTGCTCCCGGCGAACCTGCTGCAGAATCATAATGGGCACTAATTGCAAATGCGGGATTCTCACCAGGAAGATATCCAGGAAGTCTTCCCACAACATTGAGCAAATTCCCTATAGTTTCAGTTTCAATCCTCCCAGATGAGAGTTCATTGAGTTGCTGAATGATGTAGTTCCTGGCATACATATTGACTCCTTCTGATGCAGCTGTATAGTCCAAGATGTGACGTGAACCATTCTCAGTGAATTTCTGTACAAAATTCCTGTAAGAGTCAGTGAGAACATCCCAGTACACTGCACTGGAATAATCTTGACCGTATACCCTTGTCAGAATATTTAGAGTCGGAGCATCAGCGGCTGTCATTCTATCCTCTACAATGATACTAGTACTAGGTATAGATGGTATGAGTAAAAGAAGGACCAGAAGACTCAGAATACACAGCCGTTTCATGTTATTCAGTCCGATGCAAAACCCTTGATGAAGGTTCTCCTAAAAGCAAGGAGGGGTAGGTATTTCAGGGTTTTTTATACACTTTAAGTGACCAAAAAACGGTTGGATAAATAATGCCACTCACAGATTTTCCCACAGTTGCGAAAATCAAAGATCCTATCCACGGATACGTTTCACTCACAGCATTGGAAAAGGAAATCATCGATTTACGACTCAGTCAACGACTTCGCTATATTCAGGGACCCGCAGGTACTTCTCTTGTGTACCCCGGGGCGGCAATCTCACTGATGGGTCGGACTTTAGGTTTTATGCATATGACGGAGGTTTTCCTTGAATATCTTGGTGCCAATGTTGAAGAGGTTCTCAATGGCCGTCTGGCTGCCCTCCTGCTCATGTTGACCAACGGACCTTGGGCTAATGTGTCTGAAGAATACCTTTCTGTGAGAGGGATCGGACGACCAAGAATTGCAGAGATCATTGTAGAGGAATCCGAAGTAGGGGAGTTGGTTGAGAAACATGGTTTCACAAAGAACGAGGTGATTGATCTCATCCATAAAGGAATCCCGATGAAAGGGCTTAGGATCGACCTTATTCACACACCTATTAATCCTGAACTCATTGATGACCTAGAGCGTGACTCGTACTTTGCTGGCGTAGAATATGCTCAGCTGGAATTTAGGAGATTGTTTTCTGCTACGAGGATTGCCAAGAACAAGATTGCAGTTGAGCGGGGATCTTTGTTCACTCTTGAGTCTTACCTATCTGCTGCAGCAAACATGTTTGAAGCTGTTTACTTCCACAAGACAGTAAGAGCGGCTGAGCTTATGCTTCTTAGGGTGCTTGATGAGGCAGGATCTCAGTTATTCTCACTTCCGACTGAGAATTCTGAATCTTTCTTGATGTGCGATGACCTATCATTTCTTCACAAGTTGATAAACGTCAACCCTGATGACACGGAGGAGCTTCAAACAGCTCAGAGTATTCATGACGACTTTAGTCGAAGAAACCTCATTAAACTGGCCAGCTCAAGAGCCATCTCTGACCCAAATTTTCTCAACAAACTGGCAACAGCAGATGGCCTTTATGAAATAGAGCGAGAGATTGCTGAGGAAGCTGGGATTGATCAAGGCAACGTCTACGTTGACTTTCCAGACCGAGTTTCAGTCACGTTCTATCCCGGAAGATTCGGATTTGAAGACCTTGTGCTGTTCGAGCGTGGGTCCAGTGGCTACGAGTTTTGGCATGCAATGGATCTCAGCCCAATGGCAAGGAGTTTCTCAAGGATTCTGAAACCTGTCCGTGTCTACACAACCAGGGGGTACCGACCCAAGGTGAAAAAGTCTGCAGATCGAGTCCTTGAAAGTGTTGACGCGGCTGGAAGTCAATAGGTGTCATTGACACAAAATACATAATATCATTCGCGTACAGTGCGGTATTGGTGAGGATAATGAGTGACAGGCCAATTGACATGATTGAGCAGGTAACATCAGCACCTAACTTCCTAATGATTGTAATTGGAGCCGTCATCTGGCTAGTGGGTCTATATACACCAGTTCTCTTAATCATAGGCCCCCTGATTGTCGTGTGCGGTTTCGGATTGACACTTATTACAACAGTTCAAGCTGCAATGACAAAGCCTGTGACATCTGCGTTTCCAGGTCTGCTATTGGGCGGACTAATCCAAGTCATAGGATATTACATAATTTGGATACCATTGGTTGGGATACTTCGTCCCTTCTTTATTGTGGCTGGTGGTGTGTTGATTATTTTCTATGGGTCCTCCCTTGCACTTCAAAGGGCTGATATTCCCATAGTGAAGGACATTGAAGGTTTCATTGATTCGAAGAAGAAGAAAGAGAAACCAAAGGAAGAAAAGACCGAGGTAGAGGAAGAAGACGCATCCGATCAGTAAACCATTGTTTTATCCGGACATCCACACTGGACTCAGCAGAAATTCCCTTAATAGTGTATCATGAAAATCAAGTGTCACTGATAACTTTCGCTCTTTCAGTGGTGCATTGCTGTGTTTTCATGTAAAAGGTGCGGTGATCCTCTATATCTCCTTAGCGCTGAGATGAAGGACAAGATTCTGACTATGGATGTCCAGTGCTTACGAGGCCATAAGAGTGTACGTAGACTCTCTGAGAATCAAGCGCAAGACATGGCAACTGAGGTTTTCAAGAAACTGTATACCTGTACAGAATGTGGCTCAAACATGACCCATATCGAAGAAAGAGGTCAAGGGAATAATATTGAGAGTATCTTCCTCTGTCCAATACATGGCCCTCAGAAGCGAGAGTTTCCACGTGCTTTCCATGCTCATGTAGAAATAGCTGGAGCTGATATTGACAGCCCACGCTCGATTATTGATTCTTTTCGATGTGATCAGTGTGGACTTGTCTATGCTGTCAATGAGATTGATCAGCGTAGGGGTATCCTTGAGGTAGAAACCAGATGTGCCAATGGGCACAAAGCTACACGGTATCTACCTAGTAGCCTTGATATAAATTTGCTAAAGAACATCCTTCAACGCATTGTACACTGCGACAGATGCGGTCTCCCAGGTCATATCACGGAGATTGAAAAAAGGGGAAATACCGCAAGACTAACAACTACCTGTCCCATTCATGGTATTGCTAAGAAGGAGATCCTTGCAACTCAGGTGGGTCTTCTCGAAGAAGCTGTTTCCGAGATACCTGAAGATGCGGTTGTGAAGTCCTCTCTCACCGCTCATGACTGTCGTCACCCTCTCGCTATCAGAAGTATTGAAGACAACAAACAAGGATACAAATTGAAATGCATCTGTCCTGAGACAAAACACACCTCAGACAGAATCTTGCCCCTAATTTGGAATGAGTCAGTTGTTAATCGGATAGCTGCAGCACTATTGACCTGTGAAGAGTGTGGCGGGCTCACTCACATTCTTGACACAAAGAAGACCAAGAAGAAAGTTGGTTTTAGAATAGTCTGTCCCACACATGGTGTCATGACTCGAGAAACACCTCCACACGTTTTCAAGCACATTAGTGCGCATCAATCCAAAATTGATCGAATGCCCTCAATCGTACGGAACCTGAGTTGTGATAAGTGCAGTATGCCCCTAAATGTTCGTGATGTTGAGGAACGTAGAGGTCTGATTGAGTTCGATGTTGAGTGCCGAAACGGACACAGAAGCAAGAGATTGTTTGTCCCTGGTCTAGATCAAGAAACTCTAACTGGTTTGTACAAACGATTGTATCAGTGTCCAGAATGTTACGAGTCTCTTGAGCTGGTCTATATTGAGCCTCACGAACGTGAAGACCGTGTTGTTTTGCTTTGCTCCTTACATGGAAAGACTGTTCTCGATATCCCACCAGACCACGCAGAAGCCATGCAAAACGCTTACAACGAGTTGCAGGCTGATAAAATTAAGCCACCTGTTGAAGCCCCAGAGCCTACACATCCTGATGTTCTTGATGTTTCATCAACAGCACCCGCAGCGAGGGAATCGGATATAGCAGTATTACGAGGGTGTGAGATTGTTGGTGGCAAGTTTGACTTCAAGGTCAAGATAAAAAATGATAGCGGTTATGTGATAACGAATGTTACCGTTTCAATTGTGGCATACCCTCAGGACTGCATGGAGTTAGCTGGAGAAAGTGTCAAAACAATCTCGAGAATTGAGGTGGGCGGATACAGAAGCCCACAATTTACCTTCTACCCAACAAAGGATTGTGTTCAGGGTAAGGTCATCGCAACTGTTTCCTATATCGACTTCATGGACCAGCTTCACACTGTAAGTGTTGAGCCATATCTCATTCGCTCTGTCTGCGATCTGTTATTGCCTTCGAAGAAGACATCCGAAGCGTTCGATCTCGTTCTAAGCAGTCTCCAAAAGACGAAACAAGAACAAACTCTAGATTGGAACGCACAGGTGCTCTTTACAAAGGCAGAGAAGATACTGCCTGCTAAGAATTTCCACCTTGTTGACACTGAAGAACGAATTGTCGGCGGCGAATTTGTTGGAACCATTAGGGGTTATGCAGAAGGCAAATATACCCAGAAGAAGGTCGCTGTCATCATCCTAATCAGTGGTCCTGAAAATGGTCGACATTCCTGTGTAAAGGTTGAGGCACTTGGTGAAGATGTAGCAATGCTCCCTACAACCATTGATGAACTTGCTGATACCATGGACTCATGGGTCTGTCTTCGTTGTGGAGCGCCTCTTGAAATCGAGCAGGTTGAAGAGATGGGACGACGACTCCCCATCAGATGCAAATACTGTACACACACCCTCACAATCGCTCTATATCTGCAATAGGAGCTCAGATGGCGTCTACGTAATACCTTTTAGGAAGCTAGGCAAATCTGGTATGGATTAACAACCGCGCACCTTGTGGAGGAGAGAACGATTTTCACGTGCAAGAAATGTAAGGAACCTTTCTATGTTCTCGCTGGAGAACTGAGAGGACATACACTCCGCGTCTATTGCCAATGTCTGAATGGTCACAAGGGTAAAAGAGACATTTCACGATATCAAGCTGATAGTATGGCTCATGAAGTCTTTCAAGGAATTTTCACCTGTCTTGAGTGTGGCTCAACCATGACCTTGATGAATACAGATGTAGGACGACATAAAGCGGAATATGTTTTCATTTGTCCAATTCATGGACCTCAGAAGAGGGAAATACCTGCGTTCTACCACACTGCAATTACAGGACTTCAGGGTAGTCTGAATACATCTAAGTCGATTCTTGACTCTTTGAGCTGTTCTCGGTGTGGAGAAGTCTTTGTAGCTGCAGAGATCTCAGATAAGAAGGGAATCCTTGAGGTCAAATCACGATGCCCAAATGGTCACAAGGAGATGCGGTTCATTCCCAAAGTAGCTGATGACTCTGTGCTTAAAACAGCAGTAAAACGATTGATTCATTGTGATGAGTGTGGACTACCATGTCAAGTTCTACAAACTCAGCCAAAAGGCAACAAGGCTCAGATAGAGATGACATGTCCCGCACATGGCAAAATGAAGAAGGAACTCCCAGCTGAGTATACTTGGATGATTGAATCTATAGTTGAAGCAATGTCTGAGGGGAGTATTGTCAGGTCAATGCTGAATTGCCGAGATTGCGGTAACTCGATGTCTATCCGATCTGTTGAACTAGACAAGATGAAGTACAAACTCAAATGTACCTGTATGAATGGTCATAGTGTAGAACTCTCTCAGCCTTCCGATTTGGATGAGGAGGCGATTGATGCCATAGTTGGTGGAGTGATAAAGTGCAATGATTGTGACATGGTGACTGACATTGTCGAAACGAAAGTCAGCGGAAATAACGTCGAACTCAAGCTAGTCTGTCCTGTTCATGGGGATTTCAAGAAGGGGGTAGCTGTCGGTATTTACAAGCATGTTGAGGAACGGGACAAGCAAATAGATAGAATGCCTTCTACTGAGGAGAGCCTTAAATGCGAAAAATGTACATCACTGATGACAATCCGTGGAACAAAGGTTCATGATGATATTGTTGACTTAAAGATGGAATGTCGTAATGGTCATGGTGACAATCGACACTTACATGTTGGCGCCAGTGAGCCTGTAATTGAGAGGTTCTATCGTCAACTATTCGAATGTCACAAATGCCATAATGCTGTGAATCTTACAAATATTGAAACAAATGGAGATAAGTCCGAAGCATACTTGTATTGTGACAATCATGGTGACAGCAAGGTGGAGATACCAACCGCACATGCTTCAATAGCCCGAGATGCATATCTCTCAACAATGAACATGCCTGACCTTGAGCACTTGCTTGAAACTCGGTTACAGACAGAGAGAGCTGCTGAGTATCAGATGGAACCGGATGCAGATGTTCAAGAGATGTTGGATCTTGTAAATGATGTGATTGAACAGCAAAGCGTGAAGTTTGTTGGAGAAAAAAGCGGTACTAAGAATGGAGAGGAGTCATGGTATTATGGCAAGGCTCTAGCTGGAACTGAATTTGTTGTGATTGGTTCCGCATCAAAAGAGAATCTGACCATGAAGGTTTCTGTGGCAAGCGATGATGAAAGCAAGATGGAAATGCTTCTTTCGGAGATGAAGGAGAATCTAAGGGAGGTTCTTCTCAAGCATCAAGCTAAGACCGGGGATACTGCACCAAAGAAGATCGAGTGTGTTCAATGTGGCGCAGCATTACCAAAACGGGCTCTTCCAGGTGAAACAGTAATCTGTGAGCATTGTGGTACACCACTACATTGGGGTTAGTCCATATGGACTGAAATCAGAAAGACTGAATCTTGAAAAGGAGACTAGATCTTCATTCTCCGGTCCATTTTGCTGCGGATTCTTTTTCAATCCCAAGATGTGCGAGCACTCTCTCAATGACTGAGTCCACAAGTTCCTCGATGGTCGTGGGCTTAGACCAGAAGGCTGGACTCGCTGGAATCACAATAGCCCCTGCTTCGGTCACAGCAGCCATATTCCTAATTTGAATCAGATTCATTGGTGACTCTCGAGGGACTATGATAAGTTTCCGTCGCTCTTTGAGACTACAGTCCGCTGCCCTCCCAATTAGATTGTCTGCATATCCATGAGCAATACCAGCTAGTGTCTTCATCGAACAAGGAATTACGACCATGGAATCTATTGGAAAGGTTCCACTTGCTGGACCTGCAGCTAAGTCATGTTCATCGTAGAAAAAGTCCACCTCTTTCTTGAGGGTGTCTGTATCAATCCCTGTTTCATACTTGAGGGTTTCTTCGCCCCACTTACTGATAATTAAATGGACCTCATGGCCTAATGATTTGAGAGCTCTAAGTAGTCTTATCCCATATATCGCTCCACTTGCTCCAGTCATACAGACAAGGACATGTTTCTTCATCATTGTCACCAGGTGAACTTAATTTTCTGAATCAGATTTTGCCATATACCTGTATCGAAAGGGTGGAATTCTCAAAATAGGAATGCTAAAAGGATGTTGAGAAGGATTGATCCGCCGCCAGCTCTGATTCCGACTTTTTTTGCTATACCTGCCGCTTCCGCAACATCTTGAGTTAGAGTGTCAAAACCTTTCTCACCGAAAGTTCGGAGATTAGTTGCT
Organism: Candidatus Thorarchaeota archaeon; assembly: GCA_048882325.1. GTDB lineage: Archaea > Asgardarchaeota > Thorarchaeia > Thorarchaeales > Thorarchaeaceae > SMTZ1-45. Next base: position 88,109 of record JBHLRS010000008.1, on the reverse strand, counting down.
TTTCCAAAACCAAGACCGACCTTGACCGGTTGAACACGTTCCCTTGCTTTTACTGAAGCTGTCATAATATGTTCAAGTGTGGTATCAGGTTTGTTCCGTCCCACTGGTGGGTATCCTCTACTTGATAGAGAAATTGCGTTAACAACATGAGTGTCCGTTGTTATGAGTTCTGCATCATCGAACCCTTGTGCCTTGAGGAGACTTTGAGCTTTCTCTCTGAAACCTGGTTCCATATTATTCCCATCAATAGAAATCAATATCATCTCACGGTCTCCAAAATCAAGGACCACTGCTATTACACCACCGGAACCCATGCCCTCAGATTGGCTGATGTCATCAGGAATTACCTGATGCATCCCAAGTCGCACCTTGGACCGCTCATTGTTAATTGTGGAGAACACCGCTCCCGACACAGTGCCAACATACTCACTTGCTTCTGGATCTCCCTGTGTCACGGAAACAGCTTTATCATCAATGCAGTTGTGTGCATCAACGACAGCAATCCCTCCGATTTGAGGAAGTCGTTCACGAATCATATTTGCTAAGTCGTATCCCACATCGAGTGAAATGTCATCAGTGAACTCTGGGGCACTTGTACTTATTGTGAGAACATCGTTTCCTACAAACAGACTCCACACCTTGAACTTCCCACCATCAGACCAGTGTGGTCCTGATACTAGATCATGGACTTCAGTTTCTTCTATGAGACGGTCTATTTCTGCGAGTACAATAGGATAATCATCCTTCGTCGTCAGATTCTGCTGGTGAGTACAGCTACCATGCATGATGAATGCAGGGATACCGTGTTTCTCCTGAATGTGGTCTATTATGACAGAAGGAAAATCGCTGCTACCTATATCGCGGAAAGGTCCTGGGTGGACATATTGAATGACTCCACAAGCTACTGGCCCATCATCATCTCGAAACATCAGGATTTCAACAGGAATCTCTTGGATAGTGGCAATGTCCGTTAAAATCTTCTCAAAAGGGTCTGGATTATTCGCCAAATAGTCATGACCAAATGCTCTGAGGAGCTGTGGACCATTAATCCCCAGGTCTCTCTCGAAGGGCACACTGACAGCTCTATAGATGTAGTGCACAACAAGTGATGCGATGATCAACGAGCTGACAACTGGAATATACCAAGTGGATGGAAATTCAGGAATCATAGGGCTCATTGGTGCAATAGCCAGCTCGACTCCAATCCAAAGGACAGGTGGCATCAACGCAGCAAACGTGTTTCTTATTGGATGATGGTCACTAAGTCCGTTCACCAAGAAAGCAAATGCGAGATAAGCTATCGAAACTCCTAGTATCGAGAACCTGATCTCAAATGACGCTGAAGAAGAGACAGCATCCACTATCCCTCCTATCATACTCAATGCAATCCAAAATATCAATCCAAACTGGACAAGACCTGCTGTTCTTCTTCCATCTAAGGGGGAGTTCTCTTCTGTGGCAATAAGGTAAAGCAAACCTGACCCGACAAATACTGGTACACCCAGAATCACTAGGTAGTACAGAAATACATCAAGCAGAAGACCTTTCACAAGACTCAGAACAAAAGAACCAATGGAGACGAGTAGAATCATCTGGAAAACTATCTGGCGATAAGTTGGTAACTGCCAGACTCTGGAGTACAACCGAACTGTTTCCTTGACTTTCGCCTTCTCTCCCAAGGTTACATCACTCGCTATTTTGCTACAACCGCAGTAGAGGTCTTATCAAACTTCCCCTAAGACTCAGAATGTCCTATCCGATGCATTTATATCGCATTCGATATTGAGAAATATCGCATTCGATAATCGTATCCGATATTATTGAGAGTGATCATGACGAACGAGGATGTTCAACAGAAGGAATGTGATCATTTGGAGATGCCTCAGTCTGTACCGAGAGGTCTGCTCCGTCATATTATTCCGAGACTGCTCAGGCGGAGAGATATGTCAGGAACAGAAATCATGCAAGAATTGTATGAGTTGACAGATGGCGAGTGGAATCCAAGTCCTGGTACTATATACCCACTATTGGCATCTCTAGAAGAATCAGGTCTTATCGTGACCGTAAAACAAGAGGGCCGCAGTAAGACCTACAGTCTCACCGAACAGGGTCGAGAACATATGGTGATGGTTATTAAAAAGAGAAGAGGAGCAGTAGGGCACAAAGCTCGGCTTGGACCAAGAATATGGGAGAAGCTACTTGACCCCTCTGAACGTATCCATTTCCATATTCATGGCACTGACCTTGCATTGGAATCCTTAGAAAATACAGTGAAGTCTCTCAAAACAAAAGATCGTCAAAAACTACTGAAACATCTCGAGGAGATGAAAAATCGGATCTCATCCCTCATTGAAATGCTAAAATCAGGAGGAACATAGATTGGCTAGAAACAATGGTGGGCACACCATCAGAAAGAGCCCTGCTCGCTATATGCTTAGTGGATTGATGAGAAACAAGGGAATCACCTTCTTTGCATTGCTTCTCACAGTCATATCGACCTTACTGGTAACAATACCCTCGATAATTGTGGGTATGGCTGTGAATGAACTGCTTCAACCGGATGGCATAACACCTGTCCTTTCTCTAACCCCACAATTCATTTTCTATGTCTGGTTAATCATCGGACTTGGCTTACTTTACATGGGTCTCTATTTCATCGTGGGATATGTTTGGGCAATTGTTACTCTTCGCTGGGAACGAGATGCGCGTCAAGATTTCTTTGAAGCACTTCAAGACTATAGCATGACTTTTCATGACGAGGTTGACAGTAAGCGGCTTCTTTCAGTCGCAATGCAAGATATCTCATGGGTACGTTTCTCACTTAATCCAGCCTTACGCAACCTTGCAGGGAGTTTCATCTCATTTGGAATAACTGCAATCATCCTAATCCAGATTGACTTCTCACCTGCACTCCAAAGTATCTCTGTCATCTCCATTAGCGGAATAACTATCCCCATCTATGGTTTTACATTGATCATGCTTATTGGCACACCATTGTACCTTGTGTTTTCCTATCGCTATGCGAATGCTGTTGAACCAGTTCGGCGCAAACGAGCTGAAGACATGGAAAACCTCACTGCAATAACCCAAGGAGTGTTCACAGGCATTGAGGTTGTTCGAGCTTTCGGAAAAGAGGATTATGAACAGACCAAGTTCCATGACGTGAGTAAGACATACGAAACATCGATTACAAGAGAAGGTAGACTCGCTTCCTTCTATATTCCCGCCTTGGTACTTGTTGCGATGACCTCCATTGCTTTTCTATACGCGGCATTGGCAGTTATCAATGGTGCACTCACAATTGGTGAACTAGTCACAATTCTAGCTCTGCTTGGGGCTCTAGAAGGAATGAACTTCCATCTCCCTCGAATGTTGCTCATCCTGAGAGGTGGCTATGTGAATGCACAGAGAATCGTAGATATTTTGAATTGGAAAGAAATTCTCATCGAACCAGCTGATCCAGTCCAGGAAATCGATTGGCTCGGGGATATCGTTTTTGACAATGTGAGTTTCAAATATGGTGATAATAATAGCGAAAACGACCACTATGCTCTGAAGAATTTCAACATCACAATACCTGGAGGTTCTAGAGTCGCACTCATTGGTGGTCCTGGTGGTGGAAAAAGTACAATTCTGAAACTTCTTCTACGATTATATGATCCCACCGAGGGATCAATCACAGTTGGAGGTGTCAGCCTTCAAGATGTTACGACCAAGGACGTACGAGATGTTGTTGGTCTTGTCGAGCAAGACATCTTTCTCTTTCGAATGAGTGTTCGTGATAATATTGCATTTGGGAGACATGAGGCAAGTGATGAAGAGATTGAAGAAGCTGCCAGACGCGCACAAGCCCACGAGTTCATTGTTGAACTGCCTGAAAAATATAATGCAATGATTGGAGAGCGCGGGATGACACTCTCAGGTGGACAACGTCAACGCCTAGCTATCGCACGAGCCATTATTCAAGACCCCAAAATTCTCCTGCTAGACGATTCAGTAAGCGCAGTGGACGCTCAGACTGAGTTTCTGATGAGAAAGGCTTTGGAAGAAGTGATGGTTAATCGCACAAGTATCACCGTGACTCAACGTCTGAGAACGTTGATGGAATCGGATTTAGTTATAATTGTGGACAAAGGAGAGATTATTGCTTCAGGAAGTCATGAGGCCCTCCTCCGTGACTCTGGGCACTATAGGAGAATCTTTGAACGACTTCCGGGAGCTCAAACGCTTCTCGCAACTGCAACAACTAGAGGAGGCAGTCTGTAATGGCAATGCATGGAAGACGTGGTCCGACTGCTTTAGCAGGAGAAAAAGCGAAAAGAAGTCGACCAATTCGAGTACTGCTTGGCAGAATGGTTCAATATCTTGGACGATTCAAACGTATTGTGGCAATTGGTGCAGTTCTGTCACTTGCGGCTACTATAGTTTCAGTCTTTGATCCATTGATTCTAGCGTTTGGAATTGATTCCATACTTGTCAACAATCCAGTGTTTGAAACAACTATGTTCCTGACTTTACTGTATATCGTGCTAAAGGTTACATCTTGGATTATGGGAAGTGTCAATACTTGGATTCTTGCTGGTGCACAAGCTGGATTTGTTCAGAATATTCAGGAGGATCTCTATTCAAATCTTCTACGGTCTGATCTATCATATCACAAAAGCCAACAGAGTGGAAATGTCACAGCCAGAGTGACCTCAGACACCGTTGAACTTGGTACTGGAGTTCAGGTTTTAATTGATTTCTCAAGTCAAGCTTTAATGTTAGTTTCATCATTCATACTTTTGTGGTGGGTGAATCCCTACATAGCTCTGACAACTCTTGTTGTTGCCCCTGGTATTGGCTTTATCACATTATTATTTGGAACAGTAGGTCAGAGAATCATGTTAGCTTCTCGAAGAGCTTCTGGAGCTGTTTCAGGACAGATAGCTGAAAACCTCAGTGGGATTCATGTGGCGAAAGCATTCAATCGTGAGAAAGAACTTGCCGAGAATATGATGGAACTGAACCAGACATCATATCAGCATGGTTTCAGATTTATGATTCTAATGAGTGCGATGCAACCTCTTGTTCGATCAATTGGGCAATTTGCCCTCGCAGCAATGTTGTTTGTTGCAGGGGGCCTGGCTGTTGGATCATTGCCCTTCTTGACAATTGGTGAGGTATTTCTTGGAATTTCTCTCATCAGTAGATTCCTCTGGCCTCTATTAGCCCTCAGCATGATGTTTACTCAGGTGCAGACCTCGATGGCTGCAATGGATCGTGTTATGGATGTACTAGAATCCAAACCTGCCATTTCTGATGCTATTGGTGCTGAACCGCTTGCTGAAGAGAGTGATGGGATATATTTCCAGGATGTAAGTTTTGAATATGTGAAAGATACGCCAGTATTGAACAATGTGAACTTCTCCATCGAGCCCGGTGAAATGGTTGCCATCGTTGGTCACACAGGAGCTGGGAAGACTACTATCGCTTCACTGGTTAATCGCTTCTATGATCCTACTGAAGGTGGAATCTTCATTGGAGGTCAAGACCTTCGAATGGTCACTCAAGAATCTCTGCATAATTCAATGTCTCTAATTCCCCAGGAACCCTATCTCTTCGATGATACTATATTCGAGAACATCCGATATGGTCGTCCAGATGCAACCGACGAGGAGATTTACGCAATCTGCAAGGAGATTGGAGCTAATGAGTTCATTGAGGTTCTTGCTGATGGGTATGATACTATTATCATTGAGGGTGGGAAGAACCTGAGTGCTGGTCAGCGTCAAATGATAACAATCGCACGAACAATGCTAGCTGATCCAAAAATACTCATACTTGATGAAGCGACAAGCCGACTGGATGCATATAGTGAGTCGCTAGTTCAGGATGCTCAAGAACGATTATTCTCAAACAGAACAACCATCGTAATTGCACACCGCTTGACAACAATTGCTAATGCTTCAAGGGTCTTTGTGTTTGATCATGGAAACTTGGTCGAACAAGGGACACATGAGGAACTACTTGCGTTGAATGGTGTCTTCAAGTCGTTGTACGACACTTACTATGCACACCAGGGTGTGGAAGAATTAACAGAGGAAGTTGCTGAAATCGCTAAGTCTGAGGTTGAGAAACATGGTGTGAAAGAAACCTTCTCTCCATCTGGTCCAGGAATGATGATGGGAATGGGTGGTGGGATGAGTCATCATGGTATGGGTGGACACATGGGTGGAATGAAACCATCTCCAGAAATGATTGAAAAAATCAAAGAACGGTACAAGTCGGACCCTGATTCGATACCTGCCCCGATGCGCGACATGATAGAGAAAATGATCGACTCTGATGGAAAATCCGAAGGAGCTGAACAGGACAGACTCAGAAAAGAAATGGTGGGTCATGCTGGTCCTGCAGGCTCTGGTAGGCCATCACCAGAGATGATCAATATGATGAAGGAACGGTACAAGAGTGACCCTGACTCGATCCCGCTTCATATACGAGAATGGATAGAAAAAATGGTTGAGGCTGAGAAAGTGAGCAAAGACAAGAAAGAAGATGTTGGAAAGAAAGAAACAATCGGTCATGGTGGACCAATTGGCTCCGGGAGACCTAGTCCAGAGATGATTGAGAAGTTGAAAGAGCAGTACAAGACTGATCCGGAATCATTGCCGCCAAATGTCCGAGCGATGATAGAAAGAAGAATAGCAGCAGATGAAGCTTCTGAGAAGTAAAACCACTACTCAGCTGTTTCTTCCTCTGGGCTTCCCGCACTTTCCTCAAAGTAGACATCATCTATTCTACTAGCTACCGCAAGGGCTGCTCCAACGAGAACAAATCCCTCAATGGCTGTGATGTAATCAAAGGATGAGCCTGGAGAGTAGTTGATAATTCCCCAGAAAAGACTCCTGATTAGAAGCAGCAGTATCCCAAGGAACATAAGTATGAGCGGTCTGGCGATTAATCCTTCTCTCAACACCCAGACTATACCTCCAAGTATGAGCAGGAGTACTCCGAGTCCGATTATCACTGGAACTGAAACGAATATTATGAGAATGGTCTGCTCCGGACGAATCAGAGTCATGATTACAACTAAAGCAAGACCTACCAGAGAACTCAAGATAACCAGAATTGAACTCATTCTCTCCCCATTAAACACACCGAGAGCGGAGTTTGATGACCGTAGATATCCAACAACTCCTAAGCACCAGAGTAGTAGCGCAGGCATCTGGACCAGACCAATGGTGAAGTAGATATCACTACTATTCCCAGTCACTCTGATGAGAATCCCAGTTACTTCTGCAAGACTAAACACAATCAGACCCAAAGCCATCCATACATTCATTGCATGGAATCTGTCCTCTTTAACCAGTGACTCCCTACCAAAGAAATTCAGACCGACTATTCCAAGAAAGAATGCCATAATTGGACTAAGAGTTGTTGCATAGATATTCAGGAATGAATGAAGTCCTGAGAAATAAAGAACCTCCGCAACAAATAGAATAGCAAATCCAGTGAAAATAATGATTGCTGCATATTTCCAACCCGATGATTGCGACACTATGCTTCCTGCTCCTAACGCTCAGCTTCTTTAGGGCTCGAAATCCAGATTTGTATGTTGTGTTGATGTGATTCGCGTCATACTACGAAGTTTTCCCATTCAATCTCATAAACTGTGCTTGGAAACTGTTGCTGGATTTCCACTCTCGTGTTAGCTATAATCCTGTTCATCGGATGAGCTCCAGTCAAATCTTTTACCTTCCTAGTTATGAACTGCATTATTGCGCGGAAACCATCATTCAGGACATCAGGTCCTATGGATCCTCTAATGGTTGCAGCAGTGAGAGAGCTTCGCATCTCAATGTCAATGCCCTCTTCAAGAGTGACGTATGCAAGCCAAGGATAATTACCAACCAAATCATCCCTCGAAACAAAGAAGACCTTTCTCATTGCATTTATTCCAACAATTTTCGAGCAGGCCTTGAGAAGAGACTGCAAAGCTGAAGTGTATCGAACAGCGACAGCATGAGCTGGTGTGACTAGCTCGATCATTTTCCGTCTTTCAAGGATAGCCACATCTCTGAGAAACCTCTCCATATCCGATGTCCTCACTCTTTCAGCTGCAATAGAAACAGGAGTTTCTCCATCTAGCTCAGTCAACGCCTTAGCAGTTTCAGGTGAGAGTTCCTCTTCTTCAGAGTTCTGACCAGTCAGTGATGTTGCTTGGTAGATGTCATCTGGTTTTACTGGATTCTGTATGGTGATTGCTTTCTCCCAGAGTGCCTCCGCCGCTAAGTTCATCGCAACCTCAACAGGAACTTCTAAGAAATCAGCAGCATCTGTGACTGAGCATATTGCTGGAATTAACCTAAGAAACGACATCACATCAGGTCGTCTTGTGTAGTGTTCCCATTCTGCACGTACAGTTATGACAGAATCTGGTTTTATCCGGTCTCTGATGAACTCATCAATCACACTCTGTTCAAAACGAGTATGGATTGCAAGATCAATGTCTACCCATCTCAAAACATTGAACTGATCCTCAAACCGATTAATCATTCTCCTTAGCTTGGTACGAACATTCGCCGTATCCTCTTTAGTTGATATTGCACCGAGTGTCCATTCACCGAATTCAACCACAATCTTGTAGTTTGCACCCTCAAATGCGCGGGCTTGGGAGGTCACTGAGCGTGTTGCTTCATCGAAGAACGAGGTCATCGCTACTAGGAATGAGGAAAGGAGCTGTGGGTCAAATGCAGATTCTGTGAAGTCTTTGTGATATATGCACACCCCTGTATCTCGTTTTATGATATACAGACTGTTTATCTCCATGGTGTGCAAACCTCAGATTATTGATGGCGTACGCTGCTCCTGAATCCTCTTAGTCCTAGACCAAAGTCTCGGCGTGTCTGTACTCAATAAGAACTTAGAGGCTTTTGAGCCTTCTAGTGATGTACTTAGCGAAACACTATGGGTCTGCACGGTCATCCTTATAGGATGACAAACACCAGCAAAGTTGGTTGACATGTCCAACAAAGAAGAGCATGGTATCGTTTGCCCCTCGTGTAATAAGGCGAATCTCATAGTCCGTTCCATGCTCTATAGTATTCCTTACTTTAACGAGCTAGCCATGTTCTCCATGGACTGTCCAGTATGCAACTTCAGTCATAATGATGTGTTTTCAGCTGAACAGAGAAAACCTGCACGTTTCACCCTTCATGTTGATGCTCCAGCACTCCTTCGTTCCAGAGTTGTCCGCTCCGGATCTGGAACATTAAGACTCCCAGAGTTTGGGATTGATATAGAACCTGGACCTGCTGCTGAATCATTCATCACTAATGTTGAGGGCGTGCTTCATCGAGCCATGTCTGTTGTTGAAACAGCAATTAGATTTGCAGAAAAGCCGGATGAGAAATCGAGGGGTGCAAAGATTTTGGCTGACATGAATCGAGCTATTGAGGGTGAGTTTTCTTTTACACTTGTGATTGAAGACCCTGCAGGTGTCAGTGGCATCATCCCTGATGACATGTCTAAAGTCACGATCGAGGAACTCTCGATTGAAGAAGCCTCCCAACTAAAGGGAGCCCCGTTCTGGCTTGATACGATTCGTGAGGATTTTGTGTCTGAAAAATAGTTGTGAGCGTAAGGGTTAAAACACTCAGCCGAAAATCCTCTCGGTAGACGTGGGCCGATAGATCAGCCTGGCAGATCGTCTGGTTTGCATCCAGAAGGTCGCGAGACTTCGCTGTGTTAGTCACACGAAGCGCGAATTCAAATCTCGCTCGGTCCACCATTCTTTTCATACTGAAGTTTCGATACAGTTACTTTTTCCTTGAGTTAATGATCACAATTACTATGATAATAATCACGCCAGCGGACGTTAGTGAAACAAACAGAGTGATCATATCAAATGGGAGCCCATTGTTTGTGGTATTAGTGGTGGTTGTTGTCGTTGTGGATGATGATGATGTCGAAATTGTTGGTGTTGCATCTACAGTTTCTAAGAGCCAGTATCTCAGAAGACCAGAAAAATCGGGATAGACTCCAGATACGTCAGAACCTGCAACAACTGCATCATGACCTTGCCAAATTGGGATGACTGAACACTCAGCAGCTTGCAACTCCTGTAAACTGTAGTAAGCTGCTCTTCTTTCCGAATCTGTAATTGTTGACCGACCCTCAAGCCAGAGGTTGTATTGATCAACTCCCCCCTGTGGATAGCTTTCATTATAGCCGATGTTTAACCAATTTGCAAAAGGTAAGAATGCATAATTATCCGCATCGCTGTAAAAGTAATAATAACCATAGGTGAAGATAGGCATAGTACCCGCATTTCTTGCCAATCTATATGAAGGCCATTCAAGCCCGTGAAGTGCTACATTGATGACACCTGTACTTTCCAAGTGACTCTCATATACCAAAGCTTGTTCAACACTCTGTGGATAATGGCCAGAGCTTTCATAATAGAGATCGAGATTCAACTTATTGCTTTCATTATATCCAAATAACTGAAGAGCAGCTCTTGTGAATGAGTAGTTGTTCTCTCCATAAACCGCAAATGAAGGATAATGATATTCTAGATTGCTAGGTACTATACTCTCAAGCGGTATCATTTCGTTCTGGAAGACAACCTCACATACATGACTTCGGTTTAAAGCTGCGCCAATTCCCTGTCGAATCAAGGTTTCATTTAAGGGGTAGAAATTCTGGTTGAAGCAAAGATATTGAATTTGGGCATTTGGTTCTCTATAGACTTCTGTGTCTTCCAATTCTCTGAATGCGCCTAGCTGGACAGGTGTTAGATCTCTGTGAGCAATGTCAATTTCGCCAGCCATCATTGCAGCTGCCAGTGCTGTTTCACTGCTATAGAACTTCACAATAACCTCATCAGACTTTGGTTCTCCAGAACTACCATCCCAATAATCTGGATTAGCAATCAACCTAATCTCATTATCTACTCCACCGACTCGTGACCAGCTCTCAAGAAGAAAAGGCCCAAGACCGCAGGGGTGACTTCCCCTTGGATTTCCTCCAATGTAGGTGACTAGTTCATCTATTGGTGCATAAGTAGGATCAACAATAAAGGATGGAGGAATAGCTAGAAGGTTGAGAAATGGAGCAAATGGTATTTTGAGGTAGAACCTTACGGCAAACTCGCTGAGGAGTGTCACATTCTCGATTATGGTATTGTACCCGATGTTGAATTGCGGGCCATCTAGCGTGAGTAGTCCCACACCAGTCAAATTACAATTCCTATCAAATGTATATTTTACATGGGTTGCACTGAATGGTTCTCCATCTTCGAAAACAACTCCCTCTCTCAGATTGAAGTCCCAAATAGTCGCATCTGTAGAAACACTCCAGCTCTCTGCAAGTGCTGGAATTATGTCATCACCCGCTGCTGTAGAGTTAGGTCGAATTTCCACCAGCCCTGATGAAAGACAAGATATCATTGTCCATCCAAAGATATCAAAGGACTGAGCAATATCCAGCGTTGACTCAACACCGCTTGTTGTTCCTATGACAATCGTACTTCCAATTTCACTGAGTGAAGCTATATCCGGGGAAACTCTTCTGACCTCTGGTGAAGTACTGCTGACCTGCAACATGATAATGATAAAAATAACTGCAAAACTCGATGATCGAAGACTTACCATTACTTCACCTCAACTTCCACGACGATTGATTATCATGTATTCCCACATGCTAAATTGTCTTTCGAAATTTGGAAAGAATCATATTTCCCTCAATGGCGAGTTCTAATTTCTCTCTGCCAACCATCTCTTCTTATAGCAATTCGTTATTTCTTTTGAGTATCTACGAATCTTAGTTTCTTTCTTACTGCATTATCGAAATAGACAATGGGAATGTCTTGTGCCATCTCCTTCATGTCATTGAGAATCTCCAAATCTAACTCGTACTCGGTAGCAAACTCTTTTGCGAAAGATCCGTCTTGAATTTCCTTGAGTGATGTTTCCATTGCTTCACGCATCTCTGGACTCGCGTATCGCATACCTCTTGACATACTCCCATATTGGCTGGTTGGCGAGTGAAGTTCAAGCTGTTTCAGAGTCCCCATTTTAGCAATCATTTCTGCTGTGAATGCGAACTCCCCTGACATATAGAGTTCAAGAAGTACAGCTTCTGGAGGATAACCTGCTTCTATCGCAACATCCACAGCGAGTGTCAAGACTTGTCCAAAAGCTGGACCAAAGCATTGCTCATTAAAAAGATCAAGTTCTGTTTCTTGCTTGAATGTGACCTCTAGGACTGCACCACCAGGTTTTGTCGACCCAATACCCTTCGCTATAGCTAACGCAATATCCATCGCGTTTCCTGATGCATCGTTGTGCACTCCAATGAAGGAGTAGAATCCTCTGCCTTTGACATATGACTCTCTGACACCTTTTCCAATCATTCTCGGAGCTACGAGTACAGTATCGATGTCATGAGGAACTGAGATTGTCTCAAAGGTGATGTTGTATCCTGATGCGAAACAAAGTACTTTGCCTTTCGTGAGGGCTGGTTTAATCTGTTCCTCAAAAATGACTGGTTGAAGCTCATCCGGAATGAGAAAAAGAAGAATTCTGGCTTTCTCAGCCGCCTCCTTAATCTCGGAAACGTGAAACCCGTCTACTTCAGCTTGTTCACGATACTCATCCTTGATATTTCCGATTATGACATCCAATCCACTATCCTTGAGATTGAGCGCCTGAGCTCTTCCTTGGTTCCCATATCCAATAATTGCAATTGGTCCATCCAATATCTCAAGATTCGTGTCTTCATCAAAATAGACTGGCGTCTTCAATTCCTTCTCTATTTCCTTTGAATCGACCATACCTCATAGAAAGAACGGCGAATGTTAAATTCGACTATGCCAATTTTCTGGTATTTCAATATGAATCTTTATCCTGAATTATGTATTTGCATAAACAGCGTCGTAAAGTAACCCTTAAAGGGAGCCATCTTCGCGGAAATCGAAACGACAGGGGCTATGTAGTGTGCCAACACTCACTTCTCTCTTGTAGAGAGTTGTTCGAATCCCCCTGAAGTGGTGAATGACAATATGCAATTATTCGACACATTCTTGTTAGAAATGTCGCCTGTTGAGCGAGCAATGATTCTCACAGTCATTGCAGCCGCAATTGTCAGTCTCGTGTATGCTTGGTGGCTCAGGAAAGGTGTCCTTGAACAGGACAAGGGAACTGAGCAGATGCAGAAGGTCTGGAACGGAATTAGGGAAGGTGCGTTGTCTTATCTGAATAGACAGTTGAAGACAATCCGTCCCATTATTGTAGTTTTAGCAGTCCTTCTCTTCTTTACCGTTTACATTACTGTTCCTGAGAGAGGTACCGAACGACTCTTTCAAGATAATCTAGAGTTGGGGAAGGTTCTCGTTGGAATTGGTCGATCAATAGCTTTTGTTGTAGGTGCAAGTTTCTCACTGACTGTGGGGCAGCTTGGCATGCGAATTGCTGTGGAATCGAACATTAGGGTTGCGCAGGCTACACGTTCTGGCGAAGATAGATACAATCGTGCATTGACAATCTCATACAGAGGTGGAACCTTCACAGGAATGCTGACTGATGGACTCGGTCTACTTGGTGGAACCATCGTCTTCATAATATTCGGAATTGCCGCACCAGATGCACTTCTAGGATTTGGTCTTGGAGGTACATTATTGGCTCTCTTCATGCGAGTCGGTGGTGGTATTTATACAAAGGCAGCAGATGTAGGCGCAGACCTTGTTGGTAAGGTTGAGCAGGGTCTTCCAGAAGACGATCCACGAAATGCAGCAGTTGTTGCAGACCTGGTTGGTGATAATGTCGGAGATTGTGCAGGAATGGCTGCCGATATCTTCGAGTCATATGAAGTTACTATTGTTTCAGCTCTGATTCTAGCAATAGTACTATATCTTAACATGCTCGAGGCATTCGAAGGAATTGGAACTGTAATTCCATTCTTTTCACCTTTGGCAGTTGTAGTGTTTCCACTATTTGTCAGAGCAATTGGCGTGATTTCGTCAATGATAGGAACCGTTATGGTCCCTGTGTGGCCAAGGCTCTTGAGAAAGAGAGCAGTGTACGCAGAGAAAGCTATGTTCCTTTCATATGAAGCATCAAGCATCTTCACTATAACTATTACAATGATTCTTTCCTGGTTTTATGTTGGAGACTTACGTTTTGGAATTCTCATAGCAGTTGGTGTTCTTCTAGCTGTCTCGTTCAATCCGATTACTAGTTACTTCACCTCATTGAAGAAACCTCCAGTAATTGAAATTGTAAAGTCTGCTGATACTGGACATGCAACATTCATCCTATCAGGAATTGTTGCAGGTTACGAGTCGACAGTTGCAGCATTGGTCGTTATTGTTGCAACCTTTGGCATCGCCTGGGCATTGTTCTTTGGACCTATTGCACTGGCTATAGCTCCATTTGTAATCAATACAGCAATCCTCCCTGCACCTTTAGTAGTGTCCGATCTTGTCGTAGGTAACCTTTGGACGCTCTATGGTATTGCATTGATTGGTATCGGTATGCTTAGTCACACTGGTAACAATGTAGCAATGGACTCCTATGGTCCTATTAGCGACAATGCTGCGGGTATCGGTGAACTATCACCTGGTGACTTCGATCAAACTGCGATGAAGACTATGGCCGAGCTCGATGCAGTTGGCAACACTACCAAAGCTATCACTAAAGGTGTTGCAATTGCATCCGCTGTCATTGCAGCAGTAAGCCTGTTCGACAGCTTCGTAGTTGTGGCACTTCATAACTTAGTACCTCCAGTAGACCACATCTTTCTAGATGATCCAAGAGTCTTTGCTGGCCTTCTACTCGGTGCTTCACTCCCATGGCTCTTTTCTGCAGTAAACATCAAAGCTGTGACAAGAGCTGCTGGTGAAATGGTGCAAGAAGTCAGGCGTCAGTTCAGAATTCCCGGAATCCTTGAAGGCACTACGCCACCTGATTATGATAGAGCAGTCGATATCTCTACAACAGCTGCTCAGAAAGAACTCATCTCCCTAGCTGCAATGACGGTATCAATACCAATCATTGTGGGTGTCCTGTTTGGAGTTGAAGCTCTTGGAGGATTTCTTGGAGGAATCATCGTTTCTGGACAGCTACTTGCTGTGTACATGTCTAACGCTGGTGGAGCTTGGGATAACGCGAAGAAAGCCATCGAGGATGAACCCAGTGATCCGGAACACAACACTGGCAAAGGTTCAGAGCGCCACAAATGTGGAGTTGTCGGTGACACAATCGGTGATCCACTGAAAGACACAGCTGGTCCCGCCCTTAACCCTATGATTAAGGTTGTAAACCTTCTAGCCCTGATTCTCGCTCCCGTTCTCGTCATGATACAGAACGGTGGATCTGTTGAGCTATTCTACGCGGCAGTGCTAGCTCTTGTCATACTCTTCATTATGACCATCTGGTCGGTTCGAAAGAGTATGAAACCTGCTGACTTTGGAATGGGTCACGAGGTCGAAGTAGTAGGTATATAATCAAATGTGGTGGCACTTAGTGCCACCCGCTACCCTATTTTTCAGAAAATCGACAACCTTTTGTTCGATGAAGTGTAATTGTACTAGCTGCATCACAATGTGAGAGGAGCTGAGCACATGGACGGGGAATTAGTCCCGAATCTGCAATTAGAAGGTCACGAGTTCACAGTCTGGTCACTAGCAATCACAAGTGATGGACTGACTATTGCTTCTGGAGGGCAAGATGCTACAATACGCCTCTGGGATGTCACAACAGGAAAAGAGCTTCACAAATTTGTTGGACATAGTGGACCCGTCTATGGACTAATCGTGATGCCAGATGACAGACAGCTCGTTTCTATTGCAGACAAGGACCTCGCTGTGAAGATATGGGATTTTGAAACAAAATCACTCAAGACATCCCTTGCGCCAAATTCAGCACACATCAATACCGTTGCCGTGAGTCCTGACCAGAGATATATCGTGACAGGCGGAGATGATGGGATTGCTCGCTTCTGGGATATAGATCGAGGAATCATGCTTAGATATTTAGAACATTCTCAAGGTATCTACACCATAATGATTAGCCCAGATGGGCGGCACATGCTCTGCGGAAGCAAGAAAGCTCCAACCTCAGATTCACCTGGAGTGATTTGGATCTGGGATTTTGAATTGGGGATTGAGTTGAAGACTCTAGAAGGCCATACAGGTCATGTGACTGCTCTTGCTATGACAGCTGACTCTCGATATGTTCTTTCAGGCGGTCAGGATGGAGTAGTTCATTTGTGGGACTTGGAAACCGGCACTCTGATCAAGTCGATGACAGGTCATAATACGTCCATTATCATGATTCATATTACAAATGATGGTCAACATGTTATTACGGGGTCGTCTGATGGCACTGTAAGAGTATGGTTACTGCGGGGCGGTGTTCTGCTTCAGAATCTATCATCGACTGAGAATGTCCACTCAATGGTGGTGACTCCCGATGGTCGACATGTCATCACAGGGTCAATGGATGGTAATGTCGAACTCTGGGACTTTGAAAAGGACAGTCCATGGATTGACCGTTCTAAAGACCAAGAAGCTGAGCAGGCAGCAGAGCTAGAAGCTTTCCGAATGTTCCAATTGAAGAAAATAATCACTCGATATGATACTCTCCCATTAGAACGATTAGCAGTACTAATGAGATTTGAGAAGATGGAGGAGCTTGAGGACTGGTTGTTGGACCTGCCACCTGAGACCCCTGTTAAGATAGATGGACCTCTGCTTGTCATAAAAAAGTGATACTATTACTTTAACATCACTCACATCCTATCAAGGTAAGCAACCATGATAGTCCTCTTCACCTACATGTTTTCTTGGTCCTCGTCAGTCTTCCTAGTAGCTCTTGTCATGCTCATTTCCAATTGTGAGAGCCGCCTAGCATCAGGATACACCGATTTCAGAATGAATTCAAAGAAAGCCATGAAGATAAACCAAAGGACAAAGAAGAGTATAACAGCACCGGAAATGAGACCAGTTTCTGGGTCCAGTGTCGGACTAAGGTCCACCCAGTTTGGACTGAAAATCGCAAAAAGCCATGTATATACAAACTGACAAACCACTATATCGAGATATCCTGAAATAAGGACCATGAATCGGAATACTCTTTGATACCTCAGAAATCGATCACTCTCAGGTTTAGGTATCTCAATGACTTTATTTACGAAGGGTAAGAAATCTTCCCGATACCAATTGATTCCTGTCGGGAGTAAATATGCAAGACCAGTTAGCCCGATAAGAGTTGGTAATAGTATTCCTATTCCCTGATCCCAGGAAAGTAAATCACCGGGAAAACTCAAGATAGATATTGAGATTCCCACTGCAACATGGACAGCGAACACATACATCTGGAAATCGTCCCGTTTAGATGGTCTAAGACCTGTCCAATCAATAACGGGCTCTCCTTCCATTTCTCCAGAAGTCAAACACAGTCCTCCGAACAGTGTTCGATACATTACCCTAAAAAACAATTGATTACCTGAATCTAAACCTCAAGAATCGCTAAGAATGAAATAACCTGCAAGCACATACTTTGAGGCTAATCGGACTATCTGTTTCTCATCTTCTGTCAGAGGGATTGTTTCTATCTCCAAACGTTGTATCCCCTCTTGAAGCTCCTCTTCATACATCTCCTCGATATGCTTTCCAGTATCATATTCCAATCTCTGCATATCCTCTCTCCGAAGTTTGACCGCTCTCTCAGATCCTGCAACAAGGTACAACATAGATGAACCTACCCCAACTCGCAAAAGTTCTTTCACAACCCGGAGTTTTCTTCGTCGTCGACTATCTGGATATCTTCGTCTACCGCCGCTCATTTCCAATCTCTTTTATCCACCGCACTCTGTGGGTTTCAATGTTTCTGAGGAGAATGAATGAAACGAACGTTTCTTCTATGATCAATAGATATCCTGATCTCTGTATCTCAGAATGGCGACACCATCCCAGTTTGAAATAGGCCAGTTGGTGATATCATTCCCATCCTCATCAATCAGGTACCAATCATCTGATATCTTCTTCCTGAAAGGCCAATCATCTCTCAATACTTCATGGATTGATGAGTTGGGGTGCGCTTGAATTATCCTCTCTTCTCCACTCACGGAATCACGAATGACGCGACTGAACACATCATCAGGTGGGGTATCCGGAATTGATGAGAGATCTTGCCTTACAATGTAATCAGTACCTGCCATTGCTGATGTTGTGGAAAGTAACATGGTGAGGCAAAAAAAAATCATTGTCAGCATGACCACTGTTTGTGGTAAGAAAGGGAGATACCCATGTCCACTCAGCCACGCAACAATGAATCCTACAATCAGCACTATTAATCCTAATGCGACTGCCATACAAGATGTTCGCATAGTTCCTAGACTCACTTTGAACATCCTCTCACGAGTCCCAAAACTCATGTCTACAATCATCTGAAGGCACATTAACTCTTTCACAAGATTTCAAAAAAGGAAACTTAGAATCAGAATCCATTCCCTTGGCGACATCTAGGCATTAGAATAAGATAGGTCCGGTGCAGAGGTAAAAAGGGAAAGTAGGTATCCTACTTTGTAGGTATTCGCGTGGTTAGGAGGGGAGTTTGAAGCCCTCTGTACCAGACCCTATCGGTAAATTGGTCTATAGTATATTAAGGATTACTTTAGAGGAAATTAGAAAAATTAAGTGTGTAAGCGCTCACTTTGCTTAGTCCTTTATGGTTTAATAGAGACGCTCGATTTGAATTCAAGCAGTGATTTCTATGAATTCTACCGTGGTCGTGGTTGACAGTGCTTCATTCTCTCACGCTTGTGAACAGATTGAGGATTTGATTGATCTCAACACCAAAGAGAGACCTGTCTACATCAAAGTTGGAATTTACAATCCTAAAACTGGAATTTGTTCGACAGTGAAGACAGTTCAACAAATTGCTGACAAGTTTAATCACGCGCCAGAGATTCGAATTACAGAATCTGATAGCGGAGCAGGTCCTGGACTGAAACGACTAGAAATCTGGAAAGACTGCTACAATGAACGGGTGGTTCCATTCAATCTCTCTGATGACAAAGATACGTTGGATGTTGAAATAGCTGGAGAAAGTGTACCATTTCCCAAGATATTCTCACAGCCAAACACATTCATTAGCACACACGTTCCGCGAAGATATGAGGATGCAGGACTCGAGGACCTCATGAATCTTGGTTTTACCATCAAGAATTTACTTGGTATGATTCCTGATGTAAAGAAGCATAGATTCCACAAACAGCTCCCCAAAGCATTGCTTGACATCTATGAGGCCATCGGTGGGATTGATCTTGCTGTACTCGATGCCACCAACTGCTACTTGGGGATAGGGAAGAGGAGAGTCACTGTTTCGCTCAATCTTCTAATCATAGGGACTGACGCGTTCGCAGTCGAAGCAGTTGGGGGCTATCTTGTAGGACTTGAATCAACTGAAATGCCTGTCCTCCAAGAGGCTCACAGGAGAGGACTAGGTGAAATCAACCTCGATGAGATAAGAGTTATTGGGGATATTGATTCTTCGCGCGAGATGATCGTAAAGGCGTTCCAAGATTTAGCATAATAACACTCTACGTTGAATCATATGTGGATGCGAAGAGGTCTACCCAAAGTCCGTCGCATCACCAAGAATGATGTTCGAATCCTAGTGGAGGAATAGTAAGAAGAAGATAGGATTCGATTCGGTATGTGTGAATCATACCGGTATATTTAGCCAGCATGATAATCGCGTGGTAGGAGGGAGATTGAAGATTTTAGAAATCAACGAATCGAATCCTGATTCCGCTTGGAATATTGGGATTTTTAAATATTTCTTAGTGACATTAAAAAAATTAAATTATGGTTAAGTCTGAATTCTGATTGTTTCGTGAAAAATAGTGTCCACTAATGCTTGGGTGTTGCCCCAACAGGGGCTAGTAACCCCACTCCTGTCCCTGCCTCTGACGGTACCATCTATTTCCCTTCTTGGTGAGTGAGTACTGTCCTTGAATCTCAGAGAGCAGTCCCATCTCAACCATGTTTCGTAAAACACCGAAGAGCTTGTCGTCTGAGGCCCCTGTGGCTGACTTGAGCATCGGGAAAGTCATCTTTCCATTCCTCTTGATATGTTGAGCAATGTCAAACTTACCTACAGATCTGGTTTCTGTTCGGACAATGATATGTCCACAGTTTGTGCAGAGGAGGTCTCCCTTGTGATCGTCACGGGCGACTTCCTTGCTGCCACAGATAGGGCAGGTCGTTTTTGCGAATCTTAGTGAACGTCTGTGTGACATGATTCCGACCGAGTTTTTCACAGATGGTGCCTTGATAAAACTAACGAAGGGGCCGAACAATTGGAGCTAACTCTCAGATACAAGGTCTCTAAAGAATGCCTCATAGTCAATCTCAAATGGAACACGAAGACCTAGTCGAACCCGCTTACTAGGCTGGTCTAGCTCAACATAGTTTAGCTTCTGAAGATCTCTTAGGTCCTCCATGACTCCTCTCAAGCTCTTTTTACGAAACTCTCTTACTCTGTCAAAGGAAATCCATCCACCCTCTTGATAGGCCAGAGTGATGACAATAAGAAGAGTTGCCGCCAATTTGTCTGGGAGTACAGAATCGTCCTTTTGCATCTTAGACTGGATTGAAGTGTCAACATAGAACACACCACTCACGGGATTGTGTTTTATGGTGAGGCCAACTGGTTCAAGTCTTGAGTGGAGTTCACCAAGTCGCTTGAATAACACATCTCGTCCTATGTCTTCAGGTAGCCCAAGAGCATCAAGCATGTCATCGACACCTGCGCCGATTGGGTCTCCTGCTCTTGTGAGGAGCTTCATCAGAATGGCATACTCGTTCATCTGAAACACTGTTCATCATCATCTGAGCCTGTATAAAGTGTGAGGTCCCTTTGTGTGAAGCGCGCCGCGTAAAGGTAAAATAGAGGCCAATCACAGATTGTGTTTCCTGAGTGGGATCATGACCAGTAGGCAATTTGATATCAAACATGAAAGAGTCAAAGCAGTCGTTTTTTGTGCAATATTTTGTACAGGAGTCTTGCTTCTTCTATTGATAGATTCATCTCTCTTTATGATGTTTATAGCCTTGCAACTGATTTTCGTCGGTTTTGGTGGTTTAGTCGAATACTTCACTTTCCGGGATGACGCTGTTTCGCAACAGGATTGCAAGTTCAGTCCAAGTTATGGATTGATTGCTTTCATCATGTGTCTTCTAATCACAAGTGAGTTAGCTGATACTCTCGCAGGAATCGATGAAGTTTCGGGGTTGGTAGATCCTATCTGGTGGTTGATTCTTCTGACACTCTTTGCAGGTTGGTGTTTAGGAATGGCTATTTCACGTCAAATCTACATTGCCAAACCAACTTCAGGTAGGAAAGAAACATCGAGAGAACAGAAGGAGAATTAATCTTCAATCGACATCTCGAATCTGGCTTCATATTGAAGTTTTCATAGTGATGAATTTGCTGGAAAATATCTGTTAGGCATCAAATCGTTTGTATAGCACTCTCATTCTCCTGAATAGGGTTTCTCTTCCTATGTCATCTGGTAGACCTAGAGCATCAAGCATGTCCTCTACTCCTTCACCAATGGGGTCTCCAGATCTCCTTAGGACCTTCATGAGGATAGCATACTCATTCATTATGTCCAACAGTCTTTCAAAACTAGTTGTTGTTTAAAGTATGAGGGTTTCTGTTAGAAGAATTGCAGAAGAGCGCCACGATTTTGCAATCAGTCCAAGAGGTATCGGAACATCCTCTGTATGAATATCTCATTGTCACCCCTATCAATCATTCCAAATCCAGGAAATGTTGAATCCTTGTCTCCTAAAAATCCAGAATCACCGAGGACAATTACTTTTCCCTTGATAATCTCATTAGGCTCCTTTTGACCGTCAATAGCAAGTCCGAAGATTCTATTTCGTAGTGGCGACTCACCTTCAGAAGACCACCGACCAACCATTGTATCTGGCAAGTAGATGAATGGAGTGCCAAGTTTTGATTCAATACGGCAGGTTGTGTTTGTTAGAATTTTAGAGATTGGTTTCTCAGACTCTTCTCCTTCGATTATCGGATGATGTGTCATGCAATCTTCACTGATCTCTGTATACACTCCTCTTTCACCACTGTAGTATCCTCCTGTCAGTGATATTCCCAACTTGCTTGTAAGTTCGTTATCGTGCATCTCAAACGGATTATGATTAGACATTAACAGGAGACTGTGTTCTGGGTTTTGCAGGAAATCGACTGTCGCCCTCAGTTCATCCTCTGAAAAAGCGTGAATTCTTGTCAATATAACTAAACATAAAGCATCTCCCAGGTTTTCCCTTGTTATTGGTCCAACAACCAGTTCCTCTTCGCTGTGATTCTCTTTGATAATCTCGAAGAACTTGGAGAGTCTATTCTTGTAAGCAGGGTTTGGTACTTTCTGTTGACCAAACGCATTGAAGTAGAACTCTTCAAAGTGAGCAAATACTTGCAAGGTCTTCTCATCAATTAGTATCGACTTCGTCATGATTTTTCTACCACCTGCTTCCTATGAGTAGTAACAATATGTGACTTCTTTCTGTGACCCTATGAAGTGGCTCCGCTATATATACTAAATCTGAGCAGTGATTTTTGTGAAATATCATGGCTTTAACAACTAACTCAGGAACTAAATCTGTGCTGAAGAACAACAAGGCAATGGTCTCCACCGATGCCATTACTCATGCGTACACCTATCGGAGGTAAATCGAATGGCACTTGCAAAGATCAATGGAACTCCTCGAGTTTGGAAGAAGACAAGGAATGTCGTTTCCACTGATGCAGTGGCCCGTGCTTACTTCCGGAGATAAACTGAATGACCGAAGTCGTCACAGAACTTCAAAGTGAAAGTCACGATGATCCGAAAGGATTCAGAGCAGTTCTAGCTCATCGTGACTTCTCATTGCTCTGGTCTGGTCAACTAGTATCTAACATTGGAACAGCGATTGCATATCTTGCTCTCATGTTTTATGCCTACGACCTAACAGGCTCTGCCATATCCATGGCGCTTCTTGCCATTGCTCAGACATTACCTGTTGTTGTTTTTGCTGGTCCCATTGGTGTCTATATTGATCAATGGAACCGCAAGAAGATCATGGTTGCATCAGATGTAGTACGAGCAATCACAATTCTACTCATTCCTCTCACAATTTATTTCCCCACATCTATGCCAACAATCTATTGGGTTTACTTACTCACATTTCTCTATGCTACTGCAAATGCATGGTTCTTTCCTGCAAGGAGTGCAGCAATCCCCAATCTCGTAGAAGGTGATGAGTTAGTAGCAGCGAACTCTCTCTCTCAGATGACATTCCAAGTTGTTCAGTTGGTAGTCCCTCCAATCGGTGGAATTCTCGTTGCACTCCTTGCCCCAGATTATTTCCTCGCGTTCGCCATTAACTCTGCAACTTTCCTTTTCTCTGCACTTGCACTTCGTGGAATCAGGACTAATCTCATCCCGAATAGAGATCTAGATGACAAGGAGTCCTTGATGGCACAGATAAAGCAAGGCGGTCGCTACGTCATTGGAAATTCGATTCTGTCATTCCTCTTTGTCTTTGCAATGCTCCTTGCAGTGTCATCGGGTATTTTGAACGCTCTGCTCATGCCATACCTAGAGGGTGAGCTTGGTTTGGGTTCAGTCCAGGTCGGTCTTGTGTTGAGTGCAGGAGCTGCTTCAGGAGCCACTGCGGCAGTCTACTTCAGTCGCAAGAGAGAGATCGATAGACCTCTCTATCTGGTAGTATTTGCAGAATTTTTGGCTGGTATTGCGATCTTGGGACTTGTCCTTGCATTTGACTTTGTGACAGTTATGCTACCTTGGGCAATTATTGGTGCAGTGGATGTAGTTCTGATTATTCCCCTTAACGTACTCATGCAAGAGCTTGTTGAGGATGAACTTCGAGGACGTGTCTTCTCACTCCTAAGTTTAGTCTTTACTGCTCTGCAAGTTGTTGGAATGACTATTGGCGGAGTCTGGGCGGAGACTGTCGCAGCAACAGGACCCCCTATGACAAGCGCAGCTCTCGTACTTGTACTAGTTTCACTCCTAGGTTTCATAGTTGTTTCCAAACTGAATCTTCACGCAGGTTTATCAAAACCAGTTGATGAAGAGTCAGATATTTCACAAGAGTTCCTAGTCGAGGTTCCTGCTTGAGAAATCAAGCAGACCTCCTTTTTTTATGTCATATCAATCTCGGAGACTGAGGGTCTCCAGACTTCGCGAGTTTCTGGGTCATAGTTCAGTCTTCCCTTTGAAACTAGGATGACCACGTAAAGGAAATGTTTCAGAAAAAGATCGAGCTCTTCATTCATCACAAGGTCATCAAACTCTGTTCTGTCGCCATTTGGGATTGTAGCAAGAAAACTGTCTAGGTCCTCTAAAAACACGGAGTCTTCTGTATCGAGTGTAAAACCATTGGGAAGTTCTGCTATCTTCGGGACCTCGTCTTCAGGAGGCTCTCTCTGCATTGCATCGATTAATGTCACCACTCGGTTGAGGGCATCATCAAGTGATTCGTGATCAAGATGTCCGATAACGACAGGTTGCTTCGGTGTCACGAGTTTTGCGAGGTTTCTCATTGAGATATCCTTGAGTCGGCTGACATATAGTTCAGGTGCAGCAAGAATACGTGCAAGCTCCTGCACTCGATCCACCTTTGTACTAAGAATCTCGTTTAACATCTCGTCTATGTCAATCCGCCTGTCAATCTTGGCAACCAGTTCCTGGAGGTTCTTGTATGCCTGAGTCAATCGCATTTCCAGCGGATCAATCTCACCTGCGCGAACTGCTTGCACCATATTGAACACGCTTTCAGCAAGGCTCATAGTTTCATTCATGATTCCTCGCCTCCTATTGCGCTTTGAACTTAGGACTCTCAATAATCACAGAAGGATCCACTCCATTAGGTGAAACAACCCCAAGGATTTTGTCAGCATGTTTCAACAAGTGGGTACTCTTTGCAGGTGTGAGAATGATAAATTGACTGCGACGTGACGCATCATGAAATAATCGACTGACCAGCTCGGTGTTTGTTGCATCTAGAAATGTATCAACCTCATCCATTACGTACACTGGTGCAGGATTAAAACCCTGGAGAGCTAAAATTAATCCGATTGCGATGAGAGACCTTTCGCCGCCTGAACCTGCACTGATTGAACCAAAACCCTCAGTCTTGATTCTCGACTTGAACTCAACCCCATACCTGCCATCTCTCAGTGCGAGTTCGAATCTAACACTCCCTGGAAACTGGACTCGTCCTAAAACCTCATTCACTCCCTTCTCTACTTTCCGAAGTGTTTCATTCATTCCATTGTGGTACTGCTCCTTGATGTTACGTACAGCAGACTCAGCCTCATCTAGTTCCTCACCCAGCTCTGCAACACGCTCGACAAGTTCCTTTAGTCTGTCCTTCAATTGGTTCTCTGTGTGAGCCACTGTTTCAGAAACATCCTGATAGTCATCCAAGATATGTCTAAGCTTTACGAGTTCACTCCTGACGAGATCAATAGCTCGAACACTCTCTGGTCGATTTTTACCCTGAAGCTCTTGCTCTATCAATTCAAGGTCATATTCTAGGTTTGAAAGTTGCCTTTTCGATTGTAGTACTTCGAGTCTACGGTTCTTAATGAGAAGATTCAGTTCGACTAATCGCTCACTCAATGTTCGAGTTGTTGATCGTATCTGGGTCAGCTCTTCCTTAATCTGAATCTGTCTATTGTGTGTTTCTTCTCTACCCTCACGCATCACCTCGATTCTTTCTAGGATTGATGATGTTGCATCCTTTGAATCCTTAATCTCCTGACGTAGATCCGTCAGGCTGTCTGACAGGACAGTGATATTCTCTTTGACTCTCCTCAATTCTTGTCGCTTGAGTTCCTCGTCCTTTTCCGATGCATGGGCCTTTGTGTCAACTTTATTGAGGTCACTCTGAAGACGTCTGTGTTTTGTCCTGATAGCAGCCTCTTGTCCCACCAATCTACTCCGTTCAGGAGGTTGTGTGCTGTCGAGTTTTCTTAGGTTTCTTTCCGCTTTGCCATAGTCGCGTTGCAGAGTCTTCAGCTCATCATCGATGGAAACAATTCGTTCCTCAAGCTCCGGAATACTCTCGTTGAGCTTTCGACGTCGCTCCCATGTTGACCCCCACCGTGTCATCTGACTAATCAGGTCCATTGTTTCCTCACGTTCATTTGAAAGAGTTTCAAGTTTCGTCATTATCTCAGTGACTTTCTTTCGTTCAAACGTAAGATCCTTCTCCATCTTTGCCAATCTGGTTTGAAGTGGTGCGGTTGAAACCATTCCTGATGGCTCACTTTTAGGGTGACTGACAACCTGGGTATCATCTGGAATTGTGACTGCTCCATCGAGAGTAACAACTCTAAGATTATGTTTTGTCGCAAGTCTTGATGCTGTCTGAGAATTCTTGACTAGTATGAAATCTCCAAACACCCTTGCTAGAAGCTTCTGAACATCAGGGTCTGCGTTGAGTCTGTCCCACAACCAGTCCTCAACACCTGCCCCTTGAGGTATATCCGGTCTCTCTTTGCTCACCTCTTCTCTCAGTAGGATTACTGGCGCGGGAGCTTCTTCTTTGTTGCGAAGTTTGAGGAGAAGCTGGTAGTCAGAGTACTCTGTGGTGACAAAGGCGAGTGGAAGATTACCTGAGAGGACTCCTTCCACGGCCGCTGAAATATCATCATTTGCTGTGAAGAGACTAATCAGTGGACCCCTAACAGTTTCTAGATTGTGTTCGGAAACTGCTTCCTTAAGACTTCTCACAGACTCTGGGATGCGCTTTGAAGTTTCAGACAGTCTGACCTTAATATCATCAATGTCTTTCTGTAGTTGTGCAACAAGACTCGTCTTTCTGAATCGTTCTTCATTGAGAGATGCGATTTCTCTTTCCAGTTGTGATTTCTTTCGCTCCAACTCTTTGGCATCTGTAGCCTCTATCTTATCCCATACGTGTGACCACTTGCTTTCTATTGCTTGAAGTTCAGCCTCCTCAACCTGGAGTCTTTCACGAAGGCTTCTCGTCAGTAGGTCTTTGCCCTCAATCTCTACTTGAAGTGCCTTATAGTGCCCATGTGCCTCTGCTCTTTTTGTGTTCCACTCTGCGAATGCAGCGAGTTCATCACGTATTCTCGCTCGCTCGTCCTCTAGCTCTGCTATTTCCTCGCGGAGCATCTTCTGCTGGTCCATATACTGCTCCCTAGCTGCTGAAACACGTTCCAGATCTTCTTTGAGTTTCTCCTCTTTACTCTTTTCAGACTTGATACTAGTTTCAAGTTGCTTTAGCTCAGCCACTTGCTGTCTGGAGTCACCTTTGAGTTTCGCGAGATTCTTCTCTTCTTCCTCTATTTTCGCATCAATTCTACCAATCTCTGTCTGTAAGCCCGAGAGATTACTTTCCAGCTCAGAACTCACTTCTTCCTGCTCTGAGATTTGTCCTTCAATGGTCGTTTGCTCTTCAAGAACGCCAACAAGTCCTGACTCCTTTGTTTCTATCTCCTCCTTTGTCTGCCGAATTCTCTCTGATAGGTCATCAAAGCTGGCCCACTTTAGCTCCTGTTCCAGCTCCCTTTCTTGTTCTTGTAAAGCTCTCTTCTTTTCTAACCGAGAGAGATCGTGTTGTAGAAGTTCGAGTTCTCGTTCAACTGTTCTAGACTCTGTCAATGCTGCTTCCAGTTTGAGTCGACTCTGGGTCACCTCAGTTTCTTGTAATCCAATTCTATCTCTGAGAATATCAAGGCCCGTTCCCTCTTCCACCAAGCGTCTGACCTCAAATGGGTCCATATCTCGAACAGCATTAATTCTTTCTTGAGGCATAAAGACCAAAGGATTGTCAGTTTCAAGACCAAGTGCACTAATCATCTGCTTGTGTTCTGCAGCCTTGACACGGCGTCCATCTGTATATGCTCGTGGGATGCCATCTCTATCAATTCGTCTAAGGAATTTGCGACTCTGACCGTTCACCCTGACTCTTATTTCCACTTCGGCTGTGCTCGCTCCATGTCTGATAAAGTCACTCCATTTGCTGTATCGATTCTCTCTCTGGTTTGATCCAAGGGCAAATTTCATTGCATGGAAGATTGAGGTTTTTCCGGATCCGTTAGGACCAGCTAATACAGTGAGCCCTTTGTCAAACTCAACGGTTCCTTCGTAGAAGGACAGGAAATTTCCCAACCTCACTGATTCGATATTTACCTTCGTTTCACTCATCTACTGTCTTCCCATTATCCTATGAAGTCTATCGCTGCTTTTCTTTGCTCTAAGGAGCCTCGTCAGTCTGTCCTCTGCGGTTCCAGTTAAGAGGAATGGATGCCTACTAAGAAACTCCCTGTCTTTTGCTGATAGAGGTAGTCCTTCATTAAGGACCTCAATCACACGTTGAGTTTCTGAATAATCATCCCCGACCGCCATCAAGTACAGCTGATCAAGAAAGTCATCCGGATATTCTTCACTCAACTTACTAATTTCAGGTTGCTTAGTACCCCTAGTCTTTCTTACGACTGAATCAAGGAACTTGGAATCACCGAAAGCTCCTACACGACTGTGTTCAATCAATTCCTCGATCATATCTCGCGGCATCTCACCACCCTCTGATGGTTCTTGCATGTAGAGACTTGTTGCGAGATGGGTTATATCGGAAAAGCCCCATCCCTCAGTAAGCTCTGCTATAGTCGTCACATCAATGTCATCACGGTCTTTCAGGACTTGTTCAAGAATCCTAATCCGGTCGTCTATGGTTGTACCTTCTACAATGTAGGTTCTATCATACAGTGCAAGGAGTTCCCTGTCAACCTTTTCAGGTCGTGTTGTAGCAGTGACCACCACCACTTCTTCCCCACTCCATCCTGTGGTCTTGAGTTCATCTTGAAACACAATTGACTGCACTGAATCTCTTGGTGCAAGTGCCTCGAGTTTCTCTATATAGAGCAAAGCGGGTGAGTTTCGTCTTGCGAACTCAAACCCTTCTCTTAGTGCAGCATTACTCCTTTTGTTCTCGTCAAAAAAACCCTCCATTTTGAAACGGATGATTTTGACTGGTACCTCCCGCGCAAGAAAGTGTGGAAAGGCTCCAAAGTCAGTACCCGAAGGTCCTATCAGTAAAACTCTTCCTCCAAATTCTAACCCGCGTTCATTCATCTGCACTTTCAGGACATCATATCTTCTGAGACGTTGAAGAAATTCAGTTGCAAAAGTCACCACAGAGTACTGGCTTACTCTCTCTGTTGGAACCTGTTCCGGAGTGGTGAGGGTTACTGTTTCTATGAATTCCTTATTATCACCCAACTTTCTTCCCCACTGACTGCTGGCTTTTCGGTCGTTCGTCTGAAGGCATATTACGTCTTCGGACAAGGTATAATTCCGCGCCGTTCGGTATTATGCACATGGGCTTGTCATATCACTATTTGCTTTGGCTTTAGCCTTCCTTCGAATATACATTCTCTGAAGGTCTGATAATAACCAGAGTGGAATGGCAAGCAATAGCCAGATTATTGCATCTCCAATTGTAGCAAGAATGTAATCTGAACCACCGGGATCTAACCACATATGTCCCAGTCGCATCATTTTGACTAGAGGGAAAATTAGCAGAAATCCAAAGAGTCTTTGTAGCCATGCAGCATCTAACCTAGAAGCATACTTTGTACCAATAAGACCTCCAATAACCATCCCCAGTCCCATTGCAAGTCCGTAATACAAGAATGTACTGAGCCCGTCAGTTGGGGCCAGTACATAGTAATTGATAATCGAACCTGCAGTTGTTGTAAAAATCATAATATACAATGATGTTGCTGCAGCCTTGAGTATTGGGAATTCGAGGATGATGCAAAATACCGGAACGATAATAATTCCCCCACCTAACCCAAGCAATCCGGCTGAAACTCCAGCTAGGAAAATAGCTAGGATTGAAACGACGCGACGCACAGGACTTAGTTCAGAAAAAGATCGTAACTTCTTCCTTCCGTTAGCATGTTCCTTGTCTTCTGGCATAGCAAACAAAAGCTTCACAGCAACCGGAAATAGAATAATCCCAAAGACCAGATGCAAGAGGTTTGCGTGAGCCGCGATGGTTCGCAATGCAACACCCAGATAACTTCCTGGAATTGTAGCTATTACTGCTAGAGAACCAATTCGTAACTCGATAAGTTCAGGATTCTGTCGATAATATCCCGGTGCTGTAACAATTGATACGAACAGAGCAGACAACAAAGATGCCGCAGCTGCAATTTCAGCAGTGACCGAGAAGAAAATGATAAGGATTGGTGTTTTAAAAGCTCCACCACTGATGCCTGTCATAGCTGAGAGAGTTCCCACTCCAACTGCGATTAAGACAATTGTAGAGAACTCAAAAATCAGTGGTTGCACGAAAATCCATCCTAACTATTTTGCCTCAAATGTCCACTTCACGAGGCTCCAATAGGCCTATTGTCTTCCTTTTGTACCTTGCTACACGCTTTCTTCGCAACTTTTCCGCACATTCGCGCCGTTCTGTGCTAAGTTCATAACGGTTAAGACTGACAATACATCGTGGTAGGTGGTTCTTATGAGTCAGAGTGAGAAGCTTCGAGAGCTAGTATTGAGTGTGATGTCCACGGTTGAAAGTAGGGGTCTCTTTGTCCACTCGTCAGATCTTGAGGTCAAGTATAACGATCCAAGCTCAAAGAAGAGGTCCATCAAAACAACTAGATTCCCTTTGATTGTAGGTTCATGCGTGTTGAATGCTCTTGTTCCGAGATCAGCTATGCTCTTAGTAGGGGGTCATGGTGGTGGGAAAACTACACTTGTGAAGTTGTTAGGAAGAATGATGACAGGAAAGAAACTTGATGATATCGAGGACGGCATTCTACGAGGACATCCGCAACTTACAGAAGAGAAAATGGTGGCAACATTAAAACCTGGTCCACTCATGAAAGATGGGATTGAGGTTGTTGTCTGGCGTCGTTTCGTCACCGACTTCTGGAAGATAATTGACGAGGTTAACCGACTCACTCCGCATGCTCAAAACATCCTGCTCTCATTATTGGCTGAGGGAGAGGTAAAGTACTACGATGAGATTAAAAGGTGTGAGGAATACTGTCTCTATGCAACACTGAACCCTGCTGATGCAGGCACCTTTGATATGGGACCTCCATTCCTTGACCGGTTTGGACTTGCTGTACCTATCACAATGCCTACTGTAAATGACTTGGAACTTATTCTTGCAGCTCGCGATGAACGACTCTTTGGTTTTGACGAGCTCTGGCAGGTTCCTGCAATGCTCACAGAAGAGAACTTATTGACAATCTGGAATTTGGCGGACAAGGTTCATGTTTCAACAGAGGCATCAGAGTTCATGCGATCATTGGTTCGAGAGTTTGGAGCGTGTATCCGTGCCGATAAGAGCCAGTCTTCCGGTCTGACAGTAGAAACTGGTCTGTGCGATGGCTGTCATTTCAATACGGGCAAGAGTGTATGTAACAAGGTGATAATTCCCCTGAGCGTCCGAGCTGCGAAGGACCTCAATAGATACTCCAAAGCTGCTGCATGGCTAGTGGGTGCTCAGGAGGTTAGTGTTGAGATTGTCAAGTCCTTAGCACCGCTTGTTTTCTGGCACCGAACTAGACTGACCCGTGATGAGCTTGAACGTTCGCCATTTTTTGGTGATATCTATGCCTATACGAAACATCTTGTTGAGCTGGCCTCATCCAGATTCGCCCAACGCACTCCTGCAATAGCCATTCTAGAGAAGTTGAAGTTAGGCCAGGAGTCAAAGGATGGAATGGATGAACTCAAGGAGATGGCTAAGAGTGATTTGTTGGTTCGTCTTGATTACACATCCTTTGCTAAGGAACTGAGAAAATCAGGCTACACAAAGACTGTGAAGAACATCGAGAAAGGCATCAAGGATAGAAATGTCGAACAGCTCACAGATATTTATGATGAACTGTTGGTGAACACAGAATTTCCAAATAGGAGTATGCTGTTGAAGCAAGTTTCAGATGCTCTGCATAGACTAACACTGACACAATTTTCTATTACCTTTGAGCAGTGGCAAGACCTTTGGACTGTGATTAGTCTCCAGTATCCTAAGTTGACAAGCATCCTGAAGGAAACCCTGTCACCTCCGAAAAGAAAGATTGTGAGAACTGACGGTCTCACGGTGGTCATTTATACAACAGGTGACTCCCCTGACTCCTCTGTATTCTTAGAGATATCTGGAGGTACTGATGCACTCAACTTGAAGAAAGAAATTGAACAACATATAGGAGACTGATATGCTGTGTCACGAGCGACTTCTGGAACATCCCATGGACAGAGCCTCATCGAGGTTGCTCTGCGCGCATGGGGTCAGGCGCTCATCGATTTTTATCACCCTCCGCTTCCAGAGCCGGAGATAGAGAATGTTGCTGAGGCAGCGAGCTTTTTCTACATTGATTCCAGCAACTGGACGGTCCACCTCAACACTGCGGGTGTACCACTGCACATGGATGCGAATGAGGCTGAGCCATATCTTCGCTCAGTATGTCATCATGAGATTCAGCACTATCTTCTTTGTCCTTATGATGGGGTCACAAATGGGATGATGTTTGCTGCAGCACGAAAGAAGGTGAATGATGCAACGGCAATGTTTGTATGCAATCTTTACGCTGATTTGGTGGTCGACTCGAAGCTCTTGAAACGATATCCTACACTAACACATAGCAGAATCAATGATTCCATCCATGACTCAGCGATGAGAGTTCGTAACCATAGCCCGCTTTGGAACCTTATTGTTGCTATATATCGGGCGATGTGGGGATTTCCCCTTCCAGCAAGAGTGAAAATAGACCAACGAACATCTGAAGCTGCGGCTTCTATAGCTGACGTGGCACGGAAATCCATTGATGTTGAGAAACGATGGCCTAGGGCCTGTGAGAAGATCGCTGAGATAATAGCAGATTGGTTTCCCCAAGATGAAGATGAACAGTTACCTGGAATTGGCAGACAGACAAAAGGAAAGGAAGCTGGGAGTGAAGCTGGTGGCGAGGTAACCACGATTATGGTTCCTCTAGATGTCGATACGGTCATAGGTAGTCCAATTGAGGTTAGAAACGGTGACATGGCCCGAAGATGTCTAAAGAAAGACTCGCATTCTGATCTAGAAGCTGAAATGGAGGAATTGGCCGCTGAGGTCGAGCAACGTGGTGGAGATCTCCAAGATCTAGAGGGAGTGTATCTCACCGCAGGATATGGTGATCCTCGAGAATCATGGATACGCTTCTGGTATCGCGCAAAGGCAAAAGATATGCTTCGGATTGAGGTGCAGGCGCGAACGTTCGCAGGCTTGGCTCCTCTCACTCCACTGGTCTGGAGAATGGGCGACCCCATCGAAGAGTTGGACATTGTTCAATCACTTCAAGCATTCCCGGTTCTCATACCCAATCTTTCAACTCGCAAGTGGCTGAAGATGAGTTCAGAGGGACTTGAGCATTCCAAGTCACTACCTGACATGCTATTAGTGATTGATTCAAGTGGGTCGATGACATGGGGGATGACATCCAAGACGATGAGGGGTCCATATCATACTGCATTGGTGGCTGCTTTTGCTGCTATGGAAGTAGCTCTGCGACGAGGTTCTAGAGTAGCTGCGATTAACTTCTCAAGTGGAAGTCGGTCAAGTAAATGGTCGAAATCTAAGTTTGAGGTTGAACATATTCTACTTGCCTATCAGGGTGGTGGTACGGTCGCTCCAATCAAGAAGATAGAAAGTGCTTGCGAGAACGCGGAATCAAAAGTCATGGTTCTTATGATGACCGACGCGGAGATAGCAAATTGGGATAAGTTTGTCGAGTCCATCCGTTTATTGACCAATAGAGGTCACAAACTGTTCTTGTTCCATATAGGAGGAAGTTCAAAGCGGAAGACGAAGACACAAAGAGCGCTTGAGGATGTTGGAGCCAACGTGTATCCTATAAAGTCCGCAAAGGACCTACCTGGTCTTGTTATCAGGGAGGTCCGACAAGTCTACGTAGAGTAGTCTAGCTTATTCAGACGTTTCTTCTTGCTCTTCAGTTCCTGGTTGAGGTTGCCCAGTCAGGTAAGCTTGAATTGATCTCGCGGCGATCCTGCCTGCTCCCATGGCTTCTATGACTGTTGCTGATCCTGTTACGATATCGCCGCCTGCCCAGACCCTGTCAACACTTGTTCTGTTGTTCTTATCAACAACGATGTAGCCCCATCGATTGAGTTCAAGATCAGGCATTGTGTTAATCAGTAATGGGTTAGCTCCAGCTCCAATTGAGATAATCACTTGGTCACACGCGATCTCAAAGTTCGAACCGTCGATTGGCAATGGTCGTCTACGTCCACTGTCATCAGGTTCACCAAGCTCCATTCTAATGCACTCCATTCCAGTCACCTTTCCTTCCTCACCGAATATTCTCACAGGATTGGTCAACAGCTGGAAGTCAATGCCTTCTTCTTCAGCATGATGTACCTCTTCTCCACGGGCTGGTAGTTGCTCTCTTGCCCTTCTATAGACTATGGTCACTTCAGCACCAAGTCGCCTTGCTGTACGGGCTGAATCCATCGCAACATTACCGCCTCCGACAACACATGTGTGCTTGCCGGGTGGCAGAGGCGAATCGTATTCTGGGAAGAGGTAGCCCTTCATGAGGTTTGACCTTGTCAGATACTCGTTTGCAGAGAACACACCATTCAGCTCCTCTCCCTCTATTCTCATGAAAGATGGAAGACCAGCTCCCACACCAATGTATACAGCATCATATGTTTCAAGCAGCTCTTCCATCGACACCGTCATTCCTGCGACCATGTTCATCTCGAACTTGACACCCTGCTTGACTAGGTAGTCGACTTCAGCACGGACTATCTCTTTTGGAAGTCTGAACTCAGGGATCCCATAGACAAGAACCCCTCCGGCCTCATGGAGCGCCTCGAAGACTGTGACTCCATGACCAAGGCGGATAAGGTCCCCTGCAACCGTGAGTCCTGATGGTCCTGAGCCAATTATTGCTACTTTCTTACCAGTGGGTGCAGGGTTTTCTGGAATTTCCACCAGGTCATTATTTCTCTCATAGTCAGCCACAAATCGTTCAAGAGCACCAATGGACACACCGCCGTATCGCTTGAACAATGTACAAGATCCTTCGCATTGAGTTTCTTGAGGACAGACACGACCAGTGACAGCGGGAAGAACATTGGTTTCTTTGATCAACCGTGCAGCTTCAACGAATTTTCCTTCCACCACCAAATCGAGAAACTCCGGAATCTGTACACCCACAGGACAGCCACCCACACAGGGCTTTTTTCTACAGTCCAGACATCTGACAGCTTCTCGCATAGCCATTTCGGGAGTCAGTCCTAACGGTACTTCTTCGAAGTTTGCTGCACGGGCAGTTGGATTCTGCTCTGGCATTTTAGCTCGCGGGATTGCCATCCTTTCCTTAGGAGATAGTTTTTCAGTCACTTATGCAACCTCCTTCTGGGCTGTGTCCTTACCTAATATCGCGCCGTCTTGTCTACAACTATGAAGCTGAAACGCGAGGTTCTCCTCCGTTACATATGCTCGCTTCCTTGAGAACACCATATCCCAGTTCACCTTGTGCCCATCAAAATCAGGTCCATCTACGCACGCGAATCTTGTTTGTCCGTCCACTTCCACACGACAGACGCCGCACATACCTGTCCCATCGACCATCAATGTATTCAAAGCAACTATTGTTGGAATGTTATGAGGCTCAGTTCCTCGACTTGACACCATCATCATATAGGTACAACCCACAAAGTGCGCGTGGTCAATCTTGCCTTCCTTCTCTAGGATGTGGGGGAGTGCTTCTTTCATATGTCCCTTGATTCCTACTGAGCCATCACCTGTCACGATGTAAAGGTCATCAACAACCTCCCTAAGGGTTTCCTCGTTGTAGACGATGTAGGAGGTTCGAGCTTCCATGAGACCAATTACTCTGTTGCCTGCCTCTTTGAACGCCTTGGCTAGTGGGTAGATGGCACCAAGGCCATAACAACCACCGCCTAGTAGGACCGTGCCCCACTTCTCAACCTTCGTAGGTCTGCCAAGTGGACCTACGACTGTATGCACAGTTTCACCAGGCTTCATTCGACTGAGTTTCATAGTTGAAACTCCGGCTTCAAGATAGAACACTGTAATGGTCCCCGCTTCTGCATCCCAGTCAGATAGAGTGAATGGTACTCTTTCTCCAACCTCATCCGGAATGACCATGATGAACTGTCCCGGTTTGGCACGTTCAGAAATTGCAGGTGCCTCTAGGACAAGTTTGTGTGTATTGGGAACGACCTCTTCGTTCACTAGGATTCTGCCGATCATTTGGCTACCTCCTCTGCTTGCTCTTTCTCTATTCGCTTAACCAGTTGATCCAGAGACTCCTTAGTTGCAGGTCTATCACGGTCTGGCAAAGCATCAATGAATGTTGCAAGATCTTGTATCCGTTCAGCCAGTGCTGCACCTCGATATCTGGGGTACCAGTCGTTCTCTTCCTTTGATGTTGGCTTCCATGATGCTCGTAGTCCTTCTCCGCTTGATTCAATACCACGAGTAAATTGTGAGAGTTCATCCCACACTTCTTCTACTTTGTTAAATTCGAAACCACTAGCTCCAATCTTCTTTCCTATTTCTGAGAAAATCACCCAATCCATCCTGGCAACTCCTGGTGGCTTTGCAGTAGCTTTCATTCTGAGAGGCCTCATCTCAAGATTCACGAACGTTCCATCTTCCTCGACGAAAGTGGTGGTGGGCATGTTAACTGAGGCTAATTCGACCCACTCTGAGGGATATGGAGACTGATAGATGATTGTCGGAACCTTTTCGAATCCATCACTGGAAATTGAACCATCTACGACGTAAAGGACGTCTAATTCTCCTTTCTTTGCCTTTTCACGCATCTCTACAAGGTGCAGACCATCAGAGAAGTTACCACCGTTCCACGTATTCTCAGTTTTTGATTTTGCGTCACTCATGGTGATTGAAGATGGTCCAGGTAACATCTCTGGTCTCAGACCTGCCATGATGACGCCTGCTTCATTGCCCAATGGAAACAATGGATATAGAAGACCTGCATCTCCAGCAAGTTTCACCAGCGTACGTAAAGCCTGACTTGGATCTTTGAGTTCCAGCAGTCTTGGTCCTATCAAAATGGCTCCTGTCCTACTTTTACTGGTTTTCGGATCGTGTTCTGAAAGCTGGTCAAGTACTGATGGTATCTGTTTTGGAGAGGCTTTGAAATATTGAGTTGCCCATCTCCGAAGATTGACACCCACCTCTCCGATAACGATGAGGGGAGTCCCTTTCTTCACAACATCATATACTGCTTTGGCAACCGGTTGATGAGTCTTTACAAAGTCGCCACCAACTGAGAGTATCCAATCGACATTGTTTAGACCATCAATAGTTCCAATTCTATCAAGGTCAGGAACTTCCCTGTGAACGAGTGCTGCAAAATCTGACCCCTGAAAATCAACATTGGCACTCTCAACACCTACTCTTGCGAGTTTGTTGAACAAGTATGCTGACTCAGTACTCATCTGTGGACTCCCTAGAAATCCGACCTTGTCTGGATTGGCTTCTGTCAGAATTCTAGCAACTTCAGCGATTGCATCATCCCAAGAAACGGGAATGTCCACTCCCTTCTGTTTGACATGAGGGGTTTTGAGACGGTCAGGAGCATTAACTAGCGATGGGATACAGAACCTCCCGAGAACGCACATATGTCCATGATTTGGCGCACTCTCTCTCCTTCCAGATCTCGATCCCATGATTCGCTCCCATTTGATATCAAGCTCAGTCTGACAACCAACACCACACAGAGCGCAAGTTGTTTCAATGGACTCGTCTGATGCTCCAATCCACTTTGTCATTCTGGGTTCTAAGGCTCCAGTTGGACAGACATCCACACAAGCACCACAGAACCAACACCCACTGTCAATGTGGGATGAACCAAAAGCAGTGTCAACTCGTGTTTCGTGACCTCGGCTAGAAAAGGTAATTGCACTTGTACCTCTCACCTCATCACAAATCCTTACACATCTTGCACAAAGAATGCAGAGATTATAATCACGATCAAAGAAGGGATCCTCTCGTTCTACAACAATTGCCTTGTAATCTGGGTCATAATGTAAATCTCTAATGTCAAGCATCTCTGCAACGTCACGGAGTTCACAGAATTCTCTACTCGGACATGTGTTGCATCCTGTTACTGCTCCTGCTCTATGAGACTCAGTCCTGTACTCCAAACAACCGGGCCATTCATAACAGACAATACACGCACTTGGATGTTCTCTCAAGATTAACTGCAGGATGTTGCGTTTCATCTTTAACAGTTCATCTGACTTTGTGGTGACTACCATACCGTCCTTTGGGGGTGTAGTACACGAAGCCACATAACCTCTCCATCCTTCAATCTCCACGAGACACATTCGACACCCGCCATAAGCCTCTAGTTCCGAATGGTCACAGAGAGTCGGTATCTGAGTTCCAGATGAACGAACAACCTCCAGTACTGATCGAGCATCCTCCTTGAACTCAACCTTCTTTCCATCAATGGTCATTGTAGGCATTACTAAGCACCTCCCTCATCAAATGCGGCCACTCTAATGACCGCTGAAGCTTTGGGTGGACACACCTCAAAGCATGCTCCACATTTGATACACAGATTTTGGTCTATTACGTGCACAACATCTTTCTCGCCTGAAATGGCAGTGGCTGGACAAATTCTCTTGCAAGCTCCACATGCGATGCACGTTTCCTCGTCAATCCAATACCTGATCAGGTCCTTACATACCATTGCTCGACATTTCTTCTCATTGATATGTTCTTCATACTCTTCTCTAAAATACCGCAAAGTGGTTAGAACAGGATTTGGTGCTGTTTGCCCAAGTCCACAAAGAGAACCATCCTTCACTGTGATCGCAAGCTCTCCCAGTTTATCGATATCCTCTGGTTCTCCATCTCCTGCTTTGATTTTATCCAGGATTTCCAGCATCTGAAGCGTGCCGACTCTGCATGGTGCACACTTTCCGCATGATTCTGCTTGAGCAAAGGAGAGGAAAAACCGTGCAACATCTACCATACAAGTTGTTTCATCCATGACAATCATTCCGCCAGAACCCATAATTGTTCCAGCCTTTGTCAATGAATCATAATCAACATCCAAGTCAATCATTTCTGCAGGAACACACCCCCCAGATGGACCCCCAGTTTGAACTGCCTTGAACTCTCCATTGCCCTGAATTCCGCCACCAATGTCATAGATGATTTTTCGTAGAGTAACACCCATTGGGACCTCCACAAGTCCAGAGTTCTCTACCTTTCCAGTTAAAGCAAAAACTGCAGTACCCTTGCTCTTTTCAGACCCAATCGATGCAAACCATTCTGCACCTTTGGCAAGGATGTGCGATGTTGAGGCCAAAGATTTAGTGTTGTTTAGAACAGTTGGTTTTCCCCATAGTCCACTCTCAGTTGGGTATGGTGGCCTTGGTCTTGGCATCCCTCTTTTGCCCTCGATTGATGCTAGAAGGGCTGTTTCTTCTCCGCAGACAAATGCACCTGCACCTTCTTTGACATGTATCTTAACTGAAAACTCGGTACCGAGAATTTTCTCTCCTACAAAACCACGTTCAGTCGCATCTTCAAGAGCTTTTCTGAATCTCTTAACTGCTAACGGATATTCGTGTCGGACATAGATGAATCCATCACTTGCGCTGATGGCATAACATGCAATTAGTATTCCCTCCAAAACACTGTGTGGGTCTGCCTCTAATAATGAACGATCCATGAAAGCGCCAGGATCGCCTTCGTCCGCATTACAGACGACATATTTCTGCTCACCATGTGCTTCTCTACCAAGTTTCCATTTCAGGCCTGTCGGAAAACCAGCACCCCCTCGACCACGTAGGCCTGAATCAAGTACCTCTTGAATGACTTCATCAGGAGTCATCTCTGTTATTGCTCTTTTGAAACCGTCATATCCTCCTCGATTAAGATAATCATCAATATTTTCAGGATCAATCTCACCACAACGCTTGAGAATGATTCTTTGCTGATGGGAATAGAACGGTATGTCATCATACTTCGGAATCTTCTCACCAGTATTGGGTTCTACATAATATAGGTCTTCAACAGGTTCGCCTTTACCTATGTGTGAATCAATAATCCTAGGGATATCTGAGTCTTTCACCATGGCGTAGAATGTGCCTTCTGGTTCGATAGCTACAATAGGACCTTGTTGACAAAATCCGTGACATCCTGTTTTCTTGATTTCTACCTTCTCATCTAACCCTTGTTTTTTGACCTCTTCTTTGAGCATCTCATGAAGGATTGCTGACTTGGATGATTCACAACCTGTTCCTCTGCAGATAAACAAGGTCCTCTTGATGTCATCACTCATTGTTTTTCTCCCTTCTTCTCTTCTTGATCCATCTTGTCAATCTGAGCGAAGAGCCTGGATATCTTCCGTTGAGTCATTTTGCCATGGACCTCCTCGTCAACAACTGTCACAGGTGCCAGTGCACAGCATCCAAGACACGCGACTCGCTCTAGGCTGTATCTTCCATCCTCTGATGTTTCACCAGGCTTAACTCCTAATCTCTCAGTAGTTGCTGCTAGCAGACTCTCTCCACCTTGAACAAAACATGCAGTTCCCATACACATCTTTACTTGATGTTTTCCAGGAGGCGTGAACCGAAAATTCTTGTAAAAGGTAGCCACACCATAGATCTCCTGCTCGCTTAGATGCAACTCCTCAGCGAGCCAATGAATGGCTTCCTGAGGAATGTACCCCAAACGCAGCTGAATCTTTTGTAGAGAAGAGATGAGCTCTGATACAAGGGCTTCTCTAGAAGGTTCGAGCATGAATCCGGCTGCGCTTTTCCTTCCATTAAAAGGATTTGGAATGGGAATAAGGGAAAGTTAGGAAGAGCTCAAAATACAGAACAAGCTAGATGAATCTACTTCTTGAATATCGTAGGTTGCAGATATCTTATCCGCATATCTCACGAAGTCGCGTTCTGAGACTGTTGTGGCTACGAATCCATCCTTGCATCTTATCGTTCCATCTCCAGTCTTGCTCCAATCAATTTCTCCAATGAGCCCTTCGTCAGACTGGAGCTGGAACCAGTCAAGTCTATCTTTCCAAATCTTTCTTGAATAAGTGGAATAGAAGCACCTTCCACCACTCTTCGTTA
This sequence comes from Candidatus Thorarchaeota archaeon, assembly GCA_048882325.1. Taxonomy (GTDB): domain Archaea; phylum Asgardarchaeota; class Thorarchaeia; order Thorarchaeales; family Thorarchaeaceae; genus SMTZ1-45. The sequence continues at coordinate 46,868 of JBHLRS010000008.1, read as the reverse complement.
TTCGAAGACTTTCTTTGAAGAGTGAAATTGGATCCAATTTGAAAGCAGAGATACCATTTTGGATGCACACAACATTGTCAAACGAGTAATTCTTGAAACCTGTATTAGCTGCGTCCATTTGCACCATGGATGGTCCGCGTCTAACCACCTTGTCTTGACCATAAAGTAAACTCTGTAGTGATATGTCAATACCCACTATATTGTGAGTCACTAATGTAAGATTGGTTAGAATCCGACCATAGCCACAACCAAGTTCAAGAACTCTATCTGAAGGTGAGATATGACTCATGACGAATTCGATTTCAGATTTCAAATATTGGACTATTCTTGGTGGAGCTATATCATAACATCTCTTCAGTTTCTCAGCTGAGAGGCTTTCAGAATAGTATTGTGTCAACTAAATGCCTCAATGTGATGAGCTTTCATTTACGCATCAATGTTGTGGCGCATCCTGAGAAATGAATTGATATAAGGCAGCTACCATAATGAGAACTAGTCCTCAAGAGAGTGAGATGTGATGGAGAAAGACCCGATAACCCCTGAAGAGATGCGCATTCTCGAATACAACTCTGAGTATCTAGGTGTGACCATTAGTATGTTGATGGAGAATGCAGGTCGTGAGGTTGCTCGAATCATTGAGAAGACCACGAAGGTCAGCGGCAAGCACATTGCTATATTATGTGGTCTTGGCGGAAATGGAGGGGATGGGATGGTCACCGCAAGGTATCTGGATGAAGCTGGTGCATTCGTCGATGTTTATCTTCTTGGCGATGAATTGATGATTCGAAACAAAGACACGCTTCACAACTGGGAAATTCTACGGAATCTTCATGATATCCTAAGTGAAGAACTTCCCACAGAGTCTGCCGTTAAGACATGCAGAGCAATCAAAGAAGCGGATATTCTTGTTGATGGAATAATGGGATTCGGTCTTAGGTCTAAACTGCGCGAACCTATGCTTACAGCAGTAAAGATGCTAAACAAATCCCCCGCCATCAAGTATGCGATTGATGTACCCAGTGGTATTGACTCAGAAACAGGAGCAGTATATAGTGCGGCAGTCAAAGCTGACCATACAATTACTCTTCATGCTCCTAAGGTCGGGATGTCAAAGGCTAAAGAGTATCTTGGAAAACTGCATGTAGTTTCAATCGGCATTCCATCTGAAGCCAAATACACTTGTGGACCGGGCGACCTGCGACCATTCAAGCAACTACGGTCCGTTTATGCCAAGAAGGGCGACTTTGGAAGGATACTGGTTATAGGTGGGAGTGATGTATACTCTGGAGCTCCAGCTCTTGCTGGAATGGCTGCACTAAGAACTGGGGCTGACTTGGTTAGTGTACTGGTACCAGACCCAGTAGTTTCTGCAATTCGATCATATAGTCCCAACTTGATGGTGACTAGTCTTGGGAGTAGAGTATTACTTCCTGAAACAGTTGATACAGTAGTTGAGCACGTAAAGTCCAATCATGTTGTTGCACTAGGTCCGGGAATAGGTCTCGAACAGCAAACCAAGGTTGCTGTGACCTCTATCGTGGAACACTTGGTGAAGCTTAAAACGCCCCTTGTTCTGGATGCTGATGGACTTAAGGCATTGGCTTCATCTGAGCTGAAGCTCAATCCTGAACTGATGGTGATGACTCCACATTGGGGTGAACTGTCCATTCTTCTCGAGCACGAATTGGGTGATGACACCTTATTGCCCAACAGAGTAGATCAAGCAGTAGAGTGCGCCAAGAAGTATAATGCTATTATTCTGCTAAAAGGTCCGGTTGATGTGATTGCAGCGCCAGATGGTACCTTCAAGCTGAATAGGACGGGAGTGCCTGCAATGACTGTGGGTGGCACTGGCGACGTATTGACAGGAATCGTGGCCGGGTTATTAGCGAGTGGTCGTGAAGCAATTCAGGCTGCTTCCGCAGCTGCTTTCATCTCTGGAGTAGCTGGAGAGATGGCATTCAACGAACGCGGAAACCACATTGTTGCTACAGACTGTATAGAGAACATCCATAGAGTGTTTGACAAGTACTAGGTCAACCTGTCCTACGATTTGATAATTGGCATCTGCTCAAGAAGTTCTCGAGTTAGCTTCCTCGTTTCTTTGTTGATTGGAATCCAGACAATTCCAACATCAGGTTGACCATAAAGAACTGCTGCGTTGTCCGGAGCAAGGAGGACAGCTGGAAATCCCAATAGATCCTCCTCTCCTTCTACCATTATCAGTGAATGCTTGTCGTTTTTGATTGCTGTTTCAATGACGGACCAAGCCTCAGGATAGATTGTGGCAGCTGGATTGAATATCTTGTATATTCGCTCAGCTTTGAAATCTTCCTGGAAAGGTCCCCTCTTGGTTATGCCGTCCACAATCATGACCTCTGGAGTAAATCCTGCTTTGATTAACGTACTAGAAGTCACATCTCCCACTGCAATGACCAACTCGGGCGCTTCCTGAGAGATCTTACGAACAACATGCTCTTCAGGGGGTCCATCTTTCACTGCAAATACCACTCCCTTTGGTGTCTTCAAACCAGCACGACCTTCCAGTTGGAGTTTCCTCGGTGGTTCCTTTGTACCAATAAGTCGGCGACCTTCTCGATCAATCTCTCCAGACCGGATTCTCGCGGAGGCTATTTTCTCACCATCATGTGCACGCATCGGTTTGAGATATTCGACCGTGTCGGTTACTCCCAACTTCTCCTTTCTGATTTTCAGTGCGCCTGTTTCAATGTGTGTGCAACAAGGCCCCTGATACATCAAGAAGGTAGTATCTCCTTCGATTGCTACAATGTCCTCGACTTTGGTGAATGACTTGACTGATATCAGCTCCCCTAATTTTACACTCTGGATGTATTCTTTGAGGTATCTCTCACGTTCTTCAATGGGTTGAATAAGACCTTCCAATACAAGTCCTGTTCCTACTAGTTCTCCCCCTGTGACACAAGCAACAGGATCTGGCATCTCTGATAGCCGGTCAATCATGACTTTGTGGCCAATATGTAGTCGATCGAAAAGGTTGAGTGTCCAGGTGCCTGTCATTTGTTACACAACACACCTAGACTCACTGGAGCACTAAATATCTTACCCAGTTCTATGGTGACGGTAACAAACCCTCCGCTAAAGAGCTTAAAGCAGTTGAAATCAATGGTACAGCTGAGGTGCTCACGAATTTGATGAATGTCGTAATCTCGAATCCCCATGTACTTCTAGCTTTGACATTTCGGTAGATACTGCCGACACGCTCAGAAGCCTCCCGTTTCAAAGATGCTGCATCTAGTGCGAGACCTGACTGATTGGAATCACTGAACTTGGATGTGATGAACATAACCTCTGTATCAAGTGAATCCTGCTTGAGGACCAGTTCTCGAAGAATCTCTTTCTTTCGCTTGTTCAGTAAATTGTGAAGACCCAGTTGTGGCCACATGAATAGAATTACTGAGAAGACAACAATAGACAATCCTATCCCATACAATCCCAATCCAAGTTGCAATTGATTAAGAAAACTGAAGAATATGAGGTTCAAAGCATATGCGATCACTATGATTAGCGACCTCAAAGTGAGACCATAGATGAAAGAACCGATTGCAGTAGTCTGTTCATAGAATGTATCATACCCCATTACACGGTCCAAAGATTCGAGTTTCTCCCCTCTTAAAAGCTGGATGTAGTTAGATATCTTGAAACTGTCTTTATAGTTCTCCAGCTTTGAAATACTCATAATCATGGAGAAGACAATCCAGACTAATGATGCTAGGCAACAAACAATTGCGAGTCCGATTGTGAGGTTCGTCGCGATATAGATGTACAACCAAATCAGGGGGTCAGTGACACCATAGACTCCCACAAAGAGATATGCATCCACATAGAAGTATGCGACTAAAGGACTGGCAATGATGATTGCTAACACAAAGTAGCGTTCAACGCCATGGAAGAGCAATCTCCTAACATCATCCTTGAACTTCCTATAATTTCCATCATCAATGAAGATCGTTCTGATTCTTTCCTGATTGACAGTATCCACAGGTAGATCAAGGGATTTGTAGAGCTTTAATTTCTTCTCGAATTCAGGATCCAGTACACCAAAGAGATCATCATAACCCGATACTGCTTTTCTAGCAATGTGAACAACCATTATGAAGAGGGGTAGGAACAAATAGGTCCAAATATCACCCTGCAGAAATCCAAGAACTCCCATTTGCCAATACGTTAGAACGTTAAGAGCTAACCAGAGAAGTATCACCGGAATTGTTCGTTTGTAACTATGGAGAAATCCTGATCTTAAAAGCAATGGAGTATGATATCTTGTTTCGTTTTCACCCACCATTAATCACCCAACCTATGAGAAACTAGCAAGACAAGTAATGACATCCTTGTATTAAAGAAAACGCCTATTTGCTGTCCAGTTGGATTACCACTTCAAACAGTTAATATCCTTGTTTGGCCATTACGCCTTATCATACAGACAAGTGGCTAAGGTGAAATTACTAGCAGTTGCAGATATTCATAGCCCCCGATACCTCGACGAGTTTGCAAAGGCTCTTGCTCAACACGAGCAACCAGATGCGTTCTTGTTTGCAGGGGATATGATAAATCGTGGGAATGCAGAGGAGTACAAAAATGTACTAGATACCATTGAGCAGACAATAGGAACTGAATTCCCAATTATTGGTTGCTTTGGAAACGAAGAGTATAACGAGGTTCGAAAAGATATCCTATCTTTTGTTGGCGATCGAATGGTTTTACTCGATGAGAAGTCACACACGTTCGCGTTCGATGGGAAGAAGATAGGTATTGTGGGAACACAGGGATCTCTAGACAAAGCGACTAGTTGGCAACGAAGGAACATTCCCAGTGTGAAAGGGGTGTTTGAGCGAAGGGCGCGGAGGGCTGCGTCCCTTTTGAGGAAGATGAAAGGGAATGTGGATTATCAGGTTCTACTAATGCATTATAGCCCCTGTCTGGAAACCTGTGAGGGTGAGGACATAACTGCATTTTCATGGTTGGGCAGCCGGAAGTTTTACAGCGTGGTTGTCAACCACCAACCCGATCTTGTCATTCATGGACATGTTCACAACTCAACACGACATGAGGTGAAGATAGGGGCTTCAATCATCAGGAATGTGTCATTTCCTGCTGTAGGTGCTATCACTGAATTGAACATCTGGGATATTGATCAGTGATGAACCCAATTAGAATTGCTGCAATTGCGGATGTTCATTGTCCGCGATATCTGAATGAATTTAATTTGGCACTCTCAAAATGCAACAAACCAGATCTCTTCCTCTTTGCAGGCGACATGATCAACCGTGGAAAAATCGATGAATACACAAATGTTCTAGATGCTGTTGAGGTGCAATTTGGTCAAGATGTTCCACTCATTGCGTGTTTTGGGAATGAAGACCCTCCAATTCATCGAGACGAATTAGCTGCTCTGACAGAAGGAAGAGTTACACTGTTGGATGACGACTCTGTCACGATCACGATTGCAAAGTCAAGTGTCACCATAATAGGGATGTCAGTTGTGGTCTCAAATCTTTCTTCAGAATCATCCGTTGAAATCCGAGGTGTCTTCGAAGAACGGGCAAAGCAGCTTAAACGCCTTCTACGAAGTGCAAAAGGATCTGGAAACATTGTCATTCTGTTAATGCACTTTAGTCCTCTTCAAGAAACAAGACCAAGTGAATATACATGGTGGGTCGCAGAAGCAGTGAGTCAGTATCCTCCAAACGCCATTATACATGGACATCTTCATGATGCACCTAGAGAGAAAGTTGAGATTGGTGCAACGACTATTTGGAACGTTGCACTACCTATCAATAAATCAATCACGGAGATAGATTATTGGGATACGAAGATGACCTGAAGGAATGATCTACTACCAAATTGTCATCGATTCTTCAAACATCATTCTCAAATCTTCGGCATTAGCTGGTCGAGGAGATAATTTGGTCACTCGATGTTGAGGCAATGTACCTTGAACCAGATCCTCAACATCGCTCTCGCTAAATCCCACTGCAGAAAGACCATTTGGCATTCCAGTAGCTTTCATTAACTCGATGAATCTGCTCACGAGAATTTCACCAGCATCCTTCGGATCTGCTCCAGTTGTATCAACTCCCATCAATTTGGCTGCAGATAGATGTAATTCTGGATTTGTTTCTGACGTATAACGAAACACTGCTGGTGAAACTAAAGCAACACCCATCCCATGGGGAATTATTGGATGGTCTGATTTAAGGCCCTCAGGAATATATTCTCTGACCATACCAGATACAGGATACGACATTCCATGAGCAAGATGTACACCAGCATTTCCAAATCCTATCCCTGCATATGTTGCAGCCAGAATCATATTAGATCGTGCCTCATCATCATTAGAGTTTTGGACGACACGAATAATGTTTTGAGAGACCATTTCTACTGCTTTTGATGCCCATAAGTGACTGATTGGATTAGCACCTTGATAAGCTGGTCTCAAATCAAGACTTTCTGGAGCAGGGCGACTGTCATAGGGTAGAGCTGTTATAGATTCCAATGCGTGACAAAGAACGTCAAATCCACAGGTCGCTGTGATGATCTTTGGTACGGTTCTAGTATTATTTGGATCTACAATTCCCATATCTGGTCGCAATGCGCGGTGGGCAATTCCTGTTTTCACATGCATCTTCTCTAAATCAAAAATGGCCACACCTGTTGTTTCACTCCCTGTTCCAGCTGTAGTCGGAATAGCAATCATAGGTCTTAATGGTCCAGGAACTGGAATCCCTTTACCGATTGGCCGATTAACATAATCCAAGAAATCTGCTGGATAGGTGGAATATAAATTTGCAACTTTGGCAGTATCCATACTCGAACCACCACCAACCCCAAGAAATCCATCAAAGTTTCCTTTTGCTGCGAACTTAATCACATCTCTAAATGACCCATCAGTAGGTTCGACCCGAGTCCGATCAAATAGAACTGCTTCTAAACCCTCATTTCTTAAAGACTCGATGGCTACCTTCACTGGTTCACTTTCAGTCAAATTTGAATCGGTAACCACTAGAATTCGGCTTGAGCCAAGTTTCTTCATGTCATAGCCTACTTCTTTGGTGACACCAGGACCAAATTTGATGCTGGAGCTATCCATCGTAAAGGCTGTTTCAAAAATCATATCGATTTCACCTTTTGCTGAGTTCCTATATTGACATTAGAATCAATCTTACTCAATTTGAGTGCTATGATTGAATTTCCCAATTATGTTACACACTGTAAATGGTTCATCACAGAGTCTGATTTCTAAGTCTAATCATCATGTCCAGTGACTTTCATTGTAGGTTCAAACTTGTAACCATACACAATGACTCCGCCTTGACCAAACTCCTTGATTTTCCTGAAACAGGCACGAACTCGCATTCCGATTTCAACATCTCCTAGGTCAACGTTGACAATCTGAGCTGTTAATCGTGTGCCTTCATCCAGTTCGACTTGTGCAATGACATAGGGTACCTGTCGCTTGAAGTCATCAGGAGCTTGTCGAACAATTGCGAATGAATAGATTGAACCGAGTCCTTTAAACTGGTAATCTACAAGTTTTCCCTTCCTTCTACACTTGGGGCAGACGGGTCTTGGCGGGAAATAGTGAGTTTCACACGTTTCGCATTTATTACCTTGAACGTTGTAGATTGATCTGATTCGCCTCCAGACTTGAGCTACGCCTTGTTCTGCCATGTCTTATCATCTCCCTAGAATGTGCGTTATAGATGTAGCACCTGTTCCTCCGATATTCACAGCAAGTCCCTTCTCTGCACCGTCTACTTGCCGCTTTTCAGCATCACCTCTGAGCTGCAAAGATAGCTCGACAATTTGAGCAACTCCTGTTGCTCCTATTGGATGTCCTCTTGCTTTCAACCCGCCAGATGTGTTAACTGGGAACTTACCACCAATCTCTGTGAGTCCTTCATCCAAAGCCTTTCCACCCTCTCCTTTCTTGGCAATGCCTACATCCTCTGTGAGAATGATCTCGCCAATTGAGAAGCTGTCATGGAGCTCGAACACATCTATATCCTTGAGTTCTAGTTTAGCTTCTTTCAACGCAGATCGTGTAGAATTTACGACCGCGTTCATTGTCGTGATAGACTCTCTATCATGAAGGGCAAGCGTGTCACTTCGCTGTTCTGAGGACTCGATGAAGACAGGAGTGTCTGAGTACTTCTTGGCAAGGTCTTCCCTACACATTACTAGACCTGCCGCACCATCAGTTACAGGTGCTGAGTGAAGAACCCGGAGTGGGTCCGCTAGTAATCCTGATTTCATCACAACCTCAATTGGTACGGCTCTCTGAAATTGTGCCAACTCATTATGCACTGCATTTGCGTGATTCTTGACTGTTGGCATAGCCAGCTGCTCTTCGGTTGTTCCAAACTCTTTCATGTGTCGTCGTGCCATAAAAGCATAAAGCGCCGGGAAAGTGGCCCCAAACATGCCTTCATTTTCCCAGTCTGAGGCAACTGAGATAGTGTTCATTGCTTCAGTCTGACTGACGTCACTCATCTTCTCAGTACCAAGGACCAGCATGACATTGTGCTCTCCCGATTTGATAGCCATGTATGCCTGACGGACAGCAGCACCTCCGCTCGCGCAGGCTGCTTCAACACTGTAGGCTGCCATATCTCCCAATCCTCCCATATCAGCAGCTTGGGCTCCAAGGTGTTCTTGTCCAGTGAAACGACCAGCACTCATATTTCCAATGACCATGCCATCGATATCCGATCCCTTCACTCCTGAATCAAAGATTGCATACATCCCCGCTTCCAAAGTGATGTCTCGAAGGTTTTGATCCCAAAGTTCACCAAACTTGCACATTCCTACACCGATAATCGCTACTCTCTCACTCATCATGAAACCTCCTACAATGCTTTGATTTTACGTCGGTATTTTGCATAAGTCGCGTAGTCGACGTATGTTTTCCTCTCTATGTAATCGTCCACTGTAGGTACTTCACCGCGACGATCCTCAATCGCATCCTCCACAGTGATTGAGAATGCATCGCTTCCTGCTCCAGAACCATAAGCAACCATGAATATCTTGGATCCTGGTTTAGCAATATCCAAAATTCGAGCAAGACCGATCATGGCTGATCCAGAGTAAGTGTTTCCAATCTGACGTACTACAAGGCTGTCCTCCAGCTTCTCAGGTGGGACTTTTAGTTGTCCTCCCATAGCTATTGGGAACTTGCCATTTGGCATGTGAAAAACGAAGTAATCGTAATCATCGACTGTGGTCTTTGTCTTCTTGAATAAAAGCCGTGCTCCTTCACCAACATGTCTGAAGTAGGCGGGTTCGCCAGTGAATCGGGCACCATGGCTTGGGAAGTCCTCGCCCTCACGCCTCCAGAAATCAGGAGTGTCCGTTGTGAAGGAAACTGTGTCTTCTATTGTGGCAATTATATTCTTCATCCCTATGATGAATGCCGCGCCTCCTGCAGCAGCTGAATACTCTAGTGCATCACCAGGTCTTCCTTGAGCGGTATCTGACCCAATCGCAAGACCTAGTTTGATCATCTTTGACTTTACTAGTCCCATTGTTGTTTGAATTGCTGCAGTACCTGCCTTGCATGCAAACTCATAGTCTGCGCAAGTCATCTCGTGCGAACATCCGATTGCTTCCGACACAATTGTTCCTGTTGGTTTGACTGCATATGGATGCGATTCTGACCCAACATATATGGCTCCGATGTCTACTGGATCAATATCAGCTCTCTTCACAGCATTTCTTGCAGCCTCAACTGAGATTGTGGCAACATCTTCATCTGGTCCTGGCACAGACTTTTCAAATACACCAAGTCCTTTTCCTATTCGTGCACTATCCTCACCCCAAACTTCAGCAATATCTGAGGTTTTGATTCGATAGCGTGGTACGTAAACACCGTAACCAACAATACCAACCATAGTATTCTTCTCCTCAATTAGCAATTCGTTAAATGTCGAATTCTTATACGTCAGTTAGTTATTCTACGATTTGGGCTTGAACGCCCTTATGAAGCTTATTGTCCGACATCCAAGGTACAAACGGCATTCTTCGAATGTTTCGATTCACCTTTGGAGTCTGCCGACAATGTGTTTTCTAGCTATCAGCATAATAAATAGCTCGAATGGAAACCGATGATTGCTGATTCTTGATTCGAATGTTGTCGAATATTTTCCATGCTGAGTGAAGCAACCCTATAAGCCTTTGAGTGAATTTGACTGTGGTGACTCACTTGTCGGACGCAATCAGCAAGACTCGTATCAAAAGACTCATTGTTACCGAACCAAAGACTGTTGCTGAACTCTTAATTGAACTGAATCTTTCATCTGACCATGTTGTCCTCATAAAGGGTAAGCGAGTCCAGCTTGATTATCAGATAAAGGAAAATGATGTTGTAGTTGTGCTTCCACGGATAGCCGGAGGATAACATTACTCACTGTGTGGCACCCCACTTTCTTGAGCAATCTCATAGAGAATTTCTTGGACTTTTTGTGACGCGGTCTTCTTACTCATTTCCTTTAATCCCTTGACATGTTCAACGATTGACTCTAAGATTGCCTTTGAGGATCCAGAGCTGTATTGAGTAGCATACTTTGGCGCTTCAGCTATTACCTGTGGAACTCCCATAAGTTGAGCAAGCTCTCTGAAAACGATCTTCCTCTGTGGGGTCCCTTTAGGGTTCACCTTCCACTCAACTGGAACTGATAATGCCGCGGTGACGAACTTCTGGTCAAGATACGGAAAGAAACTATCTACTCCGTTAGCTGCTATTGCACGGTCGTCACGCTCGATGTTAGCGTCGTGTGTAATTGATACCTCTCTCCAGAGCTGCGTTGCCAAAGCTTCAGCACCTTTCTCAAGGTATGTCCTGACATGTTTTGCATACCCCGCGAACAACTCATCTGGTCCTTGACCTGAGATGACTGTAGTACATCCCTCTTCAGCAGCTCTCTCTGAGGCTAGGTAGAAGGGTAGTGCAATCTCCACATCCATCTGTCTGTATGTTTCAATTGAGTGGATAACCTCAGGCAAGATCTCCCAAATCACTTGAGAATTCATATCCACAGTTAGAAGGGGTAATCCTAATTGAGCTGCTGCTGTTGTGGCAGCAGAATCATCATGAGTTCCCTCAGCTCTAGTTGTTACGAGTAAAGTCTTCTCGCATTGTCTGGCAGCTAGAACAGCCACAAGAGAACTATCAACACCTCCAGAGAATAACACTGCACACTTGCTGCCCTCCCTGAGTCTCTGGATGGAGCCTAGTAATTCTCGCTTCAGAGTTCTCAATGTTTCTTTCTTTGTTGCGTTGGATCTGGTAGGTTTCTCGAGAGTAGCAAAACTCTCAACTGTTAACTTTCCATTCCAGGTGAATCTGACTCCCTGACCAGGTTCAACTGCATGTACTGATGTAATGTCAATACTCCAAAGGCTTTTCCTTTCTGAGGCAAATGCAAAGATGTCATCTTTACTTCCAAAGTATAAGCTTCGCGTACCATCTAGAGTTCTGAGAAGACTAACACCATTATTGTCAACAATGACAGTAGCAATCCCTGATGTTTCTGAGATTGAAGTGATGTCCTCGGTTTCTGCAGAGAAATCGAGATCCTGATTCATGTCAATGATGAAGACCTCGTCATCCGGTCCCTGCAAAGAACGTGGTCCAACAATCATACAATCTAAGTCATTATATTTTGCAGTGTGGAAAGACTCTAACTTTCTATGCTTGATTGCTTCTGACATCTTCTGTAGCAAGAAATCTGAATCATGTCCTTCACGCGTGACAAGCAGACCTGCGATACCTGCCATGATGCTCAACACTAGGTCTGCACTTCGTGAAGCATGACTTCCTTTACGCCAGTTATTCCCCGCAGACGATTCTCCAGACTCTTGACATCCACATTCAGCTGCTGAGGTGTGAAATAGCACTCATAGAAACACTCGTCAGCCGCTTGACAAATCCCACTGGTGAACAGAATATCTTCAAGCCCGACCTCCATGAAGACCATTGTTAGTTCCTCAAGAAAGCTTTTGCTGAGTTTTTCTATGACCAGCTTGAGATACATCACGCTACTACTGTCAACAGGGTACATCTTGACGTTACCATCTTTGACAACCAGAATTACAAGGCCATATTGCTGGCCAATTTTCTCAACAAATTCCGCCGGCAGGGTAATTTTGTCACCCTTCTCGATTTTCATAACTCGTGCCTGCGTCATGTCGCCCTTAGTCACTTATTATTGCCTCCGGGAGTCACTTGACAACATAACTCGGGCTGATTATATCTCTTGCGGGCGCCAATAATTATCAGGTTCCCCGGCGAAACCAGCTACGAATTTTCGCTAGAGCTTCACTCTCAGGTTTGTCGACCACTCTAAGTGCCCATTTGAACTCGTCAGTACTAGAGAATTCGAGAAAAGCGACCTCACCTTCTGAGCGAATCTTTTCCATTTCCTGCAATCTGCCGTTGAGCCATGCTTTCTTGGAAACGGGCATTCGTGCTGTTGCCATATCAAAGAGTGCAGGATGGAGATCGAATATCAATGCACGCTCTTTCATATACTCAAGAACTCCCTCCTGGAGTGCTTGACTTATTTTCTCCCTGTCGGTGAAGAATGATGCCGCAACTGACATGTTGGGGTGTTTCTCAGGAAGGTTTAGCGCGAATTTGAAAGACCTATTAAACTTCGACAAATGAGTAGCTGCATCTAGGAACAGGATGGTTTCCGGTTTTCCTTCGAACTCATCATTTGAGATTTCGATTTTTGATTCTGACATCTCATCATCAATCACAGACTGAATCAATTGATCGGTCACGGGTGGTAGGTCTTCATCTTCAATACTCTCTATTGACTCATATGCGAGTGCTTCACTTTCCCACTCCTCATCCTTTTTTCCTTTCTTCTTGGAATCCTCCTTCTTCCGTGGTCGACGATGAGGAGGTATATATCCTATCTCATGCACAAGGTGCTGAAGAATCAAAGGTAGGAAGAGATCGTATAGAGTCCCACGAGTTTCAAGAATCAATAGTACAGGTTTGAAGGATGCAACAGCTTCAACGAGACCTGAGTTAAAATCTGGAGCATCATCAAAGAAACGTCTTAGTCTTTCCTCAGAATATCCTCTCTTCACTCGCTCTGTCCATTCCAAATAGACATCCTTCACTTCTTGTTTTCGGCGATCCTTGATCATACTCATGAACTTGCCTAAGTATCTAACACCTCTAGATACTGCAGTAGCAGGACTGATGAAGACAGTCATCATTCCTACTGCCTCACCAGCATATTCGCTTGCTTCTGTGCTACGAATTTTCCCCATGACTTCCTCGGTAAGTGAAGGCGGTCCTAATTTCTCAACAAGGACTTCAATCATACCCTCAAAGTTCTCGAACGAAGCATCGCCGGGTCCAACTCGTTCACCTACGGGTGACGCATCTGATAATACCTCTGCAAAGACATTAGGTCTCTTAACAAGCCAGTTCAGAGGAATCTTGATGGATGGGAAATCATGTAACCATTGTCTATCTGATTCCTTAGGTCCAAAATAGAACTTTGATGAAACAGGGAACAATCCATCGAAAATCTCCATGAACTGGTCAAACCCCGCTCGTGTGCTTAGTCCCATTTCGTCCTTTTCCATTGCGTCCACGACAAAGACAAGACCCGCTTCTTTTGTCTTGGCCATTTTCGCCATAGTAAGCATTACCTGCTTAGGAGAAAGATATAGCAAATCACTCTCCACATAAGGCGCATCATAGAATGAGAAGATTCCTAAACGTTTCCATGACCTTCTGGAAAGCTCCGCGTTAGCAAGGTGTGAAAACCATTCATATCCGCGTTTATACCTCGGAATTGAATCTTCATCGAACTCTGAGCTTGACATCTGATACACCCTAAGAACCGAGATAATTCGGTCCTTGGAGCCTCTTAACTCGCTGTTGAGATAAAGCTATTGTATCCTCTAGTCTGCTCTCACTCCAAGAACCGCAAGTACAACAACAATCACCAATATACCAATAATAACATAGGTTCGCCATTCAAAGCCAGTATCTCCCGGAGAGAATGGATCCTGAGATGAAAGACTACTCATTGCTCCATCGAATAGAAAGTCAAGAATCTGACAAGCGTACCCTGAGTAAAGTAAACTACCAGTACTATAACCTGGAGCATTAGCAAAACTACCCTCAGGAGTCTGACAGTTCAGCACAAATGCTTCTGCTGCTGTGCTATTGGCTGTTGTGATGGTATCGAGCATATTCATTGCAGAGAGCGCAAAATAGGTTGATAATAAACTCGGAACCTCAGTTCCATTGCCCTCCTCAAATCCTCCAATAAACTCCAGTTCGTCATCATCCAGAACCTGACGATCAAGAAGCCACGCATGAAGATTTGAAGAGTCTGGGACGGTAATAGCAGGGTACAGTGCTGTGTAGGCTAACACCGCCGCATATGTTGCGGTCACACTGGGAAGCGTTGAGTCAGGACTGAGTTTGTAGGCACCTCCAACTTTGCAGTTCTCTATCCAATCTACCGTTGCGGTTTCATTAAATATCCAATCCAATGCATTCTCGAGTGGATAGAGATCATCTAGAATCCGAAACGATGCGAGGGCATATGCTGTGGATAATAGATCTGGGTCTCCTCCTTCACTCGCAATCTCAGCTGTACTAGCATATCCTCCCGACTCAGTGTAGGTCCTATTGATCCATAGGAGATTTGCAGTTGCATTAATATCATAGTCGCCTGTACCTGGGATATCACTTTGGTCTTTTAGATGATGCCAGAGAACAAGACCTCTATAATTGATGCCATTTGAAACTGGACCTAATAGATAATCACTGAGCCCTCCATATCTTACGTTATCAGGATCGTCTTCTTCTCCGCTAGTCATTTGGTGTGACACAAGAAAGTCCATGACATCTACGATGGTTACGGGCGCTGGTCTATTATCAAGAGTGCCAACAGCATTCATGATCGAGATAGCACCATAGGTGGGATTGATTCGTACTACTCCTTCACCAGGGATTGAGTAACCACCCCTTACAGCGTCGTACCTGCTTGTCATATATGACCTTAGAGAGTCATAACGAGATGCTGCTGCTACCGGTTGCGCTGTAAAAGCAAGCAATACAAAGGTAAATGTGAGTGCTAATGCTACGACTTTGACCCTTTTCATAATGTCATCACGGTCAATATGGATGTCACTGAGATTCGGCTCAGCGCTTTGAGCATCGGACAGAGGCTCGGTTATTAACGTTTCCCCACAACAAAGGATGTACTAGATAATACTGACCTAGGCGTACCCGAGTGGGCCTCTCTGTATCTTCCTGATGTAGGAATAAGCAGTATCTGCGGCAATTGCCCCGTGACCCACTGCCACAGCAATTTGCTTCATGGATTCGACAACGTCTCCGGCGGCAAACACTCCAGGAATATTGGTTGCTTGTTTCGCATTGACGATGATCTCCCCTCTCTCATTAGTTTCTACACCAATGCTTTGAGCAAGAGAGCTCTCTGGATTAGAACCCAGCGCAATAAAGGCTCCATCTACTGGAAGGGTGCTTTGTTCTCCAGTCTTGACGCTCTCTAACAGCAACTCGTTGACAAGGTCATCACCCCTGATTTCCTTGACAATCGTTTCCCAAAGAATCTCAACACTAGAGTTGAACACATAGTCCTGTACTATCTTCTCAGCTCTCAGCTCATCTCTTCTATGGATGAGATAGACCTTACCCACAACCTCTGCAAGATACAGTGCCTCGGTGACAGCAGTATTGCCTCCGCCTATTACTGCTACTGTTTTTTCCCGAAAGAGTGGACCATCACACGTGGCACAATATGAAACACCTCGACCTGTGAGCATCTCCTCTCCTGGAACATTGAGATGTTTGTGCCCACCTCCGGTCGCGAAGATAATTGCTGGTGCTCTATAGACGCCCCTCCGGGTGTCAAGGAGAAAGTTTCCATTCTCGGCTTCTCTTTCAACACTCTTGACTTCGGTGATCTCCCTAACGAAGGCTCCACATTTCTTGACCTGCTCCTTCATCTTGTTCGCTAAATCAAGTCCAACAATGAATGTATAACCGGGATAATTCTCTATTCCAGGACTTGTTGCCTGAGCACCTCCCAAGACTTTTGATTCCAACAGTAATGTCTTGAGTCCATATCGTGCTCCATAGATAGCAGCTGTCATCCCAGCGGGACCGCCACCAATTACAATGAGTTCCCAGTTCAAGTCCTCTGTCAATCTATTATCACCGGTTGTATACTCTGGAATCACAATTTGTCCAATATCATTCTTTCCTGTGCGAAACTAGATTCCAAGAATCTTGAGGTCCGCAGGAGATAGGTGACTATCTGGTCTAAACTCTATTCGATTGAGTGGTTTCAGCAAGTCGGATATTCTGCTAAAAGTCACCTCACGGATTGGTAGGTTACGTCGGATCATAAGAAAAACTGCCTTGCGAAATCTCTCGGGATCATATGAAAAGACATGAGCTGGACTGACCAGCAGGACAGTATCAACTGACTCAAGAGCCTCCCAAGGCCATGCCGAATCATTGAACCCCTCAATGATTGTGATGTCTGCTGCTTTCTCAACCTCAGCAAACGAGTCTGTAACATGCATCTCGAAGTTGTGTTCTTCGAAATCTTGGACCTCCTCAAGATTGCTGACGGAGAGAATAGCAGCTCCTTTAGTCAGCTTTCCAACTTCTTCCTGGGTGATAATCAGTTCTTCCTCTTCAATGAGTTCATCTGCCAATAGGACTGTTGTGTCTATGCCTGAATCTATAGGTCGACTGAATCGTGTCATTGCCAGAACAGAACTAGCACCTGAGAGACCAAGAGTGTTAGTCAGCTTCTGCAATGGTCTATCAATTCTCAGAGGTACAAACAAGCTATGGACTGGATTGGCCAGTTCGATAGGACTCCTGGGGTTCAAGAATTTCCTCACTCTCATTGCATCCTTCGAAACCAAAAGCCCCTCCTCTAAACAGACCTTTGTGTGGGCATGATTGTACCAATAGTTATGTCCACTCAAAGGTTTGAAGTACTCAATCGACTCACCTGAATTACAAAGTGCTCCACTAAGATGAATGGCAAACTGTGTCTTTCCTGAATCGAAGCTGTTCATTCCGACAAGTAAGACACGCTTGGTCAACATGAGAACCTCGCTGAAAAAAGAAAAGAGTGGAGCCCTAAGGCTCCAGAGTTTCGCTTGTAGACTGATATCACATCATACCCGGCATTCCGCCCATTCCACCAGGCATACCACCCATTCCACCACCAGCACCCGGTGGAGGACCAGAACTAGCCTTGGCGGCGATGACATCGTCAATCCTCAAGATCATCTGAGCAGCCTCTGCAGCTGCTCGGATTGCTTGGCTCTTGACTCGAGCTGGTTCAATCACACCCGCCTTCATCATATCTGATGTCTTACCTTTCATGACATCGACACCATACCAAGTTCCTGTTACCTTGGTGTGGTCTTTGTTCAGATCGGCAATGATGTCAATGGGATCGTGACCGCCGTTCTCTGCCAGTGTCTTTGGAATAATGAGTAGAGATTCTGCGAATGCTTCAATTGCCAATTGCTCACGACCGCCAACTTTGTTGGCGTAAGCTTCGAGTCTTTTTGAGATCTCAGCTTCTGTTGAGCCACCACCAGCAACGTATGTTGAATCCTCGACAACATTCCTTACAACACAGAGTGCATCATGCAGTGCTCTGTCGGCTTCGTCAACAACATGCTCAGTACCGCCACGAATGACAATCGATACAGCCTTTGGATCCTTGCAGTCTTTGACATAGACAAGCTTGTCATCTGCAATCTTGACCTCTTCAACAAGTCCTGCAGCACCGAGATAATCTGCATCAAGCTCATCAAGACTTGTAGCAATCTTTGCGCCAGTAGCTTTTGCGAGCTTCTCCAGTGTGCTCTTCTTTGCCCTACGGATTGCGAGGACTCCAGCTTTAGCTAGATAGTGCTGAGCAACATCGTCAATACCTTTCTGACAGACGAGAACGTTTGCACCAGTGTTGACTATCTTGTCGACCATGGTGGTAAGCATACGCTCCTCCTCATCGAGGAATGCCTTGATTTGCTCGGGACTGTCGATCTTGATCTCTGCATCGAACTCGGTCTTCTCAACCTCGATTGCTGCATTGACCAGAGCTATCTTGGCTTTCTCCACTTTCCTTGGCATCGAGGCATGTACGACTTCCTTGTCAATGACCATGCCCTTTACGAGCTCGGTTTCAGTGAGGCTCTTGCCCTGTTTCTTGATGATTTCAATCATCTCAATGTCTGCCACAACACCGCCATCTTTCTCCTCAGCAATCTGTAGTACTGAGTCAACAGCAATCTTTGCGAAGTGGTCCTTTGAACCAACAACAGACTTGCTGTTCATAGATGTTGATGCAATTCCAGTCAGGACTTTCTTGTCCATGCCTTCCATCGACACCTCGATATCCTTGAGTATCTTTGTGGCTTTCTCGGCTGCCTTGTGATACCCTCCAACAATGATAGTTGGATGAATCTTCTTTTCCAACAACTCTTGCGCTCTCTTCAGGAGCTCTCCAGCAATGACCACTGATGTTGTGGTGCCATCGCCGGTCTCCTGATCTTGGCTCTTCGCCACTTCCACGAGCATCTTTGCGGCTGGGTGTTGTACATCAATCTCTTTCAGGATTGAAGCTCCATCATTCGTGATGGTCACATCTCCCAGACTGTCCACCAGCATCTTGTCCATTCCTCGTGGTCCAAGAGTGGATTTCACAGCATCAGAGATGACAATACCTGCCATGATGTTGTTGCCTTGTGCGTTTCTACCGCGTGTTCTTGAAGTACCCTCCTTGAGAATCAGGACGGGTGTTCCAGACAACTGTGCCATTTTGTTTTCCCCTTACGGTTTGTCTACACCATTCGTGTTCCTAGGATGGAATGGTGTATTGTTCATTATGTAAAACTGTACATGCACTTCGGCATATACTTCCAAGAAAACTGTGCATGCACTTCGTTTTTAAAGCTTGTCAAAATGACAAAGGTTCTTGGTCTAGACCCTGAAGAAAACCTCTGTTGGCTTTATTGTCATTGGAGGATTGCATGGTTTTGAACGGTCGTGTAAAATGAAGATCTAGTATCATCGAGTAAACCTGTACAGCACTCCAACGAACAAAGCGCTTATCAACATGTATACTCTGATTGGATTGAGGGTCTGTAATGACGAAGGACGAGTACTCCTCAGAGATGGAGATGTATGGGGTCAGTCCAAGGGTCATCGCAATCATTATGTTTCTCATTACAATGATCGCTCCACAAGGTTACGTCCCCCATAACTTGAGTATCCCACCAGTGTTCTATCTTGAACCAATGATCTACTCGTTCTTATGGAAGATCTCATTACAGCCACTCCACTCGACACTACCTTTCTGTGGATGGTCGACGATGGATCTCTTTGCTCTCCTCCCTCTTACAGTCCTAAATTGGGTGTTCGCCCTTTGGGTGGTCCGGTACTATCAAGCGAGGAGTTCGAGATATAACACCATCATGTTGGGAGTCATAGCTAATCTCTTACCACTCTTTCTAATCTACTACTATTCTGCACCATTTCCCGAGTACCATATCATCTATCCAATACCCATACAGTTCATACTTGGTCTGATTATTCTGTGGAGGATCGAGGGACCCGAGGTGATTTCTCCCTGGTCTGGAATGCGACTTGACCTTTCATGGTGGAAATGGCGCAGGTCTAAACCAAAAGATGACTGGGATCCCTTCGCAGAGGAAAAGAAAGCAGGTGCGACAGACAATGACATAGAGTCTAGCGACTAGCCAGTAATCCTCTTAAACCAATCCAATTTCTATATTATAATCTCCCAATAGGTGGTTTCCATATTGTGGTATGTGTGTACCTATTGCAAGGTCTATGTCTATGATACCGAATCTGGTGACGAGAAATCTGGACTTGCTCCGGGAACAAATCTCAAGGATATTCCTGATGATTGGGTGTGCCCAATCTGTGGTAAACCAAAAAGCTATCTTCAGGAAATCAGCGAGGACGAATTCAGAGAGAAGAGTGGTAAGTCTACCGAGCTCGTTGCTAAGAGAAAGGGTGAACCAGAAAAGAAAACCCTGGACTACTACCGTAGTATTGCACGAGAATTATTAGTTGGTCTTTGTTCTGAGAACAAGGTCTGTGATGGACATCCAGATCGGACATGTATGGGTCAGAAATACGGTGCTCCACTTGGCTTTGGGGCTGCTGGTCAGGGGACAACATTTCATGCAAACTTTCTAGCACTTCAAGCCTATAAGTTCAGAATGACAGTTGTGAAAGACCACTTCGAGCCTGATATCAGCTCAACCCTCTTTGGTCATGATATTGTTGCGCCTGTTATGAATTCCAGCATCTCAGGAGTTAAGGCGAGCATGAACGATGTGATGAAGGAAGAGGACTTCTATCGTGGACTATTGAGAGGGTCCCAGGCATTTGGAGCAATTGGCCTAGTGGGGAACACTGCCGCTGTACCTGACACTCTTGGGATTGACATGGTGCGGGAGAACAGTGGATATGGCATTGCTGTTTTCAAGCCACAAGCTCAGGAACGATTACTGGAGCTCTTCAAGATTGCAGAAGAGAGTAATGCCATCGCGATTGGCGTGGATCTAGATGGATGTGGTTCCGCTATCTGGGCAGCCAAAGGAAAACCCGTCTATCGAAAGAATGAGCGTGAGCTAAAGGAGTTAGTTGACTGTACTGAAAAACCAGTCTTCTTTAAAGGTATCATGACAGTCGAAGATGCCATAAAGGTGATGGACTCTGGTGCAGCAGCAGTTTATGTATCGAATCACGGTGGACGAGTCCTGGACTCTGGACAAGGTGTTGGCGAAGTCCTTCCTGATATTGCAAGGGCATGCAAGAAGAAGATTACAGTCTTAGCAGATGGTGCAGTCCGAACTGGATTTGATGTGTTGAAGGTGATAGCACTGGGCGCAGATGCAGCTTTCATCGGCAGACCTCTGGCTAGAATGTCCCTAGCTGGAGGTGCTGAAGCTGTTGAGATGTACCTCAACTATGTTAAGAGTGATCTTCGAAGAGCTATGATTATGACTGGATGCTCAACAATCATGGACGCCACTATGAACATTCTTGTGAAATCTTGATCTATGGAACTCAAGTATTCACGACCATGAAGCAAAGGTGATAAGTAGGCTCCTAGTTGCTAAATCACTCAGTTTCAATGTGCAATGAGAGGAATGCTAGGTGGACATTACATTCAACATTGGTGGAGAAGCTGGTCAAGGAATCGACACAATTGGAGACCTTTTGACTCAGGTCTTTGTACAAGCCGGTTTCTACACATTTACAATCAAAGATTTCGAATCTCGTATAAGAGGCGGATACAACTTCACACAGGTTCGGGTGAGCGACCAACCTGTACATGCACCAGTTGACTACATTGATGTTATCGTCGCACTCTCACGTGACGCAGTGGTTGGACAGCGTGATAAACTCGTTGAAGAAGGCGTCATCATCTTTGAAGACACTATTGAATTTGACGATTTGGAAGCATGTCATTATCCAGCACCCCTAGAGAAGATAGCAAAGGAAGTGGGTGGCAATATTCGAATGATGAACGCAGCTGCTCTTGGAGCCATTCTGTCGGTAATCAGGTTTCCTTTCAAACTAGCAGAAAAAGCGTTGAGTACGATTTTTGGTCGAAAGGGTGAGAAAATAGTTGCTGGTAATGTTGCAGTGGCCAAAGCCCTCTATGACTTGACTATGGAGAATTTCACAGGTACATGCCGCTACAATCTTGACACGCTTGAAACTGGTCCATCAAAGGACAAATTGCTGTTGACCGGTAGCCGTGCATTGGCTCTTGGAGCTATGGCTGCCAATGTAAAATGGGTTTCGTCATACCCGATGAGCCCTTCAACATCTCTGTTCATGGATATTGTTTCCTACAGCCGCTCTCTAAAAATCGGAACACTTCAGACTGAAGATGAGATTGCTTCTCTTGCAATGGCAATTGGCGCATCATATGGAGGCGCACGCTCCATGGTGACCACGTCTGGTGGCGGCTTTTCATTGATGGTTGAAGGTGTAGGATTAGCAGCTATGGCTGAGATTCCTATCGTTATCTATAACGCACAAAGACCTGGACCAAGCACTGGACTACCAACACGAACAGAACAGGCTGATCTCTTCTTCATGGCATTCGCGAGTCAGGGTGAGTTTCCACGTATTCTCCTCGCACCAAAGGACCCTCTTGAAGCATTCGATGTTGCAACAAGAGCTTTCAATCTGACTGAAAAATTCCAAGTTCCAGTAATGATTCTCGGAGACCAATTTCTTGCGGATTCCGTAATGAATGTGCCAAGGATTGACGTTTCAGGAGTCAGAGTCGATCGTGGAAAACTGGCAAAAAGTGGTCCGGATTCTGGGTATAAACGATATCTCTTGACTGAAGATGGGATTTCTCCACGAGCTTTTCCTGGTGATGAGGGCAAAATTGTTGTATCATCAGGGAATGTTCATCGCGAGGACGGTCACATAACTGAGGATGCAGACATTCGGAACAAGATGGTCGCCAAGTTCATGAACAAGCTTCCTGCAATAATGAAGTCGCTTAACCCTCCACAGCTGTATGGAGATGAAGAGGCTGGAATAACACTCCTGACTTGGGGTTCGACTTGGGGTGCGGCGAATGAAGCCATGCAGATTCTGTTGGATGCTAGCGTTTCTATCAATCATTTACACTTTTGTGATGTTTACCCATTGAGGACCGAAAAACTCAGAGAAGTTCTTGGCAAATCAAAGCAAATCATATCTGTTGAACAGAATGTCACATCTCAGTTTGCGCAACTGGTCAAGATGGCCACGGGTATATCTGTCCATCATCACATCAACAAGTATGATGGGCGGCCTATGACAGCGAGATGGATAGTTGACGAGATCAAGGAGGCTGGAATGAAATGACAACTCCTGAGCAGCTAGAAGGACCACAGAAAGTGACATGGTGCACAGGTTGTGGCAACTTTGGAATCTTAGCCGCATTGAAAAAGACAACGCTTGAACTGGAGATCCCAGTGCACAATCTTGTGATATCTTCAGGAATAGGCTGTTCCGGGAAAATCCCTCACTATATCGGGGGATTCAACAGTTTCCACACGATCCATGGTCGACCAATCCCTGTCGGAACTGGAATCCATATGGCAAACAAGAATCTCGAGGTTGTGGTGCATGCTGGTGATGGTGACACTCTTGGAGAGGGTCTTGGACACTTCATTCATGCGGCTCGAAGGAATGTCAACCTTGCAGTCTTCATTCACAATAATGGTGTCATGGGTCTCACAAAGGGACAGTTTTCACCAGCTGCTCCACGGGGATATGTTTCTAACACATCACCTCCACCTCCAGGTGCACCAATGGCACCTGCCAATCCTGTTGCACAAGCCATCACTGGAGGGGCTACATATGTGGCTCGAGGATTCTCAGGCGATCAGAAGGCGTTAGTGAAGATAATGGTGGAGGCCATAAAACATCGAGGATTTGCTGTAGTAGACATTCTTCAACCATGCAAAACATGGAACAAGCAACTGACTTGGAAATTCTACAATGAGAACACATACTCACTGCAAGACAATGGTCACGACATTTCAGACAGACTTGCAGCCTTGGAGAAAGCGCTCTTTGTGGAGGACAGGATTCCAATCGGAGTCTTCTACAAGACAGATGCTCCAGACCTCGCAGCAGGCATTGCTTTGCCAGAAGACGTACCTCTAAAGGACCACACTACGAAGCTTAAGGACGTCCAACAAATTATTGATGACCTGATGATAGATTGATAGAATCAGCAGCTCTCAATGGAGGCTACGAAGGTGGATAAGACTAGAAGAGAGAAAGACTCGATAGGAGAACTAGATGTTCCTGCTGATGTCTACTGGGGCATCAACACTGAGAGAGCTATAATGAACTTCCAGATTAGTGGAAAGAGGTTTCCACCAGAATTCATTCATGCTTTGGCTCAGGTGAAGAAGGCTTGTCTGATTGCGAATAGAACAGCCAAACTAATCTCTCAAGAAATCTATGATGCACTTGAAACCGCAATTGATGAGGTTCTTGAGGGCAAACATCATGATCAATTTCCGATTGATATCTATCAAACTGGTTCCGGTACCCAGACGAACATGAACATGAATGAGGTTCTTGCTAACAGAGCGAACGAGATTCTAGGTCATCCATTAGGTAGAAACTCCCCAGTTCATCCAAATGACACTGTAAATATGTCACAGTCTAGCAATGATGTAATTCCTACTGCGATGCAAATATCCGCACTCTCATCAATACAAACACTCGTTGGGTCGATGGATAGGCTAAGGATAGTCCTTGGTGAGAAGATAGAGGAGTTCGAGGGTGTTGTGAAGGTTGGAAGAACTCATCTTCAAGATGCTGTTCCTATACCTCTTTCAACAGAATTTGCTGTTTACAAGTTTCAGATTGACCATTCATTTGGGCGAGATCTATCGCCAGCCGTAGAAGGTCTTCAAACACTTCCGATTGGTGGAACTGCACTCGGGACAGGTCTCAATACGCCGAAGAATTTTGCGAAGATTGTTGTAAACGAACTCAGCAAAATGGTTGAGGGACAGAAATTCAAGACAAGCTCATTAAAGGCTGAAGGAATATCGTCACACAGTGTGATAGTGAGAGCAAGTGCAGCTCTGAGAAACATCGCACTCACCTGCATGAAGATGGCAAACGACATTCGCTGGATGGGGAGTGGTCCACGTGCCGGACTTGGTGAGCTCATTCTCCCTTCGAATGAACCTGGCTCTTCAATCATGCCTGGAAAGGTCAACCCAACCCAGTCCGAAGCTCTAATTCAGGTCTGCCTGCAGGTCATTGGGAATGATGCAACGATTGCCGCTGCTGAAGGCTTTGGTAGTATTCTGGACCTTAATGTGACTAAACCAGTTATGATTGTGAACCTGCTCGAGTCTATTCGTCTTCTTGCTGGAGGCATCGACTCTTTCACAGAACATTGCTTGAGAGGCCTTAGGGTAAATGAGGAACATATCAAGAAGCAGTTGAATCAAAGTTTGATGATTGTTACTCGACTAGCGCCTGTAATCGGATATGATAAGGCTGCTGAGATTGCTAAGGAGGCTCATTCATCAGGTCGGACCATTCGTGAAGTTGTCCTCGAAGCTGGTATTGAGATTGATGGCGATTTGGATGAGATTCTCGATCCAACCAAGATGGTCTGACACATCCAGCCGTACACGTTATAACCGGGCAGTTATCTTCCTTTTGCAGAGGTGAGTGACAATTTCATCTTTCGAGCATGATGTCATCATCGTGGGCGCAGGTTTGTCTGGACTACGTGTTGCTATTGAACTGAGCAACAAGTATGATGTAGCAATAGTGACTAAGGTCCATCCAATCAGGTCTCACTCTGTGGCTGCTCAGGGAGGAATTAATGCCTCTCTTGGTGAGGATGACTCTTGGGAGTCACATGCATTTGACACTGTGAAGGGATCAGACTATCTTGCGGATCAAGATGTGGTTGAAACTCTTGCTAAGGAGGCTCCATCTGCGGTTATCGAGAACGAACGCTGGGGAACGGCTTTTTCCCGTACGGAAGATGGGAAGATTGCTCAGAGACCGTTTGGTGGTGCTGCATATCCTAGGACCTGCTATGCTGCAGATAGAACCGGACATAACTTACTTCACACTACATTCGAACAAGCTCTTCGAAGAGGAATCAAGTTCTACAACGAATGGTTCGTTACCTCACTTGTGAAATCTGATGACCGGATCTGCGGGATTACAGCTCTGGAACTTGCTAGTGGAGAGGTTCATGGCTTCAAAGTCAAGGCTGTTGTCCTTGCGACCGGAGGATTTGGGAGAGTATATGGTCATTCCACAAATGCACTCATTAACACAGGGGATGGGTGTGCTCTGGCTCTGCGAGCTGGAGCCCCCCTAAAAGACATGGAGTTCGTCCAGTTCCATCCTACTTGCCTTTTTGGTTCGAGTATTTTAATGACAGAAGGTGCACGAGGCGAAGGTGGTTATCTCGTTAATGCTGATGGTGAAAGGTTCATGGACAAATATGCCCCTGAGAAGATGGAGCTAGCTCCCAGGGATATTGTTGCCCGTGCCATTAGAACAGAAGTTCTTGAGGGGAGAGGTTTTGAAGATGAGTACGTTCACCTAGATCTTAGACATCTTGGAAAGGAGAAGATAATGGAACGTCTTCCGGGCATCCGTGAGATCTGTATTTACTTTGCTGGGATTGATCCAATCGATGAACCAATCCCTGTACAACCTGCTCAGCACTACTCAATGGGTGGAATCCACACAGACAAGTTTGGAATCACTCCTGTGTCTGGTCTCTTCGCTGTTGGTGAAACTGCATGTATGAGTGTTCACGGCGCAAACAGACTTGGTGGGAACTCTCTGCTTGAAACCCTGGTGTTCGGTCGTGTTGTTGGACAGAAGGTAGGAGAGTATACTGCATCAGCCAAATCACCTGATAGTGCATGTGTCGGACAAAGTGCATTCGAGATGCGAGAACATCTGCAGACTCTACTCCTACATGAAGGAGGTGACACACCAGGATCCATTCGTGAAACACTTGGACAAACAATGGATGTTCTTGTTGGAGTCTATAGGAAGTCAGATGCTCTGGAAGCTGCATTGAAGATGATTCGAGAGCTGAAGGAACGATTCAAGAATGTCAGTGTCGGGAGAAGTGATGACAAGTTCAACTTCGCTCTTATCCGGACACTAGAATTAGAGAACATGCTAGATCTTGCTGAAGTCATCACTATGGGTGCCCTTATGCGACGAGAGAGTAGGGGCGCGCACTGGAGACTGGACTACCCAGAGAGGGATGATGAGAACTTTTTGAAACACTCCCTTTTCACGATGGTTGAAGATTACATCAAGACTGAATTGATTGATGTGAATGTTGGTATGTTTGAAGTGAAGGAGAGGACGTACTGATGATGTTCAGGATTTCTAGAAGTAGGAACGGTGGGTCTATCACTCACTATGACCTCTACAAAGTCGACACAAAGAGAGGAATGACAGTTCTGGATGCTCTCTTTCAAATCCAAGACAGGATGGACCCCTCTCTCTCATTTAGATACTCTTGTAGAGGTGCCGTCTGTGGGAGCTGTTCGATGTTGATCAACAAAGAGCCACGTCTTGCATGTCGAACTCAATTGGCAGAGGCAAAAAACTCTGAAATGAAGCTGAAACCATTCCCAGCGATCTCTGATACACCATCCGGATGGAATCCCGATGTGGAGATATTGATTGAACCATTACCAAACATGCCTATCCTGAAGGATCTGATTGTGGACATGACCAAGTTCTATAATGCCCTTGAAATGATGAAGCTATGGAGTGATTCTGAGGATGGTGACACTCCGAGAACCCAGAGTCCTGACGAACGAAAGAAAATCGAACGTTATGTCAACTGTATTCTCTGTGCCCTTTGTTATGGTTCATGTCCCGTCAACGCCAAGAAAAATGAGTATGTTGGTCCTGCAGCACTTGCAAAGGCTTGGCGCTTCCATGAGGACTCACGAAGTGCTGACCCAAAAAGATATGCAAATGCTGCGACGCAACCTGAAGGAGCACCTCTTTGTGATCTTGTCATGAACTGCATGAAAGCATGTCCAAAGGGTGTTGCACCAGGGGGCGCAATTAGAAAACTAAAGAATCTCTGATTTTCATTCAGCTACTCTGGGATTTAAGAGCTGAGACATAATACGGGGAATGAAAGCAAAAATCCTCTTTCTCATCTCTTCTCCTTGAGCGTTTGGAGAATTGAGTCCATTGCTGAATCTCTCATTTCCGAGACCTCTTGCGCCTGCTTGATGAGATTCTCATAGAGTTCTGCGTTGTTGATGATTGCATTCTCAGTATAGGCTGCAACAGCCTCTGAGCGGCTTTTGAAGACATTGAGCGTAACGAGTGCATCGATAGCTTCCACAATATTGTTACTTAGGCGAGTCATGACGTGGACCTCTCGTCTCTCCACATCAAAATCACTGTCTTCCCTTTTACCCATGATTTGCTCTCTTAGTGACTCTCTTGTTATACTCTTCTTCTTGCTCATGGGTTTCAGCTCCATCAGCAATTAGGAATATTCTGTCATTCATCCTTTGCTGATTCCTGATTTCAGCTACGTTCATACTAGCCCTACCTCTTTAATTAAGGTAAGCATATGACATGTAATTTACCTGATTGCCATTATGATTATAGAGAAAATCCGGTCATACTTGTGAACCGCTAATGTATATCTCAAACTGGTAAGTGAAATCTCGTTGACTTTACTTGCTTTTCCTCTGACCAAGAATTAGATCCACAGAATGTGCTTTCTCTTTCAGATATGTCAACCCAGGTAATTCTGACATCTCCTGGACTTCATTGTAAAGTTCTTGAGCCTCACTGAAACGACCTTGCTTCAGTCTAAGCTCGCTCTTCAGAAACAACGCTAAAGCAATAACACCCGGTAAATCCATCCTCTCTCCGTATTCCTCAACTCTGGTCAGCCAAATACCCGATGACTCATCTTGCATATTATCAGGTGTGGGCTCAAATGCCATAATTTCAGTCTCTGCGAGTTTTATCAAGCATGAGTTCGCTCTGTTGTGACGATTTTCTTTCAGATTCGTTTCCCACGCCTTCTCCAGACTTATGAGGGCCTCTTCATACTCCCCACATGCTCGTTCGAGGAGTCCACTCACCATGTGCTCAATGGCGATGATGGACCCATATCCTGATTGGAAGAGATATTCTCTTGCAAGACTCACTTGTTCTTCAGCCTCATCCAACCTACCTAGATTAATGAGTGACCAAGCAATATCCAGGTATGCAATTGGACGAAAGAGTGGCGTTTTATCATAGGCTATTAAAGCCTGATTAGCCCACTCAAGAGCCTCACGTCCATTTCCCATCTCATTACATATTGCGGACAAATTATGAATGTTAAAGTCATCTTGTCTTCCAATTGATTCAAGAACCTTCAAATTCTCGAGGCTTATGTCATAGGCTTCTGAGTATTCTCCACGCATATGACACATGACTTGAATCAGGCTGAGGATTCCCGCGCGACAGATTGCGCAATCGATACTTTCGCTTAGCTCTATGGCGTCTCTTAGGATCTGCTTTGCTATTTCTGTCGTACCCTGTCCAAAGCTATACACTCCAATTAGTTCTGCCTTTTTCCACAAGAGGGTTATTTTGCTCAGTCTATCATCGACTCTATTGGCTTGCGATAACCCTCTTTCACAAATCGATAGTGCCTTACTAACATCACCTTCCAATCTCAATCTTGTTGTTAAATTCAGATAGAATCTTGGTGAGTATAGCTCAAGTGCTGGGTTAAGTTCCATTGCCTTCTCAATACGTTTCTGTGTTCTTTCCTCCAATGGACTACCAATTCGGTTCAATGACACAATCTTGTACAGATGAAGGAGCTGCAAGAATGATTCCCACTCTGATTTACTCTGGTCAATTGCAGATTCCATTGCTTCAAAGACTGTGGCCCAGTCACTCTCAGAAACAGCTTTCATCTCGAGAACATAGGGATGTACTAAGGTTCTGTTACCTTGCGCTTCGAGAACTTTCCATTTGAGCTCATCAAAATTGAGGTATGACGAATGTTGAATTGCAAGCAGGACTAGCTCATCACTAGCAGATTCTGACATAGCTCTTCTGCATAGTCTTTTCGTGAATTCCGGGTAGTTTGGTGAGATTTCCAATGTCTCCTTTAGTATCTCTCTTGTACTGGTTGATACGAACTGAAAATCCCGAGTAATTGTTCCGAGGGCTTGCACAAAATCTTTCATCTATAAAGCAACTACTGAATCTTTCGTTTTCAGAACGAAATCTTGACTTGAATCAAACAAGTTATAACGCATCAGACAAGGATGACCTCGGGTTGGTTGGGCGGATTGACGAAATCCTCTGATAGATATGCCAGGTGGTTTGGAACCAGAGTCCCACTTGTATCTAGGAGCTTCATTATTCTAATCACACTAATTGGAGCATTGGCATTTTCGTTTG
Source organism: Candidatus Thorarchaeota archaeon (assembly GCA_048882325.1). Lineage (GTDB taxonomy): Archaea > Asgardarchaeota > Thorarchaeia > Thorarchaeales > Thorarchaeaceae > SMTZ1-45. The sequence goes on along the minus strand of JBHLRS010000008.1, from coordinate 16,768 downwards.
CTACACATCCTATGTATGGACTCCCTTTTCTGAGATTGAATCTCCTAACTTCACTTTTCGTGTCATTGATTGTTGGTTTTCTTGTCCACCTTTTCTATCTCTTTTTCCTGAGGATGAAGTTCATCAATCCTTCAGAGAGTCCGGAGTTTCATGAAATAGTCGGACGGATTCATCAGAAAGTTGTGATATCTGAAAGAACACACATCTGGATTCGACAAAGTCGAAATCTCTATATTGCTACCACATTCAACCCTCTTTTCAACGCAGTCATCATATCAGAACCAATGCTTGATCTCATGTTGAAGAGTCCTGAGAGTGCAGAGGCTTTGCTCGCATTTCACCTTCTGAAAGTTCCACAGACAATGTGGATTGCTGATATGGTGGGTTCAATAATCCTGTTCACAATCATCTCATACCTATCAAATATCACTCTTGTTCCAATGGTAGCCTCACTCATTCGATATCCAATAGGGTACATCATGATAGTCTACTCGTTGATGTCCCTTGGATTATCCATAGCGATGTTTCCTGCTATCTTTGTTCTAATGACAAAAGGGACATTTTGGAGGCATGAGCCTGCTTTCGTTGCTGTTCAAGGTTTGTATGGTATCCATCCTAATGTGGCGAAAGTGCAGATTGAAGAGGGTCGCGTATTGAATGAGGAAGAAGCACAGACAGTTGTTTGGGCTATTCGTGAGTGGGAGAAGAGGAAACGTGCGGGAAGACGGATGGGAGTTAGCACCTTTGTTGCGCTCCCAGTTCTGGTGTTAGGCTATGTAGGTATGCTCTGGTATGGTACTCCATATGGATACTATTACTACTTCGTAGCGTTGTACATCTACGCGCCATTCCTTTTCGCGGGGGCTGTCTGGATCATAACGTATCTACTTCTGCGGAGGTGGGACAAGAATGCAATGGCCGATGTCTTCACGGAAACCACTGATTATGATGAACCAATTTGGATGGATTGATTGGTACCTGAAAGACGTTCTCTTGCGAGCTTCACAGCAGTTTCCGAGATGTCGCACCCAAACCATCGTCTGTTCAACTTCTCAGAAACAACAAGCGTAGTTCCTGATCCCATGAAGAAATCAGCAACAATATCCTCAGGATCTGTCGCTGCTTCTATGACTCGCTCAAGGAGTGACTCAGGCTTTTGAGTGAGAAAACCAGTATGTTCTTTCGATGAACCCTGGATTGGATGGATGTCAATCCATAGATCGGAAACTGGAACACCAGCAACATCATCAAGGTACTGTTTCTTTGTATATCGACCATTCTTGCTTGTATAAATCAAACCAGAATCCCACCAACCATCAAGAGTTTCTCTCCTATAGAGGTACGGTGCAGTTCTTCCTCTCCACTCAAACTGCTTACGGTCACTTGTCCGCTGAATTCCCTGCGCTTCAATCTCAATCAATCGAAACTTACCTTTCTCATCCTCATAGCTGTAGGGTTTCAGAGACCTCTCATCATGGTCTCTGAAGACCTGTTTGGTTCTGAACTTGGAAGAGTCAGCTGCATAAAGGAGGATGACATCATGTTGACTACCAAATCCTTTGCTCTGTGTCTTCGGACTGTTAGTCCTTCTCCAAACAATCTCATTAACAAAGTTCGAATAACCGAAAATCTCGTCTAGGATGACTTTCACATAATGTGATACATGCCAGTCAATGTGCACCCAAAGACTGCCATCATCCCTGAGTAGAGGTCTCATAGCTTCTAGACGGATTTTCATGAAGGAGAGATACTCCTCGAGACCTCCTTCCCATCTATCGCTATATGTCCTCTCTTCGTGAAGTGTACCTGCTGTGCGACTATCTCCCCCAGTACGGGTCTTGAGAGTGTAATTGGTACCAGATAGAAATGGTGGATCAATGTAAATTAGTCGAACCTGCTGCCTGAGCACATCTTGATGTTCTCTTATGACATCCAAGCAGTCCCCACGGAGCAAGAGGTTCTTCCAATCACTCATAGGAACGGTCTATGCACTCACCCTTATGATACCTTTGAGGCCAACAAATATGGGATGTAGACTGAAACCTACATCTCCATGTCATCAGTGACCTCTTCACCGGGTTCGAGAGCTTCAGCCTCTTCCCTAGCGATTCCAATTTTAATTAGTCTGACAAGGTAGCCTGCGATTCTATTCCTAACCTTCTTGGTCTTAACATCTGTGAGCTGCTCAACCAGTCTCTTGTTAGTTTCAAAATCATCTGTGAATGTATCTGGATAAAGAGCCAGAAGGTTCTTCGCAGCGTTCTTAATATATCGAGGTCTTACACTACCCAATTTCAGCTCACCGAATAACTCTGTGAATGCGGGTGTGCCCCAGACTGAGTTTATAAAGCATGTGGTGAGCCACTAAATCAGGGAGTGAAACTTTGCTCTATGAGACCCTGGCTACAGCATATGATGAGGTCGAAACTACAAGTGGAAATCTGGAGAAGATACGAATTTTCTCCGAGCTCTTACAAAAAGCTGACCCATCTGAGGTACGCCAACTAGTTGCCCTCACAATTGGACAGTTACATCCAGACTGGAAGAGCCAACCTGAGATTGGAATTGCCGAGAAGATGGCCATTCAAGTGGTAGCATCCGCTGCATCTGTTCCTGAAAGTGACGTGAGAAAGATTCTACAAAAGACTGGGGATATCGGTAGCACAGCTGAATCACTACTACAAGAGAGTGCCCAAGCTACACTCTTTTCTGAAGAACTAACTGTGTCCACAGTCTATGACATTTTGGACCAAGCATCAAAAGTTTCTGGATCTGGTAGTAATAAGATCAAAGTTTCTAAACTGGTTGGCTTGTTAACAGACTCAAAACCAATTGAGGCTCGATACATTCTCAGAACGGTTACAGGGTCTCTCAGATTGGGACTTGGTCACATGGGTCTTCTTGATGCACTTGCTATTGCTTTCACAGATAATAAGGAGAATCGAAACGACTTGGAGGCTGCGTTCAATGTATGCAGTGATTTAGGCAAGGTGGCATCGGTTCTTGCTGAGAAAGGCATAGATGCTGTAAGAGCAACCAAAACGAATGTTGGCATCCCGATTAGAATGATGGCAGCAAAGAAATTATCCAGTCCAGAAGAGATAATCGAGAAAGCAGGCGGGAAAGTCCTAGTCGAGAACAAGTATGATGGTGAGCGAGTCCAGGTCCACAAGGATGGGAATGAGGTCATTCTATATTCCCGTAGACAGGAGGTAATCACTGCTCAGTATCCCGATGTTGTAGAGCTTGTGCAAAGACATATCAAAGCTGAAACTTGCGTGATGGAGGGTGAGTGTGTAGCAATCGACCCCTCCACTGGAAGGATGAAACCTTTTCAGGAACTCATGCGTCGAAGACGAAAGACCGACATCGAAGCAACTCAAGCTGAGGTTCCTGTTGCTCTTTTCTTCTTTGATATCCTCTTTTCAGATGGTGAGGATGTCACATCACTTCCGATGCTTAAACGTAGGGGGCTTATGGAGAGGATTGTTGAAACCACTGACAGAGTACATCTCACGGTGGCTGAACTCACTGATGATCCAGAACGGCTTCATGAAATCTTTGAGGAATCTATTGGGTCTGGACATGAAGGTGTCATTGCAAAGGCCACTCATAATGACTCAACCTATCAAGCAGGGTCTCGAAGCTGGCTTTGGATTAAACTGAAGGCGTCATACACAGAAGGACTAGCCGATTCAGCTGACCTCGTCATCGTAGGTGCCATTCATGGACGAGGAAAGAGGGCTGGTCTCTATGGGGCAATCTTAGCATCTGCATATGATGTTGATAATGACACCTACCCAACTGTTTGCAAGATTGGTACTGGTTTCACTGATGAGATGTTAGCAGAGTTCAAGGAGCGTCTTGATGAACACAAGTTGGAACGTAAGAACCCGAAGGTAATTTCTGACATCGATGCTGATGTCTGGTTTGAGCCCGTTGAAGTCATTGAGGTGTTGGGTGATGAGATTACACTCAGTCCCACCCATCCTGCTGGTCGCAAGATACTCAAAGAGGGTGGACTTGCTATACGATTTCCACGATTCACTGGACGATGGCGCGATGATAAAGACCCAACTCAAGCCACAACAGTGGACGATTTGATTGAAGTCTTTGAACGACAACGAGGAATTTCTGAATAGTATTATTCCGGCAGTTTTACAAGCATCCCTGTTCGTAGCCAGCCATATACTTGGAGGCTTTCAATTGTATAGTGTGAAGGTAAAGGATCAGAGGATGCATTTCAGTGCATCCCACTTTCTGAAGAGTGAAGGAGATATTGAGAACCTTCATGGGCACAACTACTCTCTGAAGATCCGATTGACAGGTCCATTGAACGAAGATGGTATGGTCTATGATTTTCGAGAGGTGAAAACAAAAGCTCTTGAAATATGCAATACATTAGACCACAAAGTCCTGTTGCCCGGTGCGTCCAAGTCAATCACACTCAACAAATCTGAAGGATTCATTGAGGTTCATGTTGGTGAAAAGCGCTATGTCTTTCCTGAAGAGGACTGTGTTATTATCCCTACAGAAGCCACAACCGCTGAGCTGCTTGCCAAGTTTGTACATGAACATCTTGAATTTCCTAAAGAATTCAAAGTCAAAGTCTGTGTGTGTGAGAGTGCAGGCTCAATTGGCTGCTACAAGGATTAACAATAGCTCCTAACCGATAGAGAGGCGTACCAATTTGGTCATTGATACACAAAATGAAGAGCCCGAACATAGAATCCAATTAAGTAAGGTTGGAGTCAAGAATCTGAAGACATTCATGATTACTGAGCGGAGTGGGGTACGACATCATATCCTACCTAAAGTAGACATCACAATCGACCTTCCAGCTGAACAGAAAGGAGTCCATATGTCTCGTCTAGTTGAATCAATGACAGAAGAGCTCAGCGATCAGTTCCGAGTTCATTCATCAATTGAACATATTCAGATGCGAATACTTGAAGGTCTCTCCAAGAAACACAGTTTCAAACGGGGAGAAGTGAAGTTTGAATTCGAATTTGGTTATGAGAGTCATACGCCAGTTTCCAGAAAACGTACATGGGAAGTGTGTGATGTCACTGCAATTACGAAAATGGAAGAAGGTAGACCCTTCATGCACGATGTTGAAGTGAAGGTCATCGGGAATACAGTCTGTCCACACTGCATGGCTAACAATGAGGGCCTCACACACATTCAACGTGCTTTTGGCAAGCTTCGGCTTATTGGTGAGGTTGATGACATCCCTACCTATGGGACCATGATTGAGATTATCGAAAAGTCATTCTCTAGTAAGACATACTCACTCTTGAAACTTGAAGATGAGGTTCATGTCACAAAAGAGATGCATGATAATCCATTATTAGTTGAGGATGTCTGTCGAAATATTCTCCAGCATGCAAAGGAAAAATACAACGACAGAGATCTTGAGATGTTTGCTGAAGCACGATCTTTAGAGAGCATCCACAAGCATGATGTCATTGCACAAGGTCGAGTTCTCTCAAATGGTGATGACTAGATACGACTCATCCACAGTAACGTTATATTATCTTATACTAGCTTATGTTTGAACACACACACATGGTTGTTGTGAGGATGCAGACAAGTACATCGCAGTATCTTAGAGCAGTTCTCTTGCTCTTGCTACTGCTTCCACTGTCTTTTGTCTTGCAGACCAAAATAGGTGTTTTTGCAACTCATCTTGACGATGAGTTAATATTTAGCACTGAAAACAAAGTAGAAGGAGTTGAAGTTCTAGATTCTTCATCACCAATTTTCCAATACACACCCTCTGGTATAGATACTCCTCCTTCAAAGACAGGAACAATGAATCCAGTCCAAGTTGAACAAAGTGGATATTATTCAACAGGTAATATGTCCGCACGTACTGACACCTCCGCAGGAACTGAAAATAGCTTTCCAATTGATACGGATCATCATTGGAAGGCAAGTACAGCAGAAATAGACATCTGGAATCTTGAGAGATTGTATATTGTGAATGGAACCTTCGACCAAGGACTCCCTGGATACACATTGAATCCTAATTCAACACTTGAGGGATTCCCCCTTGGCTGGGAGGCGGCCAGCTACAGTACAGATCCGCAACAAATTCAACTAGTTTCCTATGATGATGGTGGCCGAGGATATGTTTCAGTTCAGAATCAAGCTCAAGTTACCAACAATCCACAACACATCTATACCCATTTCGCAGGGACCTCAGTTTTTTGGAACCAGACCATCGACATCTCTCCATATACTAACCAGTTTGTTCTGAGCTTTGATTATCTCTATCTACAGGGTCTGTTGAACTCCAGTTTTAGCGGGGACTTTTTCCTTCAGGTAGAGATTGATGGTGATCCTGTTTATACAGTGGATTTGCCTTCCCTGACTGAACGAGGGTCTTGGTACTCAACAGGCGATGTTCCAATCACCGTACCAGTTTCACCAGGTCTTGCACAATTTACAATCGGTCTTGTGATAAATAACACTATGATTGTTGACGGTGATATTGATTATGATTTGGACACTTTCCCCGATGGTGCACCTAACACCCAGATAATCACAGTCTACATCGATGATGTCAACTTGGTTGCATCGAGTCCTCCTGATTGCGATTCAGTTGCCCTAGAGTTCTCTGTAAATGGTTCAACTTCACCTATAACTGGTACTTCAGGTATTGGGTCGAGTCAGATTACAAATCAGAGTTACTGGACGAAAACCTCACTTAGATATTCGATTTCATCAAACTCCAGCATTTCATTTGACTATTCTACTCGACTTCTGAATCATAGGTTTAATGGCTCAAGCTCGACAACCGATATTTCGAATCAAGGTGTTGCATATAAAATCGAAACGGGAATGAGTGGCACTCTTGAGATGTTCACTTATCTGGGATTTCTTGGTGTCTACGAAGATCTCAAACTCACTTTGTACCATGCAAGTGATTGGACAAACTTCACGGTTTTTGATCCATTCTTGACTGATGTGACCTCCAGCTGTACCTTCATTTCTCAGTCAATCATAATTCCCGAATCTATTCTTGATCGGCTTGGGTGGTGGAAAATAACCTGTGATATACCAAACTATGCTGCATCAGCTGCTGTTGAGAGATTCGACTCTATTGCGACTAACTGGGTAAATGAGAGTGTATTCCATAGTGGGGATGACGCTCGATTGACTGTGACCATTAGTTCTGAAACTAACATTCCTGCTCTTTCTGACCCAGTCAATTTCACTTGGGCGCTTTCCAATGGAAGTATATGGTATCAGTCATCTACTACAGGTGGATCAGATGGGACAACTAGTAGTTCCTCTGTATCATTTGGACCAGCAAACACAACAGCTGGAATATGGGAAGTCAGGTACCTATGGTCAAATGGTACTGAATTAGCATATGATTATACAGCATTCTCTCTCCATCACATTGCTGTTCTCGAAGCAGTTTATTCTACTACCGTTGAAGTTCTTGTAGGTCAGCCTGTTTCTGTCTTTCTCAGGTTCCTCGATGCTGAGAATGGTTTGTACATATTAAATGATGGTGCCACTGTGGTTGGTAATTGGACCGGAGGAAATGTGTCTTTCGTCGCTGACATTGTCAAGAACTGGTGGCAGGCTGACTTTGACACTGGACTTCTTGGTCCGGGTGATTACGCAATAAACATTGTTTCAGCGGCGCCATTTTTCGAAACTGTCCCATTGATAGTTACAGTCAAGACTCAATCATTAGCTAGTCTTGATCCGCCAACAGGTCCGCTCGCTCCATTAATCTATGGTCGTCAATACAGTTTCGACTTTTTCTACTCAATGTCTCACAATGGTACTGGGATTGAAGGAGCTACTGTCAATCTTACAGAGGATGGGTCTCAGTGGGCTGCAATTGAGAATACAGGGAATGGTCATTATGAACTCTCCATAATTCCTGCAGCTACAGGAGATTTCAGCATACGACTAACCTTCTCAAAAACGGGATATGAAACAGAGTTCTATGTTATGTCGTTCCTTGTTGATGATGTACCTATAGAAGTTGAATCAATATCGAGTTTGGTTGGATTAGAACTAACTCCTCTTGATGTTGAAGTGAATATTGTTGAAACTGACACAGGAAATCCTGTCACAGATGCAAATGTGACACTAGGCGTGTATCGTCCTGGAGGAGTCATCTACTTCTATTCCCAAATGAACGAAACCTCATCAGGGGTCTATTCAGTTACAATTCCAATGCCACCCTCGGACACCGGGACTTACACCGTTCGTATATCTGTTGAAAAACCTAATCATGTGATGACTCAGACATATAGTGCAGCTCTTGTCCCAACCTTTGATAGTAATGTTAGACTTGTGCAGACTTTCTTGAGATACTCATGGCAGATTGGTATCGGTGTCATTATCATCATTGGTGCTGTGACTGGGCAAAGAGCCCGAACACGTAAGCAAAGGCAGAAACATGCAACAGCTCAAGCGATTAAGGATCGTTTCAATGATGCCAACAACATCCTGGGATTTATGGTTCTACACAAACTCAGCGGAGTACCAATCTATTCAAGGATTTTCAAGGGCGGTTTTGAGGAGGGCATGCTGTCCGCATTTATCACTGCTATCATGCACTTTCGAAATGAGTTTGATTCAAACGGTGCGCGTGAAGATTACAAGATCATTCCAATTTCTGAAGTCATCCGGGTTGTGCCAACTGAGAATCTGGTATGTGCTTTTATCACTGTGACCTCTCCATCGGTCGACCTAGAATATAAGATGAAAAGTTACTCCCGTGCGATTGGAATGATGTTTGATGAACCCCTGGCGGAAGTGAGTGCTCAGGTAATTGATGCCAAGATGAGCAACACCTTCGAAATGATGTTTGATGACTTCATGGATGGTATATTGATCAGAAAATACCAAATTGGTGAGAAGAAATTCCCCAAGCGACTGAGATTCATTGAAAAAGCTATCCCTTTGGAAGAGAAAGACGGTGCCTTCAACCTGAATCGTCTTATTCGTTTACTGACTTCATCAGGAGTTGGGGAAGATGAGGTCTACATCAGAATGCTTCGTGCAATTGAGGATGACTACATAATTCCAGCTTTATCCCTAAAATGATGATAATAACGCCTCATCCAACCAACTCTCGAATTTTCGACAAACGCGTTGATATTTCTAATTACTTCAATACTAAGTATAGTTATAAAACAGACAAGCGGACTAGCTTTAAGATTTCGAGGTTGCGGATGTGAGACGAGTACTACTAGTCATTATACTTGTCCTCCTGGTATTAGCTAGTGGTAGTAATATCATTTCCAATCCCCGCCAGACTCATTCTATAACCGAGAATCGATCTGAAAACCAATCTTCTGGATTAGTTCCTATGGATGTAAGTCTTCTCTCAGCCTATAGCCAGCTTCAGGGCGCACTTGACCCAGTAGTGATTGAGCAGACTGGAAACAAGACCACATCTCCTATTCATGCAGAAACTGACTCAAAGACAAATGTCAAGACTGACCTACCGATTGATACTGTGAATAATTGGTTTGGTAAAGAGGTGTCCGTTAATCTATGGAATCTTAACAGACTCTATGTGGAGAATGGAAGCCTGAACGAAGGCGTTCCGGGAGATAATGTTAATCCGATTGGAAACGCTTCATTCTATCCGTACGCTTGGGATGCAATCAGCTATAGTCCCGATCCGAGTATGGAAATGATTCAGTCATACTTGGGCACAGATCAAGCAGTTAATGTGAAGTGCAGAGGCTACAGAATAGGAGGCGATTATTTCTATGCCAACGGGACGTCTCTTTTCTGGACTCAAACTGTAAACAACACACCATACTTGGAAAACTTCATTCTGAATTTCGACTATTTCTATGATAGAGGCCCTGAAGCGAACCCAAATGTGACTCTTCAAGTCTATGCTAATGACATTCTACTTTGGAGCAACACCACTGAAACCATTATTGGTGCTCAATGGTACAATAGCGGCAATATACCGGTGGAATTGGATAGTATTGGTAGCCAGTTTGAGTTCAAGATCGGACTGAAATTTACTGGTGATACATATCATTCACAACAATTTATAGAATTCACGCTTGATAACATACAATTCGTAGGCCAGATAACACCCACATTCGACAGTGCAGGTATCAATCTGAATATTGGTCCTATAACACAGCTCGTCACTGGTATAGATACTGGTATCGCCCGTCATGAATCATATTGGACCAATAGCAGCGTAGCGATTGAGTTTACTTCAAATCTCTCTTATTCATTTGACTATAATGTTACGATGTTGACCAGTCGTTATCTGAATTCTACAAAGTCAACCAGCCTTCTAGATGATGGTGTGCATTTCACCTCACCAACTGGAAGTTCACTTCTTGAATTCTATACGTTTGTCGGTTCAATTCCTGACCTTGATGATTTTACTCTCATTATACGGTTCCCAACAGACTGGGAAAATGTCACTGTATACAATCCACAAGGTACACCAATGACTTCATCATGTCTTGTTGAGCAGGGAAAAGTAACTATTCCAACTGCGATTCTATACACCCTAGGCTGGTGGGAACTCCACATTGATGCACCAAACTATATTCGAGATTTGCAGACACTCAAGTTTGTTGAACCATCTTCTTGGTTTCCTGATACGAAATTTAGAACCTCAGATATCTCTAAACCAAGGGTTGAAATAGGTGGAGTGACTCCGATTCCAGTTTCTCCTCAGAACGTCAACATCACTTGGGTGATGCCTGATGGAACATTTTGGTTCTCTGAGGAAATAAGTGGTGGTTCCACAGGAAAGATAAACGGAAGCCAGCTAGAGTTTGGGCCCTCCAACACATCTGCAGGAATATGGAAGATTGTGGCTTCATGGACGAATGGCACAGAAGTTGCATTTGGAATTACTAGTTTTGAGCTTCGTCATCGAACGAGCATTTCTGTGGTTTTAAGCGACATTAATGCGTACAGTGGACAATCAATATCCAACTTTTTCTATTTTGAAGACTCAGACACCAATGAGTTCTTGATGGACCCTGCCGTTTCTATAGTTGCTAACTGGTCCTCTGATACAATCGAATTTCTTCCGGATCTAATCCACAATCAATGGGTTGGTGTATTCAACACATCTCTTGTTGGACCCGGTACTCATCTTGTTGTTGTCAATGCAAGCAGGCCATTCTATGAAAACGCTTCATGTACCTTTGTTATCACAATAAATTATGCAAACAATGAACTCACAATAGATTATCCGTCAGCCCTGATTGGAATTGGTGATACATATCTCGTCACTTTCAACTATACTGATTCATATGACATCGGAATCACAAATGCAAACATAACCATAGATATCTCCGGACCAGCTGATGGTGTCACCTGGTCAGGTTTGACTGAAATCGGTAATGGAGATTACTCGGTCGAATTCATCGCAGTTCACTCTGGCCAATATACAATCACTATTTCAGCTTCTAAGAATAATTATGATGCAGCTGAAGCTGCAATATTCCTCTTTGTTGGTGCAAGAGGATCTCACCTAACTATAGAGAATGGAACCTCTGACATAATCAGTTATGGTGAACAATATCGATTGGTGATCAGATATACCAATAATACCGGCTTTGGTCTTGAAGGTGCCAATATCACTATTGCAAGTGTGGTGCCTGCAGCCAGTCTCAATTACACTGCTGCACTCGACGAAGGTGATGGCTACTACTCTCTCCTCCTGACACCTTTTGGCATTGAGTCAAGCACCATTCTGATTAGAGCCTCAGTACTTGATCATGCCATTAATACTACATCGTTCACTCTCACAGCAACTCCAATTTCAACTCAACTCCGAATAGCTGGTGGAGCGAGTACTTCATCTGTGGGATATTCGGAAACTGAAACACTCAACATTGTTGTTTTCTATGAGGTTTATGGAGGTCCTCCCACCAACATAAGCCTAGCAACATTGCAAGTCCATTTCACGAGTTATCTGAATCTAACATATACGATTACTCCACTGACTGAAGGATATCTTCTCCAGTTTCCAACAAATCAGATGGGGAGATACGAATTTTCAATTACAGCAAGCAAAATCGGGTACCAAGATGATTCGATATCGTATATTCTTTTTGTCAGGGAAAGAGCTATGCATGTGAATATGTCAAATCCTGAATGGATTCAGGGTCAGGATCTGACTATTACCCTAGAACTCATCGATACTGATTCTAGTGAATACATCGCTGAAGCTGTAGTTTCCTACAGACTCGTGAGATATCTAGATATCGAGATTCAAGGATATCTTATAGAAATCTCACCTGGAATCTATTCAATCTCAATCAGGCCTGATTGGTATGGAGGAGATGCTGAGTATGAGCTCCGAATCTTTGCAGAAAAAGAGAACTATGCTCTCGACCAAGATTATACCTTTGATGTTGTTCAGAGAGTAAGGCCAGAAGAAGTAATCTTAGGATTTCTTAGAACGGTGCTTCCACCCATAGGTGCACTTGTCATTGTGTCAATTGTAACATTAACCGGACGTGCATACTATCTACGGAAGAAGAAAGCAGAGTTCGCGGTCGACCTTGCTAACAAGCGTCGATTCGAGGATGCGGACAATATCATCGGCGTTATAGTGATGCACAAAGTTAGCGGTATTCCTATCTACTCAAGAATCGTGAAGGGTGGGTTCGAGGAGGGTATTGTTGCTGCTTTCATATCTGCTGTTTCACACTTCCGTGAAGAGTTCGAGATGTTTGAAGAGGACGCCATGAATGTAATTCCTATCTCAGATATTATTCGGGCTGTTCAGACTACAAATCTCATCTGCGCTTTCATCACAGTGCGTTCCGCCTCTCTAGGCCATAACAGAATGATGGAGGCATTCGGTATGCAGGTCAGCACATATCTGGATGATTTCTATACGGAGAAGACACCCCCGTCAGCAATGGATACTAGAATCTCTGAGATTCTCAATTATGTGTATGATGAAACTATGGATGGCAATCTTCTCAAGCATCACAAAGCCGATCCTGATAAGAGCTTACCAAAACGTTACAGCTCCATTGAACAAGTTTTACTTGATATGGAATCTGCGCATTGTTCAAAACCGATCTATTTGGCAAAAGCAGTCTCAAGATTTGGAGTGTCTGAAGAGAGAGGATGCACACTCGTAAGTGAAGCCATTGAGAAGCGTTTCCTGATTCCCTGTGAGGAACATGAAATCCCATCAATTGAAGTTGATCTACGGAAATTCTTGAATGGTTCTGATGCAAGCTCTTCAGAATAAGAACACCTCTCCTGATTGATACACCAAAGCTACTTCAACAAGTTTTAGGTATAAAAACAGGCTTGAGGTCATCCCTAGGATAAAACGAACCTTATCGCAAATGTAATTAAACTAATTACTGGGTTCACAAAGAACTGACATGCTGTCTGGGATGGCTTTGGTTGCAATGAACGTCCAGGTGATGAGGGATATGAGCAAACGCACTCTGTCTTCAATACTGATATTATCAATGCTGTTTGTCACAATGAGTTGGTTTCCTATAGTACCTGTGACAAATTCCTCGATTTCTGATTTCAACACAGAAGACAAACTTCTTCCACCCCAAACTAACTTGGACATACCGGAACAAATTCAGAGAGTCGAACCTGATAGTGTTGACCTCTATAGTGTCGCAGGTGCTGCTCCTGCTGATGGCATTTTAGATCCAGTATTGGTGGAACAGTCAGGGTATCCAGCATCTGAGAACATTTCAGCTCGGACTGACACCTTTGAGAATCTTGGATATGACCTGCCTTTAGATGAGGCGCACAATTGGGTTGCAGATTTAGCTGAAGTGTCTGTTTGGAATCTAGAGAAGCTTTACGCAGTTAATGGAAGTTACAATCAGGGATTTCCTGGTGTCAATGTCAATCCTAATCAAACAGTGGACTATTACCCCCTCGGGTGGGATGCGAACAGCAATGATACTGCCACCTATAGCGATGATGTACAACTCGCCGCATATGACGACTCCGGTCGTCAATACGTTATGGTGGAGAGCCAAGGAGGAAAAGTGGGACAAAATGCTTTTGGACACGTTGCTGGAACCCGGATTGTCTGGACACAAACAGTCCAAAATGCTCCCTATACTGAAAATTTTCTTCTGAATTTTGATTACTTTTATTTAAGAGGTCCGCTTGATAAAAATCCAGGAGTACCCGTAGCAATAACAGGAAACTGTAGTATCACTGTTTCTATTGATGGTTCTACAGTTTGGAATATGAGTCTTCTAACGCTTGCACAGCGAGGAGTTTGGACAGACTCAGGGGTTATTCCAATCACTATCATAGGAGCTCCGTCATCTTTTGTTTTTGAGATAGGTTTGGTGATAGATGGCGACCTGACCTTGGACAAAAGGTACGACTATGACAATAATACTATTGCAGATGGAATTGGTAATGCAGCGTATATTACCGTTTATCTAGATGATGTTTCTTTCATCAAGGCAACACCTCCTACCGCAGAACAAGTTCAACTTGAGTTTGCCACAGGTGGAGTGACTGATGCTCTAACAGGTGTGGGTACTTACTATGCCTCAGTTGTAAACTCATCATACTGGACAACCAGTCCGGTTTCAGTAACCCTCACCTCGAACACGAGTGTGTCTTTTGACTATAAGACTCGTCTTCACTCTCACAGATTCACTGATTCAAACTGGCGAACTGACATATCCAGTGTTGGTGTTTCATATCTTATTGACCATGGGTC
>JBHLRS010000008.1:0-1955 GCA_048882325.1 Candidatus Thorarchaeota archaeon | reverse complement strand
AACTGGTCTGGAAGTTCAATTCCACTAGTGGCTAATCCAGTCCAAAACTGGTGGGAGGCAGACTTCGATACTTCAATCACAGGCGCAGGCGATTTTGTCATTTTTGTCACAGCTTCACAACCATACTATGATGATGCGAGTTGTCAGATCCTAGTTCACATTACCAATGTCACAAGACTCACATCGGGAAATGCACCTTGGACAGCTGCTGAGTGGGGCAGTCAAGTTACTCTTACCTTTAATTTTGAATCATATCACCTCGGAACAGACACTTGGGGTCCAGTCGTCAATAACACTGATGTGTCAGTGAGTGTGAATTGGACCTCTGGATATTGGTCAGTTTCCGAGGACATCACACCTGGCATCTACAAAATACACTTGGATACCAACATAGTTTCAGCTGGCACATGGTTACTCAATACTACCTTTAACAAACCCTATCACGAATCAAAGACTCTCTTACTGACTCTGATTTTATCGCCAATGACCAGTTCTCTCACGGTGATAGGCAACCTCTCTGAAAGAGTAGACCTTGAGCAATCAACATCTATCAAGTTGTTGTATGCGTTTAGCAATGGCACTCCGATCTCTGGAGGAAATGTGGTTGTGGCTGATGTATCACCCGGAAGTGGGTTGAGCACGACAGCAGTCACTGAGGTTGGTGGTGAGCCGGGAAACTATACGGTGACATTGACACCTTTTTCCGCAACTGTGTACACAATCCGATTTGTCGGCACTGGTTCTTATTCAGAACCTGCTAGCACAGTGTTTGTGCTTGTAGTCAACGACGTTAAAACAGACTTCACCATATATGGTGCCGCAAGTTTGGAGATTGGACTCACTGAAACATACAACACAACTTTCCGATACGAGATGATTAATGGAACTGGTATCGAGAGTGCTGCAATAGATATTGTATATTCGGGACCAATAGGAATGTTGAGCTATAATCTGAGTGAATCTGGATTGGGCAACTATACCGTTGAGTTTGGTGCCTCATTACCTGGTACTTATCTGATTACAATTGCGGCATTCAAACAGTATCATCAGAGCTCATCAGACTCATTCTTCCTTACAATCAGCAATATA
The DNA here is from genome assembly GCA_048882325.1 of Candidatus Thorarchaeota archaeon. Classification (GTDB taxonomy): domain Archaea; phylum Asgardarchaeota; class Thorarchaeia; order Thorarchaeales; family Thorarchaeaceae; genus SMTZ1-45. The sequence continues at coordinate 866 of JBHLRS010000008.1, read as the reverse complement.
CCTGCGAATGTGACACTAGCAGAGATGAGTGTGGAAATTGGTCTGACAGACACCTATGATATGTCAGTCCGATACGAAATGTACAATGGAACCGGGATTGTTGGAGCTGACATAGAGGTTGTAGCTCCTCTAGGAATTGACTCTCTTATCACTCCATTAGGTCTAGGGGACTACAACATCGAATTCAGCTCAACCATGTCTGGAACATTCTTGGTGACTGTGGTAGCATCGAAACAATATCATCAAAGCAGTTCAGACTCCTTCATCCTTCTTGTGAGGGAGATATCTACGAACATTACATCACTCAATGGCACCTCAGGTCAAGTAGGCTTTGGAAATTCCTACGAGCTCTTTATAGAATACACAAACTCCACAGGCTTTGGTCTTGATGGGGCAACAGTGGGTATAGAAAGTGTAACACCCAGCACTGGACTGACTTGGGACTCTGCAGTGTCTGAAGGTTTGGGAGTTTATTCCATCCTGTTTACTCCTATTGAGGCCAATACATTCAACATTGTGGTCGAAGCTTCATACCTTGACCATAAAACGCAATACTTACTGTTTGCATTGATAACTACACCAATCCCAACTACATTGAGTGTTCTTAATGCAAGTGCCGCAATTTCACTTGATAAAAACTACACACTCTACATGCTCTATCAAGATGAGGATACCAATCGGTTAGTAAACTCAACCATTACTGCTCAAGATACAGAAGGCGTTGAATTCACTCCCTTTGAGGAGATGGGTAACGGTATCTATACGATTACAATCACTCCCCTGCACAGGGGTGTATTCGATCTTATCTTCAGAGCAAGTAAACCTGGATACCAAAATGACTCTGTGAGTTTCACCCTAGAGTCTGT
>JBHLRS010000007.1:113894-124004 GCA_048882325.1 Candidatus Thorarchaeota archaeon | reverse complement strand
CAATAGTCAAACGAACCATAAAGCGAAGATGGCTCGTAGATGAACTGATGAAAGAGTTGGAGAAGAAAGAGAAAGAATCTGAAATTCCTGTCAAGTTAAAATCTCCTGCTATTCAACTCAGACAAGTTTCCAAACGGTTTGGCAAGAAAATTGCAGTTCGTAAGCTAGACCTGAAAGTAGAACCTGGTGAAATTGTAGGTCTTGTAGGGCCAAACGGCGCTGGAAAGACAACGACCCTTAGGATGCTTACAGGGATAATCCAAGCCACAAGTGGGCATATCGAGGTGGATGGGTTCAACATCAAGAAAGAGCCAATTGCTGCAAAGGAACGTATCGGGTACATACCAGAGAAGCCAACTTGTTACCCGAGTCTCACGGCACGGGAGTATGTTATGTTCACTTCCCGTATTTATCGTGTTCCTCAAGACATTGCTCTTATTAGGATGAGAGAATTCGTAGAATTGTTTCACTTCGATGAGTTCATTGATAGTTACATCGGAACCTTGTCCAAAGGTAATCTGCAACGGGCGTTACTAATTGGTATATTCACGAGAGAACCTCCTTACATTCTGGCGCTTGATGAGCCCATATACGGACTTGACCCACGCGGTGCATGGAACCTTAAGAAGCATCTCCGTAAGTTAAGAAGCCAGGGTTCAGCCATCCTGATATCTACTCACATTCTGGAGGTTGCGGCTGATCTCTGTGACAGATTTGTGATTATGCATGAGGGTGACGTAGTTGGAAAAGGGACTTATGATGAGATGAAGCGTCTATTCCCTAGTGCTTCTAACCTTGAAGAGATATTTCTGCACCTGACTGGCGGGATTCCAGAGTAGGGGGTGTACTGGATTGACAACATACAAACTCATGAAAAATGAGATACGCATGTTGTATAATCAATTCAAATCAGCTATTATTACTCCTTCAATGCTCCTATTCTATGGGGTATCATTCTGTGGAATCTTCTTTGTCAGTTCTGTGATAACGAGCTTCGTAACCTTCGCACCTCTGCTTTACAACTTTAGCACACTGCTTGAAGATACTCTTGATGCCAACATGGTCTTTGCAGCTGCAGCTGTCTTGAGTGCATCATCGGTGGTGAGTGGCTATTTCGGACTTGGTCCTGCAGCTGTATTGAGTGATGTAGATGAGAGTTTGATGATGTCTGCTCCCGTCAAACCACATCAGATCTTTCTAAGTCGATACTCAAGACGGATCATCAGGAAGATATCCTTCCTGATTTTAGGCATCCTCTCTATCTTTCCCCTTATAATTTCAGCAAGTCTTCTATTCTTCGCAGCTGTTTCTTTATTGATTGTAGTCATCATTTTCTTTGAAACTAACTATCTCCTTGGGGCAATAAGTTCCTATGTTCGGTTATGGATATCAAAGAAGTCTCAGCGTCGAGTACGTCACCTTATTGTGGTCATATTAGGAGTCTTGACAATCCTTCCAGCTCATCCGTGGGTTCTATCAAATATGGCAGCTACCTATATTGCACCGTCTAACGCGTTTATTCTCTTTGTGACTGAATTCACTGGTCTATTCTCTCAAGAGATTCCGCCATTTTATGGCATGGTCTTTATTATGATTGGTTTCATCATCAGCTTACTACTCACAGCTAATTTGACTAACTACGAATACTATGAGCTCTACTCCGCGAGCAAAGGAAGAGTACAGACCGAGGGCCGATTCAGTAGAGTTATCAGAGGTGAGGTTGACTTTTCTCAATCTCGATTTAATGACCCGATGTTATGGATTATGATGAAGGATTTCTGGAGTAGATTAAGGTCGCCCATGCAGATATGGAAATATGTCTATGCAGTTTTTGGAACTATCTTCGTGTTCTACCTAAACTTTGTAAGACCAATCTGGTTTCCAGCAATTAACGTTCCTATAGGTCTGGCATTTGCACTTGTTCCAGCATTCATTCTGATGATGATACTTTTCATACAAATGGCTAGTGTCACTTCGATGCTGAGTTTTGTTGATGAACGTGACAATGTATACCTACTCAAGGCATCGCCTTTTCGCTCGAGAGACATAGTTCTTTCCAAATATCTTTTGAGTCTCTTTGAAGTGGTCATTACTGTGATTCCTGCTTGCGGGTTCTTGGTATACTTTATTCATATTGAAGGCTATCTCGCAGTCATCACACTTGCTGCTCCGTTGTCAATCCTATTCGCATCCACAGGGAGTGCAGTAGGTGCTTACATACCTGTGATGACAAATGATCCAAAGACACTTCCAGTTCCCCTAGCATTCTCCTTCCCAATCATAAACCTAGGTTTGGGAGGAATTATGGTGTTTTTAATCGCTATTTTTGCAGATAGCATTCTAGTGATTATTATACTCCCTGTCTTCACACTATCAATAGTCTACTTCTTCTTGGCAGCTTCGGTTCGTGCTCTTAATACTTACAAGTAGTTTCTCTTACTGCTTCCGAACAAGTCGTAATGCGTTCGCAATAACTGCAAATGTCAAACCCATATCACCAACACCAATCGCAATCCAAAGATTCACTAGTCCAAAAGCTGCGAGAATTCCAACTAGAAGTTTAATTGAAATCGAAATTGCAATGTTTTGACGGACAATTGTCATTGTCTTCTTAGCTTTTTTGATAAGCGAGGGAATCTTTCTAAGATCTTGTTGCATAAGGGCAATATCCGCTGTTTCTATTGCTGCATCAGAGGACACTGCTCCCATTGCTATACCAACATCAGCTGCGGCAAGAGCAGGTGCGTCATTTATTCCGTCTCCCACCATTATTGAAGAACCTCTCTCTGAGAGTTCTTCTATGGCTCTAACCTTCTCATCAGGAAGTAGTTCTGCTATGTATCGGTCGATCCCAACTTCTTCAGCAATCTCCATTGCTACAGATTCACTGTCACCAGTAAGCATCACGGTGTCTATTCCCATTCGCTTCAACTCTTCAACAGCCTCAATTGCACCATTTCTGAGAGAGTCTGCCAAGACAATAGTTCCGAGGTGCTCGCGCTCTTGGGCAACATAAACCATGGTGCCGACCCCACAGGAGTGATCAGCTATAGATTCCAATGTGATGTTTTGCTCTGTCAATAGTCTTCGATTACCAACGAAGTATTTTGTGTCACCTATCTGTCCTCCAACCCCTCTTCCTGGTATTGCGGAGAAACCCTCAGCATCGGGAAGTTGATAGGCCTCCGCTTCAGTCGCAGCAACTAAGGCCTTTGCAATGGGGTGTTCCGATTTCTGCTCAAGTGTAGCTGCAGCTGTTAACACAGCGTCTCGTGAGTGGTCGTTGTGTAGACAGACATCTTTTACAGAAAGAACACCTTCAGTAAGCGTTCCAGTTTTGTCAAATGCTACGGATTTCGTTTTACTTGTCTGTTCTATGTGGATGGCACCTTTTACGAGAACCCCATCTCTAGCAGATCCCGCAATGGAGGAAACCATGCTTACTGGTATTGAAACAACAAATGCGCATGGGCAACTAATCACTAGGAGAGTTAATGCTCGATAAGTTGCTTCGGTTATGGATGCACCTAGAAGGAATGAACCCACACCCAAGAGGATGGTCAGTGTTACCATTACAGGTGTATATCTTCTAGAGAACCTTGAAATTAATTGCTCAGTCGGTGCCTTCTTGTTTTTGGCTTCCTCAACGAGCTCGACTATCCTTGAGAGAACTGTATGGTGTGCCTCAGAGGTCACCTCAACTTCTAGATATCCCTCCTGATTGATGGTCCCTGCGTAGACTTTGTCTCCTTCTGACTTTGAAACTGGAAGAGACTCTCCGGTAATCGGTGCTTGATTTACATAGCTCTGACCACAGACAACTATTCCGTCAAGTCCAATCCTTGTACCTGGACGAATAATGAGTGTGTCTCCAACTCTAACCTCTGATGTTGGGATTAACGCTTCAGCACCTTTGCTCATCTTAATGGTGGCTGAAGGAGGTTCTAATTCAACAAGTTCATGGATCTCTTTCTTCACCTGATCCTCTGCTCGTTCCTCTAAAAGCATTGAAATGAAGAAGAGAAACATGACTGCGGCACCTTCGGCTGGTGCTCCAATGATGAATGCTCCAATTGAAGCCACTGACATTAGGAAATGCATATCAAGTCTAAGTTGAGCCAGTCCTCTTGCTCCACGAGGTAGGATGAATTGTCCAGCGGAAAGCATTGAAAGGAGAAAGACTGCATAAATGATTGCAATATTAAAACCAGTAAAATGTAGAAGGAGCCCTAGGACAAGCATAGATGCCGATAAGACTGCCATTCTGTATTTATAGCGCTTCGGTTTGCGTGTTTCTGAACCAGCAGAAGCGACGCAGGTGGCACACGTATGTTCAGTTTCCTGCGACATGATCCAATGCCCTCTTCATGATATCGGTGATACAGTCATCTTCTATACTGTAGAAAACTTGCTTTCCATCCTGCTTTGCTCTCACAAAGCCTAACATCTTCAACGTACTCAGATGATGGCTCACACGGCTGATTGGCATATCCAACAAATCTGCTATATCTGAAACACAGAGTTCTTCTTGACTTGTGAGTGCAGATATTATCCTAACTCTTGAATGATCTGATAGCGCTCGGAAGATATCGAGTACATCTTCCAGTTCGTTCTCTTTGAATTCAATTTTTGTCTTAGCATTGCGTTTAACTGCTGCCATCATGCCACACATCATTTCAACGTTTGTTCAAATGTTAAAATGTTTTCTTGTACACTATAAAAGAAATTCTGTTAAGGAATATTTCCTACTGAATCGATTTACACAAGCAACCTATATGTGGATAATTTAGGAGTCATCCATGGCGCAAGAGCAGATGAAGTGACTTCAGACACGTCTAGGTGAAATACGAGTTGCAGGGTCAACAAAACAAGAACGCCACCAATGTCGAAGATGAGTACTTTGGCATGATGATGTTGGCGAATGATGGAATTATCATCTTACAGGATGATAGAATCATCATGGCGAATCCAGCATTTCTTGAAATGATGGAATACGACTTCGCTAGTCTTGAAGGAAAACCCATAACAGATCTTCTCGAGCCTACGACTGCGCATCAGTTCACTGAGGTCCAAGAGGGCTTCAACTGGGGACAGAGTGGTCGACCAGCATTTAGGGCACGGTTTCTAAAGAAGAATGGAGATGTGATCCACGTTGAGATCAGTACCTCAGACTTCGCTCTCTCGCGAAAACCAGCCATTATGGGCATTGTGAGAAACGTTACTAGACAAGTTGAGCTTGAGGCGGCAATTGACGCTTCTGAGAGTAGATACCGTGCACTTTTCGATTCTTCACCAATCGCATACTTTTCACTGAGTCTAATGGGTAATGTTTTGCAAGTGAACAAAGCAGCAACTCGTCTTTTAGGATACAAAGAGGAGGATTTACTTCGGAGGAACTTCTCATCCTTTCTGCCCAACGGTACTGCTAAAGAAATCGTAGGTCAAATGATTTCTGAAGCAGCAAACGGAAAGAGTGTAGAAGACTTTGAGATGCAGATGAAGACTGCAGACGGACGCTCGAACTGGGTAAGTGTCACAGCAAACCTACTTGAGTATCCTGACCAATCCTCAACAATCGCTTTGATGGCTCTAGATATTGATCGGCGAAAGAATGCGGAAGCAAGGGAGCAGACTGAACGTGATCGCGCAAACCTGTATCTGGAAGTTATGACTCATGATCTCAATAACGTGAATCAGAGTCTGTTGTTCTCAACAGGTCTTTTGCAGAACTCAGAAGACATCCCCGAACAGTATCGCCCCTTATTGCACGAGTCGAGCTGGAATGTCAGACGTGCTGCAAGGATGGTGGCGAATCTAAGGTCACTCTTCAGACTGGCTAATGACCCACCAACAAGAACCAAGGTTGACATCTATGATTACTTTCAGTCCTCCCTTGAACGAGTCAAAGCAGACTTCCCTTGGAAGACTCTTAGTTTGACTACGAATATCGAGAAAGGGAAATTTGACGTAGCGGGGCACCAGTATCTGGAGCAGGTGTTTTTCAACATAAGTCACAACTCAATGACATTTGACGAGCATGACAATGTTGTGGTGGAAGTCAAAGCGGAGGTTGCTGATGAAGTGAAGATGCTTCGAATTGAGTTCATTGACCAGGGACCGGGAGTGCCTGATAGTGCCAAGGAGTTCATTTTCAGAAGAACAGGTAGCCCCGATGAGCAGATTGTTGGCCGAGGTCTTGGTCTCACACTTGTTGACAGGATTGTAAAGAACATCGGGGGCAAGATTCGTGTGGAAGACCGAGTAAATGGAGTCCATTCTCAAGGTGCTCGTTTTATTTTGCTACTACCTCTGTGGATAGAAGCTCCCGAACTCCATTGTGGGCGTAACACTTGCATCACCTTTTTCAAGTCTAATCATTGTGTTTTCTGTGATCCTGCTATGGAAATCTTAACTGCTGTACTGGACTCAATGGGTGTCCCTCGGAGCATGGTTGAAACAATCAATGTCGATGATCCAGATGTCGATGTTAATACTGAAGAACTTCCTATGTTGCCCTACATCAAGATCTGTGAGCGTGAACTGACTGGTTTCATCTCCGAAGGTGCAATCAGGAGTTCGGTCTTGAATCTCCTCATGACTAATTGTTATCCTGATTTTGTGTAGTTAATTTATTTCTGAAAAAGAAGAAGTGTGAGGGGTAAACCCCTCAGTAACATTCTCTAGAAAGTCATTACTGTGTCATGATTGAGAGCATCATCGATCATGGTGGCTGCACCAGCAATCTCGATTCTGGGATCTCTCAAGTCTTCCTGACTAATGCCCCTAAACTCAACGGAGTTTGAACAGACTTGGATTTTACCACCTGCTTCTAGGAAAGCATCAATCAGGTCAGGGAGTGGTGGAAAACCTGGGGCTTTCACCTTCTCAGCCATACCTTTCTTCATTAGCATGCAAGCATCCATCATAAGGAAGATGTTTGCTTCGACATCCTGAGCCTGTGCAGTGGTTCCAGTGACGAATGGGCCGTAGCACCGTTCAGCAGCTTCAGGGCCCCACTGCCCGATTATGTAAAGTTTGTTTGCCATATCATTTCATCTCCTATGGTAGTGCAACCAAGTCAACGTAGTAGAGCACCAATCCAATAAGCAAGAACAGGGTCACCAAGAGGTTGGTGATGTGTGAGCTATGGAATGGACCGCCCTGCATAGTCTTCATGAGTATTGGCAACACCTGAAGGAACTGCATCAGAGCCGCCAAAAGTATCAGTACAAGGTCCACGATTAGTAGTATGAAGAGCAGATCGACTCCAGCTATAGCGAAAGTTGGCAAGAAGAGTCCTACTAGTAGTACACCAATGCCAACAAACATGCCAAGCATGAGCATCATGACCTGCGGCATCAAATAGAAGCCCATCCTCCTAGCCAACAATAAGCCCGAGAACATCACGCTTAGGTTTAGTGAGAAGAGGACGAACAAGATTAGTTGGAACAAGGCCATTTTGGTCACCTGTATTTTTGCAATCCGCCTGATAATAATTAATAAATTTGTCTGAAAAGGAACATCGGGTCTGGTTGTGGTGCAGGAATTTTGTACATGCACATATCTTAGATGGTTCAGTATCACTGTCGCATAGAAAGGAATAAAACACGTCAGTTTTCGACGAAAGGCGATTTACCATGACCGAGCACCAAGTAGCAAGAGTATTTGACGCAAGTGGGCTCCGATGCCCAATGCCTATCCTAAAGACAAAGAAAGAGATCCAAGAAATTCAAGTTGGTGAGATCCTGAAGGTTATCGCCACTGACATAGGAACAAAGAAAGATTTCCCATCTTGGTCCAATAGAACTGGGAATGAGATCATTGAACTCGTTGAGGAAGGCGATAAATTGGTTTGGTTCATCAGACGTGTAAAGTAACACGTGCTGATGTCCTGGGAGCCTCCATCTGGAAGCTCCAGGAGTGCTAGCTGGCGAGGATTTCCACCCCGCCAACTATATCTATTTCTGACTAGACTTTTCGTCTGTACCCATGTCACCCAGTGCGTCCTTCATGAGACCTTTGAAGTCAAAACCCATCATCCGAGCCATGAGCATCATAGGGATGAGTACGTTTCCGAACACTTGGAATGCTTGAGCTCCGCCTCCACCTTCCTCACCTTCTGGGCCAGCTCCACCAGCACCACCGCCAAACAGTGTGACATCACCGATGTCTATCTGCTTGTAGATTTCAGGTAGAATCTGAAGGAAGTCTCTAGCAAAGGCCTGTGGTGAATAGTCACGAGCAGCCTCAAGAGTTTTCTTGATACCTTCAGCCTGAGCACTTGTGACCTTAAGGATCTGACCAGCTTCAGCTTCAGCGACCATGCTTATCTTGTCAGCTTCAGCTTTTGCCTCTTGAACAATCCGCTGTGCTTGTACTTCGACCTCTTGCTTAATCTTACGCTGCTTCTCAGCTTCAGCACCTAACTTGGCAACCTCAAGGTCTTTAGAAGCCTCGACCTCCGCCTGTTGCTTCTCATATTTCTTTTGCATTAGGTCCTTCTGAAGGGCTATTTCCAGTACACTCTGTTCACGCTGTTTCTCAGCCTCTTGTATGTGACGAAGCTGCTCTTGTTCCTGCACACCAATCAGTTTGTCACGAGCAATTTCCTGTTCACGAAGCACCTTGCTTCTCTCGATATCCCTTGTACCAGTGGCCTGATCAGCTTCAATGAGCGCAATCTGAGCCAGACGGTGCATTTCTGCCTCACGTGGTTTTGACATGTCTCTCAGGAATGACTCGTTAACAACGACAACATCGACCAGCTCAACGGTTACTACCTTCAAACCCCACTCTGACACGATATCTATGAGCTCTTTCTTGATAGCCTCGATGATCAATTGACGTTCTTCTAGAATTTCCTCAACTGATAGCTGCGCACATGCCGTACGAATGACCGATTCGATGATAGCGGTCAGTCTACTTGGAATCTCCTTCCATGTGACGTTGTTGATAGTGGCGATAGCATTTTCTGCTTGCCACTGCAAAACAGCACTCAATCGAATCTTCTGTTTCTCTTTTGACAGTACTGACTCAGCTGATATATTCAACTGCTGTACAGTTCTATCGACAGCGAGAATGCGATCGAAGAAAGGAACTCGAATGACCATACCACCCTCACCTTGCTTTATGGCTTTGCCACGTCGCAGGTGTACGTAGAAGATGTTTGGGTCAAATATTCGGACATACTTTCTGACATAGATCATTCCGAGTAATATCAAGACTATTATCAAAAGACCTATGGACAAAGCGAGGTTATTTGCGAACCAGTCCATTATACTTGCTTGCATCTGTTTTCCTTCTCACATCGTATCTGTGATTGTGCCCTCGTTCAAAACTCCTACTACAATCTGAGGCTGCACCTCGTGCTTCGTTACACTGACTCGTTCGTCTGTGAACTCCACTCTCAACGCATCTCTCTCAGATCTGTTGGTAGCCTTCCTACGAAGTCACTTGTTTACTACTAGTTTTGAGGGGATATAAATCTGCGCAGAAACACACTATTCTTTCTTTTTAGATTCCTTTGGTTTCTTACTCTGCTTATAGAGCCACTTAACTACATCTTTACGTGGATCAACATAGACGAACTTATCATCCGCAGAAACTATGAAGAGGTCAGTTCCCTTCTGAAACACAACTCCCTTCTGAAACGGTCTGGCATGGAAGCGACGAAGGCCCATCTCAGTTTCGAGTCTGACCTCACCAAAACCATCGTTGATTGTTGAAACTGCCTTAACCTCTCTTCCGACAAGATGTCTCGGTTCTATCATAAATCCGGATTCGATAAATGCCTTTCTCAGTACAGTGCGAACCCCATAGACCATGACTGCAACACTGACAATATGAACCGCTAGTTTGCCAATGAGTGGGAACACTACCCCCTCATAATAAATGATGGATCCGAGGAATCCGAATGTCACGAGTGAGGTTCCAATTGTGACGCCCATCGGGGCTCCTCTCTCTGTTTCAAAGAATCCTGACTTGACATGCGGTATGTCATGTTCGACATCTAATTCATGGCTGTGCTCTACAATTCCAGACTTGTCGTCTGGAACATCATGATCCATGTCATGGTCTACGTCATGATCCATGTCATGGTCTACGTCATGA
>JBHLRS010000007.1:0-113794 GCA_048882325.1 Candidatus Thorarchaeota archaeon | reverse complement strand
TCATGGTCTACGTCATGACCTATATCATGGTCTACGTCATGACCTATATCATGGTCAAGGTCATGATCCACATCGTAATCTACGTCATGACCTATATCATGGTCAAGGTCATGATCCACGTCATGGTCTACGTCATGGTCAAGGTCATGATCCACGTCATGGTCTACGTCATGATCCACGTCATGACCATGTTCTGAAACAGCTGCAAATATCCGACCTAAAGCAAAGAGTCCGAAGGTATAGAACAGTCCTGCTATTAGAATTCCAAATGAAATCTCTCTCAGCAAAGCTGCTATTGCTACAACATCCTGCATCTTCTTTCGATTTGCTCCTTTGTACGAAATGTAGACCCCACTGCCGGCTACTCGTGTAGCTATACCCACGAAGGCAAATAAACCTGAGCCAGTGGATGTACTCATTCTATGAGTTTTTCTTGGAATGCCTTAAGACAGGCCCCAAACACCTTAATATGGAACAATTAGCATCGAACAACAGAGGTGCTCGCACTGAGTATTATTGACCATATTGCTTCATTGCTTGATTCTATCGAGATCAAGTATACAAGAGAGGATAATGTCTTGATGATGAGGTGGAAGACAGACCACTTCGAAGATCTGAAGATTAAGATTGTAACTAACAAAGATGAATCATGGGCTTACATCGTTGCGCCATTCACGAATTTCTATGAGGTTGAAGAAACCAAGAGAATGAAACTTGCATATGATATGCTGAAAGAGTCATGGAAAGCAAATGGTGTCAAGTTTGCAATAGATGATGATGACGACATCATTGTTATAGCAGAAACCAACGATACAGACCTCACTGGAGAAGAGATTCGAACTCTAGTTGGTCATGTAGTTCATGCCTGCGATACACTATGGGAAATTTACCCTGCATAGAATCATTACAGTAGCCCGATGCTTTTTCAGTATCGGGCGAATCTTATCTTTGTATTCGACAGCTTCATAAGTTGTACACACAGAACCTCAGAAGTGAGCCAAATGACGGAGTCTAGTCAAGAGCCTTTTCCTCCTGAGAAGCGAGAGAGATTGGTGACTATCTTCTATCCAAAGAGAGCCTCCTTCATCTTCTACTATGTTTTGGGTACAGTGGTCTTCATTGTTGGAACAGGGTTCATGACAGTCACATCATTACCTAGTGGCCCTTATAGAGACCTAGTTGCGTGGTTACTAAGTGCAGGAGCGATGGTATTTGGTATATTCCTTGTTGCCTGGGCAGAGAGTAGGCGGTGGTTCACACTGTATATCATAACCACCTGGAATGTCAGGGTTCGAAAGGGAGTCTTCAAACGAAAGACAACGAGAGTCTTCTATGATGAGATTATTGTCATGCATTGCTCAGGACCGCCTGATGAGCGAAAGGTTGGAATGGGGGATGTCGAAATCTTCACTACTGAAGGTGGTGAACCTGCGCTTGTCTTTGACGGTGTACACAACCCAGATGGTGTTAGAGAAATAATCAATAGATTTGTTGAAACTATTCCCGACCCTGTACCTTGGACTCATCTTGATCGAGGTTGAATTTTCCGCTCTATTGACTTACATTATCATAGACGAGTGACTTTATTATGGTTCATTGACATAAGCATAAAAGAAATCAGGGATTGTACCTTAAAAAAAATGGAGAGGAACAAGGTGACGAGGTTCACCATTCGGTATGTTGCGTCAGACGGTGAAAAGTATCAAGTCGTGAAAGATGATCACTACACAGAAATCGACCTTTCAGATACAAGCATAAAGTCGATTAGTCTAGAGGCCCTAGGTCAATGTGACAGGCTTGAAAAGCTCAATCTTGACACTAATCTTCTTTCTGAGATCGACCTAACTCCACTCGCTGCATGCTCTAATCTGAAAATTTTGAGTATGACATCGAACGAATTGACTCATGTTGATCTCCAACCTTTGTCGCATTGTTATGAACTTCAAGCTCTAGAACTCTCTGATAATCGACTAACCGAGATTGACATCTCTCCCCTTTCGGGATGCAAGGAGCTTCGTTGGCTCTACATCTCCGATAATAGGCTCAGGGACCTAGATCTTAGTCCACTGAGTGAGTTATCCAAGCTTCAGTACTTGGTCTTGTCTGGAAACCTTCTGAGGAGTCTGGATCTGAGTCCACTGGAACGTTCGACAGATATGCGATACCTGCATCTCAATGAGAATGCTCTGCAGGCGGTTGATATTTCAATATTGTTCCATTTCGAGAACTTGGAGTCATTTGTAGTGGATGATGAAACGATTCTAACTGCTTATCATAAGCTCAAACATCTCCCTTACTTTCCAGCGCCTATTAATGAACGGCTACATACAGTCCAGTGGTCGCATGAGGTATCAGAATCATCCACCACAAATTGAGATATAACACCCAACGATTTATGATAGTTCGGTATCATCTGCACTATGAAAGATAGGCTGGGAGTCTATCATATGGTTGAAGTTCATATCACCTTCAAGATTGAAAATGGAATCGAGATGTACTTAGAATCAACTGATGATGTTACAGAAATCGATCTTTCAGGAAGAAGCATAGTTGAGATTGATCTTTCTCAACTAAATCAGTGTAAATCACTCAGGGAAATTAACCTCTCAGCTAATCTAATCAGAAGCATTGATCTTTTGCCACTAAAAGATTGTCCAAGTCTTGAGCGTTTACTTCTCGGATCAAATCTGATTTCGTCAATTGACCTCCTTGGACTTGAGAACTGCTCCAATCTCGATACATTATCACTAGAGATAAACAAACTGCAAAGGATAGATTTGTCTCCGCTTATTTCGTGTCTAAAGTTGCAAGAGCTGAATCTTAACTCCAATGATTTTCATGTGATTGATTTGGCTCCATTGAGAAAATCTACAAATTTGCGTTTCTTACGACTGGATAACAATGAACTGTACAACATTGACTTGAATCCCCTATCAGGTTGTTTGAATCTTCAGGAGCTCTTTCTCGAGGGTAATGAGATTGATGAAATAGATTTGACTCCTCTTGGTAAATGTGAAGCACTAGAGGGTCTCTGGTTGAGATCATCAGGTATTCTCAAAATTGACTTGAGTCCCTTGCAAGGATGTCCGAATCTTCTCTGGCTGGATTTGAGTGAGAATCATATGAAGACTGTTGATATTACACCTTTATTCTACTGTTATGATCTCGAATCATTCATGATAGATGAAACAGTTCCTCTAATGGCAAATGTGACCCTCTCATACAACCTCTGGCCGAGTACACTTGAAACGATTAAGGATCGAATCTTCTGGGTAGCTGAACCAACAGTCTAGGTCATACCCCGGTGACACTAGCTCTAATCTTACGAGATGGATAGTGATAGCTGTGGCACCCATGACAACCACTGATGACAACGCTGCACGGATGACACTTAGAATCGCAGGAGTCTTGCAAGAGGTTAGAGATATTTGGGCAAAACGACTTGATGTTTACTATTCTCAAATTGAGGAATTGATAAATGGTCAGTGGTTAGATACTGACGATATTGTTGGGATAATTCGTGAAGCTCGCTTAGCATCACGTGAAGCTCTTGATGGTCTTGGGAATGATTTGAGTGCTGAGCTAGTTCATACTTCAAATGGAGTCATTGCTAGATACGAAGCCGAGAGGTTATCTTTCATAGAGGAGATAAATGATCTTCGTGATGAAATCAGCAGGTTACTATCTAGCGATGAAACCATGATGCGTCGTGAGAATGAATCACTTCGTGCTGCAATAGATTCAATTCCAGAGTTCAAGTTACTCAGAGTGATTCAGAAAGAACGGAGAACCACTTACAAAGAGCTAGTAGAGTTCACTGGTGACAAGAAATCTGTCCTACGGAAGTTGGTGAAGGAGTTGATGAAGAAGGGCTACGTCAATGTTGACAAGAAGTCTCGACCTCATGCCGTCATATATCTGAGTTGTCCATGGAATCAGAAAGATTCTCCATCTCAGACATCATCTGCGAGTCCAAAGGTTGAACAGTTCCTACATACTGAAATTGAACATCACTAGCACCAAATCTCCTAGCAATTCTCTGCATGATTGGACCTGTCCATCTAATTGCAATCTCATTCATGATAATGAGTGGAAGAATGAAAGCTATTACTGCGAATGGCAAGCCAATAGTCCATCCCAGACTCACCAAGATGCTCTGCAATGTTAGTGGGAAACCCAGAATTATGAATTTCTGATAGAAGTATCTGTGGAACATCGCGAGTGGAAATGCGAGAATTCCAAAACCTCCAACAAGATTGGAGTACCATCGTCCCACACCTTCAGTGTCTGGACATCTCCTATACTCAAGGTGTCTTTCCTTTACATGTGTGACAATTCCAGCGTCATTGAGTAGCCAAGTCGGTGAAAATATGGCAATACTAGCAGTGAGCGCAATCAACGAACCAAGTAATGTGAGTAGAGGGTGCAATGATGAAGCGATTTCTTGTCTAACAGATCCTTCAGGTACTCCAGTTAATGGTGGTATCCAGAAGATCACTCCATTTAACAAGCTTAAGATGAGTTCTCCAAGTGAAAGAGCAAAGAGTGCGGGAACCACTGATCTCTTCATTATCCGAATCCAATCGAAACCTTGTCCGATTCTCATTACATCAATATCATAGGTAGCTACGCGGAAGATTCTGGCTATAACAAGCATGATGAATGCGACTGGAAGTGTGAGTATCAGAAATTCAATGAAGAATATTGGGAGGAGAATTACTACAATGAATGTGATGTCAGGCATCAAGGTCCCATCTACTGCTGTAACAAGATCTACACCATAAGTTGGTTCGTAGACAAGTAATAATGATGCTAGAAACTGAGTTGTCCAGAATGTGACAATAATACCTACTACGGAGAATACTGCAGGGATAATGAACCGGCTAAAGTCTTCTGCCATATCAAACACACCTGATAATGTCTTCTCTGCGTTTCTAAGCATATCGGTCGCACATCTCACTCATACTCAATGTTTATATGTAGACCTCTACATACCTATAGGTAGAGCTCTACATAAGTAGGTGTCTACATATGACTTTTAGCAGCATGGGCAGACACAGACCTCATGGGATGAGACTTAGTCCAGTTCAATTGCTAATCTTAGCGATTCTAAAAGAGGATCCTGCTCATGGATATGTGATTATCCAAAAGCTAGGAAATCAGTTAGGTCGCAGGAAATTGAAGAGTGGAACTGTCTACCCTGCACTCCACCGGCTTGTTGAGAAGGAGTTGATCCAAGGAACCCGAGTTCTTCAAGAAGATGGACCTGACACAGTGGAGTACCAAATTACTTCTCAAGGCAGAAAGGTACTCTCAACAGCACTTCAGAATCTGGATGCAGAATGGGGTGCTCAAGGAAAGGTCTGGCGTTTCTTGGTCAGCCAAGCAGGTGAGAGGGCGGCTGCGCCTCTATTGGACCGAACCGTTCGTGAACGAAGCCCAATTGGATTTGCAGCCATGAAAGCCAGATGTGAAGCTGGTCGTTGTTCCAAGACACATCTCGAGTTCCTAAAACAGTATCGTTCTTACTTGAAACACGAGCTCGACTGGGTCAATCAGCGACTTGATGAGATGAAGAGCTCAGACAAGGAGGACGGAGGTGAAAAGTAAAGGATGTGTGGAGAACACAGAGGTCGAAGACACTACGGTCAGTTCATGGGTCCTTTCATGCACATGATGGGTTGTTGTGAACCTTATGGAGGTAGCAAGGAAACTCAGATCAAGAGTCTAGAGGCCTTCAAATCAAGACTTGAGGATCAAATCAAGCACATTGATGAAAAGATTGCAGATCTTCAGAAGCAAGATGCTCAAGAAGCATAGCAATCAATGAACTCAAAGCGACGTCGCACTCTCTTTCTTGATTTGATTGTGTTGCATTTTCGTTTTACACAGTTTATATGTGTCAAAGTATAATCATCCAATAGATTACTGAACGGTGTGTGGTCATGTGAAAACCTGCTCCAGCTGTTACTATTGCACTGACTCCTTCCAATTTGGTGGCAAGTTATGGTGTGCATGTTCAAATCCAGGCAGGTCAGTTGAAACTCACTTCAAAAGGCAGGTGTTTGAAAGCCCAGTAGTGCGAGATAGCACTGATCTCTCCTGCTGGATATCGAATTCCGCAAACCGACTCAGGACTCCATACTACAATGAGCTTGCTGCAATTAGTCCTACGAAGAAACAGTACCATACCAACTTCCTGACCCGTTTTTTTCCATCTCGTTTTGTAACTGTTCCATGGGTGTATGTCGCGCGGTCTAAATTGTCGAACCTTGTTCGAAAGGAACGATAGAAAAATTCAGAACGGTTGTGCGTGATTCATGCACAAACGTTATATTTGCCTCGAGACTATATATAATATACAAAAAGGTCAGAGGATAATCTATTATGGCCCCTGAAAAGATGGCAGTTGTTGGAGTCACCCTGATAGTCATCGTCGTCGGTCTATTGGTTGGTGCGTCGTTCCTGACCAACCCGACTGGTGGTGATGGTGGTCACAATCAACTTACTAAGACCACTCAGGACACGGACTTACTTGAACTTGGACTCGAGGCACCATCCGACTGGGTATTCGAGATGTCTGATGGTAGTACCTTAGCTCTTAGTGATTTAGAAGGACAGGTGGTTCTTGTAGATTTAATGGCTACATGGTGTTCGAGCTGCGCAGTTCAGAATGGATACTTGGAAATGATAGTTGGTGATTTGTCTAGCACAGTGGTTGTGGTATCACTAACTGTTGATACTGATGAAACAGTTTCAATGATGGCTGATTACAAATCAACCAAAGGCCTTGATTGGGATCATGGTGTCGATGATGGACGCTTTCTGAACTACTTCAGCATTGTATCTATTCCCTCGATGGTGTTGATAGATGCTGATGGTTTCTTCAGATATTTCCACGTCGGGCTTTGGACAGACGCAGCGATATCCTCAACCATAGCTTCGATTTTGTAGCAGGAGAATTGTGGGGTGCAGGGAGCTTTTGAGCTAGGACTACTCCTAGTGAAACTTTCAGGTGTCTTCGGTGCCGGATTTTTCATCGCAATTTCACCTTGCCTGTTTCCATTACTCCCTTTATTCCTGATTAATAGTCTACAATCAGCTGACAGTAGAGGTAGAAGTGTTCTAGTTACTGGAGTCCTAGTCCTAGGAATCTTAACCTCTGTTGCTTTCTTCATAGCAATTGCGGGTTTCATTGGGAGTTTTCTCATTCAGAATTATATTGAGTTTCAAGCAGTCCTAGGCCTCATCATTATATTTCTAGGAATAGTTATGATATCTAGCACACTTCAAAGGCAACTAAGACTGGGTTCATTGAGTCTGAAATCGCAACCATCAGCCCCGACAAACTTGTTCAATGTCTTCGCAGTGGGTCTCGGATACTCGTTACTCGCTGCTCCTTGTTCAGGTCCAGCGATCCTGGGCACATTTGTGCTCTTTGGAGCTGAGTCAAACGTTCTAATGATTGTTCTATTGTTTACGGTGCTTTCGATTGCCATAGCCTTACCTTATTTTCTCATTGCTATCGTAACCGGGGAGGCAAGGACGAGGATGACCAGGACAATAAGTAGCCAAGCTCGCAAGATTGAGGTATTTGTTGGAGCTGTTCTCGTCATCATTGGCTTTCTACTATTCATTCAGCTGTTTGGATTCCGATTCTATCTTTTGTGAGTAGTGAAAAGATGTAAATCATCTCTCACTATCATTCCTTCATGCATCATTCTAAAGTTCTTGACTTGGACTCGTTGATGAGTCTACCGTCAATTGGTGCAATCAAAGTTTCTCCAGACAAAACCAATCTCGCTTTATCAATAAGTAGAATCCAAGAGAACTACGATGTCTTCTTAAAATATGCTGATGGGACAGGAGACCTCCTTCCTCTGACTAAGACTCCTGAGGTTACTGTGATCAAGGATTGGGCGCCAGACTCGAAATCTGTACTTGTTGGTGAAGACAAAGGGAGGAATGAGCGTGTCACACTCTATAGAGTATATCTTGATTCACCTGGTGAAATGTTTCCGTTGACTGAAGTCGAACCAAATTTCTTCATGCATGGAGGAGAGTTTGGAGCACGAGGAGAGTTTTTGGTCTATTCTGCAAACTATGATTATGACACAAAGAAAGAAACACAGACATTCAGAGTAGTCGTTCATGAATTGGAGAGTGGCTCAAGGACTGTTGTAGCAAGACCAGATAGACCCACATATATCACACCATCAATTGACCCGAATTATCGATTCATCTTGTACAATCGCTCTGATGAAGATCCCGCTGGAGTTCAGTGGTGGATAGCTTCGGTTGATGGGAATGAAGACAGGGAGATTCTAAATTTCGGACCAAAGGCAAAGGTCAATGCTCATTGGACACATGATGGAAGGATTCTCTTTGATACTGACACAGTCGATGGAGTCCTACATGACTTTGTTGGGATTGGGATTCTTGACGCTTCATCCAATGAAATGAAATGGCTCTCAAAACCCATGGACGGTGGAACATACAGTCTCACCAAAGTGCCAAAGTACTCTCATCATGTTGTATTTCTGGAAGAAGATAGTGCTAGACGAAGACCTTTCATCCTTGATCTTGAAACAGATGTGCTTCACAACATTACACCACTACGTGGAAATCTCTCTCCGATTACAAATCTAAGAAACGGAGAATGGCTAGGTCTTTTCTATAGTTCAACGTATCCATATGATGTTGTCAGATTCAATCTGAACGAATTAGATCCTGCAAAATTTACACATGTCACAAACGTGCTTGGTCAAACATCGATTCAACGTGAAGAACTGACTGCAGCCAAGGACTTTAGATGGGTTTCTGATGACAACACCCACATTCATGGATGGTTGTACAAGCCTCAAAATGCTAACGGAAAAACGATTGTAACTGTCCATGGCGGACCTACATGGCACTCTGAGGACGCAGTCAATCTAGGAATACAATTTTTCTGCTCTTTAGGGTATACTGTCCTAGATCCGAACTATAGAGGGTCAACCGGATATGGTGTAAAATTCCGCGAGCTCATCAAAAAGGATGGATGGGGTGGTTTAGATAAGGAAGATGTCCGGACAGGTATCGAGTACATGATTGAGCAAGGTATTGCTACTTCCAACAAGATCGGAATCTATGGGACAAGTTATGGAGGTTATATGAGCTGGCTTGCAATCACACAGTTCCCTCCTGATGTTGTCGTTGCAGCTGCACCAATCTGTGGAATGACTGATTTAATTGTTGATTATGAAACCACTCGACCTGACCTGAGACTATATTCAGAGGAGATGCTCGGTGGTTCTCCAAGCGAGGTGCCTGAAAGGTATCAGGAGAGGTCTCCTATTAACTATGTGCAGAACATTCGCGGCAAGTTGCTGATTGTCCAAGGTCTCAGAGATCCCAATGTGACAAAGGCAAATGTTGCTGAGGTAGAAAAACGTCTCGAATCAAACAGGATTCAATATGAGAAGCTTGTCTTCGAAGATGAAGGTCACGGGATAATTCGCGAAAAGAATGTAAAGATACTCCTCACACGTCTTGCAGAGTTCTTTGACGCAAATCTGTGATTGTGTCAAACTTCATATTGTTCTAGATAAAACATAACTTGTAAGGATCTGGGGATTTAGTATTGGTTCGACGTGGAGTGGTACTTCTACTAATTATCGTACTTGGCTTCTCATTGGCTGCACAGAGTAACCTGGCAAAGAATCCATCAAAAACTGACTTGGTTCATACCAATCGGATAGAAACGTCATATATCGCGCATGCGCCATTTAATATCACATCAAACGCAGATTTCGTTTCTCTAGGATTTCCAGGTAATGGCACACTAACAGATCCATACATCATTGATAATTTGAACATTACACGAAGTAGTTCTGTCTGTATCTGGGTGGCAAATACAACTAGCCACTTTGTTATCCAAAACTGTCTCTTCATTTCACCTGTTTTTGAATACACACCACAGTATTTGGTATTCCCACTAACTCTAACGAATGTAAGTAATGGTGAAGTGTATGGTAATCGTGTTGTCAATAGCAACTATGGAATTGCAGGTGCTGCCTTGTTTAATTGTACACTATCTAACAATGAATTCATTGTCACGTCATTAGCCATTGATTTACGTTGGAGTAATTTCACCTCTGTCTTCAACAATTCTCAAACTCTTAATTCATGCTATTCTGGAATATATACGAGTGGGTGTTGGAACTGCAGTATCGTAGAGAACCATTTTGAAAATGTCAGACAATATGGGTTAGTAATCAGCACTACATACAATAGCTCAATCGTAGACAATGTCTTATTAGCTTCCAAACCAGATGTGGCCTATCCTTGGACGGGTATCGACTTCTGGGGTGGCGGTTCTTGTCGAGTTATTGGAAATGAAATTTCAGGTTTTCTCTGGAGTGGAATGACAGCTAACGGTTTCGATTTACTCCTAGAAAGAAACAATGTATCCGGTGCTAATTCTGGAATCAATCTCCTAACTACGAATAGCACTGTGATTGATAATCGTCTTATCAACAATTCTCTGGGTATTGACCTAGTTAATGCAAACAATACGTGGGTTCATGATAATTTGGTTCGAGGGAGATCTGGAAGATACGAGACTGGCATAGCTATTCATGGTGGTGTGGGTTCAGAGATCTTCTCAAACACAATAACACATGTTGGTCAAGGACTCATCCTCCAAGGTGCAAGGAGTTGCAATGTTTCACACAACACAGTTGCTGATGGACGTTATGGTTTTGCATTTGTCTGGTATTCAAATTGGGCCAATGTACCGCATGGTCCTGCGAATGACTGTGACATCATTTCGAATACCTTTGATGAGGGAGGTCTCTATCCATATATCGACAATTACAATGATTGGAATTTTAGCACTATTCGTTTTCAGGATAACAAGATTAATGGTAAAATCATTGGGTTATTTGTGTACCTCGAGGATACCTTGATTAATGGTATTGAATACGGTCAGTTGAATCTCGTAAGTTGTACTAATGTTACCATTGTAGGGGGCAACTTCTTTGGAGTCAGTTCAGATCTTACAGATGATCCCTATCCAATGACGGGCGAAGCCGCTGCAATTACTCTCATCAATTGTACTGATTGTGAACTCATCGATGTAAGTTTCCACAACAACACTAATGGTGTCTTCTTTCAGTCTTCTGCTAATTGTCGCATACTGCGGGGCTTGGAGTATTATCATTCATGGACTGCTATTGTCATCGTTGACTCAGAGGGCATTGATATAGTGGATGTCTATATAAGAAACAACTTGAAAGCTGTAAGGTTGGTTCAGTCTTGGGACTGCACAATTCGAGAATGTCTGATTTGGAGAAATGACGAAGCCATCAACCTAGTAAACAGCATGAATTGTACGTTGTCGAGGAACAGAATCTTTGAGAATGGCTATGGTGTTTTTCTGGAGGATGCTGATGGTTGCGAATTGAATGGAAACTCAATCTATCTAAACTCTCGTGGGATACTCCTCAATAGTTCCTCTGACTGTTTCATTATCGAGAATCATGTTTACAATAACACTGGAGTTGGAATCCTTCTGGATGCAAGCTCTAATAGGAATGATATCTACGCCAATGAGTTTGCGTACAACTCACCGAATGCAATCTGCGAGGGTTCATCAAATCATTGGGATGATCAAGTTGACACCGGGAATTGGTGGTCTGATTACTCGGGTCATGGTCCTTACATCATTGATTCAAATGATCAAGACAATTTTCCGATTGTGAATACTACAATTTCACCCTCGCAAACATCGCCAACCTCACCGACATCCTGGAAACTTGACCCTGTTATTCTGGTCAGTGCAGGCGTGGTCATGGGTGTGGTTGTTCTTGTGATTGTTATTCTTGATAGGCGACGGATTGCCGTTGTAGACTAATCAAAAAGACTCTCTGAATCAGGCCGAATGATTTGAGATGTTGAACTACCCTCTGCATCGAACTCAACCCCTCTCACTATCACTACAGGCACACCTTCATTTGCTTGTCCCATCAGTAGCTCCGCGGCACTCGCCATTTGGTCGGCAATACATACCATTGAGCTTCTAAGCTCACGTCCATAGATGTCCTCTTTTCCTGCATTTTGAGTGAATGGAGACATACCTGCAACTCCAATTGCGAGATTCACTGCTCCTTTTCTCCACGGTCTTCCTTGGGTATCCGTTATGATGACAGGGACATTAAATCCTGTACCCCTGGAAATCACTTTACTGATTTCTTTTGCAGACATGTTAGGATCATCAGGAAGAGTGACAAGAGTTCCTGGTGGAGCATTACTCTCATCGACACCTGAATAATCAGTGATAATACCATGCTCGGTTCTGGTGATTAGGACTGGTCCTTCTCTAAGAACATCTTTTGCCTGCTGAAGTGCAACCTCGACATTCTCCTGAGCGCGTTTCAGACTTAATGCCATTTCCTTAGCCTTGTCTGAAACAATGACCTCTGCTAACCTCTGCAATTTGTTTTCCGCTATCGACACAATAGTGTGTGTGACAACAATGATGTCTCCTTGCTGAAACTTAAAACCACTTTCCTTAATCACGGAGGCGATGAGGTTGGGCACATCATCGCCAGGTTGTACAATTGGGAAACCTCTCAGTGGAAACAATTCGAGTCGCTTGCTATTCATTGTTCGTTTCTTCTAGCTCCTCTGCTGATATCTCTTCGTAATTCTCGATCCTGTCAGCTCTGTGCGATCCTAGCTGTGCTTCAATCTTTAGGTTCTCAGGAATGATGATGAAGAAACCAATTCCAAGTACTATATTGATGATTGCTTGAAAGATATTTAGAAGTACATAACCAGCCGATCCTATTACAGCAGTTTCTGGAGTAAATCCATAAAAGATTTGGAGTAATGGGATGTTTGTTAGAAACATTCCAATAGACCGGAAAATGATACCAAATGCTACGTACGTTGGTAAAGCAATTTTCCAATCATATGAACGTTTTCTAAGAATGAGTCTAGCAATGAAAAGTCCTAGCAGAGTATAGAACTCAGCGAATGCCTTGAAAGTTGCTCCAGGAAGTTTCCCTCGATAAGCGATTGCGACCCAAATAACTGGTACAAGAATCAGTGAATAGACTATACCTAGTCCCACAAAGACGATTACAACAGGAATCCCAGTGGGATCTATAGTGAAACCACCACCGAGTGGGATGTCTGTCAGAAATGGTACTGGAATAACTTCCATAGCTAGAACCATTGCTGCAAATATAGCAAAGATAGCAATACTCCTCGAGTCTGTCCGCACTGTCATTTGCATCATCTCATGATAGACTTGTATTGATGCTTGATTTTGCGCTGAGTAGAACCGAGTTAAAAGGTAATTGCATATGCAGAAATCTGTTATCTGGGTTCTAAAGCGAAAGATGAAGATCCCCGATCTGGAAACCGGGGATCATAAGTTGTAGAGATTCCTAATGCTTGTGATGCATCTCTGCCGCGTGCTTCTTCATCTCCTCTTGGGAGCTGAGTTTCTTGCCACACAGTTTACATTCGAATTGATCGGTTTGCTTATTCATTGTAATCATGTTAACTATCGTTACTATAATTATTAAGTTTTCGATAAAGGTTAATAATTCATAATCTGAATCTCTCGATGTGTAGAAAGAGTGTCAAGTGTCAAGAGTGTCAGGATATCCTGAGGATATCAGCTACAATGAAGGTGAAACCGGATATCAGATTGTATGGTTTTCCTTTGATTTGAGTCTGAACTACTGCAATCTTTACATTGATGGTGGTTATACTGAAACTCATCTATGGATTGAAGGAGAGAATACTACGGTTGTGATTAATGTAGATGGTCTACCGGTTGGACTTCATAATTACACCATCAGAGTTAGAGATCAACTTCTACTCGAAACATTAGACACAGTTTTCGTCAGTGTCAGATTACCACCAGCTAGCACAGCTACGACTCCCGCAACAACCCCGACTTATCCATCAGGTCCCCAACAACTTGATCCGCTTCGCAATGCTATCATTTTGATTTCAGTTGGATCGGCAGCTGTCATTATCGTTGTAGTGCTATTGATTCTGAAAAAAAGGAGATAGTCTGAACGAAATGAGTTCATATCTATTTGAATATCAAGAGTGTACGAGGTGAGGATGTGCCATGAAGCACGTCAACATGAAGATGGGACTTGGGCTAGCAGCAACGATGATTTTTCTTATCGCTCTAGCTGCCCCGGTTTCAGCACTTCAGACCAATATCGTAATTGAAGAATTAAATATAGGCTATGCATCCGGTGCAAACAATCATACATACGTGTATATCCCGCCTGACCCATTGGATTCGGTGTCAAGAAGCTGGATGGATGTAGACGAAGATCTGGATATGTCCGTTTATAGGTATGATTCTACTGGTTGGGCAAGAGCCCTCAGTAGTGTGCCTGCGGATATGAAGGTGCCATTCAATTGGTTGTCATTCAATGGATGGGGCACTGGACCATTCGCCAATCCCACACTTTTACCAGAGTTCTATGACTTTGCAGCATCAGATGATAGCGAGCATTTTGTAAACACTACTCTTCAGACAAGAACTTTCGGTCTGTCCTTTGGCCAACACACACCGGTTTTAGTTGAAACTGGCTATGTTTGCTATGGGACCCTCAGAATTAGTAACCAGGAATTCGTTCACTTGACTATTGACAGTAGACAAGACGATGTCTCATGGAGTATTGTAATCATTGATCCTGAAGGTAGATTCATGACATCATACGGTGGAAGTGATGGTGACATCTGGACACTACCATTCAAACCATCAATAGCAGGTACATACTATGTGATTCTACAAGCCTTTCCAACGTCGGGCACTTTCTCGATGTTTGATATTTTGCCAAAGGCTGTTTCACCACAGGTCATTGCACCTGAGAACATTGTGACTGGAGAGCTACCCACAGGAGAGATTATAATGCGTGAGGACACGGGGAGCTGGGTCCATCAGGAACTGGCCCCTACCGTTCACACATACAAAGTGAATTCACCAGATGATGTTGCATCACTGACCTATGCGTTCAACTACCCGGAAATGTTCATTGGTATTACTCAACCGCCAAGTATCCGTTTCACCAGTGACTTGTTCACCTATGGATATGATGGTGGCCAACGTTACGAGAATGCGTACGGTAGTCCAACGACTGGCGAGTATTTCTTCCGAGGTGGTCCCTATTATGTGACTGTTATGGGTGGAGACAACATCGAATATACTCTCTATCATCAGACCAACAGTCAAGGAGTTCTTCCTGTGAACGAGAAGTTCCAGGTGATGAACGACATTGGTACAACGGTGCATCGCGCATACATACTCGATGTTGAGGAACCCTCGGTGCTTCGAGTGAATTCAACTGCAAGCGGCGCGGAGTTAGATTTAAGGATAATCGGAATCTCTGAAGATGGTTTCCGACATTCGCGTACGATCAATTTCGCATCCGCAATTGAGGACGCAGATAACTACTTCCTACCAGTTGGCGAGTACATTGTTGAGATGGATGTTGCCATAAGTCCTGTCTATGAATGGGTCAAGTTCAATCTTAATCCACTCACAACAGAAACACAGACTGGATTTACTTACGTGGGTGGTTTCCAGGTTTCCAGTCAGGTCTTCCGTACATACAACCTCTCACTGTTCTTGAACAATAGGGACAATGTGACTGTACGATTCGAACAAAGCGTCTATGACTCGTCTGGTTTGTTGATAGATACCTCAGCATTCAACCTAGCGAATCGATGGGACGGCTCCACAGTGATACCTCACCCGAGCATTGCCAACAACTGGACAGAAGTGATAGCTTGGAATCGTTACTACGATGGTCCAGTGTATGTCACATATTGTGCATGGGAAGTACTGAACAATACTCAGGGTGCTACCAATGAGTATATGGACTACACTGTCGATGTGACCTTAGATTGGGTCAGTAACTATGCCAATAGGTACGATCGGATAGTTACACTGGATGTGGCTGCAGGCGCTAGTTCTGACAACTATACACTATCCCTTCCAGGAAGTGCGACTGAGCTATATGCATTCAGTCTCAACACTACTCCTGGAACATGGTACAACGTGTCAGTGAAGACAGCAGATGTGTCATCCTTCAGTGCTGGTCTATACAGTAGATTTGACGGAAGGACCCACACTACAGGCTGGACTGATTTGAACGATGAGTTAGTTGGAACAACAGCTGACCTTTCATTCCAGTTTGGAGCGATCTCAGACTCTCTACTACTAGAGATGGTATTGAATCGGCCTTTGGTCACTGATGGCTTCCTATATGTTCGGATCACTCCATTGGCAACGCATGAGTTGGATATCACACCGATTACACCTCCAGGTCCAGACATTCTTGGAATGTTAGGTGGTTTCGCTATTCCAGCAGTCGTTGGTGTAGGTGTCATTGTAGTTGTCATTGTGTATGTCAAGAGATTCAAGAAGTAGTACAATATGCATCGGTCTTTTATCTTCGAAAGGCCGATGTCCTCTCTCTTTTTCTATCCAAATCCTTTTGTCCATTGATTCTTAACGAAGTAGTGAGTATTCGTGGTCGGTGACCTGATATCATGCCAGATGAGAGTTCGCTAGAGTGGTATGAAGACGATAAGTTATGGGAGATAATGGAACCGGTAATGTTTACTGAAGCTAGAATTGCTTACACTACTAATGAGGTAGATATGATTAAGTCACTCTGCAGAATCGAGCCTGACGCAGTTGTTCTTGACCTTTGTTGTGGTATAGGTCGTCATTCTCTCGAGTTCGCACGACGCGGATATCGAGTCGTTGGTGTTGATAGAACAGTACTGTACCTAGAGAAAGCTCGTAAGAATGCAGAAGAAGAGAATCTCAACATTGAGTTTGTACAGGATGACATGCGGACTTTTCATAGAAGCAGTTCCTTCGACCTTGTCTTGAGCATGTTCACATCATTCAGCTATTTTGAGGACCATGAGGAACAGATGTTAGTTTTGAGGAATGTCTATTCTTCTCTTAGACCAGGTGGAAAATTCATTCTTGAATCAGCAGGAAAGGAGGTGCTGGCAAGGATATTTCAGCGCCATAGTTGGTCTGAGTGGCCGCATGGTTTCATGCTTGAAGAACGGGAAGCGATAGAGAACTGGAGTAAGATGTACAACAAATGGGTCTTTGTTGAGAGAGATGGAACAGTCCACCGATGGGATGTCATTCACTGGATCTATTCAGGATCTGAGATCAAGAAGATGCTCGAACAGGTTGGTTTCTCAGATGTTAAGATATATGGTGGACTCGATGGTCGAGACTACGATAATGAAGCAGACCATCTGGTGGTCGTAGCGACGAAATAGAATCTATCTTGAGAAACCCTTTTCATTGCTCACGTATAGTGCAAGGGGAGTGAGAAGAGATGTTTCTGTCACGTTCCGAGGATTATCCACTTGACCAGATGATTGATGTTGCGGCAGGACGAACCCGGGCTGACTTGGTTCTTAAAAATGCAAATGTCGTTAATGTCTTCACCAGCGAAGTTACACCTGGTGACATTGCCATCCATGGAGCATACATCGCTGGAATTGGTGAATATGTGGGTAATGAGGTCATCGATCTCAAAGGAAAATATGTGTCTCCATCATTCATCGATGGTCACGTCCATGTGGAATCTTCAATGGTTATGCCCATTCAGTATGCACGCGCTGTGGTTCCTCATGGCACAGGTGCAGTTGTCGCCGATCCTCACGAAATTGCGAATGTCTTGGGGATGGAAGGCATTTTATACATGAGCAAGAGTATGCGT
Source organism: Candidatus Thorarchaeota archaeon (assembly GCA_048882325.1). Taxonomy (GTDB): domain Archaea; phylum Asgardarchaeota; class Thorarchaeia; order Thorarchaeales; family Thorarchaeaceae; genus SMTZ1-45. The sequence continues at coordinate 96,014 of JBHLRS010000007.1, read as the reverse complement.
GGAGGTCCTCTTGATTTCTATATGATGCTCCCCTCTTGTGTTCCATCAACAGATCTTGAAACTAATGGAGTTGCTCTCGATTTCCTAGACATCAAACCACTCATGACAGAACACTACGTACTTGGTCTTGCTGAAGCAATGAATTATCCTGGGGTCATCTATAGAGAGCCAACTATTCTTGAGAAGATTCGAGTTGCCCTAAGTATGGGAAAACGAATTGATGGTCATGCTCCGGAGTTGGAGGGACTCGATCTCAATGCGTATGCTGCAGCAAGAATCACTTCTGAACACGAATCTGTCGACATAGAAGAGGCTAGACGAAAACTAGCTCGTGGTATGCATATCCACATTCGCGAAGGTTCAACAGCAAAGAATCTCGAGGCACTGGCTTTACTGATTGAACCCCACACAGCTGAAAACTGTAGTTTTGTTACTGATGACAGAAATACATTGGATCTGATGACCAAGGGTCACATCGACAGTATGGTAAGAGCTGCAGTCAAGTATGGTGTTGATCCCGTGTTAGCAATCAAGGTTGCGTCATTATCAACCGCGAGACATTATGGCCTCCAGTATATTGGTGCTGTGGCACCAGGTTATCATGCAGATATTGTTGTACTAGATTCACTTGAGAAAGTAAATGTTGAGATGGTCTACAAACAAGGAGTTCTAGTAGCAAAGAATGGAAAGATGATTCAGGAGTTTGGAATCGAACAGCAACCTCGACTTAGACGGTCTGTTAACATCCACTATCTAGAACCAGAAGACTTCCAGGTAAAGCCTCGTGGAAACCTCATGAACGTGATTGGCATGATTCCTGACCAGATAATCACGAATCGACTCATAGAAGAACCCAAGATTGAGGATGGCTTAGTTGTCCCAGACACGGATCGCGATATAGCAAAAATCGCTATCATTGATCGTCATAACGCCTCAGAGCCAAGATCGGTGGGATTTGTTAAGGGAATGGGCCTCACTGATGGGGCCATGGTTTCATCGATTGCTCATGACTCACATAACATTGTTGCTGTTGCCACTAATGACCAAGACCTTATTCAGGCAGCTATCCAGATTGTTAGAATGCAGGGCGGAATCGCTCTTGCGAAGAGTGGGAAGGTGACAGAGTCCTTACCACTGCCAATAGCAGGTCTAATGTCTGACCAACCAATTGAACATGTGAGCGAGAAACTGAAGGAACTGAAGTCAGCAGCTCACAAACTTGGAACACCCTTAGATGAACCCTTCATGGCAATGGCATTCCTATCACTTCCTGTCATTCCGAAACTCAAGATAACCGACCTTGGTCTAGTGGATGTCGACCGGTTCCGGTTTATTGACCTCTTTGAAGTACCGGACTGAGAGAGAACCTTTAGCTTTGGCTACAACCTTTGATACTTCATTTGATGCTGAGATTGAGTTTCTCTCTAGCTGCTTTCAATTGCTTTCGTTTCTTGTTTCCGATGAAGATTGCCATGAGTGAACCAACGAAGACGAGAATTGTTCCCAACAGGAATGCTCCAATCATCAAAGGTAAGAACGTTGGATTTGGCAACGTAAGTAGTCCAAAGAATAGTCCTCTGAAGAGAAGATGTGCCACCTCAATGATAAGAATCACAAGCAAGGTGATTCCCGCGCCTAACTGTCTATCATGTACATAGACCTGCAATGCAGATTGAAGTAATATTGCTGACAACAGGTTTCCAAAGATTGAGAACACCAGTATTGTTACGGGTCTCATGATTTCAGGTCCCAGAAAATCAAGGGTAACCGGCGGCATATTCCAAGGAGTCAGATACTGGAAATATAGAATCCCAGCAAAGAAGATGAGCTCAAAGATCATCATGATGATAGCTCCGAGCCCAGTGACCCGCAGTATCACATTGTCAACTCTGTCTGCCCACTCCATGTTTACCAGTTTCTGATACTCTTCATTCAATGGTTTAGCCCAATCACTCTCTGCAACACATGACTGTTTTTCGCAGTTCACAATTGTGAGAAGTTTTCCTCCGTACTCACCAACTCGTTTCTGCATGCAATCCTCGCAAACGAGGTCTCCACAGACATGACAGACTTCCTTCGCCAGCACACCTGGGTGATTGACACAGTCCCTGCTTTGACTTGGTCCCAAAACAGGACTCGAACAGTACTCACATCGATTGACCTTATCCTTCTGGTCTACCTTGACAGGACCACCACAGACAGGGCACATGATCTGCTCTTGAATGGTCTCAGTCATATTCAGTCCTCCAGAAAGAAGCAGCCTTCTGTTGAGCTTGTCTTCTTCGTTCTCTTTCCCTACGCTCCATCTCAAGTCGGCGCCGTATCCGTTCGTGCTGTATAGACGCCTGTCTGAACTCGTCATCCCAGACTCGAACTGAAGGTCGAAGTCTTGACTCAGTAACCTTTGGTTTGCGGTGAGAGTGGATAGCCTTCACACGGGCATTATTAACTGACTGGAAGTCTGTACCACTGATGATCTTTGCAGCTTCTACAGTGACAGCAATGAGTCCCACATAGAATAGGATTGGAATAATGATGATTGCACCTAGAAGCATAAGGACTCCTGCCAGAATTGGAATCGCAATGATGATGATGACAATTAGGATCAATGCCCCAACGCAGTTGTCTCCCCCTCCGCCTCCACCTCCAGATTTTCCTATACTTGCTAAAAGCTCCAATGGAAGTCTCCAAAGATGCTTCATTCCGCTTGCATATGCACCAAGGAAGTGGCTGTACATCTCTCCGACTCGTGAGAATCTACTACCTGCAGTTGAGAACAGTTCATTTATTGGAATGACAAGAGATGCGGTTGTGACTGCTGGTCGATACCTTCCTTCAAAGCAATTCTTACATAGATAAACTGCTGATCCTTGCCACTTCTCATCCACAGGTGGCTCTTGCACAGTAAGACACTGCCTACAGAAATGATTCCCGCAAACATTGCAGGTTGTCGCCGCTAAATACTCTTCATGATTCTCACATGGTACAAACACGCTACTTACACCAAGTACAACACCACAGTAGTCACAGTGAAGGGTATTGTTGTCTTCTACTTTCGATAATGGAGTTGCTCCATTACAGTTTGAACATAGGACCGCCATTCCTTCCTCTGTTACTACCTTTCTAACATCGAGGATTCGTTGCTGTTCTTCTCGAGTTAGAGCTGTTCCATCACTTGCAACAAGTGCTGGTTCTAACGGTGATGGCATCAAGCCAGCTCGAATAAGTCTAGCCTTGGCTTTATCCCTCTCTACAGTGGCTCCGGGTGGAGGAGCAACAGCGCTCCATCTGGCAAGGAGGTACAGAAAAATCAAGGTCTGGGATACAATGATGAATGCTGCGATATTCCCAATTGCAATTCCAAAGTCTTCATTACCAAATATTGGAAAATTCCAGAAGGCTGAGATTCCCTGCACATAGATGAAATACCCGGAGATTCCAACAGCGATAAGACTATACAAGATCTGCACTTGAACAGCCCATCGTCTGAGATCGTCGACACTATTTCCTATTACAAGGCATGGAAATGCAACTCCACCAAACAGCAACAATGCATATACATATCCAATGGATCCAAGTACGCCAAAAATCGTTGCTACAATAATTCCAATTGATGCAAACAGACCAAATATTCCGAAAGTCATCTGGGTGACGCCTATCATGCGAAGTCCCCAGGGTCTGTCAAAGATGGTGTAGAGCGCAATCTTCTCCTCGGTCAAAACACCTAACCCCTAAACGCGTGCTTGTGAATCCAGCACGACTCACGACAAACTTTCTGTTTGAGTGCTTAAAACCTCTACGCCTACAAACCGACAATCCTCATAAGTAGAGATGTGCTTGCTTCTCCCACTCACTAAGCCCTGTGTGATTGATATGACAGAGATACCAATGCCCGAGGATTATCGTGGACAACCACAACCTCCACCGCAAGAGAAAGGTTGTTGCTCAAGATGCTGCGAATGCTGGATGTGGCTTCTTCTTGCAGTTGTTGTGATCTTCGTAGTTTGGATTCTATTAGCATTGATGACTGGACTATGGTTCTTTGGTCTCTTTGGCTGATTTGAAACTCAAACCATTAGTTTATATTCTCCTCAAGTCAGTACGCCAATTATCTGACTCATGGAGTAACGAACTCTGTGTCCGAATCCGATGAAGACAACAATCAATACCCCACCTTGGACGGTGGGCGAATTCAACGTGTTATGAGAGCACTCGAGCTAACTAAGGGTGTCGAGATTGCTAGAAGGTATCTCGCAATGAATGCCTTCGATGGGGCTCTCACGATGTTAGGTCTTATTCTTGGTGGTCTTATCACCATCAATCCTACTCAACCAGCCGAAGCAAGTCTCCAGTTCAATGCCATACTTCTAGCGGCCGCAGGTACAAGTATAGCGATGGCAATCTCAGGGTTTAGTGGATCATACCTCACCGAGAGTGCTGAGAGAGACCGTGAGGTGGATGAGCTTGGTAAGGCCATGCTGACCGACATGACTGATACCATGTATGCAAAAGCGACCAGGACCACTTCAGTGGTTGTAGCTATAGTTGATGGTGCCTCACCAGCAATGGCTGCCTTCATCATCATTATTCCTCTCTTCTTTGTGCCTGGAGGATATATTGGGTATCAACTTGCGTTTTACCTGGCCATAGTTATCTGTATGGCTCTCCTGTTTGCACTTGGTTTGTTCTTAGGTGCAGTTTCGAAGAAGAATATGTGGTCATATGGTATCAGGACATTGTTCGCAGGAATTCTGACAGCTTTTCTAATGTTCATTATATCTTACCTTACAGGAGCAGCTGGATAAGCAATGTTTGAAAATCTACCGAGGGAACGTCTAGCTTTTCTCCCGACACCTCTTCATAGGATGAAGAATCTTGGTGAGTCTATTGGAATTGATCATCTCTGGATTAAGCGAGATGATCACACTGGGTTTACCTTCGGTGGCAACAAGACAAGAAAGCTGGAGTTTGTACTTGGAGATGCTAAGGCAAACAAATGCGACACACTTGTGACAGTTGGAGGAGTCCAGAGCAATCACTGTCGACAGACCGCGGCTGTAGCTGCAGTGGGAGGCATGAGGTGCATCCTTCTACTAGGAGGTGATGAACCCGAGGAGTACACGGGGAATTTGATGCTCGACAGGATGCTTGGGGCTGAGTTGAAGTTCTTCCCTGGTGAGTCCGCGTTCACTCTGAATAAGCGACTTGACGCAATCATGGAGACCCTCACTGATTTCGGTCTGACTCCTTACGCAATCCCCGCAGGTGCTGCCATGCCTGTAGGAGTTGTCCCATACGCTGTTGCTATGGATGAGTTGAACAAACAGTTCAAAGAGAACGATTTCTTACCTGACCGAATCATTCTTGCTGCTGGTACTGGCGGGACTCTGGCAGGGTTGATTATCGGAGCACACATGCTTGATCTTGATATTGACATTGTTGGAATCACTGTCAGTAAGTCTGCCGAGGACCTGACTAAGGAGGTTAAGGACCTCATTGAGAGGACTGTTGAGACCTACCCTGAGATAGACTCCTTCACTCCAAAGATCATGGTGGATGACAGTTTCATCGGCAAAGGATATGCGGTACTCGAGGATGGTGTTGTCAGCTCTTTGGAGATGTTTGCCAAGATGGAAGGTATCTTCCTTGACCCTGTCTACACCGGAAAGGCTGGTCTAGCTATGATAAGAATGGCACTGGCTGGAGATATTGTATCTGACTCTCCAACTCTGTTTTATCACACAGGTGGCGAGCCTGCGTTGTTTACATATCCCGAGCTCCGGTAAAAGTGAAATCTGAGTAATACTTCACTTGTCTGAGCGTTTAACTACAGATGCTAGAATCCCGAGTAAGCAATACAGTATCATGATTATCACTGGTACAATTTCATCAAGAAGTGATGCATTGTAGAAAGCCACTGCTCTGGCTGCTTCTACATAGTATGTGAGAGGAAAGAGATACGGTAGCAATGCGATATATGACGGCATTTGACTCAAGGGGAACAAGAGTCCTGATAGGAACATCTGGGGTAGGATGAATACAAGCATGAGTTGTATCACCTGAAGTTCATTCTTCATCCGAACAGAAATTGCGAGTGCGAGTGTGACAGACCCTATCGCCAGGAGAACAACTAGCGGAATCAACAATAGAATGGATGAAAGTATTCCTGGAGAGATATAGATTATTACAACACTGATTATCATTGTTTGAACTAGGAGAACTCCAATGAACGCTACTGAGTAACCCAGTACAATCTCGAGGTCAGACAAAGGTGTACTCTGCATTCTCTCCAAAGTCCCTTGTTGCCTTTCTCGTAGGAAGAAAATTCCTGGGATCAAAAAGCCAAAGAACACACTCATGAAACCAATAATAGCTGGGCCCATGATTTCTATGGTTGACATTCCAGCTTCACCATAGACCCATATAAGGTCAATATTGGTTTCGCTCTCACGCCCGAAAGCTTGCGAGATTGATTCAGAGAGTGACATCTGCACTGCCGATAGTGCCGAAGCAGCTTCTACAGTCTGTATGCCATTTACGAATAGTTCAATGGGTTGTTCGTCACCATTGATCATCGCTTGTGTGAAGGAGGATCCCACATAGAGTCCTGCCACTACTGCTCTGCTTTCGATTAACTCAATGACTTCATCACGACTGTCACATAGAGTAATGGATACATTACCGTTTTCTAACAAGTTCTCTTCGAAAATTTCTCCAATGATAGTTGTGAAACCGACATCTTCATTGACAAGTGAGAGATTGAATGAGAGGTCAAAAGGACTGGGTGGAAGGGGTACTGAGAATGTTATATTACGTTGTATCTCAACACCTCTACTTCCGAATACGTCACTTGCGGCTTGGGTAGTTACATTTCCTATTATTGCCAGAATATAGTTAGCCTCAACCTCACTAGTCACATTGACATGTAGTTCTAGTGTGACATTTCCACCTGTTAGAAGACCCTCTGTGAAATTGATGGGTAATATGAGGGCTGCTTGTATCGATTCTCCAAGATCATCAAACACATTTGCACGAGCTCTTTCAAAGACTGTTACATTCTCATTGTCTTCGAATAAAGTTGATACAGTGGCTCCAAGACTCTCTTCAAGTGGCGTATCTTGAATGCATACAGCTGTTGGGACATTAGCAACATCTCCTGAAAGAATGAATGACCACATGAAGGTGATAAGGAGGGGTGCAATAACCATTAGCGCAAGAGTTGGTCGGTCTCGACGAATCTGCCGGAAGATTCTCCGTATCATTGTGCTAATACGGTGAGCGCTGATATTGTGACTCATTGTCGAGACCTCCTGACATAATACGCGAATGCTTCCTCAAGCCCCGGTTGCTTCACAACAAGATCCTTTACTTGAATAGAATCTTGTGCTAAAGCCTGAAACACGTTGAATTTGACATCACTATCTGCTGATTTTACAGTGAATCGGTTCCCTTTGATATCGATGGGAGCTATATGTTCCAAGATACTCTTGAGTTGAGAAGAATAGTTTGAATCGAAAGTGCCAGTAATTGTACTCTCTAGAGGGAGTGAACCAATCAGGTCATCTGGATGACCATGTGCGATTAATTTTCCTTCAAAGATCATTGCTACGTCATCACATCTCGTTGCCTCATCGAGATAATGTGTTGTCATTACAATCGTCTTGCCGTCCTGGGCAAGGTTGTGGAAGTGTTCCCAGAACTCCATTCTCAATTCTGGACTGACACCGACTGTTGGTTCGTCAAGGAATATTACTTCAGGATCATGAGCTATTGCGCAAGCAAGACTGACTCGTTGAATTGTTCCACCACTGAGAACATCCACCGTTCGATCTAGTGATTCGGTGATTCGAGTAAGTCTAGCCGCCTCCTCACCTAACTGCTTTCTTCTCTGAGTATCCTTAACTCCATAGCACGCTGAAAAGAAATCGATGTTTTGTCGGGCAGTCAAATCTGGGTAGAGGGATTTGAGCTGGGTCATGTATCCAGTACGGGCTCGCTCTTCTGTGGAAATCTGATTCGATTGCGTTTTTCCAATGAAACAATTTCCACTTGTCGGAGCAAGAATACCAATCATCATACGTACAAGAGTTGTCTTTCCAGCACTATTTGGTCCTACCATGCCTAGAATCGTTCCCTTGGGAACTTCAAGAGAGATATTGTCTACCGCAACGATATCCTCGAATTTCTTAGTGACATTAACAGCTCGAATCAACTTGTAATCCTCCAGATGTTCTTCTCATCGATTATCAGATATACAACCTCTCTTATTGATTTTTTGTAAGTGATTACTAACATAAATCTTAAACCAAATCGTTCCATTATACTCTTGGTCATAATCATGCCAAAGGTACTCGATGATGAACAGATTTTCCGAGCTGTGATTCAAACTATAGCAGAAAGAGGTTATACTGGCTCTACAACTAAAGATTTGGCTGCTGCTGCTGGTGTTAGTGAAGTGACTCTGTTTAGAAAGTATGGAAGTAAAGAAAAATTAGTCAAAGCATCGATTTCATTTATCATTGGACAGGTGGATCTCAAATCTGCCAGCCAATATACTGGTGATGTCCATACTGATTTGATAAGAATGGTGAAGATATACTATGATCTGGCTAATGAGTACGGTGATTTTTTTTCAGTCATGATTTTTGAACTGCAGCGTCATCTAGATTTACTTGAAATAGTTGATGAGCCATTTAGTATCGTCTTAGGTTTTGTAGAATTGATGGCCCGATATCAGAACGAAGGATTACTTGCAAAAGAACATCCCTTAATTGCATGGGCATCCTTGGTGAGTCCGATACTCATCGTGTTTAATATGAAGAAAGTTGTTCCAGCCTTTGACATGAAAATTGACCACATCAGAGATCATGTTACTAATTACTTGAGTGGAAGGTTAATGAAACCTATCAAATCTTCACGATGAGTGTCTGGGTATTCTAGATATTTCAGTTTCGCTAACACCTAGAACTTTACTGATTTTGTTGATATGTATCTTCTCAATCAATGCGTCATCTCAATTTACTGTGTCAGTGGTGGCTTATCCAGCAGGGAAAAACGTAACATAAATCCATCCAGCTATGAACATCGCAATTCCAATCAGTCCGCATAGAATGCAGAATCTGTTCTCCATGAGGGAGCCCTGTGGTGCTGTGAATTCGATGTGCGATGTTTGACAAACAGGATTCTCTGTCAATTCCAAATCCACCATGATTTCCTCTCACTATCCTGCTCAGATAAATTGTCCGAAGTGCCATCCAGCACCTCTTAGAGTTCACAAGTGAAAGAACTAGCCATGAAACCGGACTCGTCTGAAAAGTAACCCTTATCTCAATACTCATCAGTTTTGAGGGTAGATTATATACCCTACAATGATACTCCATCATATCAATGGGGGCATTGACTTGCAGAGCGAGATGAAACTTTTCAAAGAGGCGTTTGATGAACGATTAAAGGCTGCTGTTTCAGAAGAGGTAAAGATAGTCATAAAGGAACAATACGCCGATGCCTTCGGTGTGCTTACTGACTGTGAGAACGCTAGTCTAATTCCTGGGATCATCGGACCCCCGGGCGTAGGAAAAACACTATTGCTACGAGCATATGCTGAGAAGAGCAAGAGACAGCTCTATTGGATAACCGGCGATGAAGGCGTGAGACCTTCTCATCTTGTGGGCGCGTTCAACCCGAGTATTGTCTTGAACAAGGGATTCACACTGGAAGCCTTTGAGCCAGGACCATTGTTGAAGAGTATGGTGTTCGGTGGAGTCTTTGGTCTGAATGAGGGGAACAGACTAAGTGAGTATGTGCAGAACTCATTGCTTGACCCATTTGAGGAGCGTTCGATTAACGTTCAGAGATTAGGTCGGATACGGGCAAATGAGGGATTTTTCCCGTGTCTTACGATGAACCCGGAGGAAATGTCGGGTGCTCACAGACTGAGCGAAGCACTTAGAGATAGAGTTAGAGTGTGGATCAGATTAGGGTATCCGAGGAAAGAAACGGAAATCGAAATCGTGAAGATGAACTGCCCGGAGTACAAGTTGACAGATGCCGTTCTTGAGAAGGTCTATGGTTTGGTCTCATCCACCAGAGTCAACACCGACATCGAGATACCCGCGAGTATCAGAGCAGGGATCTCTATCTCACGCCTGGCAGCTGAGATGACAAAGCGGAAGAAGGAGAAGACCATCTCCCATACAACTTTGTCACAGGCTGCGACCTATGTATTGGTTGGAGCATTACGATTTAGACCGGGGATTGACCCTGAACCCGCGGTCAATTCACTCGTTCGGAGGAATCTGGGGAGTACATGATATGGCTGCTCAGCCCAAGATCACTCCAGTGCCAAGTAATGCACCCCCATTTGCACACGAATTTACAAGACGGATGCGTGGAAGAAAGGATGTCGCAAAGAAACCTAGTATAAGGCAGACACAATCAATCCCACAACTCTTGTCTGCAAGATATTTCAGAAATGGGAAGCTGACACTTGAAGATTTTCTTGAGGCGGCTGTCTTCACCACGTATCCTCCTGATCAAGACATTGCTCGGGAAGTGGCCGAAGACATTCTTCTAGGTCGTGAGAAGGTCGAACGACCCAAGTTGAGTGACAAAGATCAGGCAGAAGCAGCGGAAAAGGCTACAGAGGAGCAGAATGCTGCATTGAAAAAGGTCATGGATCAGATTCGCTGGGAGCAGGAGCTGCGAAATGTCATTCAGGAAGACAAGGTGAAAGCAGGTTATGAGTACTTGCAAGAACTACACAAAAATGGTGACCAGCAGCTCTATGAGGCTGCAACAGACTATCTGACTGATGGTGACATAGTCCTCCGAGGGATCACCAGTGACCAAGAACTTACTGAGATTGCAGGATCTCAGCTTCTAGACAAAGCAGGGGTGCTTTCTTCTAAAGACATATTGAATTCACAGACACTGCAGGTACTAGATGACGTCTGCAATCTTTCCAATGCTGCTGAGCATGTTGCAGGAAAATCACTTCGAGGAGACAACGATGTTGAGAAGGAATTCTCTGATCTCGCAAAACGCGATACATCAACTGCAGCACGTGCACTTAGACACATCGAGGAAATGAAGACACTTGACGAGAAAACAAGAGAATCTCTAGACCAAACTCTTCAGGATAATCTCTCTGACCTCAGTGAAGTTACAGATTATGCTACTGAACTTAAGCGTGTACCAAGCAACCTGGACAAACATATCCAAAGTGCACCTCATCAGTATTCTCTCAGCGATGCTGCTGCGTTTGCTGATAAAATACAGAAACACACTGGAAAGGACATAATGGATGACCTTCTGAAAGCTTATGATGACCAGTATGATAATGGGGGACATAATAACGTAGACATGCGTCAGCTATCGGAGACTGCACGAAAAAATGAGAGTTGGGAAAATCTACTCGAGAAGGAGACTGAATCAACAATTCAAGATGCACATGCACGGTCTTCTCCCTCAGATTTTCTGAGATCTGCAGTTGCACAAGGAATGGGGATGGGTTCCGAGCTTCCTAATGACCAGACCAGAAAAGAGTGGAATAAGTCAATGCAAAAGCTCGCAAATGCCGCATGCGAAACATCTCCAACAAAGACGCACCTTCGTAACACAGTGAAGCAACTTTCACGGATGGGTCAGGTTCCCTCGAAAGAAACAATCCAAAATGCTGGAGAGCGTCTTGGGATGACAGAGGCCGAGATTCTAGAGCTTTTGAATCCCTCATATGAAGTCATCAAGAAATTGATTCAGGCTGATGTTTCAGATTTCGACAGACTCCACAATCTCATATCTGCAGCAGGGTTGACCAGCCAGCAACTGAGACAGCTTGCAGACATGGCCGTTGAGAAAGGAAACCAGAGTGCTCTTGGTGCAATAGCTCATGAGGACCTACATGCCGCTCTAGGCACTGGAAGTCCTGGGTATGGACAACGTCGATATGGATCTGGAATGCAGGCTGGTGGTGGTGCAGGAACTCAACCGTATGACAAGAAACGAGCTGATATGGCCTTTGGCGGTCTCTTAGGAGGTCCTGCGACTAATATCATCCGTATCTGGTACACTTACAGAGACCAGCTACCAGACGAGCTAAAGAGACGCCTTAGAGAGATTGCAAGAAGGCTTCTGATAGATTTAGGGATGAGGTATGCCAGACAGACAATGGGCAGTAGTATGCTTGGAGGAATCCAGGAGTCCACCACAGTGAGACCTTTCAAAATTGGTGACGACATGGATCTTATCAATCTCGAAGAAACAATAGAGTCACTTCTCTCTCAGGGTCGAACGAACTTCAAGATTCTTGAGACTTCAGATTTCCTCGTAACTGAAACCTATCAAGGTCATCGTGCATTCTATTGGGCTCTCGACAAGAGTGGGTCGATGAATTCTGCAGAGAAGCTCGGGATGTTAGCGATCTCTGTAATGGCTGGTCTTTATGGGATTAAAAAGGATGATTTTGGTGTCGTACTCTTTGATAGTGTGACCCACGTTGTTAAGCCTATGTCTGAGAGGAATGTGTCAGTAGACAAGGTCGCCGCAGATCTTCTAGAAGCAAGAGCTGGTGGCGGCACTGGAGGAGCTGAGTCAATCAAGCTGGCCCTAGAAAACTTCGAGGACACACGTGCAAAGGAGAAAATCTTCATCTTCTCAACAGACATGTATCTCAGTGACCAAGCAATATGTGAACAGCTTGCAGAACGTATGAAACCTCTTGGAATCAAGATGATAATTATAGTTCCAAAATCATCATACAACCCTGTTGCTGCAGACAATCTGGCAAAGAAAGCTCATGGCGTTGTCTTGGATATTGCATCCATTGAGGAACTACCAGAGAAACTTCTGAGAGTCACAAACTATTGATTAGAACTTGGAATATCCAGCCTTTTCAGTCAGTGACTTCTCCTTGGTCTCGCAGACCCAAAACTTGTATGCACAGATGTAGTCCTCTGTCCCGCGAAGGTCTAGAAGTCGTGAGCTGAAGAGCCGCCTCATAATCCTCATGTATCTGAAAAATGGGTCTCCGGGTGGGACAATTTCAGCAATGCAATTGATTTGATAGCTCTGACTCTCAGGTTCCGCCTCTTGTGACCAAAAGAAATTCAGACTGACCCTTGGATCTCGTCTGATATTGTGGTAGGTTACGTCTCCATACATCTCTACAGCACCTAAACGGAACCGGTCAATCTTATGGTCATCGAGCATTACCTTCTGATAGAGCTCAATACGTTCCTCTATTGTCTCATCAAAAGGATGACCTTGAAAGGACAGTTCTACACCCTCTAGCTCGAGAATCCGGTCTTCTAGGGCTTCATCTGTGAGTGTTAATCTGACAATCTTCTTTGCTGAGTTGATCGGGAAGATTCCAGTCGCGTTTTGAGTCGATACAGTTGGTTTCATCAGAGTGTCATCATAGAGCTTGCGTATCTTCTCCTCTGTATCTCGGGCTCCCTCAAGAGTGTTGACAATAGTTTCATAGATTTTGTCGGGGATAGCATTCAAGGGGAATGAGACATCAAGTCCACTGAGATTGATGTCTATCTTCCTCATCTCTCGGTCAATGAACTTGATTGTTGAGGGACTTTCGTCAGGCAACGCACTCACACCGTCATCAATTCTTCGGGTGGCTTTCACACAGTACAAGGCCACCTTCCGACCAAGTTCACTTCTCAGAGGGCGTATTTAAGCAAATGTCGGACCATTGATATCCGCTGAAAAAGCCTCATAAGCGGGTCTGCACGAACTGATTTCACAGTTTCTCGTGCTTGAGGCTTGAGATATATGGTTGAAGCATTCGAAATCGATTCACAGGCAAAAATGATCGAGTCCAAAAGCAAAGTGGTCGAGGTCGATACTAACAAGGTGCTTGTATTTGTTGTCCATGAAGCCAAAACTGTTTACCTCTGGAGAGGGAAGAACGCTGACATATTCAAAAAGCTCATGGGAACCCGCGTAGCTGCAAAACTGAGTCATAGTTATCCAGAATACAGAATCCGACCCATCTCAGAAGGAAGTGAACCATCTGCCTTCAAGCATTTAATTGGTTCAAAACTTGATTGATACACAAGCACCAGAAAACACTTAGTGGAAAAGTGTTTGCTAGTTCGTGGTGAGGTCTCTGAGTATCAATCGGCTTGCATATCTGAGCATGATACGCAACATAAGGAGAGGTCTCATATCTAGAACAGATATACTCATGCATCTTGATTCGGAAACTTGGATAACTACAACGAAAATTGCTGAGCAGGTAAGTGTCACGCAACAGACTGTACTCTATCACCTACGAAACCTTGAACGAGAGGATGTGGTAGAAAGAGATCCAGAAGGAAAAGGATGGAGATTTGGTCCGTTTCAGCAAAGCGAACTGGAAGAGTTTTTTCCAAAGAAGCGCCATAGGAAAGGAACGTGAACGAATAGATGAAACGAGCAATTGTGAGACGTCCGGGTCGGAGTTTCAAAAGATGTCTATCAGAGCATCCTCTTCATCGGACACTTGATCATAATTTGGCACTCGAACAGCACATGAGATATTGTGAAACACTTGAGGATTTGGGATTGGATTTGATAAAACTAGATCCTGATGACAAACACCCCGACTCCTGTTTTGTTGAGGACACAGTGGTAGTGCATGGTTCCAAAGCAATGATCACTCGAATGGCGAAAGAGAGTCGTAGGGGAGAAAGTCCCAGGGTTGAAGAAGTTCTTTCTGGATTCAAAGAGATTAGAACAGTAGAAGCTCCTGGCACCTTAGAAGGTGGTGATGTTGTTCATCTTCCTGATGGCTTGATTTGTGGTATAACCAAGAGGACTAACCGTGAAGGTGCCTTGCAAATGGAAAAGTGGCTTGAGACCTCTGTTCACTGCATTGAAGACTTAGACATTATGCACATCAAGAGTCATGTCACATATCTAGACAGAAACACCATCATCGTAAATCCACGATATGTTGATGACCCAACTCTGGATTCATTTCACAAAATCGTTCTTCCAAAAGATGAGTCGCATTCAGCAAACACTCTGACTCTGGGTGATACAGTCATAATGTCCTCGCGACACATTAAGACATCACTCCTCGTGAAGGATGCTGGATTCGATGTGATTCATCTGGATATGAGTGAGTTTGAAAAGTGTGATGGTGCAATTACGTGTCTTTCTGTCATTTTTTGATGGTCATATAAACTCAGAGTAGAAGTCCTGTGCGTTCTGCCAGTATATTTTCTGGAGTACATCTTTCGGAAGGTTTAGGCCGTTGATGAAGGTGCCTCCTGAATTTACAGTGTCCGAGTCTGTGAAGGGAAGTTGTCTATGCTCAATATCTGTTTCTAGTAAGAGTCGAAGCGCGAGATATCTACCCACATAGTACTCTCGATCAGGTCCCCATGTGACACAGTCTGTTCCAAAGACTATTCTGTCTTGGTATTTAATCATGAATTCCCTGGCCTTTTTCGGATTCTTACTCAGTTCTCTAGAGACCCATCTTGCTGAGCTAGTATCAATAATGAAGTTGGGATAGGTGTCAAACCATCTCGCCAAGTTTCCCAACCTATGAATCTCAGATTGAGCGGCAAAATGTGCCAACTGGAGCTTCATATCACTATGCCTTCGTAGGACACCTTCAAGTTCATCAAGGTCTCTTTCCTTAGATGCATAGATTGTCCTATCTGTATACCTTGTGGCATAGTATGTGTCTGGATCTGATAGATGAAGAAGGAAGGGGATTCCCTCATCTCTCATGGCATCAAACATTCTCGCCATATCATCATCATCCATCCTTAGATCATCTGGGTTTGCTGATGCTCGTCCTCTCATCACTGGCGCAGACTGCATCTTTGCAAGATGATATCCCTCTTCTCGAAGAGTGGAGATCTCCTTCAGAATTGTTTCTAACCCACCACCAAAGCGCATTGCTCCTGAGAAGTACTTAGCGAAGACGAACCGACCTGGAAAACTCTCTTCGGCATATTTCTTAGCCCCAAGACTGTGACAAATAAGAAGCGACTTTTTAACTCCAAAGCTCTCACCAATCTCTACCAGCATGTGGAGTGAATCTGTGTCTACTACATGCATGTGTGCATCGAAAACGGGTTCATCAAAGGTCAAGTCTGGATACAGTCTTTCCACCTGAATCGAGTCACGTGATTCTCATTGAAAACTCTGCCCATCTGGTACCATCCATCCACGAAGGACTTTTTTATGTTTAATTTGCCGTTGAGTCAAACCGCATTCGCGGGTTTTTGGAGAGATATAATAAAAATGAGACGCACGCTTCAAGTTGTGCTTGTTATGTCGTTTGTAGCTATATTCCTCATCTCACCTGTTGCAGCTGCAACATCTCAGGGTCTAGAATGGGGTGTAGCTCAAGGAGACGTATTCACCTACGACTTCAAAGTTGTGGATGAAGGTGATACTATCATTGATGACCTCGTAAACATTAGTATAGAATCAGCTCCGGGAACAATTCCTGATCCGTTGACAGACTATTCTGGTATACCTATAG
Organism: Candidatus Thorarchaeota archaeon; assembly: GCA_048882325.1. Taxonomy (GTDB): domain Archaea; phylum Asgardarchaeota; class Thorarchaeia; order Thorarchaeales; family Thorarchaeaceae; genus SMTZ1-45. Next base: position 79,516 of record JBHLRS010000007.1, on the reverse strand, counting down.
TAGATGTGAACTTGGTCTATGCCAATGGTACTGCTATGGGATTCGAAGCACTCTATCTATTGGGTATTGCTTTAACAGGAAGTGGCTTAGCTGTTCCAATAGGCAACTTCAGTCTTCTATCTGACTTAATAGAGGGCTCAATCTTCTGGACAGAGAACCACACACTGATCAATGATGGAACCAATTGGGGTGCGCAATTTTCTAGCACCGACGCTGAAACACGCATGTCAGTATCTACTCGGTACAAGAAATCAGATGGTATGATTAATAGATACTCTCTCGAAGCTACTAATGTTACATCGGGAGTATCCTCAACCGTATCACTCACTCGTACTGGTGGTGGCCTTGACATCATTGGACTACTTCAGGACAACATACTCTATGTTGGTATTGGAGTAGGCGTCATAGTAATTCTAGGCGCAGTTGTCTGCGTACGTAGAAGGTAAACAAAGTGGGGCACTGCCCCACAAACTTCTTTTTTAATTTAATTTGGACCAGAGTCCTTCCGCTGACTTCTTCGATACATCTGAAACATGAGCGTCATCTGTTTTCGTAAGTAATTTGTTTTTTACAACAGGTTCCCCATTTACGATAACATCTCTCACATCACGTCCTCCGAAAGTGTTGATCAGATGTCCCACCACTGAGGTTGGTGTCAGAGGTGTTGGAACTCTTGATGTATCTAATATTACGATGTCTGCTAGTTTTCTCTTCTCGAGGCTTCCAACTTCATTCTCCAAACCATAACAGTACGCACCTTCAATTGTAGCCATCCTGAAAATCTTTTCAGGTCCAATAGCACTTGGATTTCCGCTAGATAGTCTATGTACGGTCAAGGCACAACGCATGTTTTCAAAAGGGTCGTAAATCCAGCCATCATTTCCAAGTCCCACCGTAATGCCCTTCTCAAGCATTGCAGGAACTGGAGAAACACCTACTGCGTTGAGCATGTTACTCATTGGATTGTGAGCTACTGAAGCTCTTCTCTTTGCTATCAGATCAATCTCATTCCTGTCCACATGAACACAGTGTGCTAGGACTGTTTTTGGTCCAAGAGCTCCAAGTCTATCAAGTCTCTCAACTGTTCTCTCTCCAGTAGCTTCAAGATTATGATAGAGATCCACAAGACCTTCAGATGTATGGACGGTCATAGGTACATTCAGCTCTTTTGCCTGAGCTACTGCCTTTGTGACAATCTCATCTCCAACTGTAAATGATGCATGAAGACTTATCATTCCTGAAACGAGGTCTTCTTTTCCACAAGACTTGATGAACTTGACACCTTCCTGAAACCCTCGTGTGGCTTCTTTAGGATTGTTTCTCTCCGTCATCTCGAAGGCAATAATTCCACGCATTCCTACTTCTTTGGTACCCCTTGCTATTTCCTGAAGACTTCCCTCAATCGAATTTGGACCTGAGTACGTGTCAGCATAAAATGTTGAACCATTTCTCAACATGTCCGCACTAGCAGATAAAGCACTAGCATAAGCATCCTCTATTGTAAGTGCTTCGTCCACAGGCCACCAGACACGTTGCAACACCTGTGCGAAGTCAGTGGGTGGCTTGATATTCAGACTCGCACCTCTCAACAGAATACCATAGAGGTGAGTGTGCGCTGTAATGAGTCCTGGAATGACTACACAACCAGTAGCGTCAACCACCGTGTCTGCACCAAACTTTGGTTCACCCTCGCTGATCTCTGCAATTCTGGATCCATTAACCTTGATGTACCCCTTTGGAATAACAGTTCCTTTTTTGTCCCCAGTTACAATCATTCCATTCTTAATGAGAAGTTCTTCGCTCATCGCTATACTCAGCCAAGAATGACGTATCTACAGGCGATAAAATTAGTCTTTGTGTTGACACCTAGAGCTCAATGTCCACATAGCTTACAGTACCTTTACTTGACCTATAGATGATTCCCTGTTTTTCCAATTCTGCCATTGCGTTTTTGAAATCATCTTCGCTCATCCCAGATTCCTCTGCTTTTGTGAGCAAGTCATTGATTGAAACGTCTTTACCTACGCGTTCTGACATTCTTTGAAGTAGTAACAGAAACTTACTGGATGCCGGGATTGTCGGGTCTAGTGGAAGGTCATCTGAAGAAATCTCTTCATTAATCTCTGGAGCATCCACAGACTTCTTCTGCGCACCAAGAAGCGCTCCAAGAAGTACTGAGGTGTCTTTTTCATCAAGTTTGGATGAATCTTCATCATCAGATTTGGGTTTCGAAATATCAGCAAGTGAGATACCTTCAGGTTCATCATCAGCTACTCCTGATGTATCGTCCTCGGAAACTTTGGTCATGATTTCATGCATAGGGTCTACTTTTGTCATGTCTATACCAAGCCACTCAGCATCCAGATTCTTGTTTGCTTCAGCGGCTCTAAGTAACTGTGTGCGATAATGTTTCTCTAACTTTTCTCTCTGTTCGGTCAAGGTAGCATCGTAGCACTTCTCTGAACCCAGACGGAGTAACACTCTTTCAGCCTTTGATCTGACTACATCATGTGACTCTTTCACAAAGAAACTGAGTATCTTTGATAGAGTAGTGAATTTAGATTTTCTAACGTTAATGTTGTCGAGAAGTGCTTGCTTTACCTGCCAATCTTTGTCCCCTACTAGGTCCATTACAAAACCTGACGTGGATTTGATGCCTGCAGCTGCAACTGCCGCAGCAATGTCGACTCGTTCCTGCCACTTGCTACCCTTGAGAAACACAGAGAGATAAGACAGAGTTGACTGGTCGACAATACCACAAATATATGGTAACATATCTCTTCGCTTCTTCGCCGCTTTTGTAGTCAAGAGCTTGACGAGATTCTTCTTTATTTTCTCAGGAAATACGCTGAGTGCTGGGACTGCTCCAAGAGAGATGTCATCGAAGTTCACTTTGATCTGCTTTGTCACCCATCTCCTTCCTGGTTCACCAAGAGACCTCATTAAACTGAATACTGCAGGTTGATGCTCCTTTCCTAGTCCCTCTAGAGCTTTAATCCAGCGTTTTAGTTCTCCATTGGATTCAGGTCCACCTGTCTGATTGAACTTCTCTTGTATCCCTTGAAGTACCTGTTCCCTCTCGACAGGGTTCAGAGATTTTAGTAGCTGAAATATCTCTTGAGTGTATTCTCCAAAAGCAAATTTACCTGCAACAGTGAACGCAGCCTGTTTGATGTTCTGATCAGAGCTCTCTAGTAACTCGATGGTTTTTGGAAGCAAAGACCTACTATTTTCGTGAGAGGCAAGTCGTCCTACTGCATCATACATTGTACTAAAATCTGGTGAGTCAATGTCATTTGCAATCTTTTTGAGTTCGGTCAAAGCTCTTCTTTCTTTTGCACTCAGGTCAAAGGAGGACTTCTTCTTGCTCATTTCTTTTTGGTCCTCCTCTTCTTTGCTTTCTTCTTAGTAACTGGTTTTTCTTCAATGAAATCTGTCAAAGGTGATTGTACACCTTTCTTCTGAGTCCTTTTGCTAGGTTCAGATTTTACTTCAGGTTCTTCAGCTAAAGGTTTACCATTAAGAGTGACCTGTTCAGTTGGAACAGGTTCTGGGATTGAGGCACTCAAATCAATCTCAATATTCACTAGAAATTGCTCGTATGCTTCAATTAGAGTGGGTATACGAGGGTCATCCTTATCGATCTGGGATTCCATGATCATCTGTTCCCGTAGGAATCTGCTACCCAGTTTGCTCTTTTCCAAAGGTCCTAGATCAAGAACCTCTTTCATTTTCTGCTTTCCTCTCGACTTCTTACTCTTCTTCTCCTTAACCTTCTTCATCTTAGGTCTGGCTTTTTTGAAGGTTTCAAGCTCTGCTTCCTCTAATTCGCCTACGAGAAACCCGAATCCATCTCGCTTGAGGGCAGATGGGACTATGTAACGTGTCTTCCTCTTATTGATCATTTCTTCGATAAGCTCGATAGACTTGTTTCTGACCTTTTGTCGCCCTTCTTTCCATGTTGCTTCTTTGGTAAAGATAGCGACCAGTTCGGATGTTGGTACATCCAACGCGATACTGAGAGATAGAATCTCAAGACTACTAAAGACTGCATCTCGCAGCAAAATGAGGCTTTCAGTCACATCTCTCTTAGGATGCTCCTTTAGCCAGTACTTCTCAATATCCTTGTACATGCTGTGCCAGGGATGAGCCTGTTTATCTGTAAAGTATCCCTTCATATGATTCGCAACTGCATCCATGTCTCCACGTCTACTGAGTTCACAAATTTTGTGTACATAAGACAGACGTTTAGATTGTGCTTTAGCACGTTTCTTACTCAGGGGATACAGCCTCCGGACTCATTTCACTGATTTCGAGAGGTGTATTTCCCTTTTTTGCTGTTGTATTGTAGTGTCGTTGGAGAAACACTTCAGTGAAATTCACTACTACTCCTGTTTGAGTTTCTTCATTTCTTTCTCGACTCGCTCTCGTTCGACCAGCAACGTACGTCCCTCATCAACTAGAGCGTCCATCTCCTTACGATACCTTTCTTTATCGATAAACTTGCTTTTGAGTTGAGCCTCAAGTGTATCTCGACGTTTCTTAATATCTCTCAGGGAACTGTCTATTGAACGAAGGCGAACCTTGAGCATCACAAGATTTCTTCCATCGATCTCCTTAACCTTAGCATCTGTGAGAGATTTTCTTATTGATACTCCAGCTGTTCTCAGTTCCTTCTTTGCTGGACTTACAAGTACTTGGGGTGGCTTATGCTGTGGGTCTGGTGATTTGACCTTACGTGGAACCTGTTTTACAGGATTGGGAGCTTTCTCTCCTTTTTGCTTTGAGGTCTTCATCTTCTGCTTGGTCGTTTTCAGATTACGACCCTCTTCTTTCGCCATCTTATCTAGACTAGCTTTGTATCGTTTGAGCCTCTCTTCAGGAGAATGTTCGAATGGCAACTTAATTTCACTCAGCCTAGATGCTGCTCGATAGATGTCTTCGCCCCAAGGGACACTTATGTGTGAGTATTTTAATCATTATCTGGTTTAGACGAATATTAGTACCTAGAAGAATGAACCAGGAGGTTCAGTTACTGTACTTGGACCTTTCTGCTTTGATGTTTTTTTAGGTGATAGGACTTCAACTAGTTTGTAGTGTCGGCTTCCCATTCCAAGTTTTTCAGCATATTCGACTGAAATGTATGGGTTTTTCAGAGGTCCATTGATACGCTGGAATGGATGTAGACCGGGGTCATTATGTAGTCTCACAAAAGGTGGTACCATACTCTCAATAACTTCCTGCTTTCCAATCAGATCCAGACTAGCTTGCTCTATAGCTACGATGTCTCTACTACCAAGCACCCCGACATCATTGAGAATGGCCGGTTGACCCGTACCCCAACAATCGCAAAAGGGTGTGATGTCGATCAGGAAACTGAGGAAAAATCGTTTGTCTTCATCGAATGTCTTGAGAATCTCGTTTGCTCCAAGTGCCATTAATTCCTGAAACAGAGAGAAGTTTTCCTGCTTGATTTGTAGACACTCAACTCCTTTGTCAGCTTCAATGCAATCCATACACTGGGTACACATTCCAAAGGCCACAGTCAGTTTGTGTTTCTCTTCGTCATACTTGATACAATTCTCTTTGCACGCTTCAACTAGTTTCTTTGCATGTGCAGGTGTGCACTTATCAGCGTCCCAATAGGGTAATGACTGTTCAACACCATGAATCTTATTCCAACGTGATGGTCCATGATATCCCCCTAATGCAATGTTCTTAATCGCTCCACCAAACCCACAACCGTTGTGTCCCTTGACATGAGTGAGATCAACAAGGACATCAGCGTCTACCATCACTCCGCCTATCTTCAATGTGTCCACATTATGGAAGTTCACATTGAAATCATAGGTATAGCCATCTTTTACACCAGCAACGGGGATTATTGGACAGCCACATGTTTCTTGTGCATATCCTCTTTCCACTGCGTTGTACACAGCTGTTGGATTATCTGTGATGAATGGGTATCCACCTGCTTCCTTGACAGCTTTCACGATTCTTCTCACAAAGAAGACTGGCACTGTCTGATAGCCATCATTGAAGCCAAGATGCATCTTGATTGCGACTTTGTCTTTTTTGTCAATGGATTTGAAGTTCAGTTTCTTTACGACTTCATCCACCTTGGCTGCAAAAGCTGCCCATCTAGCTGTGTTTCCGGGAATTACAGATCCGAAGTATACTTTTGAGGGTCCTGCGCTCATAACTTAGTGACTCATCAATGTATGTTAAAACGGTTACTGATTCGACATTGAAGTGCAGAGAAAGGATGTAACAAGGAAGAAAGACCACTAGGGATGTTCTGGTAGAATAAGAGTTACATCCTCTCTCAGTGTCCCCGCAACCGAAGTACGGATGCTCCCGTGGGGAACCGCAAGAATGGAAGTCTCTAGATTGAATAAAAAGGAGATGAAGTACGTAACCAATGTGTCACGTTTGGCACAAAACAGCGCTCATAGGAAGTGCTGGTCACGTTATGTTGTCATTGAGAGACCAAACGGTCTTCTAATTATGTTCCCTAAACCCAATCCAACCAGGATATAGTAACCATAGTAACTAAGACCAAAACCACCTTGGACTGAGTGACCAATCCATCCACTAAGGAATGGAAGTGCCTTGTCAATGTTAAATGGAATGATTGCGACTATATTGTTCCCGTAGATCAAGTTCAATATTGCAAAGACGATGAGAAATGGAATGTAGTAGACACACATCGGCTTCATTCTCGCTGACATCATTGCAGTGTTGAGTCGCATTATTCTACCTTGGTCATCCATGACTTGTTGAAGTTCAATTGGGTCCATTGACTCCCTTGCCTTTTTGAATCTCTCTTGCCAAGCTTTGACCTCTGCCATGTCTGCTTGCATCTTTTCCATATCTGTGAATCTTCGAGTTGCCCAGATTGATACAAGTGCTAGTGTGATTGCAACCAGCATAATGAAAACCGTAGAAACAGGCATTGATTGTAATATTTGAAGTAGAGAGTCAAATTGCATTGTCTTTTCGCCTTGGCTCACGACTTTTCTGAACACATTTTAAGGGTTGTCTTTGACCAAGTGAAAATAATGGTTGGTTCTTCTCTAATTCTACGTATTTTCATTGCATCATAAGCGGCGTATACTGACTGAGGCCGCTTTCGAGCGAGATTAGCACTCAGCTATTGATTTCAAAGATAAACAAACTGTCTCAAGGAATTAAGTCTCACTTTGTCTCAATCTGGGCTCATACGGGCTAGTTGTCTCTATTGTACACGTTGCAAAATTTAGCTTGTAAACGTTGAGGAAGGATCCAGAAACCCATTTTGATTATAGATGTAAACGTTAAGCTAATCCGCGCTATTCTGTATGGCTGGAAGCTAGAAGTCAAGGAAGCTAGATTAAAAATTCAGAAAATTCGTATATAACTGTCATTTTGTGTAGTTTCTATGACCAAAATTATCGATTTGTATTGTATTTGGCAGCTTCCGCCGCATAGGATATGGCGCGAAAAGCTTGCGTGTACCAATAGAAACCCTATGCCTTTATATTATGGATAGCGTTTACGTCTGTTGTCGAGACCGCCGGGAGGGCTACGACACAATGATGATGTTCAGTAGAATGCTCAGAAGACAGGGTTTCTATCGTGTTAAGAACCAGGAGGACCCGGTGTACATGAAACATGGGGTCGGACTGGGCGGAATTTACGTGCGTATTGAGCACAAGAAAGCTTTGATTCAAGTTCGTGATCTTGGTATCGAGGAAGAGTTCACCAGGGTCAAGAAACTTGAGAACTTTATCAATGACCTTGAAGATCAAGCATATCGCGAGAAGTGCTTCATTGTCCATAGAATGCGCGGCACAGGCTCCTAATTCTCCTCACCACACACCCTCTTTGTTGGCCTGGCTGTGCAGAGGCCAGGCCTTTCTCATCTTTCTTACTTTCATATTTGGTTATGTTGATAAGTTGAAGGTTTGATTTTCAACCTGAGGTAAGTTGACGGACATTGCTCTCAAATTTCGGGCTGTAGTCAATGAGAGTAACTTTGCTGCAAGCTCTCATATGATTGATCAAGCATTGAAAAATGACGCATTATCAGCTCTCATAGAAGGTTTAGAAGAACTGGAAAAGGTTGCAGCTCATATCACGTTGGAAAACAGAGACCACATCTTCCATTATCTGGGAATGTGGGATATCTACTTTGCAGTTCAGATTCCATCGCTGAACGTCTTGAGAGTACTAAAAGATAGATCTGTGAGAGAAAATCCTCAATCCTTCATGGTTGCCTTCACTCGTGACCTCCTCGTCGAGAGGGATAGGAGATTCGACCAATTCTGCATCAATATTCAAACTATAAGTAAGGGACATTACGCGGTTCTTATACCTGCAATACTTCAACAGAGAATTGAAGAACTTCATGAATGTAAGATTCAATACAAGGAAGGAGAATCTCGCCAATATTGTACTGCAGACTTGTTGAAGACTTATTATGGCCAGAAAATTGTTAGTGCTGCACATGGACATAGACACTTTGACGTCGTCGTCAATGAAGAACAATTTGCTACTATTAGAGAGAGCCTTGAAGCGACTGGTCTTGCCATTGAACCTATGTTGGCCGAGATTGATCCCCGCTATTGGGAAGAATTTGTGGATGAGAAAAGAAGGCAAAGAGGACCGAACACTGATGGAGATGAATCCATCTCACAATATAGTGAGCTAAACGTGCTACATAGAGTGAAGTCAGCTCGCTCAAACATCTATTCGAGTGATTTCAACCAACAACATTCAGCTATCACTACCATGCATGATGCTAAAACTCATCTATGCAACGATGTGTTGTCAGATATTGCAACAAATCCAACTCACTCTCTTAGTATCAGAGCTATCAGGCAACTTGGTGAATTTGGAGATAAAGTTACGCTGGATCTGCTCGAGGATTTGATGAAGAATGGTAGGACAACACCTGTGAGAAGGGAAGCTACACGTGCCTACTCAACACTATCATCGCGACTAGAGGGTCTCGGTCCGATTTCTCCTCCACAAGTTGCCAAACCCCCCACAGTTGATATCTCTGAGATAAACAGCATTCTCAACTCTCTCCTCTCAAAGGGAATGCCAACCACAATGATCGATGAAACCCTGAGTTCAGTGGTTTTTCAAGGAGGATCAAATGCTGCTGAGATTCTTCTTCGTCTATATGGTAGACCACAAGAGCGCGTTCGACTGGCCATAGTAAAAGCTAGCAGACTGCTGAACAAGGAGGATGCTGCATCGATTATTCGTGCAGCTCTTAATGATGAATCTTCAGCTATTGTGGATCTAGCAGAGAAAGAGATTGATTCTAGATGGTCTGATGGATTCTGGGATTAATGAGGAACTGTCCAAAAGGGAAACGAGACCGCTAGTGGGTCATTGTTGTCTATGAATCAGCTATGTTGTGTCAATAGGAATATGTCTTTGAGGTACCTGAGAGCCGCATTTAAGAAAGTGGTGGTTTCATCAATGAAATAGTACTCGGCGTCAGGCGTCGATGAATCGATGTCCTTCCTATCTTGGTTCGATGAATTCAAATCCCGATCCAGCGATCTCGTTATGGTTTCACCTGTTGGTGATGTGGAGCTCTTCAATCCGGGTCCCATCGGTTCGAAGAGCTCGCTCCACGGTTTTGCGGTTTGTTCTACTTCGTGTCTATCGATTGCATATCCGCGATCCACATGTTTGATAGTTGCACGTAAGGAGGAGGAGAATTTCCTATTGAAGTACATGTGGAGGTTTGCCATTCAATCACCCTTTCAGTCAGAACTTCCGCAGAAGTCGCAAACGATACACGATTGGATTGCATTTTTCGCAAATCCGCTAAAAATTTTTGACCATTTCGCAATATAAAGTATCTGATATAACCATACAATGAATCATCGAAATCGTTTATCAGCTATGAACACTACATCTACGACATAGAGTGGAGAAATGATTGAGAGTAAATTGAGTAGGTATAACCTTTCATTGAATTGCAGTCGAACTCAATTTAAACAGGAATTGTGTATTACTAGATACCTGGTGATGTTCCTTGAAGCCAAGAGAAAGATTTCACAAAGCAGTAAATCATGAGGAACCTGACCGAGTTCCGCTGGATTTTTGGGCAACATATGAGGCATACGAGAATCTAAGGAATCACCTCGGAATCAAAGCTCCTGAAACACATAGGTGGGGACTGTTCACCCCATGGAAAACGTCAGAAGAATTACTGAAGCGTTTGAACATAGACTTCAGACACGTCCACATGAAAACTGCTGCAGGGTTTAAACCTAAGCCGCTACCAGATGGATCTTTGGAAGATGAATTCGGATACGGTTCGAAGGTGGTTGGTCACTATACCGAAACGACCTACAATCCCTGGTCGGATTTCACAGAAGTGGAACAAGTAGAGGAGTTTGAATGGCCCGACCCTGAAGACCCATCAAGGATGGAGGGTGTCAGAGAACTAGCAAAACACCTACACGAGAAGACAGACTATGCAATCGTTGGTTATGGGGGAGGTCCTTGGGGAATCTTTGAGATGGCTGCACACTTCATGAGAGGGTTCGAGAGATTCCTTGGAGATATGCTTCGACGACCAGATCTGGCTGAAGCAATGTTGGAAAAGATCACAAAATTAGCTCTGGAAATGAACCGTGTGTTTCTGGACGAGGTTGGTGAATACTTGGATATCTTTCAATTCGGTGATGACCTAGGTCATCAGCAAGGACTTGTCATGAGCCCACGAATCTACAGGAGCATGGTAAAAGACCGACACAAGAGAGTCTATGATGATATACACAGGAGAGCGCCACAAGTTAAGATCCTCCATCACACTTGCGGTTCACTAGAACCTTTAGGACAGGACCTGATTGATGTAGGAGTGGACATCCTAAATCCAGTCCAACCACTTGCAAAGGGAATGGACTCAGCTGAGCTCAAGAAGAAATATGGGGATACACTGACATTTCATGGGGGTATAGACATCCAACATGTTATGGCAGCCAAAGGCACAATCGATGAAGTACGAGCAGAAGTCGATACACGCATTAATGCATTTGCGCATGGTGGCGGCTACATTCTAGCACCCGCACACAATCTTCAGCTAGAGGCTACTCCAGAGAAGATCTTGGAGTTGTACGATTACGCTGCAAAGAAAGGGACATACCCCTTGAAGTAACTATCTTCAAGATCGCCTGATTTTCGAAATCAAATAGCCTGGTGCAGCCGCAAGAATAGCACTCCTCACTGAACGAACCCCTGCTAGCATTTCTGCGATTACACGAGTAGACTTTTCTGAACGAAGAAATGTGGAACCCATCGAGCTTGACCCTGAATCAAGAAATCTCTTCTGAAGCCAGAGCCCCCACTTCAAGTCTGATCCAAATGCTTTGGTCCACAAGCTCTCATATTTGGAGAGTGCTTTGTCTGAGTAGTCTTTATTCTTCACACATCCCGCGGCAACATCCGCTGCTTTGAGACCTCCCAACATGGAATAGTGAATTCCTTCCCCAGAGATGGGTGAACAATGACAAGCTGCGTCGCCAGCCAAGAGAATACGGCGTCCGAAAGAGGGGCTAACAATGCCTGCCAACGGCATGAGAGCGGCTTCTTTCCTTATAACCGCTGCACCAACATCCTGTAACTCCGTTCTGATAGGTTCAACATCATTGACAAGATTGTCGAGATATTCTATGACCCTCCGACTACTTTCTCGAACTTTGTTCACAATCCCACCTGTTCCTACAACTGTTTCTTTTTTTCTTGGAAAATTCCACGCGTAGCCCCTTGGTGAAAACTCACTCCCGTAGTAGAAGTCATTCGCACCTGGTAATGTGTCTTCACATTTCATTTGATACTGAACTGCGTAGCCCAATTGGTCGTTTGGAGGTCTCTGGCGCACAATTAATGTCCTCTGACTCGCAGGATTGGCACCACTGGCATCAATTAGTAACCTGCAGGAGAGGGTATCTCTGACATCATCCTTAGTATAATGGATGATGACTAAGTCCTTTGTAGTTTCTACAAAATTGCTTTCTGTATCGAGCCAAATTTCACCACTCTCTTGGGTAACTTTCTCGAGCAGTGCCTTTCCAAGATTCTCTCTACTAATGTTTACTCCGACTGGATTGTCAAATTTGATTTCCTTCAACGCAAGTCCTGGAAACTTCATCCGAATGGTTTCAATAGGGTATGCACCTGGCATGCCCTGAAGGCTGAACTCCTTCAGTGCACGACTTGGAACGTAACCTCCGCATGCTTTGTTGATTCCCGGAGAGGTGTCTCGGCTTAGGAGAGTGTAGGAGATCTCTAACTCTTCTAGTCGACGGGCTGCAATGAGACCCGCGGGTCCAGCACCTATAATGATAACTTCAGTATCAACGGTCATTGGAATACTTCTATAGTTACATGATGTACTAATAATCTTGGCTAGAAATGTGATATATGACGTCTATGTATAATCATTAATTGGTTGAACAGGTATTGAGTAGCCACTTTGTCTTCTCACTCTCATCATTTCTTTGGCAAGCCACTCAAAATTCTCCATGAAATCTAATCCTGGTCCATACTCTGGTCCGGTTCCTACCTCCTTCTTCCGGAGCTCTTTGATAATGGTTTCAAACTTTAGCCACATCATGATAATTCTGAGCCCTAGCATTCGTTGAACCATTTCTGCGTGCACTGTGTTCTCCTTCACCAGTATCCCTAAACCGTCATAGATGCTCCATTGAGACATTCTTTTCGCTGCTTCATCCGGATGTGTCCAAGGCCCGTATTTTTGCATGTAGTCTTCCATATCTTCCCATTGAGTCGACATTAGATCCCAGAATTTCTTGTAGCTCTCCGAATCGATACTCGTTTGATAGAGATTCATGAACATTTCAGTTTGTCTTGATTTACGATTTCCTCTCACCGTAAGCACATAGTATGAGAATCCCGCTAGAACTCCAAAAACAGTTACAATGTCTCCCAACAGTTGAAGGATTTCCAAGTATTGCATTTCGAGTCGCCAGAATAGAATTCGCTCCATTTGTTATAAGTATCAAGAAATGGGTTAAATCTCAAAGATACACAGAGGAAGCTTCGAACTAGGGAAACTTCTCATATTTCGATATTGATACATTACTAAATGTACGTTTTCACAATTTGGATGCTCACAATTAGAACTGAAACATGTGCGTGTACCAGCCCGCATCTTTTCAGCAGGTGGATTTACCCCGGGCCAGCTCGGGGTTTCTCTCAGAGCCGGTACACGCTTAATCACGATTTCCGATTGAGTACACGCTTAATCTGTGGAGTACATCTTTGCGAAGGAGGAGAGAGGATGAATAGAGATAATGCATCCCCAATCGGATAACGAGATCCCTAACTCCGGCCAGTGTCTATCTTCTGTTTCTGGACCCGTGAAACAGAACGTTTACTGTACATGCATACTGTACACTCTTGTATATTGGACCTTGTAATATCCTGAGTAGTATGCTCAAGAATAGATTGAAATGTTCTAGAGACATCCATCAAGTCGCGTGGTTTGAAATGACAGACATTTACAGACGATTGCAGGAGCACTTTGATGGATTTCCTCTTCGATTTCCAGCAACAGAGTCTGGAGTAGAAATTAGATTACTTAAGCATCTATTTACTCCGAAGGAGGCTGAGATTGCTCTAGGATTGAATTGCGGATATCCGGGAGTATTCGATACTTATGAATCACTAGAAGTCATCCATAATCGCTTACGACATCTAGGATATTCATTAGAAGAATTGGAAGAGCGCTTGGATAAAATGATCAAGAAAGGAGCTATATTGGGCAACACAATAGATGGATCGAAATTCTATGCCAATGCCTTGCTTGTCGTTGGAATATACGAGTTTCAAGTGAATAAATTAACCAAAGAATTTCAAGAGGACTTTGATCAATATGTGAAGGAGGCTTGGGGACATGCTAATCGCGGGACTAGACAGTTACGTATTATTCCTGTAGGTGTGGAAATAGTACATGAGAATCCTATTGTCAGGTATGATGATATCAAGGAGCTATTTGAACAATCCAATGGTCCCTTTTCAATTATCAACTGTATATGTAGACAAACTAGTGATCTCCGAAGCAAACCATGCCAAGTCACCGACCGAAGAGAAGTATGCATGGGGATGGGTGAGATGGCACGAATGTACACTGAATTGGGGTGGGGTCGTGCGATTACTAAAGAAGAGGCTCTTGGATATTTGAAACAAAACGAAGAGGAAGGTCTGATCTTTCAAGTTAATAATTCCCAAGAAATGGATTTCGTCTGTAGTTGCTGTTCTTGTTGTTGTGGAGGTATTGTTAGTCTGAAACGTCTACCTAACCCAGCTGACTATACGTCAAGCAACTACCAAGCTATAATTGATGCAGAACTTTGTAGTGATTGTGGTACTTGCATTGAGAGATGTCAAATGGAAGCAATAACACTTGAAGATGATATTACCTATCTAGATCAGAAAAGATGCATAGGGTGCGGTAACTGTGTAGTTGGTTGTCCAGAACATGCAATAACCTTAGTTGCTAAAGAGAATCTAGAAGTCCCGCCTTTAACAACTAGTGACTTGTTCAAGAAATTCACGGAAGAGAGAAAGAGGCAGGTATAGCTAGCTATTCTAGAAGGCGGAAATTGGCCAACATAATTGGCGGAGATTGGCAATTGTCGAGTAATCGTAATCAATGATTCCAACAATAAGAGCGCATTTTTTGCCCATCTAACTTGGGTATTACAAATTAACGATGGTTATCCATCACTCAGTTTTACACTCAAACCTTGACGGTTTTTCGAAAATTTTATACAAGCAAATTTCTAATCTTTTTACTATTTATATAATTAAATATTGTTCCGTTTTTTGGTACATATTGTACCATATAACGGTTAATAAAGGAATCACATTTATTCAAACATATGATTAATATAATCTCATTCGTAACTCGTTCTCCAGAACATGTGTTAGCTTGACCTGACTACATAAAAAATGGCAAGATTGATTACATTCTCATATACTCACTTCTCGTATCATATGAAGCATTCATCAAAAAATATCACAAAGAAGCAGGGTTATTCACCCCAAAAGGTAGCAGTACACGCATATTGAGTATGAGTGTATGTCACACTCGCATCTTTGGGAAATATCTATATTTAGAAAATGAATACATAGATTTCTCTCATACCCGCATATGCTCAAACATGTGGTGGTTTGATTATGAAAGTATAAGTTCAAGTGTTGTAATTAATGATCATATCAGCTGATTGGTGTCAAGCTAACTTCCTCTAAAATTGTATCATTGAAATTGATAGGGGAAGTGAAGACAAATAATCAAACGAATATTAAAACAATATTCAGATTGTTAAACCTTTCGAAAAATCGTCACTCAGTCAGAATCACCTTTCGATTTTTCGAAAACTAAAAGTTAGACAGAGTGAAGCGTGCTAAATTTAGATCACTAGTTGTTCAGATGAAATCAATGTCTAATGGAGAGAGGCTCAACGACGTTCTAGCTAGGTCTTACCAGCAATAGGATTTGTTAGATAATACATAGTCACATATCATTTATATCTCAAGTTTTGTTATCGACATGTACAAGACTCAGTCGTAAGGGACAGAGAGTAGTGTCGCACACCAATAGCCGTCTAACCAACGTTTATTGACATTCTCTGTGTTCTGAGCATGACAGTATTCCAAGGTTGGAAGAAGCATATGGTCACAATCTTCATAGTAGATGATGAGGCGATTCTTCACAGGCTCTACAAAGATGTCTTCAGCATCAAGGGGCATGAGGTTGTGGCTGATGCCTACGATGGCGCAGAAGCAGTTGACAAGTTCGTTGCTCTGGATCCTAAACCTGAGGTCATTATTCTAGACCATAGAATGCCTAACAAAGATGGCATGCAGACCATGAAAGAGATACTTGATATTGATCCCAAGGCCAAGATAGTTTTCATCAGTGCTGATGCAAACGTGAGGGAGCAGGCAATGGGAAATGGTGCTGCAAGTTTTGGTTTAAAGCCTGTGACAATACGTCATATGCTAGACCTTGTAGAGAGTGCTGTGTCTGACTGAAGCTGTCTTAATATCAAATCCTAGGGGGCAGGACTAACCTGACAGAAGTTCCTCATTCTGGTATTATAGTTGCAGGGGAGGTTCCGCTTCTCAGGGTTCTTCTGAAAATGGCACTTGAAGATGCAGGTTTCGATGTTATTGGTGAGGCGGATGACGCTCAGACTCTGTTAGTCATGAGTCAATATCAAAATCCAGCTGTCGTTCTTATCGACTTCAACATGGACCAGAAGGACCTAGTGCGATTGATAGAGGATATTCTTGACATTGACCCCATCATTGCTATAGTGGTAATATCAGACCCGATAGATGGTGTGGGTGAAACTGTCCTTGCTGTGGGAGCTAGGGCGTTTCTTCAAAAACCATTCAGCATGTATGACATGACTGACACAGTGAGAAAGGTGCAACCAGTTTACTGATCATAGTCTATTCGGGTAGACGTGCATCTGGGAAGGCTACTATGCCATTTGGACCAATCTTGAACATAATCGGGCGCATGACATGATTTGCACCCCTCATTTTTACTACTCGAATCGTTCGCACATAATCTCCTGCAGTATAGAGCATTTTGAGAACAACAACTCCATCGCAAATGAAGAAAGGCATCTCATCATTTTGGGCAGTTTCACTGGCTTTCAGTTCATGTGTCAGAATAATCGTCGATTCCCAATCGACAATCTCACGGATGAAACCATACACCAGTTGACGTATC
This sequence comes from Candidatus Thorarchaeota archaeon, assembly GCA_048882325.1. Classification (GTDB taxonomy): domain Archaea; phylum Asgardarchaeota; class Thorarchaeia; order Thorarchaeales; family Thorarchaeaceae; genus SMTZ1-45. The sequence continues at coordinate 62,736 of JBHLRS010000007.1, read as the reverse complement.
TCAGAACGATTACCAGCTAGTTCTAGTAGGGGTCCCAACCCATCAATAACAATCCTTTTTGCGTTTACCTCTCCTGCTTTCTTTCGGACGAGTTCAGCTAATCTAGGAACTGTAAATGGTTGCTCTCGTAGTAGTGGATGATGAAAGTCAATCACATATTCGTAGCTTTTCTCTGTTGGAACCAGATTAAGCGAGCCGCTAAGTATAGTTAAAGATCCAGATTCAAGCCTTTTCTTCGCGTTCCATCCAAAATCAGACATATCCTCAACGATCATATCTGCTGTCTGGTCGAGGGACACCAATAAACCACTCTCGCCTTTCTCAACACCATCAAACAGAAAATGCCACGTAAGGATACTTTTTCCTGTACCTGGACCTCCTGCTAGGAGTGTTGATCTTCCTTGAACATAGCCCCCTTCTAGAAGCTCGTCAAGACCAGGGACACCTGTACTAACTCGGGTCTTAGGCATGCGAACCACAAGCCATTTCATACCACTGCCCGTTTTAACTTTTAAGAAAGAACCGCCCGATTATATTCTCGCTATACATCCTCGAAACCTATATTTCTGCTTTCACACATCTTCGCGGAGAAAACCACTAGAAGCCTTTTGATAGCCATAGACAGCGAAGCGATAGAGGAGCAGAAACTAGCAGGCTCACCAGACAATGGTGAATGAGAAAGTGCAAGACGATCCAGTAATCCCAGAGTTCATGATGTACACACCAGGATTAGAGGATACTGAGGTTGATGAACTACGTAATCGACTCAGAATGCAATCTCGTTCCACCAAAGACCGTTTCATGCTCTTTACGGATGTTTTGATTGAATATGTTGGAAGTGGTGAATGGAAGAATAGAACTCCATCATTTCTCGCGATGTGTGCGAAAGCAAGTTTTCTCAGGGGTATGTATGGATACAACCAGATCCTTGCTAAAGACCAATCAAACCTAACTGCGAGGGGTTATGCAGCTGCAGCATATTGTAGACAAAGTCTTGATCCTCGTTGGTTGAACAATCTCCGAAACATAACAAATCAGACTTGGCAGTCAAGAGACTACATTGCATTTGCAGAGCTTTCTGGTCAATTAGCATCTGTTCTGATTGATTTAGGCTACACAGATCACGCTAGGGAGGTGGCGTCTGAAAGCATTGAGAAAGTCACTCAAGCTACTGCAAAGGATACAAACATCCGTAACATGGTCCAAGCTGCTCTTCTACGACCGAGGATTATCCTTGCATTCATCTCGGTTTCAGGTGAATCTCGAGAGGAGGCTTTGATTAGGCTTGATTCAGCTCAGGATACTGCTACTCATCTTGATCATCAGTTGGCTTTGACAGACATCAAATTTTATCGGGGTCGTGCACTTGAGGAATTTTACGAACATGATCGTGCTCTGAGTCTAGTAACAAGTGCTCTCCGGACTTATGAGCGGATGGGTTATCTTCAAGGTGTTGCAGATGCCCGCCGACTTCGAGGCGTCATCCACCTCAACATGGGTAGACTCCAAGAGGCACGAGACCAGTTCGAGGAATTGCTTATTATTCAACAGCAACTCAACAATCAAGTCGGACTTGCCGCAACGCTCATCAATGTCGGGGAGATTGACAGAGCCCTCGACCAAATATCTCAGATGGAAACTTACAATCGACGGGCTTTGGAAATCAGTCAAGAAGCTGAATACATGCGAGGTATAGCCACTGCCACAGTCAATCTTGGTGATGTTGCTCTTCGCAAAGGTGACACTGAAGAAGCAATTAGGCTCTACGATGAAGCTACCCAACTTGCAGAAGGAGCAGGAATGAGGTCAACATTGACTCTCACACTGTTTCTTGCAGGCGATGCAAACTACATTTTACAGAGATATGACGATGCAATAGCAGCATACAGGAGAGCAAAAGAAGTTTCAGTAGATATTGATCATCTCCTCTATGGTTTCAATGCAGATGTCAGTGAGTTAGTCACACTTTGGGCTGATGGTAGGACTCCCGATGAAAAACTTCTAGCACACATTCGCAAACAACTGGGTCCTAGCAAGGAATGGTCAGACTCTCCTGAACTTAATAGAATGAAAGAAGTAAGAAGAATGGTCCTTGATGACCCGAAGTCAGATAGTGACCTCTGCGTTTTCTTTGATGGAGAGAAGAGCTTCGAGTGCAGAGTTGAGCGATTGGGACTTCGAAAAGAGTGCTTTGGAAACCTCTATTGGATGGGGGGTTTATGCCCGTATTTCAAGGACTTCATTTCAAAGCTTGAAGAGTAAACCCTCGAGTTGCTCTTGAATTATCACAAGAGTGATTAGAATAAATGAGCCACATATCCTTATATTTCAAAACAAGTGAACTCCATTTGCGCAAGCAAGGGGCAATCAGAAATGAGCAGTGAAGGCTCGATTCCGCCTAGTATTAGGGATGCATTAGACTCAGCACCTGGCTATATTATTGTAGTGACAGGAAAGCCTGGAACAGGCAAGACTTTGTTTGTACATGAGGTCTTTCGAGAATTTAACGAATCTTTACTCATAATGTCTAACGCTGAATCAACATCTGTAACGGAAAAGGGCCTATCTATGGAACCTAATTGGTCTAAGCGGTATTTCGTTTCTCATTACTGGAGGTCTCTGAAAGAGAGTTCTTTGCATGAAGTTCCTTTGCATGAGCAATTGAAGCAATTACTCGGTGTGCAGTCTGTATCAGAATCACACAACGTGGTAATTATCGACTCTTGGACCGACTTCATGATGCCTATTGATGAAGCCAAAAGATATGAAGTTCAACAGTCGTTGATTTACGCAGCCCGAAACGAGGGTAAAAAGTTAGTACTTGTAACAGAAGGTGACTGGGAAGAGAAATATCAACACCCTCTGCACCACTCAGCTGATGCAATCATCCGCCTGAAGAAACTACGTGAAGATCAGAGAATGTATCGACAAATGACTATTGAGAAGATGCGCTCACTACCACTGAAACAAGACACTTTCCTCTTCACACTAAACAACGGTAGATTCACATACGTACCCTGGCATGTGCATCAGTTCCCACCAATCACAGTGGAGAGAGAACCAATTCAAGATCCTTCACCTGATAGAATATCAACTGGGAATAAAAGCTTAGATGGAATAATTGGGGGAGGTTTTCAAAAAGGTGTATTGAGCCTCATAGAGGTTGAGAATCTAGCAGCGCCTTATCTTGAAACAATCTACATCCCATTTCTATCGAACCACCTTCAACTTGGTCGGCCTGCGGTTATACTTCTCCCAGAAGGATGGTCTCCGGATCAATTTTCCCAAGGGTTGAGTCATTTTGTTGAACAGCAGCTTGTCGAGGATCAAGTCATTTTCTTTGGGCGACATGCTCTAGGACAGCTAGAAAATGTACGGACCATAAATGACGATCCATGGAAGACGCTCCAAGAGATTAGATATGAGGCTACACAGCTCGAGCGCAAATTTGACGCTGAAGCAACTGAGTTATTCTCCCTTGATACTCTTGAAAACAAGTATGGTGTCACTGATGTCAAAGGTATGATGGCTGAAATAACAGCATCCCTGCCAGCGACAAACCGGGCAACTGTGAGTATTCTTGGACAGCAGCAGGCATTGAAAAGTGGGTCAATCGCATACAGTGTACATCTTCGTGTTCAGGAATTGAGTGGAGTGCTAAGTGTATGTGGTGTAAATCCACGTACAAACTACCTTGCAGTAAGGCCCTTGCTATCTAAGGGCTTTCTGGATTATGATTTAGTACCAATTGTATGAGGATAAAATGATGAAGTCACAAGATAACAGGCGTTCCGGGTCGCTGAAGAAGTCTCATCTTTTTTACACCAGGAACCGCCTTTCATATGATCTTCATCAGTACTACGAAAACACACCTACCTCCGGTGATAAACATGAACAGCAATAGCAAGAAAATACTGGTCGTCGATGATGAACAGATGACTACTGAATTAGCGAAGACATTCCTTGAGAAGCACGGATTCGAGGTGGTGGTAGCAAGTGATGGTGAGGAAGCACTTGAACTTGCAAATCAGGAGGTTCCTGATTTGGTTCTTCTTGATGTGATGCTTCCAACTATCGATGGCTTTGAAGTCTGCAAGAGACTCAAAGAGAATGCTACTTTCAAAGATACTCCTATTCTATTGTTCACTGCTAAAGGACTGAGTAGCGATGTAGAACGAGGAGAAGAAGCGGGTGCTGACGAGTATATCATCAAGCCATTTTCAGGTAAGGCACTCGTAGCAACCATTAGAAAACATCTTGGAATGAGTCAATGAGTGAGTGTGTAAAAAAGTGCGTAGCGAACCAATTGACCAGAACGGTTCAAAGTTCAGCATAGTGGACAATCTACTCACTAGACCTCCGAAAGGTTATGTCTTCCTCGTTATGGCCTCTCAGGACAGCCATTATGACCTCTTTATGCTCACTCTCATCAGACGAGCCATTGAGCTTGGTCTTTCTACATTGGAAGTAGTCACGGAGGCTAGAAATCGCTCTCTCATGACTGAACTTTCGCAGATGCAGGGTAATGGCTTCAAGATAATGGAGGTTGGATACGGTCAAGAAACTCTAGGAGAATACACCTGTTCGCCACATCTACATGAAATTAACATTCAACTTAGAAGTCTCAGAAAAGATCTGATGCCCAATCTAATCACATTTGAAGGTCTAACACCACTTCTGATTGACTTTTCAGCCCGTGATGTTGTTCAGTTCTTCAAAGAGTGCGTTGAGGAGAGCATCAAAATTGGGTCAAACGAGTTCTACCTCGTACATGCTGAAACAGCTGACGAAGTAACCATCAACCAATTATATTCACTCGCTCAAGGCATCATAACTCTCACCACATCACGTGGAAAACACTATCTATCTGTGAAGAAAGCAAAAGGTGTGGAACTACCATATAATCCGATTGAATACGTGCCGAGTATGTCAAGCCAAAAGAGAGCGGACTGGAAAATAATCTGGAATTGGTAGCTCACTCAGAATCCAGTATTATCTCTACATCGTCGTCAGAATCTTCTTTCTTCTTTGCAATCGGAGGTTTCCCCGTGAGCATATTCTCGAAAAGTTTCAGTGCTTCTTGGACGGTGCTAGCCCAAGCATCTTCGCGTTCCTCTACAGTGTCATCTACTTGCTGCCGGATAGGATCAATTAGAGACCTTACTTTCTGACGACTCTCCTCATCCCACTCAGCATGCTCCATTACTGCCTCTATTCTGCTGATTATCTGACTCCTTAGTGAGGCAAAACGCATCCTGTCATCTTCGAGTTTCTCAAGTTGCCTGTTGACCTTCCCTAGCTCACGCAGGAGTTTTCTTACCGCCGCTACGTCAGGTCTTGCTTCTGGGATGATAAAGCCCTGAGGTACTATGAGTCGGTGACCTGTTATCCCATGACTAGTTAGTCTTACAACAAATGCATTTGGAAGGATTGTGGTGGAAAGCCCAAACCTCACATTGAGTCGGTAGTAAACCCTGTCTGGGCCTACCTCGCTTTCGCCATGCTGTCGCTCAACGAGTCCTGCTTCTTGAAGAGCTTCAAGGTGTTTGAATACACCCCGTGGGGTTAATCCTAGGACTTTGCTTAACTCATAGGGATATCTTTCACCCTGTGCTAGGAGGCGAAGTATTCTTCTGCGAGTTTCATTTCCTAGTGCCTTGAAGACTTTGTCAAGATCACTCGGTCCTTCTTCTGACATCCTTTGTCATCATTCCATGTCTTCTAGAGATATTCCACTTTTTCCCAGATTCCATAGAGAAAAGTGATCCACTCAATATAGAGGTCATCTGGTTGCCAAAACTCAATGCCTGAAGTTGACATCCAGTCAGGAAAAATCTCTTCTTGTTGATTCATTTCCATTATGTTTTCTCCAATAAGGCATAAATGTACAACAACTCAGTACATCTATTGTACCAGTTGGTATCTTAGCATTTAAGGGTTGGCACATGACCAAGAATCTAAGGTGAAGTTTTCCTTCGGTCTGCGAGTCTTTGGTCCACCAATCCAGCTGGATTCATTGATCCCTGAGCCCGATATCTTTCTAAAAGCGTGTCCTCTTTTTCATGGATTGGTCCTTTTCCTGTGAGGAACCCAGTTGAAACTCCATCCTTGGTTTTGATGACTGGTCGTGAAGCTTTCATCAATAAATAGCGTAGGAACTCAAGATCGGTCACTTTTCTTCCCATTTTTCGCTGATAGCGCATTTTTTCCTCTTCCCAGGTCAGTATGTCATGTTCAGTAAGGCCTTTGAACAATTTATTCTTGAGTTCGCCCATGTCTCATTCTCCGTAAGAGTTAACCATTCTAACCAAAATGTAGACTATATCCTCTTGTGATACCTAGACATTACAAATTGAATATCATGGGTTCTGAAAGCTTATGATTTGCGAAATTGTAAACCTGTTGTTCATCCATTATCTTTGGTAGACTCAGGCTCTTTCTCTGTTTCTTCCTCTTTGGTTTCTACTGATCCACCATCAGTTGTTGGAGCTGGAGTAAACGTTGCAACACCATTAGGCTCCGGTCTTGTTGTATGATAGAGACTCTCTCTACGAGTCTTTGTGAATTGAGTTACAGCTGTCCAGGTGGCTGATCTATTTGCTAATGGTGTAAGTTTCTTAATTCTGAACATCACAATCGCTGATATGTCGATAAGGATAATGTTCATCGCCAAGAGCATAAGAGAACCAACTCCAATATTGATTAGAATAAATTCTGCATTAAAAGCTCCCAGTGCAATCATCAAAGCAGCATTTACCGCAGGAGGCATAAGCGCCGCTGAAATTGCAACACCAACGAGACTTGACATGTCACCTTTAGTTACTGAAACTGCAACAGCTGGTCCTGAAATCAACGCAACTCCGACATCAATCAGAGAGAATCCCGCGCGACGAGTAATCTCGGTTATTGTTGGGTCGGACGGGTTCATGTGACTTACCACCTCTGCGACAAAATTCGCAGATCCACCAATATAGAACAGAATTGCCATTACAATTCCAACAGTGAAAGACAAACCCAGTGAGATGAGCTCATTTACTGTTCCTTTGACAAATAGCTGTCTATCTCTCACAACGTAACCAAGAGCCACACCCAACATCGGTCCCATGAGTGGTGAGAGTAGCATTGATGCAACTATAACGGTGGTGTTGTTTTGTATCAGACCAAAACCTGCCATTGCCGCTGCAAGTATCGAGAATGCGATAAAATCGAAGCTAAGAGATGCCTGCTTGTGGACGTTTTCATATATCTCTTCGACAGCAAGAGTCGCATCTCTCTGAATCTTGGTGTCGCTAACTTCTTCTGTTTCTCGAGGAAGTGTTGCCTTGAGATCAAGAATATCGATGAATCCGTATTCGACACCGACGCCTCTGCTCTTCAGCTTCTCTATTGCCTCATTGACCTGGGCATCTGGAATCCTAAATTGCAGTAGGTGAGCATTGTCAGTGTTCATTTTCGTCACGTTGTTGATACCTAGAGCATCAACAATAAAATCAAACACTGCCTCTGTCTTTTCGTAGGGTACAGTGATTTGCACCTGTTTCAAACCAGCGCAGCTCCCGAGTTAACGCGCAGCTTCATTGGAAAGCTATTAAGGGTTTCTGGCAAAGCATTTTTCTACTAGTTGTAATACAAATAATACCAGTTCTTTACTGTTTGCGCATTAAGCACCAAGCTTTTCTTTGATTTCACATTCAAAACAAGCAGAGGAAAACAGAATGGGCGTTGTTGAGGTCTTCATCGTTCTTGCAGGATGGTTTGGACTTTCTCTTACTGGAGCGCTTGCCCCTGGTCCTCTCTCCGCAGCAGTTGTTCAACAAGCAAGCAAACGAGGACGCCTTCATGGTATTTTACCAATGCTTGGTCATTCACTAGTTGAGTTAGTGATAGTAATCGCCATTATTCTAGGTGTTAATTCTGCTGCCTTGGATCCCTATACTGATATTCTAATGGGAGTTGGTGGGTTCATAATCATTCTTTTTGGCCTAGTAGCTCTACGTGATAATAAACAGGAAGAGGTTGGGTCGAGTATCGCATCAAGACAGGAAATTACTGCATCTTCTGCCATCGAAGCAACGACTCAAGGAGCACTTGTTAGTATCTTTTCACCCTATTTCCTTCTCTGGTGGATTGCTGCAGGTTTTACTGCAATCACATATCTACTTGAAAGTGTAGAATGGAATCTGGGAGCTGTAATCATAGCTGGTACATTGATCTATTTCACACATATCTCCACAGATTTCCTCTTTGGAGCTTTTCTCTCTGTTGGAGCAACATACGGGAGCCAAAAGGCTCAGGTTGATTCAAAGGCTGGACGGCTCAATTTGTTGAATATTGGAATTGGTCTATTTCAGGTGGCACTCGGTGTCTTCTTCATCTGGCTTGCTCTCCCCGGCCTTCTTTTAGGGACCTCTTGAGTAGGAAAGTTTAGGTTGGATATAGTACTCTTTAGGAAGACAATCAAACTCTCGGTGGTGTTTCTATGCCAAAGGTTCTCATTACTGGATTCGAACCTTTCGATGGATTCTCAGTAAATCCTTCGGAAGAATTAGTGAAGGTTCTTGATGACACGAGAATTGATGATTTCTCCGTCACAGGTCTGGTTCTTCCTCTTGACTATAAAAGCGCTCATAACATGCTCTATGAAACTCTCAAGAAACACAAACCTGACTATGTTCTGTGCTGTGGTCAGGCAAATCGAGCTGCTATCTCTATTGAGCGTATAGCTGTGAATGCTATCTCTACAAAACGTCCTGATAATTATGAGAACATACCTGAGTCTGACATCATTGAATATGATGGTCCAGTAGCCTATTTTGCCAACATCGATCCAATTCCATTGGTCAATGCACTCTTAGAGGAAGGTATTCCAGCTCTTGTGAGTTATCACGCAGGTCTCTACGGTTGCAATTGGATACTCTACAATGTGATGGATATGATTGAAAAAGAGCCATTTGACACAAAGGCCACATTCATTCATTTACCACCTCTTCCGTATCAAGCCATAGAGAAAGACATCATGTCGATGGCGACTATGCCTCTCGAGTTGCAAGTTGAGGCACTTAACGTCATTATCAGAAATCTATCATAGTATTTTTGGAATCAAAGGCCAATTTCGTCACCAAAGTATTCGAGTACAATATAACCAACAACCGCAGCAAGAATTGTAGCTACGATTCTCTCAAGCACCATCAGTGGGAAGATGAGTTCGAATGTAAACCCAATACCCACAGGTGGTAGGTCAAGTAGGAACACTGAGCCCATAGCCATCATTGAATGGTCAAGCATTGCTCCGATGAAGGTAAACGGTATTAGCTGAAGATATCTGTTGAATCCTGTCTGACCCGTTCTGAATTCTATGGTTTTTACTTGAAGGCCAAAAGCAAGTATAGCGGCTAGCATGTACGGTGTCATAAACCACCAAGCTTCAAACTTGAACAGCTCAAAGATGACAATGATTAGAACTAGATACGCCGCTGTCAAAGTTGGTCCAAATTTCGTGTCTTTTCTAAACAACAAACCTGTGAATAGACCTGATATTGCTGGACCAACAATAGTGGGGGGGAGAAATAGAAACACACCTCCTCCAAAAGGAAGAAGGACAAGGGTTCCTAGAATCCCTGCAATAGCTCCATATGCTAGTCCTCTCCTGCTACCTAATATTATTCCAAAGAGCGGAGTTATGCACACGGCAAAACTGAGAGCACTAACAACTCCACCAGCTCCGATGAAGGTACTCATAGGTATGATTGCTAAAATTACAAACAGACCTACCAATATCACTCCTACTGAAACTATTCGGGTATCTCCTTTAGTTTCAACAAGATCCATTTCTTGTTCATCAGAAGATGTCAGTTTTCTCCACTCCGGCTTGGCGCTGACCTTGGATTTGCTTATGACACTTGTGGTGCCCAAACTAGAACCTTATCTTTTACTCCTCAGAAGAATGACAATTACTCCCACTATCGAAAGAACACCCACGACAGGTATCAGAGGGCCCAGACTTTCACTTGTTGTAGTGGGAGCTGTTGTTGAGGTAGTCTGTGGCAATTCTATAATGATATTCAATCTCTTTCTGGTTTCATATCCGAAACTATCAAGAATACTGAAATATGTAGTAATTGAAGTTGTGTCAATATCTAGCATCCCTCCTGAGTCAATTACAATTTTTTCTGTGATTAAGGATGGTACATAGACTTTCTGACCTGTTCCATTCTCAATATTCCCAGTTCCCCACATGACCATCTCATCAGGTTCAAAGGTCGTTTGGTTCACAAATGTAGCGACCAAAGCGGCATACTCTATCTTACTCAAATCAGTTACGACTATATCAAAGCTGATATTGAATGAATCAAGCACTATTTCGCTTCTTATTTCATCATAGGTAGGATGGATAATTTGCAGGGTTGGACCTCCAGAGTCCCGTAGGATTGAATACTCAAATATCGGGAAGTAGGTGAAATGTTGAATTCCAACTGTGAGATTCAGATCCTCAACATCAATGGATTCATTCCCAAATGTAGACCATGTTTCGTTCGCGAAAAAGTATGTTGTATTCATCCAAATCGCATATTGGATGAAATCACCTTCTTGTGTTTCCAGAACTTTCTCATAGCTTCCTAAAGTTTCGAAAGTTTCGGTCGAATTTGCTCCTCCTTCGTTATCTGAAAGTTCAACTACAATCGAAATGTTGGGATCTGGATTATTCCACCAGATTTCAAAGGAAAAACCAAAATCTCGAGGTTGAATTATCGATGTATTTGGAGAGAAATAACTCCAGAAAATCTCTTGACCGTTTATGAAAATAGAACCTGAGTCTTGCTTGCTTGCATTTAATGCAGGGGGTTGAAATGGGGGATGTTCAGAAGTCTGTGATTCTTGATGATTATAACGCAAGCCATAAGTTTCAGGTAGCAGCATAACCGCCTCTATGTTTCCCAAGGCTAAACTCATGACAAGTATCAATGAGAGGAGGTGGCGTGTCTTCTTCATTGCATCCACTCTCACACATGCGTTGTTTTGTTTTAAAAATCAACTTCAGATTCATTGTATAATACTTCTCTCATTTCAACTAGGAAAATGAGGAAACGCAGGCTAAAGAAAAAAGTTTTAGAGGACCATGAATTTCCTCGCGTCCTACATGGTGATTCTTTCTTGAGCGAAGAGACCTTTGACGTCATTGTAGTTGGTGCAGGTTGTCTAGGTGTCGCGACTGCATATTATTTGCAGAAGAATAGCCCTGACAAGAAAATACTGCTTGTTGAGCGAACTCTCGCGCCTGGACAGGCTAACACAGCTATGAGTGCAGCAGCTGTTCGAAACATGTTTGCATCTTCTACAAATCAGCTACTCACTGACACTTCCATCAAATACTTTGAACATGTTCAGAATGAACTTGGACATAACCTCTATTTTGAGAAGACTGGATATCTCTGGCTGCTTGGAGAAGAGCAGTTCCACCATGAAAGTGTGAAAGTCTGGATGGAGCGGATGAAGAAGTCCGGAATCAGCTATAAGGTCTACAACAAAGAAGAACTAAAGAAGATGATTCCAGGTCTCAATGTAGACTTTGCCGGGGATGAAGAGGCTGAACTCATGAACCTTAAAGAGGTGGCGTACGGTCTCTTTGGTGCTGATTGTGGAGTATTGGATCCAACAAGACTTGTCGAGCACTACTTTGAAGAGTTCACCAAGCTATCGCATGTCAAACCTCGGTTCGGTGTAGAGGTTGAGAAACTCATACTTGAGGCTGATCCCAAGTTGGACGTTCCTGGTGAGCCCTTTGTCTGGCAGAAGAAAAAGGTGAACGGTGTCATAACGGACAAGGGACCCCTGAGGGCAGATGTGGTTGTCCTTGCGACCGGGACTTGGACAAACGAACTCCTAGATCCAATTGGCATGGATAGTATGACCAAAGGGAAGAAGCGCCAACTGTTCGTCATTCATGCTGAGGATAAAGAGGATTTGCAGGCGCTTTTGGAAGTCAAAGGCTTCAACGAGCTTGGCTGCATTCCATTCACTATCTTACCATCTGCGGGTGTCTACTTCAGACCTCAGCTCCAGGAGCGCGGGTTCTGGGTGGGTTGCGGCGATAAGGTGGGTCGTGAATACAAGTACATACAGACTGATGAAGACATGGTCCCAGAGAGTGCCTACTATGAGAACAGCATGTATCCTGTTCTATCGAAATATTTCCCAGCCTTCCAAGGGGCTAGACCTGTTAACAGCTGGGCAGGAGGGTACAACTATAGTCCCGATAGGATTCCATTTGTCTGGCTTGACAGTGGAGTACTTGTGGTCAACGGTGCGAGTGGGTCTGGGATCATGAAAGCAGATGCTATGGGACGAATTGCGGATGCTCTCTATAGAGGTGAGGCTGAGGCTGAACTCTTTGGCGGAAAGAGGATACCCTCCAAAACACTTAGCATCAAGGATAGAGATGTTGAAGTAGAGAGTGTCATCATTTAGTCACTGTGTGAGTGCCATATCCTTCTGATGATGAGGACGCTTAAAATGATAATGATTGGAACACTTGCCATTGAGATTATCTGAGCTTCTGTGATTCTAATTGTGACCATTACCGTATCTGTTTCGTATCCTCCTTGGACTTCCTCCAACATGAGAGTGAAATTATACCTACCTGGGGGTAATGAGTTGACTTCAATTGTAAGGGAGAAACCCATGCCATAATCAAACACATGTATTCCAGTCACATATTCCTCACCATCAAGAAACACGGTGTAGTCGAGGGCTGTGTACTGCGCGTGACCTGAGTGCCAATCTAACTCCCAAGTTATGTTAAATCCAGAGAAACTAAAGGGGCGTACGATATCGAAAGCAGGTATAATGCCTATCTCGAGCTGATCTACAACTCCAGCACGACCATAATCCGGATTTGTTGACAATTCATAAAATTCTCCTTCTTCATAGTCAGTAAACTCGAAAGGGCCGCAGTTGAGAACTGGTTGACTGGAATTGAATCCAGGATTCCAGCTTTCCCACGCTGCTGGTTCCAAGGTGAACGCTTGCTTCGGCAAGATGTATAGATAAGCAATCCGGAAGAAGTGCCAGTAAGACTCTGAATTGAACTCAATGACTGCCTTATCAGGAGTTGGTGCATAAGCCGCCACAAGACTATCCAAATCTTCGCTCAGAGGATTACCAAAAAGTCTGCTTTCAATGAGATAATTGAATGTGAAAGCAACGTCCTCAGCTGTCACTGGTTGGTCGGTAGCCCATTTTCTATAATTCACAATATCAAACGTGAAACGGGTATGTCCCGCTGCTACAGCTTGATTGTCGGAATGAGTTTCAATAATAACAGATGATGCCAAACGTGGATATGGCTCAAGGTCAGGTCCTGGTGTGTAAAGTGAAAGATGGAGATTTTCAAGGAGTTCCCATTTTGGTCCCCCTATTGTGTGGAAGAAATTGAGATCTTCTGGTACAGCAGGAATTGCGATTGGAACTGTACCTCCAGATGAACCATCAAGTTTGTGAATCTTAAGCATTGTCCATGGGTTTGTGATTGGTAATTCATCATCTATATGACCTGTAAATACGTCATTACGGTATGCCTGAAGGTAGATATCCTGATACACCACAAGCCTAGGGACGTTGTAGTGCAATATCTTCTGCATCTCAGCAGCAGCCTCGGAAACCTCATCAAAACTTGTTCCGTGTAGTAGCTGATCTCTCCATGAATCAAATGTTGAGTTTCTGAATTGTGTAGGATTTATTGGCCAATCGTTTACATACTCATCTGCATTCTCAGACCAGTACTCAGTAGCAAGCCAAGACAAGTCGTTACTAGGATAATTCTCTACAGAGAAATACATATCATAATACGTTTCACAACACATTGGTCCTGTTCGAGTGGCGTTGATGTGAAGTTCTTGAAAAGCCTCTATTGCAATATCTGCTACATCATTACCTATCCCAGAACTCAATATGACCAGTCTAATGGGTGAACCATCTGGATACTGTCTCACGCCCGTTGTATTGCTTATGGGAAATCCGATGTCATCTAGAATTGCATTCCCAATATCTGGTCTAGCGTCATAGTAATGCCATTCTAGCTCGTCTTCTATACACATTGGATTTGAATATGGCACTATAGAATCATGGGTTTTCGAATATCCATTCATTACCTCATCTGTAACCTTGTTCTTGTCGAATGCGAAAGCAAAAGCCCTTCTGAATGCACTGATATTCATTGGATACCTACCACAATTGAATGAGATGTGACCATATCCATTCCTTAGTGTTTCTGCAATGTCAATATCAGGATCTCCACTCAATGCTGGGTAGTTAACTGGATAAAAGAAGCTGGCGTCCATTTCGATCTCCCCAGCTTGGAGTGCGAGAACCCTCTGATCCTGGCTTGCTATCACTTTGTAAACAATCTTATCGATGAATAATCCATCGTCCAAATCCACTTGAGAAGGAATGATATCTGATGTTGCTGGAGCCGTTGAAAGCATAGAAACAATCAGGATTCCAACAGTCCAGTAAAGACCTAATCTCAACTTCCTCCTCAATTCTAAACCTCCAATGGTATCTTGGGGTCTATCCACGACATTACTCTTGTGGTGTCAGGTGACACACAATCTCATTGGGAATTTTCGCGTATGACAAAACCCTAAAAGGCAGTTACGTCAAAATCAAATGAGACTCAGAGAAAATACCCGCTTCAGGCAGGCTATCATCAATGGACGAAGAACATCCCCCCAACCGAGGTGGATCATATGAGCAGCGACACAGTAGAGAATGGAAGTATCTCCATCATGGCATTGGAGAGTGGAATAAAGTATGCCACCTTAGAGGATGCCCCTGATGAACCGTTGCTCATAGAAATTATTGGAATTCGACCTAATGACCTTGCAAGGATTTCCCAACATTTTGAGATTGATTTAGAGGACCTTCAGGATGTACAGGACCTTGATGAGAGACCTCGGCTACAGATTGAAGACAAGTTCACAATGATGGTCTTTCGTGTTCCTCTGGACATTCGCATCGAGGAGAGAGAGTATTCGACCAATCCCATTGGTATCTTCACGAATGGTCGGGACATCATTGTCATTCAGAACGAAGAGGTTCCATTACGGAAGACGCGACTCCGGAAGAAAATACAGCTTGGGACAACTGCAGCTGAAGTTATCTATCGATGGCTTGAGGTTATTATCCACGCCTTCGAGCACACACTCGATCTCATTGAGGAAACCATTAACAAGACAGAAGATGTAATCATGCGTGAAATCTACCCCTCTCAACTTGAGTGGTTTTTCCAACTCTCTCGTGACGCAATCTTCATGGAAACCTCACTCAAAGCAAACATGAAGGTTCTCCGCCGGCTTAAGAGGTTCAATGTATTAGGTCGGATGATTCTCGATGTGGATCGCCTTGAGGAACTCGAGGTTGATCTTCAACAGCAAGTAGAGCTCTCAGCTATCTATAGGGAACTAATTGCTAACGCGATGAGTGCGTATGACAGTATTGTCAACCATAATCTGAACCGTGTTATCAAGACCCTCACATCAATCTCCTTGCTGGTCAGTGTTCCAACATTGATTGCTAGCATCTACGGTATGAATGTTGACCTACCAATTCAAACCGATCCACTGGCCTTCGCCGCAATCATGATTGGAAGTCTCTTCATAACTATCCCGTTGCTTCTTTTCTTACGAAAGAAAGGACTCGTCTAGCTCTCTGGCTTTTTAGCAAGAATCCAGTAAGCTGTTTCATCACCAGTAGTTACTAGTCTTTCAAATAGCACCTCAAATCCCGTGTTGTTCACGAGTTGGAGACTCTCTCGAGCATCAGGATGGCTCCAAGCCATTGGAACTCCAAAAAAGTCACTGATTTCCTCCCACTCGGTTCTTGCTGTGCCCACGAGCATGACTCCTCCAGGTTTTAACCAAGTGAAAATCTTCCCATAGAGTCGCGGATGTTCAGTCCTGAAGATGTGGATGAAAGCATATGTCGAGATGATTCCATCGAATGACTCAGGTTCGAAATCTGTTTTTGTAATATCTCCCAGAATCAACTCTGCTTCCGGTACATTCTCCTTTGCCAAGTCCAACATCCCTTGTGAGAAGTCAATACCTTTGGCTTCAAATCCATTATCTACTAGAGTTCTGAGGACTGGAACACCACCACCACAGCCAATATCCAAAACTACTCCCTTCTCAGGTAGAAAAGAGATGAACTCCTGTATCTCTTCCTCATTCTTGAACAAATCTCTCTCAGTGTAATACTCTTTGGCTATCCTGTTATACCCTTCTCTGACTATCTTGCCATGCTCTTCTGAACCCAAGCCATGTTCTCTCTTTGGCATGTTAATACATTCTCCAGAACCAGATTTTGTAGTGTAAGTTGTACTTATTTATCCGAAGGTTAACATGTTTAACCATGAAAATTGCAGTTCTTACCAGTGGCGGCGATAGTCCTGCTATGAATGCGGCACTCCGTGCAATCACTAGAGTCGGAATCAATCGTGATTGCGAAATCTTCGGAGTTTTTGGTGGACTACAGGGTATCCTTGATGAGCATATACACGAGTTGAATTCTCGGTCCGTTTCTAGGATACTCCATAGAGGAGGTACTATTCTCACTACTGGACGGTCTGAAGAATTCCGGACAGAGGCGGGTCAGAAGAAAGCGGCTAAGATTCTGACCGACAGGGGTTTTGATGCACTTATCGCGATTGGCGGAGACGGCACCATGCATGCTTTATCTGCCTTAAGTAATCACTGGAAAGGATGCCTAATTGGACTTCCGGGAACAATCGATAACGATCTTTACGGGACTGACTATACAATTGGTTTTGACACAGCTGTCAATAACGCTCTGGAGGCTTTAGACAAAATCAGAGATACTGCACAATCATTCCAGAGGATCTTTTTAGTTGAGGTGATGGGACGACACGCTGGATTCATCGCGTTTCACGTAGGATTTGCGACAGGAGCATCAGCAATATTGATGCCCGAAACTCAGACATCTTTTGAAGAACTTGCAGACATAGTTCGGAAAGCAAGGGAGAAGGCAAAATCATCCGTTCTTGTGATTGTGGCAGAGGGCGATGAGCTAGGAAATGCGGAATATATTGGTAAAGAGCTTTCTGAGAGAATTGGTGAGAAATGCAGAGTATCAGTATTAGGATACATCCAAAGAGGGGGTAACCCTACCCATTTCGATAGAATACTAGCGACTCGCCTCGGAGCGTACGCAATCGAATGTCTCCTGAATGGAAAGCATGGAGGTATGGTTGGCGAGGTAGATGGGAATCTTGTCATGACGCCATTTGAGGAAACCTGGATGAACAAGAAACCAATAGATCAATGGATGCTTGGGCTTCTTGAGGAATTGTCTGGATAGAACTCGGTAGACTAATACGTGAGGATGTTCAAGAATAGGTGAGGTCTAGGATTTGGTGTTCAAGCACCTTGCTGACTACCATCTTTGGGCGGGTTGGAAGATCAGAGAACTCCTCAGTAGCTTAGATGCTGAAGACTTCTCTCAAGAGGTGTTTGGAACAAGCCCACGAGAACTTGTGCAACACATAGTACTAGCTCTTGAGACCTGCTTCTATTTCATTGAGGGCGAAAAGGACAATTCTGTGTTTGACCGAGTGAAACGACTTCCTCGCCAAGAACTCCTCAAACGCTGGGAGATTCTTGACACACACCTCAGTAATGCCATCGATGAGATCCCTCAGGACCGAATTGAAGTCAAGCATATCAAAGAGGAATCCTTCGAGATTGATGTAGTTGACTTCTTTCTCCAATATCTCATTCACACCACTCATCACCGAGGTCAACTTGCCATGGTCCTTAGCGAGATGGGAATGGAAGTACCTGGGACTGATTATCTGATGTTCTTCGGTGAGCACTCGTGATTCCACGCACTTAGACAGAAAGAGATAATTCGAAGCCTTTAACTAGAAGTTGTTCAGAAAAGCTTTAGGTCGTGCATAGAATTGGATGTTACTAAATCTATGAACTGCAACGAGCTACGAAATTGTGACGTTGTTGACTCAAGTGGTGAGAAAGTGGGCAGGATAAATGACCTGACCTTTGTTTTTGAAGGTGCACTGATTCTCAAGCAATTCATTCTGGGAGGGTCAAGATGGGAGGAGTTCCTTGAATCTGCCAAGATTAGACCTGACAAGGATCCCGTGTTAAGTGCCAGTCTAATCTCTAAGATTGGGGATAAGGTGCATCTGAATACAAATGTGAATAGTCTAAAGACCACCTTGGATGAAGGAGCAATCGAAATGGGTGAGCTTCGATGGTCCAAAATCACAAAGATGGACATCTTCGACAAGGATGATACAAAGATTGGTCGGGCTGTGGATGTAGATTTCGATACAGATGGTACTGCCTGCTTAATTGTTGGTGGAGGTCTTGTTGAGGAAACCCTTGAGTCTGTTGGTCTTAAGAGCGATGTTGACATTCTAGTTCCTATTGAACGCATTGTCGCCATTAGAGACAAGATCATTCTGGATGTATCTAAGGATGACCTCAAACTCACAATGGATGATGCTCTAGAAAATCCAGAGGTCAAGAAAGCAAAGGAATTACCTGCAGATAAACGTGCAGCTGTAAAGGTACGCCTATATTATTGATTCAGTTGCTTCAATTTCTACTGAACATCAAACCTGCGCACCTATTTAGTTGTAAGAAGAATCACCAAATGTATAGTGGTTCTTCTTCTTCAATCCAAAGTTCATCATCATCAGAGAATGTTAAGCCTGATAATCGTGGTTCAAGATCCTTCAATTCATCTTGCTTACTTCCATTTTCCCACAACACCTTCTGTAGATGGTATAGAGTTTTTTCAAGCATCATGTTTATGACTTCAGGAGCCTTTGTCACCCATTGATTCCATACCTTCCCTTTAGTTTCGGAGTTACCTTTGTGCCAATAGCACTGAGTGCACTTCCAATGGATGCCAAGGATCCAATGAATGGTATCGCCATCACTACATCCTTCGCCCAGGCTCGACCCTCCTCCTTGACTGGTTCTACGCCTTCCACAAAGCGTTGTCTTATTTGCCAAAGAACATCGAATCTTTGCAGATTAACTCCATGCAATACAGCTCCTTTCGCGAGAACATTGAGTCGACCATAAATTCTGTATAGTGTTCGCAATCCACACGGATTGTCCGCTCTTTCGTATTGATCCAATGTTTTAGGAGTAAGCTCTTCCCAATACCTCCAATGCCTTTCAGATGAAGAACCACACTCTTCTTCTTACACCTAGCTAGGGCATCGTCCATCCATTCGATGTATTCTTCTCTGTCTACGAACACATCTTCAGATGCTCCGTAGTGCCGAAACACACTCCTTACCTCAAGACACGCAATACATAGTGTTTGTGAACATGACTCATAAGGGCGACGGTTGTTAAACCAAAGGATTTAACAATGGTTAACATGATTTCTGAAGCGGTTCATGTATAATGAGTAAGCATGTTTTAGATTCAACAGAGAGTCCCTGTGAGCAACCTGAGAGATTCAGATCTATTGAACTGATTTCATACCTCTTGTTTGGAATAGGCCCTCTGGTTGGAAATGCGGTACTCACCCTTCTTGGACCAATTGCGAGTGATTTCCTTGTTGACCCTACAGCAATACTTGTTTCTATCCCCGCCTTCATGTTTCCATTCGCGACATTCCAGCTGTTCTCTGGTGCTCTGTCAGACAGCTATGGAAGAGTCCCGATAATTGCTGCTGGGTTGGTTGGATTCCTTGCTGGCCTTCTCCTAATTACTTTCTCGACAACTATAGCGATGTTCGCATTAGGTTATCTTATCGCTGGAATTGGTTTTGGATTTGTGAATCCAGTTCTACTTGCTCTTCTGTCTGATTGTGCGCCTCCAAACGAGATTCCGAAGAGAATGGGGATTGCGTCTGGTTTAGCGTCCTTTGGTGTTGGCTTCGGTCCATTCATCGCAGGACAGTTGGCAATCATTGGCTGGCAGCTCTACTATCTTGTAATACTGATTATTGTCTTCTTAAGTTTCGTAGGTATTTCAATAGCAAAGCGACCTCCATCAATGGTCCATGAGGAGTCTGGAATTCATGTTTTCATTACCAATCTCAGAATTGAGTTAAGAAAACCAGTTGTCCTTCTAATGTTGATCACCACTTTTCTCATCACAATGACATACCTTGGAACATTGGTTTGGACATCAAGGGGACTCACTAACTCTGTGAGCGAATCAATCACAGGAACCATGCTTCTTGTTGCTGGAATTCTTGGAGCAATCGCTGGAGCGTCTTTAGGGAGGATCATCAAAACAAGAGGATTTGGTTTCTCAATTTCAATAGGTGCCATACCACTGTTTGCTTCGCTCACGTTATTCTTGATGATTGGAGATATCACACTACCAAGTGCAACTCTAATTGTTGGGATCGCACTCGCTGCAATGGGTTGGGCGGGAGGTGTTCTATTTCCTCTGATGATTACATATAGCCAACTCATCTCACCTGAGCGACGAGGTGTTCTCGCAGGAGTGGTGACATCCGCCTCTTTCTTTGGAGTCGCTCTAATACCGACTGTATATGAACCATTCTTTCAACTTGGAATGACATCACTCTACCTTGGGATAACCGGGGTTGCGTTGCTGATGTTGTTATTCATTTCGATTTTGTATCGGAAGATCGTAGCATCATGATACTGGCTTAAGAACCACCCTTCATGATGTCCGCGATATTCCCAAAGAAGTGATCGAGTGTCCTGCTTTTTTCCATGTAGTCCTCGATCTTTCCTATAAGAATCTCATCTTCCTCATGACCACCAATAGTGTCTGTAGAAACCAATGAGTGAATCTCTTCGTTGAGACTCAGGATGTTTCTGGAAGTACGAAGTATATGAGAGAGCATTCGAACAAGTATTCTTGAGTTCTCAATACTTCTGATATTCAGAACTTGACTGTAGAAAAGGAACTGGAGTCTATTCAATAGCTCCATTTTACCCACCAATTCTACCAAAGATGCAGGTTCCTCCTTTTCCACAAGCTTTTCGTGGATGTCCTGCCAATAGTATTGGTCCTCGAGAAGTCGTACAAGATATGCCTGGACAGTTTCAAAGTATGGAGTTGATTCATCAATCTCCTCAAGTTCCATCTCGGTGAAGCTGATTGCAACCTTGAGAGAGAACTCATCTAGGTACCGTTTGATAGAGGCTTGGTCTTGAGAAAGAACGAGTGCTAGCAGGATTCCATAAATGCACGAGGCACAATCCACTGTGATTTCTGTTGGACCTAATGCATAGAGCCGGATTGACTGCAGCAGCATGTCTTCAGTGATGTCCTCTCTATGGATGCGGATCTTAAATCCCTGAGATGAGCAATAAACCGAACCATCGTGCGTGTAAATCGATGAGTAACAAGTCTTACTATCAGTAGCCTCGAACTGTTTTACTAGCTCTAGTGAGGCGTCCTGATTGAGAATGTCAGCTGCGAATATAGAGTGTTCAATATCACAGAGACTGTCATTGTTTAAGCATATCAACTCCCCCTCAAAATCCTTGAAGCAAGGACAGAAGTTGTAGATTGTGACTTCTCTCTCCACAGTCGGTACCTCGGTAATTGACATTATTAGTACTTCAACTATGCATATGACCATTCTTTGTGTCTATGTCGTTTGGTGATGAAAGGTTGGGGCACATGCCAAGTACCCCTTTTGCTTCATCTATTTCTTCTTTCGAAGGAGTAGTACAACAACAACAACGACCAGTACTGCACCAGCTGTCACTACCACCAAAGTCATTGGGAATGAAGGTGGTTCAACCGGAGTGGTTGGTGAGGTTGTGGTTGATGATGTTGTCGTAGTTACCGGTGGTTTCAATACATCGATATTGAATGTATCAGCTGTAGTTCCATCCAGTAGAACAACATCTATGGTCAGACGATTGTGGGTTGCATTCAATGGATTTAGTTTACACACGCAATAGTGGTACTCACCAAATCCAACATCGCCCGGTTCCCAATCTGTGCCCACAGTACTGATTGCATAGAGTGGTGCCCCTCCACCAGCAGCAGTGACATACTGAATGCCATCACGAGGAGCCCGGTGATAGTAGTGATTGTGCCCGGTGAAGATTATGTCTACTGCATACTCGATAAACAGGTCTTGGAATGCTGCCCTAACACTCGCAGCTTCTGCTAATCTCTCAGGTCTATCCGCAAGTATTGAATAGAGTGGATAGTGTGTGGACACGATGACTGTTTCATAGTCCTTTGCAAGATCAGCTTCTAGCCACGCCATTTGTGCCGCCGGGCAGGTGTATGTTGTCCCAACCCAATCATTGACTGTATTGAGAATTATGAAGTGAATCCCTTGCCGATCAAAAGAGTAGTAAAGTTCAGTCTCCCCAGGTTCGTCAATAACAGCTGAGTAGTCGAAGAACTCCCGATAATTGGTAAAGTTCTGATCATTAACGCCATACACATCCGTATACCATTCATGGTTGCCAACAGCACCGAAGTACTCGATGTCTGAGTCCCATTCCCAGATGGCAGCAAGTGAGTCGTTGAATAGAGGCCATTGATATGACTCTCCACCGTGATACAACATATCACCTGAATGAACGACCATTTCGGGATCATACTGAAGATACTTACTCACCAAGTCATCATGTAGCCAAGACACAGCGGTGTCATCACCAGCTCTCGTATCACCGTAGACGATGAATGTGTATGTATCATCATTGTACTGTTCAAGCGGCCTCCAGTATGAGTCTTCATTTGAGAATAATGATTCTCCACCTTCCGACACTGCTGTAACAACATAGTAGTAGGATATATCGTACCCCACAGACGAATCAGTGTAGGTGAGGACATCGCCTAATTCTTTCCACAGCTCGTAGATTCCAGACTCTGTTCCTCTATAGACATTGTATCCAATGATTGTTACACCCGCTATTGGAACTGGAGCATCCCATACTAGAACCGGACCGTCCTCACTATTAGTGGCAACTAGATTCTCCGGTGGATTAGGTATAATCAAAGGATGTACTTGATACCTGTAAGCCCATGTATCTGCCTCTACTATATGCATTGCACCAGCGAGTCCATCATTTCCTGAAAACAGGATGGTTCGATTTGATTCTGAGTCAAATGCTAGTCCATACCAGTATCGTGCAGATGGAGCGTGTGGTGTGTTCGTTTCCACCCAAGTGTTGTTATTATAGTCATAGCTCCAAGTTTCGTCATAGACAATATCATATGCCCAACCACCAAACATAATGACCCTGTCAACATAGGGATTGTATACAGCTTGCATCTCACTCCGTTTTGAGGGATGAGAGGAGGGACTCATTTCAGTCCAGGTGTCTGCAGATACGTTGTAGACCCATGTGTCTGCTAACTCATATGGATAGGTGAAAGTGTACCCGCCAAACAGGACACACAGATCTGACTCTTCATCATATGTTATTGCTGCAGCATTTCGCGGCTCTGGACTCGTTGGTGGGCTCATTTCGGTCCACGTATTTGAGTTATAATCAAAGGTCCAGAGGTCATTCAAGTTATCAGTCCCATCATACCCTCCAAACAGGATCACAAGATCAGAATTTGAATCATATGTCATCCCATAGACAAGACGTTTGCTTGGGCTGGTAGCTGGAGTCACATTAGTCCACACATTGGTATTCACATCGTATGTCCAAGTGTCTCCGAAAATCTTGACAGGTCCAGAGTCGCTTCGTGCAACTCCACCGAACAAAATGATGATGTCAGACTCTTCGTCGTATACCATGTTCATCAAACATCTCTTGGAAGGTCCAGTTGATGGACTCATGTTGGTCCAGGTATTAGTGTTGAAATCGTAGACCCAGGTCTCGTTATCGCCCCAAACTCCTGTCGCTAGGTACTCTTCCTCTGAGTGTCCCCCGAATAATACTGTTAGGTCAGATTCTGAATCGTACGTCATTGCTGGCCATGCATTGGCTTCTGGAGACAATGCTGGAGTCATCTCCTGCCAGTCCCACTCTAAATTATTCCACAGATTGTTGTTCAGGTCATATACCCAACAGTCAGAAACAATTTCTGGAGGGAATCCCGTCCAGACAATGCCTGAAAAGAGGATGACTTTGTCGGACTCGCTGTCATAGGCCATCTCTCCTCGAGACCTCTTAGGCGGTTTGACATCATTGATCATCTCCTCCCAGGTCTCAGTATTTGTGTCATATTGCCAAGTTTCAGAAACCAGGTCTTCAGGATATTCAGACATATCCAGACAACCACCTTGGAAGACCACCCTGTCTGACTCACTGTCATACACAAGATCTCCTGTTATTTGCGGTCCAACCGTGGAAATCTCCGTCCAAGTGTTGGTATTGGTGTCGTATGTCCAAGTATCGTTCAATACCGCCCATGTCTCTAAATCAAATCCCCCAAAAGCTACGATAAGATCAGACTCAATGTCATACGTCAACTGAGTCCAACCTCGCGGTGTGGGGTGGACACTTTGCGTGACATTCGTCCATGTATCAGATGTCAGGTTGTACGTCCATGTTTCGGCAAAATGATCTCCATATGTTCCGCCATCTGGCCACCCACCAGCTAAAACAATGAGATCTGACTCACTGTCGTATTCCATTGAACCACACATAGCTGGCGGCGCAATTGCAGGGGACATTTTCGTCCATGTGTTTGAGTTATAATCATATGTCCAAGTTTCGTTATGATTTAACCAAGACGCACCTGAACCTGATACATGACCTCCAAAGAGCACCATCCTGTCAGCTCCAGAGTGATAAGCCATCGCATGACTGTTTGATGCAGGTGGATGGATTGCAGGGGACATGTTGGTCCAAGTATTGGTATTATAGTCATAGCTCCAGGTGTCGGAATACCCAGCCTCTACATTTTGAGTTGATCCTCCGAAGAGAATGATTCTATCTGACTCCGAATCGTATACTAAGGGTGTACTTTGACGCAGAGGCATATCATCTAGAGAAAGAACTGGAACCGTTTCTTCAAGCCTTTTAGGTTGAGCATTCTCAGATGTGGATATTTTGGTTTTATCCAATAAACCAACAAAAGATGCTGACACCATTAGGCATACGAGAACAAGCCCAAGAATGCAGCTTGTACCTCTTTTCAAATGTAGTTTGGTCATTACACACTCCTCCTCTGCCACTATAGCCCATTATCTTAATGGATTCTTCTCCTTCTCTCTCTACACTATAGTGACATGCGAATTAAAGAATTTTATGCAAATGCTCAATATTTGAACGTTGCTAAACTGTGTCTATGCACAGAATTAATCTATGTCAATAATCCAGTCTCAAACTGTGATATAACAAAAAATCCTTGACTAAATTCCTTTGATGTCATAGTAGTCAGTGTAGATTCGCCACTCAGCTACTTGACCATCCCGGATTCCTGCAGTCCACAGGATTGTCCACTTCTCATCAACCTCGGGACCTGCATGGGATCCAGTTGTCCGTCCAATCACAGCAACTCCGTTTCCACTTGTGATAAGCTTGTCAACATGAATCTTGTAGTCTGGATAGGAGGAGAAGTAGTTCTCCCAGCTGTCTTTCCCAATGTGCATGTCACCAGACAGGTCAATGAATGTGAAATCTTCCGTCTGGAGTGCCGTAAGCCCTTCGCAGTCACCTGAATTGATGCAATCAATGAACTTGAGCGTCGTTTCTTTTGCTTGATCTCCAATCATCTTTGAATCCGAATCTGCCATTGGAACCTACCATCGCTTCTAGACACGGAGCTTTGATTTAGCCTTTTTCAGAGGTGATTATAGTACGATGTTGACAAGACAAAAAGGGCTGAGAAAAAAGATTGAAGCGAGAATGCAGTTTTTGAATGCAACTCTCGCAAAGACCAATCAATCAAAGATCCCATGAATCTTGATATCGATCAGCTTTCTTATAGTCAGATCTTCAATTTCTAAACGCTGCATCTTACGTACGAAGTCAGCATCAACACCATGAATGCTCATCTCTATGAGGTCTCGAGCCTGAAGATCAGTGTATCCAAGCTCGCCCATTTCATCGATGAAACTAGGGTCCACATCGTGGATACTCATATCAATCAGCTGACGATCAGTGAGATTATCCATCCCTCGTTCCTTAAAAGCTCGAACGAAATATGAGTCTACATTGTGAATACACATCTCAATCAGCCTTCGGGGCGAGATGTCTTCAAAGCCCATCTCTTTCAAGTCACGAATGAAATCCAATGGTACACTGTGTATCTTCATATCGACTAGGACACTTGGACTGACTGATTCATACCCCAGTTCAGCTAACTCCCGGATGTAGTCTAAGCTAAGGTTGTGAATCCTCATATTGACAAGATGTCTTGGTGAGATTTCATCATATCCTAGTTCCTTTAAACCTCTAGCAAAATCAACATCCACCTCATGAATTCTGAATTCAACAAGCCGATTTGGTGAGAGGTCTGGGTATCCAGCTTCAGCAAGTTCAACAACAAATCCCGGATCCACTTCATGTATTCTCATCTTTATTAGTTGACCAGGTGGGATATCCTTCAAACCTGCTTCATTCATTGCACGAATGAAATCCGGAGTGACTTCATGGATTTGCAACTCTGCTATAGTGCTAATTGGAATGTCTGTATACCCAAGTTCTTTGAGTGCTGACACAAACTCAACTGTCACGTTATGAATTGTGAGCTTGGTGAGTTGGTTCGCTGGGATATCTTGATATCCTAGCTCCTGCAAACCTCTGATGAACTCAGGATTCACATCATGAATTCTCATTTTCACTAGTTGATTGACAGGCAGACCTTCATAACCAAGTTCAATTAGCTCCTGTATGTACTCTGGAGTGACGGTGTGGATTGCCATCTTCACAAGTTGCCGAATTGTTAAATTATCGTAGCCAAACTTCTGAAGTTCTTTCACATATTCAGGATCAACGCCATTCATGATGAGAAGAGCAAGGTCTCTGTTGCCAATGTCGGGATAACCAATTTCAGCCATCTCAGCGAGATATTCGCTTCTGACATGCTTGACGATAAGATCCTCAATTACTCGATATGAAACCCGGTCTAAATCAAGGGCTTCAAACTCTTCCAAAAACTCTGGATTTACATTAGGAATTGCGTTCCTTTTGATTCTCTCGAGCTCTTTTCCATGAAAAAATCTGCCATGGATAAGGACATAAGAATCATCAGTGTCATCCCTTCGTTGCTGGTCAAGCTGCTCTAGGAGTTCTTGACCTTCCTCTATGGTCAACTCTCCGTCAGCTATCTTCTTTAAAATAGAGCGTCTTTCATCTTTCATTTTTTGTACCTCATTTCTTAGCACATCACTCAGCACCATAGAAGCTCGACTGTCTTCTGTTGCGATTCTTTGAGGCACAATCTGAGAGGTTTTCAGATCATGAATCAAACAATCTGACTGAATGATATTCATTCATTGTCATGTTCCCATTTAACAGTTTCAGTTTGCGCGCGCTCACTGTCAATTAATGCAGATAGAGGTCTAGTAGGCGACTGGGGTTTTATTTCACATCCCTTTTTAATTTCCAAATCCCTCTCGAAACTATTATAAGGGAATTAACTATGGTTAATTCCCAGTGATAATCATGGCTATGTACATGTTATACAGGTCAAAATCTAATTCTGGTAAAGAGATGGATGAATTACGTTCTAAGTTTCAAAAGATCTACGAAAGACACAATGTGGACATTGTAGGCTTTTGGTCTAATGCGGATGATGAGAATGAGATCTTCTACATCTCCAAATACGAAGATGAGAATGACTACAAGATGAAGGTCGAAAGCCTACGAAGTGACGAGGAATACACTCGACTTAGCAAAAGGCTAGAAGAAGTCCGAACATCCATTGAGGCGACTAAACTTCTACCAATGATGTAAGGGTAAATCAATCCGAACTGGTATGGAGGGTAGGGATTTGTATCCCACCTTCCTACGTTTTTTGTGCAAACAATAAGCAGTATCTATATATTATGGACCTAGTCCGCTGAATGTATTATGAGTCTCTTAATCATCGCAATCGCCGCATTCATGATTCTAGAATTTTCTAACGTCATGATGCTTTATTTCAGAAAAGACTCTAAGATTGCAAACAGTGTGGGTGTCTTCACTGCTTGGGAGAAATCTAAGAGTGATCCTGAGATGCATAATTTCACTAGCTACTTGGTAAACTGGGTTGCTGGTACTAAACTAATCTTCCTACTCTTGCTTACAGTTATCATATTGTCTGGCACACCAATGATGCACTTCTGGGCATTATGGGCGTTGATGCTTTCAATATCCACATTCTATTGGAAACTCTATCCCCTTGCAAAGAAGATGGACAGAGAGGACCAGTTAACACCTAAGGGGTATTCAAGAACTTTAGCTGGAATGATTACTGTCTTCCTTGTCGCGTTCCTCATTGTTTCCATATACACACTGATTCAGATGTAGAAAAGGAATACTAGCCTTCGACCTGACTCTCACTGAGATGTTCAGTCTTCCGATAGTTGGCATACCACACCAATGTTCAATATAAGTGTGTTCTTTAAAGCAAAGCAAGTAAGAAGGTTTATTACCCAAACCATTAATTGAGTCTCATTTGCTTTTGCAAAACAACTAGAGGAGAAATCGAGATGAACGTTATTTACAAGAAATGGAATCCCGATGAGAAATTAGAAGAAGCACAGGCTAAGATCTATACTGGAGTGTCTGGACTTCCAGCACGTCCAGAGGAGATCAAGCCACGAAACATACAACGAGGTGAGGATTCAACTCGCTACGTACTCACGAAGGAAGGTGAACCACTTGCCTATGTTACATCATGGATAAATGATGAAAATCCAGCTGAGGGCGGAATTGGATACCCATGGTCTTTTCCTGACTGTCCCCCAGAGGCTAAGGAGAAGATCTTCAATGAATTATTAGATCATCTGAAGAAAGACAAGAAGCTCAAGGACATTCGCACTGGGATTGTACTTTCCTCGAAGATTGCAAAGGACCAGATCAAGTGGTTCGAGGAACGAGGATTTACTGAGTATGAACGTGCCTATCGATACACGAAAGACCTCGATGTCGAGAAGATGGCTTCAAAAAAGCTGGAAGGTAAACCTGCCAAGCTAAAGGTGAAGATTGCCACTGAGGATGATGTTGACGCATTGATTGAGGTAGCAATGTCAGATCCCGATCTGGGACGAGCCTTTCCTGATAAGGAAGGATTCAGGAACTACTTTGCCGGCCGTGTCCTACCACAAGGCAACGCGATCATGCTTTATGAAGAAGGCAAACTCGTAGCAGCTAGTGCTGCGCTTAGGCTAAAGCCTGATGGTGTCTTCCTCTTCGGTGAGGAAGAGCGTTTGCTCATGAGATTCACTGCGATCAGACCAGGATATCGCTACGCTTGGAATCGACTTGTGGTTGAGATTGCTAAAGACATCAAGAAGTCAGGTATCAAAGACATTCCACTAAGAGTCCAATTTGGTTTCTCAACAAGTGGGGCTGTTGCGACTGGTATAGCTGGCATCGATTCTGACCTGGATGAGTTTGAGCTCTTCATGAGATACAGGGTCGAGTAGCACAGATGAGGTGGCTTGGAAATTGAAAGTCAAGTATACAGTTTGGGAACCTGACAAAGGTCTTGAAGATATTCAAGCCCAAATATTCTCAGCTGCATCAGGCATCCCAGAAAGAGCCGAGGTAATTCGACAGAGAAACCTGCAGAGGGCACCAGAGATGACCCGATATGCACTCACCGAAGATGGTGAACCTCTAGCGTACGTCACTGCTAGGGATTCGTCTTCAGGTGAAGGTCGAACATATATCGGATATCCATGGACCATGCCAAGATGTCCTGAAGAGGTTCAGATAAAGATCTTTGACGAACTCCTTTCGTATCTTGATAAAAGAGAAGAAACAAAGGAGATTGGCACGACTATAATCACCAGATCTAACCTTAGAGAAAAACAAGTTGATTTTTTCAAGGAGCGTGGTTTCGAGGAGGATGAGCGGATCTACGCATATGTTCTCCCACTTGATGTTGAAGATACCAGCAAGTTGGAGGTCACAGAGAAAGCATCTGCTTTAAAGAGTAAGTCAGCAACAGAGGATGACCTAGATGATCTTGTGGAAATCTTCATGGCGGAAGAAGGACTACGGAATCAGGTGGCTGACGAGGATGCTGCAAGGTCTTACTTCACTGACAGGGTGTTAGAGACGGGACACGCTGTTCTTCTATATGACGGTGACAAAGTTGTTGCTGGAACCGCCCCACTTCGATTTGAGCCTGATGGCAACAGGGTTCGTAGTGACAAAGCCCGAATAATTATGCGCTTCACTGCGATACGACCAGGGTACGAGTATGCTTGGACACGTTTGTTGGTCGAGATGGCGAAGGAGTGCAAGAATGCCGGCTGGACCGACATACCAATTCAAGCTGAGAGCTGGATTACAGGAGAAGGTCCTGCGATAGCTGGTCTGGCTGAATTACGACCAGAGCTCACTGATTTCGAATCTGTTTGGTTGAGAAAGAAGAAGTAACCCTATGTGGAGGTGAGAAGTGATGCCCTACAAAGACAAGCATGTTCTTGGAATTGTTGGTAGCCCTCGACGTGGCGGAAACACTGAAACACTGGTCGACACCATCATCGCTTCTGCTGTTGAGCAGGGAGCAACATCTGATAAGGTCATATTGAATGATTTGGAGATTGCTCCCTGTCAAGCCTGCAACAATTGTCAACGTACAGGTTCCTGTGTTCACAAGGATGATATGGAAACACTCTTTCCGCTTATGGAGAAATCTGATGTCTGGGTTTTAGGTACCCCAATATATTGGTGGGGACCGACAGCTCAGTTTAAGCTCTTTGTGGATAGATGGTATGGTCTTGATCAGAGGTGTTTCCAGGGTAAGAAAGTGATTGCTGCAATTCCTATGGGTGGTGGGAATGAACACTATGCTCGACATACCATTGGCATGATTAAGGACATCTGCAACTACCTTGAAATGGAATTTATCGAAACGGTTGTTGTTCCAGGAATGAACGGAAGAGGGTCAGTCCGTGAGAACACTCGTGCTCTTGCATCAGCTAGGCTAGCAGGGATGAGGATAATGAAATCTTGCTAGTAAGATTGATCTATCCCCTCTCTCATTTTTCAAATATTAAAATTAAATTCTGCGTTTCTTCTTGATTTCAGAAATCTCTCTGAACTAGAAAGTCTGAGAGTCCTATGAGGAAGTTCTTGTATTTCTCATCGAAGGCGGGCTCTGCTTTCTCCAATGCTTGTTGTCCGGATGTCAGGAGTTCGGTCATCTTCTTTTGTGTAGACTCCAGTGCACCAGTTACACGAAATAGCTCACGAACACGTTCTATCTCTTCGTCTGATATTTCTGGCTTACCTAGAAGCTTGTCAAACTCCTCTCGTTGTTTCCTGTCAGCCTTGGCATACACCTCAAATACAAGCATGGTTTTCTTTCCTTCTCGTATGTCACCGGATGATGATTTTCCAAGTTTCTCTTCATCACCAAATGATCCGAGAATGTCGTCTTGGATTTGAAATGCCTTACCCACATTAATGCCAAACTCCTCCAGAGCAATGAGCTGAGATCCAGTAGCTCGAGCAACAGCAGCACCCATCATGAGTGACCTGTCAAAGAGGACTGCTGTCTTCATTCTAACCATTTGAAGATAAGTATCCGTGGTTGCGGTTTCATCCGATATCATGTTCATCTCTAATAGAACCCCGTCAACGAGGTGTTGGAATGCAAACTCATAGAGATGATGAAGGTGCGAGGAGATGTCTGATTCTAAATTGGCAGCTGTGATAGCTGATGCTCCCAGGTTGATGAGTGAGTCGCCACCGAGAATAGCCATAGTCATTCCATAATCAAATGCTGCACCCTCATCTTTGGTTCGAGATAAATTGATGTCACGATAGGTAGCATGAAATGTCTTTCCGCCTCGTCGAGTTTCATCATGATCAATGAGGTCATCATGCAAGAGAGAGCCATTGTGGAGAATCTCTACGCATAGAGCCGCAGTGTATAGATTCTCAGGAACTGTATCTCCCTTAACTGCCTTATAGCCAAGAATCACGAGGACAGGACGCAGTCTTTTGCCACCCCGCATGATATACTCCTTGATATTGGAATAATATTGTCTATGCCATTGACCAAATTGGGTCGCTTGATCAACTCTGTCAGAGAAGAAGTTGTCAAGTGTCTTAGTTACAAGACTAATTTCTCCCTTCAGACTCTCAAGATAATCCGTCAAGAAATATCTCCTCACACAGCCAGTCTCTTGATTTTCCTTAAGAGCATTCTCATTTTGTCGAGAATTTCTTCATGAAATGTCGATGGTCTTATTGGTTTTGATAGATGTCGATTTCCGTCATTTCCTTCAAGAATTCCCATTATTCCGTTCAAGTTAAGTATCAGTATGCACAATTTGTTACAGTTGATTATGATGAAGACTGGAGAAGAGTTTCTTCAAAAACTGTACGAGATGAAACCAAACGTAATCATCAATGGGGAGAGTGTACGTCGCGATGATTCGCGACTCCAATCTGTCGCAAAGATTATGG
This sequence comes from Candidatus Thorarchaeota archaeon, assembly GCA_048882325.1. GTDB lineage: Archaea > Asgardarchaeota > Thorarchaeia > Thorarchaeales > Thorarchaeaceae > SMTZ1-45. Next base: position 30,188 of record JBHLRS010000007.1, on the reverse strand, counting down.
CTCTCACGTTAGACAAGGTAAATGATCCTGAATTCAAGGATTTGTTACAAGTTGAAACACCGGATCAAGGAACAATCAATCGCTTTACAAATATCCACCAAAGCGTTGACGACCTGCTGAAAAAACAAGAACTCACTAGGAAATTGTGTCGCCAAACTGGAGGTTGTGTCTTTCGTTGCATGGGTATTGATGCTATGAACGCCTTGTCCATAATCACTCATCGTGCTGAAGCGATGACTGGTCGTCCATATAATCAAAGATTCAAAGAATATCTGAAGTATTGGCAAGAGAATGACATTGTGGGTAGCTGCGCCCAGACAGATGTCAAGGGTAACCGGGCACTACGTCCTCATCAGCAGGCCGACCCAGACCTCTACCTCAGAGTCGTTGAATATCGTGACGATGGAATTGTGGTCAGAGGAGCAAAGAATCATATTACAGCGGCAGCGGTGGCAGAGGAAATCATTGTACTTCCAACCCGAATGCTAACTCCAGAGGAAGATGCATACGCTGTTGCTTTTGCAATTCCTGCAGATTGTGATGGTGTCAAGCTTGTGACCAGAGCTTCTGGCCATAAACGTGAGCACTATTCTTGCCCTGCTGGTGAATTTGGTGATGTTGAGAACTTCATAATCTTTGATGATGTGTTTGTGCCAAACGAACGAGTCTTTTTGGGCGGTGGAGAGGGAGAGCATGCTTTTGGTGGTTGGACAGCCCTACTCTTTGCCCTGTTTCATCGACATAGCTACACTGGTTGTAAGCCAGCAAGTTCAGAGATTATTCTGGGATTCAGTGCATTAGTCAGCGAATACAATGGAATTGAAGACAAGAAACATGTTCAATCCAAGCTTGCTGATCTAATCAGTGTGAGTGAACTCGTCTATGCTGCAGGCATTGCAGCTGCACACAAGGCCACTAAGGATGATTCTGGAACTATGATTCCAGACCCAGTATTCTGTAATGTGGGTCGCAAGCATGCAGGAAAGAACTACTATCACGAGCTTGAGATTTTAGCAGATCTCTCAGGAGGTCTACCAGCAACTCTACCACATGAAGCGGATTTCTATGATGAAACGATTGGTCCCTTCATTCAAAAGTACATCAAGCGAAAGGAGGATGTGCCATCAGAGGATGTGTACAAGCTCTATCGGACTCTTTCAGATATGCTCTGCTCGTCAATCGGTGGTGTATCAGCTGTAGCAGGTCTACATGGTGGAGGTAGTCCTCAGATGGAGGATGTTGCGATCTTAAAGGGCTATGATGTTGAAGAACGGAAGAAAATCGCCAAATATCTCGCTGGCATCTCTGACGAATAATCGGTTAAAAAGAATGGAGTCCCAGTCATCGAGACTGGGCTCTGTTTTATCTATTCTTTTTTCTTGAGTACAAACATGTAGAGAATAATTACAACTCCAACAGCAGCTATCACAATGACAGCCACAATGGGCAATATCGGCAGACCACCCGGTGGTGTAGTTGGTCCTTCACCAACATTGAATGAGAAGTAATCTGTGTCATTCAAAGCATCAGTCGCCTTTCCAAAAGCATCGGTTGCAGTGATATAGTACTCATATGTTCCTTCAGAAAGACTAGTCATATTCGCAATGAATGAATCACCAACAGTCTGTTCCATATCAAGAGTCATCCATGACCCTGTATCAACTCGATAGTTCAAGACAACTGAGTCGATGGTGGCATCAACAACAGTTGCCGATACCAGTGTGAATCCTCCAACCTCTGGATTGAGAGGAGTCTGTCCGACATTGCTTATCTCAGGAGCTGGGTCAAAGTAGAGATATAGATCATCAATGTAAGCAACCAGCTTGCTACTAGTCGAGGAAACAGAAATCATAAAGAAATCATCCAGAGTTGTGTCTGGTAGACTCCCAATTATTGCTTCATAGTCATGAACCAAGTCCATTTGGTAGTTCAACCATTGGTCTTCGGTGACAGCCTCTAGGAAGATGACATTTGATGTTTCAGATATCCATTCCTCGAAAGTTGAACTTGCATTGGCAATGATGTACGTTAGTTCCTCACCATCTCCAAATGTAAACTCAAAGAGTAGAAAGTCGTCATCCGCAGTTTCGTTGAACTGGTCCAGATACAAATTGAAATCAAAGATAATCTCTGTTGTAGAATCAAACTTTAGTTTGCCAAATGACTGGTCTGCATAGAAGTCCTGGCTATCTTCAAGAGTCAGGTTTCCAGCTTTGATTCCATTAGCGGCAAAATCAGTGACAGTGAACGTGTCATAGCCTACTGGTTCTGTCCACCCCTCTATTGGAGTTCCAATTGCACCCTGTGTTTCATAGTCCGTGTCAGTAACGAGGACAGACGTGAAGGTCATGTCGTCAAACAAAACTGACAATCGACTATCTGGGTCGTTCGTAGTTACATAGAACGATATACTATCTAGATAGAGGTCATGTGAGTTACTATATGTGTGAAAGTCCTCCCAGATGTTACGGTCGAAATAGTTCCATGTATCAGTCAAATTGAAATCAATGACTTGGAATTTCATATCATCTCCGAAGAGGATTATCGGTAGTGTTCCAGCCCCACCAACACAGAGGTAATAGTGCATTGTCAGGCTTGTGGTTGTGTTTGAAACCGCCACCCTCACTTCAGCTATGGTGTTCGTGGTTGGATTCACCCAATCATCTATCCGCCAAAAGAATGAAAACAAACCTTGATTGTCTGGTGAGAGTCTTTTACCGAAATATATCTGAGCCGTAGCACGAGCAGAATAGTCGTATGAGATTGAAGTCATGTTCATGCTCCAATTCCCCCCATGACTCGTTGAACTCTGAGAGATGTCAGCTGGATCAGTGTCGCTCTGGTATGTCCATCCTCCACTGCCTTCAAAGTTTCCATTGAGTGTGGACCCACCAACATGAACGTATGTTCCATTGACAAGGTTCACGTCATCCATATAGGCCCGTGTATATTCCGTCGTTTCTGAGTAGACCCACCAGTAGATCAATTCGAATTGCGTTGGATAGAGACCGAACACATCGAAGTAGTCACTTGTCAGGTTTCTATGGAGATGATTCCATGCCTTTATCGGTCCATCTACATTAATGAACCCGGCATATGAAACGTTAGTAGATGTTGTATCACATCCAAGATAATAGTAGATGTTCCGACCACTCATCCTAACTTGCATTCGGAAGTAATCTGAATTCAAAGGCGTACCAATTTCATCGAGGTACCAATCGAGGTCAATTGTTGCATTTACCGGGTTGCTCCAGTACACCCAAGATTGCTGAGTCAGACGAACTTCTGACTCAAAGTAACCATCAAGTGAACGAGCTTGCATGCCAACAGCCTTTGAACCTTCATTGACGATCACCGTTTCAATCCATGTTGACTCTTCAGTCGTTCTCGTTGTATATACATAAGTGGGATAATATGGTACGGACCAAGTTTCAAAATCTCCGTTAGGAGCTATATCAGCTTCCAAAGTGACTCTACTCAGATCCGTTTCAGCTACCAGATTATTTTTCTCAGGTGTGATCTCAAGCGTGCTGATGTTTGTCGACTGAGGGGTCATGAAGATTGATGACACCATCAAAACGACAAACAAGAAAGTGATTGTTTTTCTAATCATGTATTTCCCTCGCGAAAGCGAAAACCATGTGTACATCCGCTGCCCGATTGTAGTCTTATGTAGTTTTGTTGTCGGTAGATTATCAGCCATTTTCCATATCCAGAAATTGAGTATATGACGTCAGGAATTTTGGATTTAATCAAGCATTTTTCGTGTTCCAGAAACTGGGTATGGGCTCTAAAATATTGCTAGAAGAAGTCCTTTCAGGAGGGGCAAAAACAGGGTTAACTTTCTAACCCTACGTCATTCCCAGTCTGGTGCTATTCGAAGGTCAACTTTGACCACTTTCAGCCCCCAACTCTCGAAGGTGGGTTCTAGAGCTGCTCTGACTCTAAAAGCAAGATCGTCTGTATCACTGAATACCGCATCACTCGTCATCGACTCGGCAACCTTACTGACATGATGATGAATGGTTGAGTGCACTGTTCTTTCGTGATCCTGAAGTCGGAGTGCGTATCTTTCAATATCTATAATCCTCCAAACTACAATGCCCTTCAATCGCCGAGTTGAACCGTCTGAGCTGATGTACTTGCCAGTGTCAATTTCAGTTGATTGTTCTCTTAGTGACACTCGAAGAGCTATCTTATCTAAGATTGGAGTTTTCCAGATAATCCCAGGTCCCCGGACCCCATAGTACTTTCCAAGTCTCAGTATGACAGCACGTTCCCACTCCTTGAGCACCTTGATTCCGGAACATACGAAGATGAGTACGAAGATCATTAATGTCGAGATCAACATGAGCCACAAATACAAATCCAGATACTGCAAACACGAACCTCCTGAGATTGGAAAGGAACATCTGTTCTTGATATTCCTTCCCATTAACTGAAATCAATCTACTTTGATCCTGATGGTTTTCGACGTCCTAAAGCACAGACAACTGCAGCGACAGCTGTAGTCGCGATTACACCAGCCCCAAATAATATTGCAGAATCAATGATGCTTGGTGTTCCGCTAGGTTCAGTGATAAATGGACTTCCAACATGAATTGTGAATGTCGCATGCTGGATGTTGTCATTATTGTCACTAACGTACACTGTCACAGTATGGTCTCCCGGTGCAAGTGTTACTAAGTTTCTAACACGCCCCACACTATCAACCGAGAACTCTTGATTGTCAACCCACCACGAAGAAAGACCAGCCAGGTCTGATGCATTCAGATCATATACAAATTGAGTTCCATAAATCATCTCTTGGTCCTGAGGGGTTTGGTCCCAAACGGGAGCGACTGTGTCTTGGACCACAATCTGCAAATCATCAAACAGTGAATTGTGATACATATCATTGACTTGAATTTCCAGATTGTACTCACCGACTAGTGGTGAGCCACTATTTGTAATCTCCCCGCGGCTGATATCAATGGTGAAGTAGGAAGATCCAGTAAGGAACCAATCACCCAATAGTGACAAGTCTGCTACCTGAGGTGTATACTGGAACTGGTCACCAAACTCCAATGTGTGCACAGCAGTAAAGTCTGTCCAATGAGGTGCTGTTGTATCATCCACATAAATCCAGAAGATATGTTCTTTTTCATGACCTGCGGTGTTATTGACATGTACCCATATTTCATAGAATCCAACATCAGGAGTCGATAATGTGTAAATATAAAGAGAATCTCCAACTCTTGTTATATCAAACACTGTTGTATCTTCTATCCACCATGTATGAAGCGGACTTGATGACCGAACTTGAAGTTCAACACTTGGAATATCTCCAAATTCAAAGAATTGATCGATTGGAGAATCAATAAGCCTTGGCTCTCCTGGTATGAGAAATATCCATCCATCAAAATTCCCGGCTCCATAGGTTCTACTCGTCCCAGCTACTACATACTCTTCAGGATAAATCTCCACGAGTTCATATCCATAATCAACATCAGAACCTCCATACCATGAAGACCAAGTTTCTGTGTTATCTGGTTCAATTCGTGTTATTCTGGTTTGGGGATTTATACCAATGTAATCCGAAATGCCAACAATAGCGTAACCACCACGATAGGCTTGAACTATTCCCGTAGCAAAGTCCTCTCCTGATCCTACATAGAACTCGTCCCAAACAAGAGTTCCATCTGAATTGACTCTGACTACATAGAAGTCGCCTTGCGGGTCCCCGAAACTCTTCGTCTGACCAGCCATAACATACCCGCCATAAGTATCCTGAATGATATCGTATCCACTTTCACGGAACCCACCTCCATATGTTTGATTCCATTTAGGATTTCCATTTCCATCTATACGAACTAACCAGAAGTCTGCATCACCAGCACCATAGCTAAATGTATTCGCGAGTAATGCATATCCACCATCTGTGCTTTCAACAATAGAATATCCAGTGTCTGAATTTCCGCCGCCATATGTTCTTGTCCAGATGGGTGATCCTGATGGACTCACAGATACTACAAGCACATCATTCAAACCTGCGCCCCAATTGTCTGTTTGTCCTATGGCGATGATAACGCCATTGTTTGCTTCAATTATGTCTCTAAAAGTTTCAGATGAAGAGCTTATACCTATTTCATAAGTCCACTGAAGAACTCCTGTTCCACTAACCCGTACCACATACCCATTTGAACCTCCTGCAGTTGCATATTGTCCTGCAATGACAAAATCACCATTCAGACATTCGTAAATGGAATTCCCTTGATCATCAGATCCGTTATATCCCAGATTCTTTGTCCATAGGACAGTTCCATCTTCGTCTGTTCTGACCACCCACGTATCTCTATCAGTGGTTCCAAAGCTCTCAGTACTGCCCACTGCTGCATAGCCACCATCTTCACAATGGATAAGATCATACAGTCGGTCATTATCAAATCCTCCATAGGTGCTGTTCCACAGAGCCGAATAGTCGATTGCACTGAAACTATGGGTTTGGTCAAACATCTCAAGAGGAACACATTCTAACTCATCAACTCTCTCCAGAGGTGTGATTGCAGAGAAGCTTATAATCCAGATAAAACACAGTGAAAGAAGAATCACATATTGTCTTTGAGTCATTTCCATCCCTTCCCACGTGGACTCTGTATATCATGCTGTCTTAGTCAATCACTGGAAGAATCCAAGGTGAATTCCAGTTCTTCCTCTGACCACGCTGATATTCAGACATGTCAGCTGTCAAAAAAAGTTTGTGCAAAATTAACAGGAGTTTATCTATCCCCCATCATACAGACTAGCATGACGAAGAGCTTCCAAAGCAGACTATCAGATTTTGGTGAAGTCGAAGAGGCGCCCCCAAAGCCTAGTGTGCCACTCAAACCTTCAGTGAAGAAACCAAAACGTGAGAGAAAGCTCTGGAGAAAGACGACAAACAATGATGAAGAGTGGGGTGTTATCAATTTGGATGACACAGTCCTCTTCGTTCAACTGATTGGTGGTAGAATTCACGCCCATGGAATCGAAGCGGTCTGCAAATGGTGTGAGAGCCCACTGGAGATTCGTGAAGAGGTCAAAGTGTTCTGCAGTGGGAGATGCGGCAGATATCAGGGAGAGTTCTCTAGTGACCTGAATGACTATCTCCGATGGGAAGGAGTCAAATCATATACACTCAGGAAAATAGTTGCTGAAGCTGAAGCACTTGAGTTAGAAGCAAGAGACCTAGAACCTATTTCCTATGCTCCAAACTGGTCAATTCTCTATGAATATGAGGATTCTACCGAAACTGAAGACCTCACGAAAGAGTAATATTACCCATCGTGAATGGTTTGAAATCTTTGGTGAAACACCATGAGTGAAATTCCGATGGCGGATTCTGGTACTATGGGAGCCAGACCCCAAGAAGTGAAAGTTGCCGCCTACTTGGTTCTACTTGAATCAATCGTAGGCCTGATAATTGGTGCCTTTGAATACTGGTATTGGGAAAATGACCTGTCTCTCATTGGTGCAATTCTAGCACTGATTGGATTCTGGGTGTATACTCTTATTCTAAGGCAGGACTATGGTGGCTGGATGATTGCCGTTATATTCAACGTTCTGGCAATGGTCCTCTATGCGATCGGAGAGAACTGGCCCGGTGTTGTACTGAGTCTGCTCTGTTTCCTATACTTGTTGAATCCACCAACAAGGGTCCATTTTGAACCAAAATAAAGAAGGCTGGCTAATCCAGCCTCCCCCTCTTTCTTATAATCGTATTTCATCCTTGATTTTATAAGTCTTCAAATCCCAAGACATCCTGTCGTGCTAAGGGATGGGTAGCCTCGATACAATTTCAGCGACTTCACAACCAATAATCCTCTGCATGCACGCTACATAATAATGTGGGGAGAATGATTTGACCGGTTCTCGAATGAGATGTGTCTTGAGTATTCTAGCGCTATTTGTAATGTTGAATTCGCTGTTTCTTGGTATTGCACCTTTGAGTGATACAGCTTCTATAGGAACTTCAGCCATCAATTCACAGAATAAGAGTGAAGTTTCTATAGCTGACCATTCGGACTATCGACCACCATCAAGGAATGAAGAGGTGGAACCGATTGATTTTGGGACTCACTTGGATGCATACAAAGATAAAATGAAGTCAGTAGTACACCACTCCTTGATTGAAGGAGTGGAGAGTTTCAAAGGTCTTGATTATGTGTACGAGGTTTCAGGATCTAAGTTGACGATCAGAATCGACATCGAAAGCTACAGTGTTGCTACATATTCCTTTGATGAGGGAGATTTCCAATCAGTCCTGATGGGAGGGACTCAACAATCGAGTGTGTATGGATCTCCGGTTGTGCCATATAGAAACCTCTTATTGGCAATTCCAGAGTATACCCATTTCAATGGTATCAATGTTCAAACATTGTCTTCTGAAGTGGTTTCTAATCTTGATTTAGTTCCCGGTCCAAAACCGGTCGCACTCTATAAAGACGTTACGCCAGATTCCAAACTCTTCTTCAATCCTGACTTCTACGAGCAAAACAATCTTCTGAATTCAGAAATTGTTGAATATCGGATTGTTGAACAGAGGGAGGAAGAGGGATTGTTTCTAACAATCAAACCTCTGCAGTATAATCCAATGAAGAAGAATGCTGTAATTAACTCGGAGATTATAATCGAGGTGGCTTTTGACAATCCAATATCACTCAAAGATTTGCCATTCAATGGGAGTGGTGCATCTGGTACCAACTATACTATCATCATCGAACCAGGATTTGAATCAGCCATAGCTGATTTTGTTGCATGGAAAACTGCTATTGGATTCAATGTCTTTGTTGAAACTTTAGATGACATCTTTGACACATATCCAGGATATGACCCTCCGGAGATGGTTCGTAACTTCATCAATGCATCGTATACAGAGAATCACACCTCCTATGTCTTTTTGATTGGAGATGGTGATGTTGTTCCTGTAAGAGAAGTAGTAGATCCATACTGGGGTCCTGGAATCGATAATGGGACTGAGCCCTCGGACCTATATTACGAATGTCTTGATGGTGACTGGGATCTAAATGGGAATCATATGTATGGCGAGATGAATGACAGTGTGGACCTATTCCCTGAACTGATGGTTGGTCGTATTCCTGTTCAGACCTATGCTCAAGCTGAACGCGTTCTCTCACTCATCATTCAATATGAAAGTAATCCTGTTTCTGGAGACTGGATGGACAACTTCATGCTTATCGCCAATGATTGCTTTGGCTACGGAGATGGTCCTGTCATGACAGAGGACATGGTGAATCACAAATATCTCTATGACTCTTTCTTTGATGTGTCTAGATTCTATTCGACTGATGGGTCACTTTCCACCTCCAATGTTGTATCCGCGATAAACTCTGGTGTTGGTATCATTGATTTCTTCGACCATGGTGCATATGATCAATGGACCGGTGCTATGATGACGTCTGATGTCATGGGACTATCCAATGGTAACATGTCCATGTTTGCTTTCGCGATGGCATGTGAAACTGCAGCATTTGATTTTGAGGTCGGTGAACCCGTGATTGCTGAGGCGTTCTTCAGAAATCCCAACGGTGGCGCTGCTGCGTATATTGGAGCGACTCGAGTGGCTTGGGCTTCATCAGAGGCTTTTGATGGATTCCACAATCTCTTCTGGGACTACTTCCTCGAGAGAGCAGTTTCAGAAAGAGAAGCCAATCCAAAGATGGCGTTCCATCAAGCTCTCAACTACATGGTGACTACATATGACGTCACATCTGAGCCAACACTAGAGACCGTATATCAGGCAATCTACTTTGGAGATCCCTCGATGAATATGTACTGGAAACAGAACTTCACATCGACTGCATCAAAAGTAGACATTCAAGAAACTGTTCAGCTGAATGGGACACTGCTGTCATACAACAATGTTCCCTTTGCCAACGCGCATGCGGTTGTCACAGTCACTGACCCTATGGGCTCTGTCGCAACCAGTAGTCCAATAATCTCGAATCCGTTTGGTGAATATTCTATTACATTCAACACAACCAACTATCCAGGTATCTATAATGTGAGGACTCAGGTAGCTGATCCCTTTGATTATACTGGCGTGACATCATTCACGGTGGGTCTTGTTGATGTGACACTTCAGTTAGATAATGACCCCATTTACAACACGTTCTTACAGTTCTCCGGAACTGCCATTGCAGACTGTACAGGTAATGCGTCACTCATCGACTCAAGCGGAACGGTAGTACAGACTTCCACTTTCAGTGTATCTGGAGGTACTTATTCATCATTTTTGAATCTGACTGCTTTTGGTGACCTTCGTCTCTACATTCAGCTGGACAATGGCACAACCTATGGTGGGACTGAGCTTTCATTGAGAGTGAATCGAGGAGACATTCTGGTCATCGCAGACAATGCGGGGTCTGATTGGATTGACTATCCGGGTGGATGGGCAGATGATAACGTTGGAGACGGGGCTAATTCGGGAGATTTTGCATCCGCACTGAAGGATGAATACAATATCACGGTATTCTACCCAATCTATCAGATGGCACCTACAATTAGTTACCTTCGTGAGTTTGATGCAGTTTTTGTGTCAACAGGAGACAACATCGGTTATCCTCTGAGTGGTCCTCTTAGTTATCTCCTCGACGTTCTTGAACAATATCACAATGAGGGAGGACACATACTCTTTGAAGGTGCCTCAATTCTGACTGTACTCATTAGTAGTGAACCTTCTCGATTTCCAAACCTGTTCCATGTTGAGTATGTCGAGTATACTGAAAACTTAGGATCTCTAGAGTTGGTGAAGAGCTCACATCCAATAATGTCTGGAATGCCAACGAATGTTCCACTCGCTGATGGACTTGGTACTGTATATGCTGATGTCTTCAATCCAGTTAATGGATCTACTCACGCTGCAGCATACGGTGGCAGCTATGTTGGGGGCACAGCAATCAGTGGTCTAGCACCATCATCCGGAGTTGGAGGGGTTGTATTCATTGGGTTCTCTATTGACGCTATTGAAGATGAGGCAACAAGAGATTTGCTTGTGACGAATGCAGCTGCATTTCTACTTCAACCATCATTAATTGTTTCAATGTCAGATGATGCGCTTCAGACAGGTACGACTGAAACGATTTATTTTGAGGTGACGGATGCAGCAACAGGCGCACCGATAAAGAGTGCAGACATTAGCCTTGAAGGCTGTGGAATCACTGCTGTAAATACTACTCTACTGGATGGAATCTGCAGTATATCGATTACACCCACAAGCGAAGGAATCATTGAAGTCAACGTCACAAAAGGTGGGTATCTAAACTTTACCACCGGAATAATCGTGTATGACACACCTATGATTGCGCTACGTGCAGAACCAGCATTCTTAGAACCCTATGCAACTCAAGTCATAACAATAATTGCCACTGACTACTACGAACTATTCCCACTTGTTGGGTGTTATATCAATGCAACAGGATTGGGCAACTCCGTTGATGGCTACACAAACTCCTCAGGGATGTTAGATCTCACCCTTACTCCTAATGATGGTGGTCAGATCTTTGTGAATGGAACTCTCGCAGGCTATATTAGCTCGGTGATTGGATTACCAGTCAGGATGAGTGTTGTCGTGCTGCCAAGCTATGGAACAATGTATCCTGAGGATTTCGTCTGGGATCATCTCATGAGCAACTGGGAAGACTACGGTTCGATGCCTTTGGATATTGATTATACGACTTTTGCTACTGAAGATGTCACTCTTGCCAAGTTAGAAGAACTGGATGCAGATGTTCTGTATCTTGGATATCCTATCTATGAATACACGTCAGCAGAGATTGAAGCAATCCAATATTACACTGCACAAGGTCACGGTTTGATTGTAAGCTCAACAGCATTCTATATGAATCCCGAGTGGGGAAGTTTCTTTGGTCTTGCAGATGACATGGTTATGGATGCACAGGTTTTCTCTCCTCTTATTTTCACCTTGGAGAATACTTCACATCCATTGTTTGCAGGAGTTTCAAACCCATACTCACCCGCGTTTGGCGGTACTATATATCCGGTTCCTTCTCTATGGGATGGTAGTGTATTGAGAGGTGCAACTTACCTTGCACAAGACTCAGGAGGTTATGCAACAATCCTTACATACCGGGGTTTGGTGTATTTCTCTAACCTTCCTGAGTTTATGGGTAATACTGATGACTGTCAACTTGCATACAACGCAATAGTCTGGTCCGAGTACGTGATTCCAGACCACGATCTTTCTGTGAGTCTTGGTGCCCCACAACAAAGCAATCCAAATGAGGAAGTACTTCTCAATGTCACGGTGTATAATATGGGTCTCAATGATGAGGTTGATGTCACAGCGAAACTCTTCATTGATGAAGTCGAAGTCGACTCTCTCTTTGTACCTTTGTTTGAGAATGGAACAACTGCTACGTTCCAGTATTCTTGGACGCCTGTTGTTGAAACTATCTATAATGTGACAGCAGTTGTGGAGCCAGTAGCTGGCGAATACTCCTACTTGAACAATATCCACTCCCAGATGGTGAACATCAAATTCCTGAAGGACTATCTGATGGTGGAAGGTGCATACAATTGGTATGATGCGGTAACGAATGGAGAAAACCTCTATGTGTCTGGGGATGACACATATGTAACAGTTCCACTGCCGTTCAGCTTCCCATACTACGACGATGTCTTTGATATGGTCTATGTCAGTAGTAATGGCTGGATGAGCTTCACTTATCCCTCCCCATATGAATTTGTTAATCCAGAATTCCCAAGTAGCGACCCAATGCATGCATATTGCATGGCTCCCCTATGGGATGACCTGCAGGCTAGTAACAATATCTACCTATGGACCACTCCAGATCGAGTTGTGATTCAGTTCAACGAGTATGAATATCTTGGTGGATCAGACATTGGGACATTTCAAGTTGTACTTCATGCTGGTGGCTTGATTGAGTTCAACTATCTTATACTGTATACAATCTATGATGCCACAGTTGGATTGAATCATGGAGATGGAATCCACTACAATTCTTATCCTGCTGATACGATGGATGGATTTTCAGAGTTTGGTATCCAGTTCACATACGAAACCCCTGAACATGATCTCTCAGCTTCTCTGAGTGCACCAGAAAGAGTATGGCTCGATGTGCCTGTTGAAATTACAGCTACTGTAGTTAACACAGGAAACAACACTGAGTCGAACTTCTATCTCCGACTCTTCATTGATGGCTCTCAAGTGGAGTCACTCTACATTGCATCTCTTGCACCTTTTCACAGCGAGAGTATTGTCTATGAGTGGACACCAACATCTGTCCGTGTCTACAACTTGACTGCAGCTGTGGATGTCGTGCTTGGAGAGTATTCTACTACAAATAATGTACGGACCAGGCTAGTCGAAGTTGAGGCTCCTCGGGAGTTCAACATCTTGACACCTTCTGAGAGTGAGATAGTTAGTGGAGGCACAGTTCACTTAGAGTATAGTGCAGTTTCTCCTGATGAAATATATTACATCGAAGTCTATGTCAATGATGACTACATCACAGATGTATTTTACACTGGTTATCAGGAGTTCATGGTGCCCGTTTTCCAGAATGGCACAAATGAGATCTCGATAGTTGCCTACTGGTATGATATGGCATCTGCATATGCGTCGGTGACATTCGAATCAGTAGATGTTGTTCCAATCTTAACTCCTGTACCAGGTGACTACTATAATTACATGGAGTCCTACGGTCAGTATCAATATGCGCGTAATTTCACATTCAATGACATGATCTCTGACTTTGTAGTTGAAGTCGATGCTGTCTACGTGTACTATGATAGCGGAGTTCCAGTTGATACAATGTACACAACTATGCATGTCAATATCCTGAACGGTTACATTGAGTATGATTTGGTGGGTATGATGGGAATGCACCTATTCTTCATGACATGTATGGACTCGCCGGTTACGACTGGTGAATTACCAGAAATTGGTGACCCAATAGTGATGGAAGCATGGTTCAACATGTATTATATCAGTAGCTACACCATCTGGAATGGGTATGCTGTATGGACATTGACTCAATTGGGCAGCGGTGATCAAGTCACTGTTTTCCGGAGTAATGGTGTGCTTGCAACTCATTCTCCATATGGTGAAGTTGTTGATACAAGCTTCTTCCCCGAGACGGATACATCTCCTCCTGTTTGGCTAACAGAGCCCGGAGTAATCTATGTCGAGGCGGGAGAGGATTTGGAACATCAGTTTGAAGTGTACGACGATACTGGTATCAATGGATTCTCAGTGAACAATAGTCTGTTTAGGGTAACTCAGACCGGGTTGTTGACTAATCGTGTGGCTCTCGATGTCGGAGTCTATATGCTTCAACTAGTTGTAACTGATCCATTCGGTAACCAGCTCGTTGGAATAGTGACGGTTATCGTTCAGGACACAACTCCACCAGAATGGATAGACCACTATGTGAATGTCACGATCAGCCTTGGTGATGTACTCCAGCTTCGAGTGCTCGCTGAGGACTTTTCAGGCATTGACCATTACAGTGTGAACAACACAAGATTCACCATGAATAATCAGGGCTGGCTGACCAGCATAGTCCAACTGGACGAAGGATTATATCCATTGCTTGTGACAGTTTATGACATCTATGAGAACATGAATACAATGGAGATTCTAATCATCGTGGAACGAGAAGGTGGCGCTCCCCCACCCGATATCATGTTCTTGGCTGTATTGGTTGGAGTGTTCACCGTCGTCGCCATAACAGGCTTTGCATTCATCTTCCTGTTAAGGAAACGAATGAGAGGAGGATCCGGCTGAGATCAAAACTCAGCTGGATTCAGCTCATAGAGAAGAAACCTTCGATCAATGAACTCGTCTGCTACATAACCAAGGTCAAGTGACCATTCAGACACCCTTGGACCTAGAAAGAATACTGCTCTATCCGCCCCAGATGAATCAGCTTGTTCGATCATTCGAGACATGATGTCAACGAACACTGAGCGATCAGTAGAGAACACAGTGAAAGCTGCAGTCTTCTCTTCATTACGCTCTCTCTCGGTATAACAGTATATTCCTTGTGCCACACCAGTTTTATCTACAACCACTTTCACTAATGCATTCTCCATGAGTCTAGCTAACCCGTCTTTTGTCTTGAAGTCAAAATGCCAGGCAAGAGGAAAGGTTGAACTCTCCACTAATGCTGGATTAGCAATCAGCAGTTCATAGAGTCTCTCTGGATTAGCTTTCAGCGGCACGATGTTTAGACTTGGTCGTGGGTGTGGTGGATATGGCTTGTAGAGTCTAAAGTACCCCGTTTTGTCAGCCTGGCGGAATCCACACTTCTCAGCAACCCTCATTGATGATTGATTCCTTGAACTTGTAGCATACCATAGATGCCTTACTCCGAAATCCTTTGCGATTTCGATCAACCTGTGTGTAATCCTTGTTGCGTATCCTCTCTCTCTGTGACTTTCCTTTACTCGAAGACCTTGCACCCAAGCGATGTCTGTTTCAGAGATCTTCTCGATGTTCGCAACTGCCACTAGTTCATCAGCTTCGAAGAGACCCATAGTTCGTGCAAGCGGATTCTCTACCCATTTAGGAAAGATTGCTGGGACATAGTCATTACCATCCCATACAGTTGCACAAAGAGTCTTGACCTGCTCAAGATCATCAATGTTCAACTCAAGAATCCGTTCCGACATATTGTATAGGCGAATTACGATTCCTTAATAATCGTGTGAACTTGGCTTTTCTACAATAACTGGAGTGAATACATATCTATGCTTGCACCTTGATTTCAAAGATATTCTTTTCTTTGGAGAATGATGCAGTAATGATGGTGAACATTGGAAACATATGTGGTGGGATATCCCCAACACCCAAGTTTCTTGTTGTCTTGACACCAAATCATCTCCTGACGAAGATTAAACTGATTGGATAATTCTCGAGCTAAATCCCACGCGATAGGTTTCAGTATACCATCAATGTCTCTCATGTTCTGAACAATAATAGTGATGTATGCCTTAGGAGTCAATAATGACTCAAGGCTACGAAGTATTTGACTGACTGCCTCAATATACTCCTCATAGATCTCAATGTTGCCCAAATCCATTGCAGACTCACTATAATATTGTTTCAAACCCTTCTCCTCCCTCTGTTTGTGGACTGTTTCATTTCCACCACGGGATTTTCTCAACATGTTCCAATATGGAGGTGAAGTTATGACATAGTCAAACAAAGGAGCATCGTTTCCAAAGTGATGAGACAGTAGCTCCACAACTCGAGTCGAATCACCGTGAATCAGTACTTGTTGTCCGTTACCTGCGATTTCCTTTAGTCCAGCATGACCGATATCCACAAACTCCTTGTTTAGCTCAATCCCAACGGCATTTCTTCCAGATTCTCGACATGCTGCAAGTGTACTTCCAACTCCAGCAAATGGATCGAGGACCCATCCCTCATTCTTGGTGAAGTAAGTCACAAACCGTTTGACCAATTCTTCTGGAAACTTAGCAGGATGACTCATCTGCTCTTGAGATCTTGACCGTGGGTTGATAACGAACCACGATTTGGTAGCCTTCACCCATGATTTAGCATCAAGATCATTCAAGGTGTTCCTGGAATTCTGAACCATAACCTACACCAGCTTAATGGTATTAGACTCTGAGTCATAAGTCTAGCCTCTCGTGTTATAATTAATCAGGGATTTCTATATTTGAAATAAATGAGTAGTGCATATATCAGAATGTGATGTCGATGGCAAAAATCAGTCCTTTTGTGAAATTACTTCGTGGAGAGTATGAATTAACTATCATCCTGCTTTTGACTCGATTAAAGGGAAAAGCTCGAGCAGATGAGATAATCAAAGCAGGGAAAAAGACCAAGACTCTGCCAGCACTTAATGGTGCCAGGGTTGCTAGTGCTCGTAAATTCTTACTTGACAATGAAATCATAAGAGTAGAGAAAGAAGGAAACGAGTTGATTCACATTCTTACAAATCGTGGCAAGAAATTGGGTAGACATCTAGATGCTATAGCGAACTTCATCGTCAAGGATTTGAAATGGACTCGTTCATTCTAAAGCCCTTTTTCAATAATTCAGTTGGCACCTGCTGTCGCGATGTCTACATCAACACCGATTACATAGATTTGTCCTTTGAACACAAACACGATGCGATGACCTTAATTCGAGGTTGTTCTTGGGGTTCATGTATAATTTCAGAGGAGCCTTGCGATGACATCAATATGGAAACAGAAGAATGGATTGATGGCTGGAGTGATAATAGGGATTCTTCTTGGAGCAGGAGGTCTCATTTTCATAAGTCCGCCTGCGGGTGGTGGAGTTCAAGGAACAATAACTACTGCAGGTTCCTCAACAGTATATCCTCTCTCACAGATTTGGGCAGCTGAATTCAATAGTGTCTTTCCGGGATTGACCGTTAATCCAAGTACTGGGGGCTCTGGGTTAGGTCAGTCGCTAGTAGGACAGGCCCTGATTGATATCGGCGCCACCAGTTCTTATCCGAAACAAGATTACATAGATGAAAACCCGTATGTTGAGATTCTGCCAGTTTCTGCAGATGCATTGGGTGTTGTCGTCAACGAAGCTGTAAATGGAACTACATTCAAGATGGATGTTGACATGGTTGTTGCAGTCTTTCAACGGAATGTCACAACATGGGCTGATTTCTCTTCTATCTTTAATGTCGCAATTCTACAGACTGGGCCAATCAATGTGTTTGTCCGTTCTGATGCAAGTGGTACAACTGCAACATTTGCAAAGTGGCTTGAAACTGCAGAGGAGAACAACAATACAAATGGTGCAGATTATATATGGCATCTTGGCCATGAAGAAGCCCTCTCATTTCCAGCTGGCGTCAATGCTGTGGACGGGAATCCTGGAGTAGCTTCTGGAGTTGAGAACGACCAACAAGCAATTGGGTATGTTGGTCTAGCATTTATGAGGGATCTTATTCCTGCTGATCTCTATAATCCAGGGAATGGAGAGTGGGTCACTCCCTCAATTGCCAATGCAGTGAAGGCAATCCCAACCAATCTATCTGCCCCCGGACAAAATATCATGAACTCAAATGTCGAAGGCGCGTATCCAATCGCTAGATTGCTATTCTATCTTGTTAATAAGAATCATCTAAGTCAGAACACAATTACCTATGTGAGTTGGTGCTTGGTTCAGGGTCAGAAATACGTAGGTGTAGTTGGATATGTATCTATTAACGGAACAGCAGCTCAGAGTTACTCTCTTTCAATCATGAGCGTACTCTCCCCATCTATATGATAGACAAGAGGAATAACTGAATGACTGAAACAGAAACTCAAGCAACCGAACAACCAGCAAATGATAATGATATTACACTCATTCAGATACTGAAACATAAGCTGGTAGACCCAATCAATGACTTCATGGAGGCAGACAGGTCTGGAAAGACAGACATGCTTGGTAAAGTCTTCCTTCTGGTCCCTGCATTTACGAGCACTTTAGTCATCATACTAATTCTTGCTTTTTTGTGGTATGAATCTGCACCAATACTTACTGACCCAGCACAAGGTCCTGGTATAATTGTCGGTCCCACATGGGATCCCAATAGGAATCTATACGGAATTGGAGTGTTCATTGTTGGCTCGTTATTATGTACAACTATAGCTATTGGCCTCGCTGTCCCTATCGGAATTGGTGGAGCAATCTTCCTGTCAGAGTTCTGTCCAATGAGACTCCGGCAACCAATCAAGATGATTACTGAGATGATGGCGGCAATACCTTCCATTGTCTATGGACTCTGGGCATATATTGTCATGGTCCCATATATCAAAAATGTCTTGGCTCCAGGTCTTCAGAGCAATCCTCTCACAGGTTGGATTCCATTCTTTCAAGGTGAAACGAATGGACTTAGTTTACTTGCGGGTGGAGTAATTCTTGCAATAATGTTACTTCCTACAATTGTAACGATTACCAACGATGCACTGCAAGCAGTCCCTCGTAGTCTACGAGAAGCATCACTAGCGCTTGGTGCCACTCAAAGTGAAACCGCACGCAAGATTGTGATTTCAGCCGCATTACCCGGAGTTGGAGCGGCTGTTGTCCTCTCTTTGGGACGTGCAGTTGGGGAAACAATGGCAGTTTTGATGGTGACTGGTAATTCACTTCAGATTCCCTACACACTCTTCGACCCTGCATATGTTATGACCAGCATCATCACTAACCAACTAGGCTATGCCTTTGTATTTCCACTCTGGCGTTCTGCGCTGTTTGCTGTAGGCCTGGTGTTAATGGTTATGTCAATCTGCTTCACCTTGACTGCTAAGTTCTTCATTCGCTGGGGCATGAAAACACGGGGGTATGTCTGAATGAGTGACCGACTGAATGGTCTAGTAGCATATCTCCGAACAGTTACCCAATCACGCAGGCACTTCACTGACTTTCTCTTCAAGGTGATTCTTGCTGGAGTAATTCTGATTGTTGTTTCGCCATTCTTCCTCGTTCTCATCCAAGTTGCTAGTCTTGGATTATCACAGGTGTTTGGAATAGGACCTGGAAGAGGTTTCGAGTTCCTTTTCACCTTTCCAGGAGTTGGCCTCGAAGGTGGCATTAGAAATGCATTCGTTGGTACTGTTGAATTGGTTGTCCTAGCCAGTGGTGTAGGTATACCATTGAGCGTATTTGGTGCGGTTTACATCACTGAGTATACCCAACCAGGATGGGGTAGAGCAATAGTCGAGTTTACGTCGGACGTTCTTGCTGGCATCCCTTCTATCGTGTTCGGTGCTTTCGGATTCGCGTTCTTGGTAGATTTCCTTCACTTAGGAATGGGTATTGTGGCTGGGAGTCTCACTTTGGCATTCATGATGATTCCAACTGTTTTGAGAACAACTCAAGAGGCATTACGAGCTGTTCCCATGTCCTTGAGAGAGGCATCACTTGCTCTGGGTGCAACTAAGTGGTCAACAACATGGAATGTCACCTTGAGGGCTGCATTTCCTGGACTTGTGACAGGTGTGCTACTAGCTATTGGAAGAGTGATGGGTGAAACAGCACCACTGATTTTCACTGCTGGAAACAATCTTACTGTACCTACACAACTGACCGGCTCTGGTTCATGGGTGGCCTCTATGCCCTACACGATCTGGGCATACATCAGCGACCCCAGGGAATATTTGCAGGCGAAAGCGCATGGAACAGCATTGGCACTCATGATCATGGTTCTTACAATTGATGTTATTGCAAATCTCATCTCACGAAAAGTAACGAGGAGGCTTGTTTAATTGTCAGACTTTAGATATCACATCGAGATTCGGAACTTATCAACTTGGTTTGGGAAGAAGGCAGTTCTGAAGGATATATCGTGTTACTTCGAGGACAACACTGTGACTGCCATTATGGGTCCTAGTGGGTGTGGAAAGAGTACTCTTCTTCGAACCCTTAATCGTCTAAATGACCTAGTTCCAAACTTTCAGAAACAAGGTGAGGTGCTGTTCAACGGTCAGAACATCTATGAAGTAGGCTACAGTGTTTATGATCTTCGTAAACATATAGGGATGGTCTTTCAAAGGCCTAATCCATTTCCGATGAGTATTAGAGACAACTTGACTTATGGTCCTAAACTTCATGGAGCAAAAGATGAGGATGAGCTGGAGAAAATCGTTGAAACCTCATTGAAGAAGGCTGCTCTTTGGGATGAGGTAAAGGAGGATTTAGAGAAACCAGCTCCCAATCTTTCAGGTGGGCAACAACAGCGACTCTGCATTGCACGTGCACTGTCTGTGGACCCACCAGTTTTGCTAGCTGATGAACCGGTTTCTGCTTTGGACCCCATAAGTGCAGCAAAGATTGAGGAACTGATTGTTGAACTGAAGAAGGATTACACAATCATTTTGGTCACTCACAATGTACAACAGGCATTCAGGGTGTCCGATCAAGCAGCATTTCTGTATCTAGGAGACCTCGTTGAATTTGATAAGACACAGAGGATACTTGAAGCCCCGGCTGACGAGAGAACCGAGGCATTCATTACAGGACGAATTGGATAGGTGAGTATTATGGCTACACAACTAGAGTTCTACTTGATGGAGATAGAGAAAAGACTAAGCACGCTATATGGGCTTGCAGCAAAATCACTTGTGGAAGCGATGGATGCGTTCAAGAAACTAGATCAGGAAGAAGCTCATCAAGTAAAGGAACTAACTCGTGAAATTGAGGATCTTTCAGACCGTATTGAACGTAATGTCGTAGAAACAATAGGTCGGAGACAACCTGTTGCTAAAGACCTGAGAAGACTGTCCGTCTATCTCCAAATATCTCATAGTCTGTTTCGTGTTGGTAGATATTCGTATAAGATTGCACACATCACCAACCTTTGTGAGAATTTGGAGCATTTCAAGGAGCTGATCTCACTTCCCTATCTAGCAGACTTGGCTGTGAAGACACTTGATATTGCAATGAAAGGAATTCTTGAGGAGGACCTATCGCAAATAGATGAACTTGAGAAACTAGAGGCAGACAGCGATAAAGAAACCGCGGAGATGTTTGAAGAGATTGTACAGTACCTTCGTGAGCGTGATGACATCGAAGAGATGGCATTGTTCTACATTCTTGTTGGAAGGTACTGCGAGCGAGCAGCGGATCAAGCTTTCTTAATCGCTGAGAAGGCAGTATACATGATAACTGGCAAGAGAAAAAAACTCGGACTTGCATACAAAGGAAAAGCAAGCCAAGCTCCCCACTAATCGCAACATCTTAATCTGTCAATTACTATCAGACTTGGTTGGTTGTACTACAATGTGTCCAGACCCTACCTCAGATATCAAGAAAGTAACTGAGCAGTTGACAAACCTCCACACGCTCGTAGCCACGGCTTTCACACAGTCGATGAAGGCGTTCGAGGACTTAGACACCGACCTAGCTGATAAAGCGAGAGCAGTGTCAGACCAGGTTGAGAATGTTCATAATCTGATAGAGGACATGGTCTATGACACTGTTTCAAAGTGTCAACCAACTGGCATTGACCTCCGACGTCTCATCACCTATGGGACAACATCAACATGTCTTCACAGAGTTGGAAGATACGCAGACAAGATTGCCAATATAACTGAACTATGCGCAGACCTTGATCACTTCAAAGAGTTGGTTTCACTTCCCTATCTGTCAGAGCTCGCTATTTCATCCCTAGACCTTAGTATCAAGGCTGTGCTTGATGAGGACCTCACCGAGATTGACGAATTAGAAAAATTAGAGGCTCAGAGTGACAGTGAGGCTGCTGACATGTTTGAGGAGATTGCTGAGTATTTGAACAAAAGAAGAGACATCAGTGAACTCGCGATGTACTACATCATTGTCGGACGATACTGTGAACGAGCTGCAGACCAGGCAATACGAATCGCAGAATCAGCAGTGTACATCGTAACAAATGAACGCAAGAAACTTGGAATAGCATATAATGAAGAACCTGAGAGTATGCTAGATTGAATCATTATTTTGGACTGCGAATCTCCTTCACAAGCTCTTCAAAAGCCATGTTAACATTTGTATTCTCAAGTGCACTGGTCCTTATCCACTTTAAGCCGCGTGCCTCGAGTACTCCTGTAATCTGTTCTTCAGTAATGACAGACTCTAAGTCTATCTTATTCTCAACTGCCACAACAGGTATTTCACCTGCTGCTGAGTAAAGTGAGCTGAGCCAATCATCGATATGCTCTAGGGTCTCTACACGTGTTCTGTCAAAGACAAAGAACGCTCCAGAAGCTCGAGAACAGTACTGTTCTCTCAAAGCAGCAAAAGCAACTTGACCTCCGAGATCCCACACGACCAGTTTGTGCTTTGCACCTTCGAAGTCGACCGACTTGACATGAAGCATAGCGCCTATGGTCCTACCAATATCGGGTGCAAGACTGTCGTAAACATATCGTTGGACAAGTGAGGTCTTCCCAACACCACTATCACCTAGAAACACTAGCTTATGAACGAAGTCCGGTTCAGATGAGGCCACCATTACATATCTCCTATGGCTCTTTAGCTAGACTGTCTTGTCGCGAGACTTGTCTAGTATATCACGAGTCATTTGTCTAAAAGCTTCTTCAACATTTGTATCTTCTTTTGCGCTTGTCGGAATGATTGGAAAACCATGTTTCTTTGTCACAGCATCCTTTGAACCCTCTGTGACTAAACTCTCCAAATCAGTCTTGTTCTCCAGAAGAACCAACGGAATCTTTCCAGTCACTGTGAATAGTGCATTTAGCCACTCGTCTACACGTTCGAGCGTTTCAGGGCGCGTTGTGTCGAACACGAAAAATGCCCCAGAAGCGTTCATGTAATAGGCCCTTCTGAGTTGTGCGAAGTTATCTTGGCCAGCTATGTCCCATATGACCAACTTCACTACTGTATCATCGACATTCACCATCTTCACATGAATATCAGTTCCAATGGTGGCTAAGTAATCGCCCTCAAAGCTATCATAGACATAACGACCTACCAGACTTGTTTTACCTACTGCTCCCTCTCCGAGAAAGACCAGTTTGAAGAGATAGTCAACATTCTCTGGCAGTGTCTGTACGCTCCGCGGATAGCGCCTTTGAAACTTGGAAACGCTATTCATCTAATAACAGTATCGCCCATGTTGCAAGGCTTTGTCCATGCACCAAAAGCCAGAAAAGGCATATGAATTTCCTGGGGTCACAGGTCGAAAGAAATGGAGATTGGCACCTTCGCACGCAACAATGAGCAGGTTCGGAAAGCCATTGAGATGGAACCTGATTTTGTGGATCTGCGTATGGACCTAAATTTCAGTATCAACTTCGCAGAGGCTAAGACGGATCTGAACAATGCTGGTATCCCTTGTACCCTTCATCTTCCGAGTAATCCTGATTGGAAGCCAATCGAGCTGAGTAGAGGTATCGTACCCTACATAGACTTGGGTAGACGGATTGATGCAGAGATTGTCACATTTCACACTATGTTGTCCACACTTTTCTATGATGATCATGATATTGATATCTTCCTGAAAGCCCTACCTCTTGCATGTGAGGCATCAAAGGAATCTGGTGTGACTTTGGCCATTGAAACCCTAGGACTCTTTTACACTGAAACCCAGCTCTTGTTCGATATGTTCCCGAATATGAAAATGGCATTGGATATCGGTCACGGTCAAATCCTAGCTAAGAGAAACCGCGCCCTTAATCACATCACCTCTTTCTATGACCAAATCGCGATGGTAAACGTTCATGATAACAATGGTTCAAAGATGTTGGACGATGTTTTGAAGATAAAGAAAGAGAGGGAGGTGTCTCAAGGGGAGATTAGAGAACTTGCAGTTAGATATGACACCCATCTACCCATTGGTCAGGGTGAAATTGACTTTTGCGCTATCTTCGGAGACCTAAAGCAGCGTGGTTACGATGGAAAGTTTCTAATGATGTGTGAATGTCTCGCGGATTTCCCAAGAGAGCGAGAGCGGTTTAATGAACTCTGGTTGACTGCTTAACCAGCTTTTGCGAGAGATTCGACTAGTTTCAGGACTTCTCTGAGACCCTTCTTGTCGTCTGCCTTCTCATAGAGAGCACGCGCCTTTCGGACCGCTTGCATGGCTTCATTAGGTTTGCCTTGTACAACAAAGAACCGAGCCTGCTTCAGTCTGGCAGCTCCCATTTGGATGTAAACATCTTTTGGATACTCAAACATATCTACGTTGATGACCTTGCCACAATCTGGGCAAGTAATTACGAGGTCAAGATCAGCATCTGGTTTTGTTGCTGGTTTTGGTTCTGGAATCGGAGCTGGTGCAGGTTCAGCTGGAGGTGGTTGAGCGATAGGAGCGAAGCCCGTCGCGTCTGGTTCAGCTGCTACTTCTTGAAGAGTATCTGTTGGCTGTTGCACCGTAGTTGCCTCAAGGACTGGGGGTTCACTGTCCATTTCATACTGTGATGATGAGAAATCTGCAGAAACTGGTGCTTCATCAACAGGAGGGTTATCAGGTTCTGGCTCAGGAGGATGCTCGACATAAGCAGATTTTGAACCGAGTATCGATTCCTCAATCTGTGACTGTGTAGGAGCTGATTGAGGTATCAAATGAGCTGCTTCAGGTGGTAGTGGTTCACTGCCCTCCATCATTGTAGGAGGTGGAATTTCTTCACCTCCAGCCATCATCCCTGGTCCTTCAAGTAATTCTTTTACTTCGCTTGCACGAAGCATGCGAGTTTCAACGACTCCTGAACCATCAGCCTCGTCAATTCCTACAGTTTCAGCTTTAGCAAATGCTTCCTTAGCTTTCTCGAACTCTGATTTTGGGCGAGTGAGTCCTCCAGCAGTTCTGACACGGTCTTTAGCCACCTGACTAGGTTTCACCCATTTCTCCTCTGTGCCAGATGGAGGTGGAGCTGTTGGTTGAGATTCTGCGACAGGTGTTGCTGCAGGAGCTTCAGGTAGTGGTGCTTTTTCTTTCGGAGCTTCCTTCGCAATAAGTGATGCTCCACATCTGATACAGAATTTTCGCGTTGGTTGATTGGCTTTACCACATTTTTCGCAGGTACGCACCATACACACCTCAGACAGCTGGTGAATACACATCCTAACTGATTAAGGTTTGCTGAATGCACCTATCCACATATTCTGTTCTTCCTCAAAATCAAAGAATCGTCATATTGATTTGGAAGGAGCACTGATTGTTAGGTAAATCATTCTTCATTCATCTGGAGGGAGATGCATTGTCAAGAGAAAGGAAGAAGTTTGGCCTAGCCAACCCGATATTTCTCCTATTACTTGTTCTTGCTTATCAACCAGCTACTTTGGTCGCATTTGCTGAACCCACTAATCCTGTCTTATTGAGAACAAATCAAATAATCTGGGAAACATTCGCTTTGCCTGAGTACATGGATCCGCATAAAAACTATGAAAGTGCTGGTGGGTGGATTCATGCGAACATCTATGAAACCCTCTTTACCTATGATTTTGATTCAGCTGACACGAGGCCAATAATTCCCCTTTTGGCTGAGAGTGTTCACATATCTAGTGATGGACTCAATTATACCTTCACACTCCGACAAGGGATCACCTTCCATGATGGTACATCATTCAATGCGACATGCGTGCAAATGAACTTCTGGCGAATGCTAGGCAGAGGTTGGGATTCTGGTTTCGGACCAGTATGGATGATTGCAGAACCAATTCTTGGAGGACAAACCATTGAGGATGTAGTTTATGCATATGGAGATGGAAGTCCACAACATATCGGTAACTGGACGGAATGGATTGAGACCTCTAATGCCATCATTGTTTTGGATGAGTTCACTGTTCGAATTAGGTTGGCTCATGCATATTCACCATTTCTAACAGTCGTTGCTTACTCGGTTGCGTCGATAGTGAGTCCAACTTTCTTTATGGCACATGGTGGCATGTCTCCGGAGAGTGACGATTTAACACTAAATGAGGAAGCATGCGGTACTGGACCATACATACTTGAGGAATGGATTCAGGATGAAAACCTTACAATTGCTCTGAATGGAAATTATTGGAGGAAGAATAATGCCAAAATCATGCATCCACAAGTTGGATCCATGTCAGAGGTTACTTTCAAGTTGAATATGGATATCAATAGCAGGATGCTGAACCTTCAAGCAGGAGCGTCAGATGGTTGTGATTGGAGCCTTTTCAACGCTTATGACATCTGGAACAATGTAACTACTCGTGGTGATGGGACATTGCAAAGTCTTGACCCTAAGATTAAGGTCTGGACTGGTTTACCAAATTACAATATTGAATTTCTCGGATTCAACATGCGCCAACATCTAAATGATTCAGGCAATATAGTAGAGAATCCTTTCAGAATCTACGAACTTAGAAAAGCAGTAAGCTACGCGTTTGATAGTCAGGCTCTCATTGATAGCACCCAAAACGGAGTCGCTATCCACCTGGCAGGACCGATTCCTAGAGGAATGTTCGCGCATGATGATGATATTATCACGCCTGAATTGAATTTGTCAGAGGCAGTTCTTCAGTGGAACCAAGCAATGGTACTAGGTTTAGATGATGTTTGGGCAAACAACTCTTACGAGTTTAACATCTACTACGTTGAGGGTGGTTTCATCCGTTGGAATACATGCTTGCTGCTTAAGCAAGCTATCGAGATCATCATTGCTGATCCAGCATCCTTAGATCCTTCTCTCCCACTTACAATCAATCTAATTGGTATTGATTGGGCAAAGTATCTATATCTAATCAAACCCGGGCGGCCCTCGATACCGATCTTTTTTCTAGGTTGGGCTCCAAACTATGCTGATCCTGATGATTACATAACGCCTTTTGTCAAGAGCACTAGTACTTTCCCAAAAAGGGTAGGTCTAGAGGGCTCACATGGGAGGGGTGCTTACATCTGGGATCACATTACAATAGATGCCTGGATTGACGCAGCGGCTAATGAGTTGGATTCTTCTGCAAGGATCTCACTCTACACTCAAATTCAAGAGGCTATCATCGATCACTGTGCATATCTTTGGCTTTACCAAGGTGTTGAATTTCACGTTGAACGGGTTGAAATAAACGGTTACGTATACAATCCAATGCGCGAACCGTACTTTTACCATTACTATAAATCGACAGGAAGACTTGCTCCAAACATTCTGATTCAGGTTCTATTGGCATCGGTATATATTGGCATCTGTATTGTGGCTATAGGCATAATAAGGAAACATTGATTTGCCCCAATGTGTTAGAGCTTCGTAGTTAGAGGTTAAGTTGGGAGTGGAAGAGGTTGAGAATTATTCCAAGAAGGTCAATCTTAGTTCTGCAAGTCTTGATCCTGACAGTTTTTTTGTTAAGTCAAGTTGCTACTTCAACAGAAATTGTCACAGCACACAATCACTCCATTGGTGCTCAGCAATCTAGTGATCATTCCATTATTTGGGAAGATATCATAATGCCAGAGTATATGGATCCTCATAAGAACTACGAATCAATGGGCCAATGGATACACTACAATGTGTATGAAACATTGTTTACGTACCCGTGGGATACCGCAGACACAACTCCTGCTGTTCCATTGCTTGCCGAGAGTGTAGCAATATCAGCAGACGGGTTGAACTATACTTTCACCCTTAGACAAGGTGTGACGTTTCATGATGGTACGCAATTCAATGCAACTGCAGTACAGATGAACTTCTGGCGAATGTTAGGACGTGGCTGGGATCATGGATGGGGACCAGTCTGGATGGTTGCAGAACCAATTCTTGGAGGACAAGCCATTGAGGATGCAGTTTATGCATATGGAGATGGGAGTCCAGAACACATTGCAGCTTGGGCAAATTGGGTCGAGAATGTCAGTGCTGTTGTGGTGACTGGTTATTATGAGGTCACAATTAATTTAGCTTATCCATTTACACCCTTCATCTCGATTATAGCCGCACCAGTCTGTTCTATGATCAGCCCATCCTTCTTTATGAATCATGGTGGAGTGTCACCTCAAAGTTATGACCAGACATTGGATGAGGAAGCATGTGGAACGGGTCCATATGAATTGGTACAATGGATTCAAGATGACAGAATTGAGCTAACTCTCAATGAGGAGTATTGGAGAGCTGATGCTGCCAGGACCATTCGTCCTTATGCTGGCTCAATCACTGATGTGACATTCAAACTAAACCATGACGTGAATAGTAGAATTCTCAACCTTCAAGTTGGTACAACTGATGGCTGCTATTGGCCTACTTCAAATGCGTACTATATATGGAACAATGTAAGCACCATTGGTGATGGTACGCTACAAAGCCTCAACCCGGATATTAAGGTCTGGGCAGGCAATCCAACCTTTGATATCATGTTCATAGGATTCAATATGCATCCAAGTCTGAACGTGTCCGGCGATATCAGATTGAATCCATTTGTGGATTGGGAATTACGTGCTGCGGTTTCCTATGCATTTGACTATGATAGTTTAATTGACCAAATCATTGATGGTCTGGGTGTCCAGCTCCAGGGTCCGATCCCGCTAGGTATGTTTGCGCACGATAATGATCTTTTCATGTTCTCTCAAGATATGCTTGAAGCTGTAAATCACTGGAATATTGCCATGGCAAATGGTCTAGATATTGTCTGGGCTAATAACTCGTATGAGCTCAATATTTACTATAACGCGGGGAATTATGACCGACGGGCTGCTGGTCTTCTCCTTAAAGATGCAATAGAGAACATCATAGCTGATCCTGCCTCGACTGATCCATCCAGTCCGCTAACAATTGATGTTATGCCATTAGAGTGGGCAAACTATGTGTACCTGACGAGAATGCACCAACTTCCAGTATATTGGTTGGGTTGGACTCCTGATTATGCAGATCCAGACTTCTATGCTAAACCCATCGTGAAGTCGACTGGTGTTTATGCGTCTTATGTTGGACTACAGGGATCACTTGGGGAGAATGGTGTTGTGTGGGATGCTGCAACTATAGATGGATGGATCGATAACGCAGCTGTTGAAACCGATGAGGCAACGCGAATCTTTCTTTACGAGGATGTGCAAGCGGCAATAGTTGAACATTGTGCTTACATCTGGGGCTATCAAGCGCTCAATTTCCATGTGGAAGGGGCACGCAATAATGGATATGTTTTCAATCCTATGCATGATCCATATTTCTATCACTACTACAAGACCGGAACTCCACTAACAACTCCACCCATCTCAGATTACACAGTTGATACGTCTCCAACTGACAACCACACTGGACCTGGTGATGGAGGTTATCAAACCCTAATAATTGTCATATCAGTAGGGTCAGGTCTTGTCATCATAATTGTGATTGTTCTAATCTTCAGGGAGAGGACTAGATAATGATTTTCTTTCATCTCCTCTGCCCTTTCTCCTAAAGATACTGAGAAGAATGATTCCGAATATTGCAATGATCGTGAAAGACATTGCGTAACGAATAACCAAGTACTCGAAGGTCTCTCGGAAAGGGTCAATCAATATGTTAATTGCTTCAATGACTATCGATGCTCCGAGAATGATATTCAAGTAGAGGAAGAGACGTTCCTGTCGTTCTTGGATGGTTCTGTTCTTCTCTTCGTAAACCAACCGAATAGATTCGTGAACATATTTCAGCTCATCTCTGACATTTGACAGGACATCCTCAATTCTGAATAGATTGATCAGATGATCATTCAATGCTCGAGCATGAGCCCTCATGTTTACCATTTCTTCTCTCCG
>JBHLRS010000006.1:0-126078 GCA_048882325.1 Candidatus Thorarchaeota archaeon | reverse complement strand
ATCCGCACATGTACTCCTACGAGACAGGGATCTGAGCCCTGCGCCTTTAACCTGGCTTGGCAACCTCCGCATTCAAAATGGGATTCTTAGGAAGTGCCTTTTAACCATATCGAACTCATTCCAAGAAGGAACTACGACTGGACACCATCTGCTCTCTCAATTGACTCCAGTCACCAATGTTCTCAGTTACAGCCTTACTTCTCATCGCTTCACGTGTGGGTCCATCGTGTACAATCCGACCATTCTTTAGCACAGCAACAGAGTCTGACCAATTCTCTATGAAGAAGCTGTTGTGTGTAGTAAAGAGTATACTAGCACCATCCTCTCTCAACCGTTGGATAGTGTCAACCATTCCATTGACCATTTTGAAGTCGAGACCAGAGAAAGGCTCATCCAGAATTAGGATGCTAGGTCTCATGGCAATGATTCCTGCAAGAGCCACACGTTTGGCTTGACCATGACTCATCTGATTCACAGGCCTGTTAATGAATTTCGACATGCCAACGCGCTCCAAAGCCCACTCGACTCTATCCTCCACCTCCTCATCTGACAGTCCGAGATTTCGAGGACCGAAAGCAACATCTTCCCATACTGTTGGTGCAAAGAGCTGGTCATCAGGATTCTGGAATAGAAAACCCACATCCTGTCGTATCTCCCAGAGATTGTCCTTTGTCAGTTTTCTGTCAAAGATGTAGATATCGCCTGATTCTGGTTGTAAGAGACCAAGTAATAACTTGAATAGAGTAGTTTTTCCAGAACCATTCAATCCAGCAATGGCTTTCTGTTCTCCAACGTGAAGCTGGAGCTTGATGTCCTCCATTCTGAATTCATCATATCTGAAAAACACATGATCAATATCTATTGCACATGTCATAGTGTTAAGACCTCCAACACAATTGAAACTAGAAAGGGAAGACTCACCACAAAGGCGAGAAGAATGAAAGGAAGAATGGTGTCTGAGCGTCTGAATCCGCTACTTGACACCATTGTCCCCTTGCCAAAACCTCTGAGACTCATTGCCTCGTAGACTGTTGCACTCCTGTCAAACGAACGATTGATCGTTGTACCAACAAGATAACCCATTGATTTGATTCTCTCGAAACGTTTTCCTTGACTATATCCTCGTAAAAGTTGTGCATCGTGCATTCGAGAGCGTTCCTCCATAAAGAGAGGAACATATCGGAACATGATCAATAAAGAGCCAAGGACAGATGATGGAACCCTTAGTGTTCGAAGTGCCTCTATGAAATCTGATAGATGCATCTGAGAAAGCGTGGCTAGGAATGTAAGCAGTATTGCGAACATTCGTGACCCAAGTAGCAAACCTAGATACAATCCCTCAGAGTATGCATGAAGCGGACCCCATGGAGTGCTAATCGTAAGAATCACTGTACTACCATAGATGAAGGGTTCAAAGAAGACCCAGAAGAGGATAACCATCTCAAACCTGGTGGCCAGAGAAATTACTCTTCTCCAACGAGTGCCTGAAAACCAACCAGCAACAAGAATCACACCGATAATGGTCAAGACTACCGATAACTGGTTTTGAAGAGAGACAATCACAGCAAGGACGATAGCAGAAAGAAGCATTCCTGTTGATGAGAACACGCCTCGAGAGTTCCTACCCTCATCGAACGGAAGTAGAAACTTGTCCGTGTGCTTGTGAGTCTGCTCATGCTTGGTTCTTCGAAAAACTAAGAATCCAAGACCGAGAACAACCAAAATACCAAGAGACCCGAGAAATATACTGACGAACTGTCCTGCGCCCAAAGATGCAAAGATTCCTTCAAACCCGTGCTCAGGTTCAGCAACTCCCGCAAAGACGAAAAGTGCCCATTCAAAACCATCAGGATTCTCTGATGCTAGACCAACCAAGACAACTATTGCAGTTAAGATGATTGAGGCTAGTACGACAGGGACTGTCTGCTTTAACAACTGAAGACGATTAGACGCTTCTACATCATCTCCGTCATCAATGATTTCCTCGTCACGCAAGAAGGAAACAAGGTGAGGACTTGCTTTTACGAAATAAAGCAGAATGACTGTTGTCAGAATTGCTTCTCCAAACCCAATGATGACATGAACTCCTGTGATTGCCAATAAAGCTTCAAGACCGAAACCAGAGATTGTTAGGAGTTGAAGTCCAAGGACAAAAGCTGCTGCAACAGTCACAATGAACGAGGTAACTGCTCCTGCAAAAATGGTTGCTTTTTCCCTTGAGATCATGCGTTTTGCTGTCCGGAACACAAGTAGTGCAAGACCATATCCTAGAAGGACCGAGAATGGCCCCATATTAAACAAGTTGAGACCATAGGTCAGAATCCCACCATCACCGTAGAGAGCTTGTACGAATAGAACTAAAGCCAATATCATCATGGCAGGCCAGGGTTCAAGCATGATAGCGAGAAGAGTAGAACCAACTAGATGACCACTAGAGAAGGGAGGAATTGGAAAGTTAACAAGTTGAGCTGCAAAGATGACTGCAGCCAAGACGCCCATATAGGGGACAAGTCGTTCGTCAAATTGGCGTTTGATCCTACGGTAGGAATAGACCATCATCAAAGCACTGACCACAAGTAGTGTGACTTGCAACCATAGTGGTACTATCCCATCAGGAACGTGCATTCTCCGATCTCCATAGTTAAGTTCTTCAGATTCATTTAAGTGTGTTACTTCTAATGAAATCGTGTTACTATTAGTGGTGGTTCGTGTCATGACACTCAAAAGGTTTGGTGTATCGATTCCGGAAGATTTGTTGGAAAAATTCGATAAACTAGTGGTGAAGAAGGGATACATTGGAAGGTCGGAAGCAATCCGTGACGCCATGAGGGAATATATCTCTCAGTTTGATTGGAGTTCTGAAACAGAAAGTGAAAACACAATCGCTAGTCTAAACATTGTTTATCAACACAAACCAAGACTGATGTCAAATCTCATGAAGGTCCAACATGATGCACATGCGCAGGTGATATCCACGACTCATGTCCACGCAACTCATAGTCATTGTTTGGAAGTGATTACCTTGAAAGGGAGTCGAACGGCTATAGAAGCACTGGCTGATAGGGTGTCAGGACTCAAGGGAATAGAGTACGTCAGACTGTTCACATTCTTTCTTACAGAGGGAAATGAAGGAAACCACGATCTTAGTCACTGAGGGACAAAACATGATTATTGCAGTGGCAGACTTACACTTGGGAAGTCCGATGGCAAACAAATCTGGATTTTCTGACTTCATTAGAGAGTTTTTGGAACCAAACCAAGATGATATCTCTCGAATCGTTCTGCTAGGTGATATTCTGGATTTATGGAGAAATTCAAACTCTCAGGTCTTGTTGCAGAATCTGGATATCATGGTGCTTCTTGGAGGACTAGACATGGAGAAGAACTTTTTGGTTGGAAATCATGACTATGCGATCTTCAGTCTCATGAAACAGGGTATATTTTCCGTGTCCGCAGATTCAACTGGATTATTAGACAAAGTTTCAGAATCCCTGGAACTGAATTATGACGGGTTAGACTTGAAATTCGTTCATGGTCACCAAGTGGACTATTGGTCTGCCCTGAAGTTCTATGAGGTCTTCAGTCAAGCGATGTGTTTTGTGGATCTGGAAGACCAGGATCTTTCAGATGTGTGGAACATCATCTACCGTTTTGCAGAAGATCTTCCTGAGGAAATCCGAATGAAGGTGAGACAACTACCACATGAAACACAAATGGCATTGGAACAAAAACTCTCGGGTCCTTTGGAGGGAAATATAGATAGTGAGAAATCAGGAAAGTATCACGAGTGGGAGTTACTCCAAAAAGTCAGTGTACTGAATGATGTGGCAAATAACAGTCCAGAATCATTGTTGAGCGTCACTCAGTTTGCTGAAGCATGGGGACAACTCCTCAAAAAGATTGACCAATATTCTGATAGTCCTTTCCTCCCACCCGCGGTGGAGATAGAAATTCATCAGATGCAGAGAAAAGCGGCATCACTTACAATTGGACTTCAGGATAAACAGTTCCTAGTCAGGGGTCATGGGCATACTCCATATGTAAGTCAAGAAACCAAAGTCACGGATGCTGGATGCTGGCTAGACAGTAAGGGTTCCTATTTGAGAATTGAAGATGGGGAAGTTAAAGTCCACCAATGGTAAGTAGGATGTATGAAATGATGAAGGCTTAGAGTAATAACTTTTCAAACCAATATCAGAACAGAGAGAGGTGCAACGATAAAATTCCGTGTATTCACACCTGTCGTTGATGAGTTCATTTTGCTCGTAGAACAATAGAAGAACATCAAGTGGAAGTAATCACGCCCCTATTTTCCATTGTCCGATAACTTATTCTAGGGCAAGTATCCTACGCGAATTTGGAAGGAGTTCTATTAAATGCGAATAGGAATTGAATTCGTGCCGGACAAACCAATTGAGAAGATACTCAAATGGACAAAACTTGCTGAAGAAGCAGGTTTTGACAACGTCTGGATAACTGATCACTATAACAATCGAAATGTTTGGGCAACTCTTACAGCTCTTGCGCTGAATACTGAAAAGATCATGATGGGGCCGGGCGTCACAAACCCATTCCACATAAGTCCTGCACTCACAGCTTCAGCTGCGGTGACAATTAATGAACTCAGTAATGGCCGAGCTGTAATTGGGATGGGAGCGGGTGACAAGGTCACTCTTGAATCTCTAGGTATCAAGTGGGACAAACCGGTGTCTGCAGTTGTTGAATCTATCAAATACATGCGGGCATTGACAGCTGGAGACAAGTTCAAGCATGATGGGAAGGTCTTCAAAGTAAAGAGGGCTAAACTTGCTATAGTCAAGAAGCAGGAAGTCCTTGATGCTGATGGAAAACCGGTAATGAAAGGTGACAAACCACTGAAGGTTGCACCAAAGATTCCAATCTATGCCGGCGCTCAAGGACCGATGATGTTGAAGAATGCTGCTAAAGTCGCTGATGGCATCCTCATAAACGCTAGTCATCCAAAGGACTTTGACCTTGCTATGATGAAGATCAAAGAAGGCGTTGAAGAAGCAGGAAGAGACATCAAAGAAGTTGATGTCACAGCATATGCATCATTCAGTGTTGGTAAGACCAGAGAAGAAGCTCTTGAAGGAGATGCAAAGATTGTTGTTGCATTCATAGTTGCTGGTTCTCCTGATGTTGTTCTTGAACGTCATGACTTAGACATGGATGCGTGCAACAAGGTTCGTGCTCTACTCGGGGAGGGTAATTTCAAAGATCTACCGGGAGCCATCACAGATGAGATGATAGATGCATTTGCAGTGGTTGGAAATAAAGACCAGTGTATCAAACGTATCGAGGAGCTCGGTAAGGTTGGTGTCACACAATTCGTTGTAGGTTCACCAATAGGCCCGAAGAAGAGTGATGCGATCAAGCAGATAGGTAAGGAAATCATTCCTCACTTCAAAAAGTAGTTCAGATGCAAAAAATGGTGCAGTAGTATCTCTAACCAGATACTATGCACTCTCCAGTTTGTTTTCTAAGTAAGTACCTTTAAGGCTCGACCTGCTAGAAACCAACTGATGTCTCCTAGTTGTTCATGTGGTAAGTAGTAAATGGAGTTCTTATCGTAAAGTAACCGAACACTGGCAGGAAACTCCTCATCAGCTTCCTCAAAGACTAGTAGAACCTTCACCATCGGTAAGAATGATATCTCAAAACCCGCATCACCGAGATCCACACGCCTCGCATCAAGACGCTCCAAAGCTGCGAATAGTTTCTCTTTGTGTTCTGTAAATACCTCGGTGAGTTTTCCAATGTCTTCTTCATCAAAGGCATATCTGCAAGCCCACGATCCACTGAGTGAATTGAATTTCACCCATTCACCCGAGATTCCCTCATCCCTTGACTTACTATGATAGTAGAGATGGGGAATGATTCGACTTGTGTGAAATGGTGTATCTGTGAGTGTATCCTGAGTTTCCCCTGTTTCAAAATCTACTCGAAGGCCAAGAATGTCAACATATTTGTCTCCAATACCGAACCTATTTCGGAGTGTTCGAATGTCTTCACCGAAGTTATCCCAACTCCACCATTCAGAACTTGTTGTGACCTCTTCTGCATTGAACCTAGCAGCGAGTTCACGAGAGAGACTTGACCAGTATTCAAGAATATCATCAGGCATTATCATCAACTCTTTTCATGGGAGAATTTGCAGTCAGTTATCCCCACTGCATCACAAACAGCTTGCCTTGCATTGTATCCAGCAATGTGGAGTAAGGCATCTCCGTACTCTCGGTCTTTTGCCATTGATGCTGTACAAGGGTACGAATGATGCGCCTTTGCAATCTCATCAAAAAGCGTGTCAGTATCTAATATTGATTTCCCACGAACTTTCTGACTAACATACCAGGTACATCCACAAGGAGCTGATCTCACAGGTCCAATCTCTGCAATTGCATCATCTTTGACATCAACATAATGGATGGGATACCCAACCCTGTAGGTTTCTATGAATTCGTCAATTAACGGTCCCGCTCCAGGTTCCAATGTGCAGAAAGGTTTAGGAAATGCCGACTCGATTCCTAGGTCGTCCAAGGTTTCTTTCACCTGAGCCCTCAGACCAGGGGGAACCCAAGTGGGATCCTCTATAGGAACAAGTACTGCCTTTGCGCCTGTGGCTTCAACAAGCAAGTCTACTGCTGCAAGTATATCGTGATGAATAGCGACTATCAAAAGAAGGTCACAAGGGGTCAGATCCAGCTTTTTAATGAATTCCTCAGGATCTTCGATCATTGTGGGAGATGGTGGTTCAGTTGGATGAATCCCCACGATGTCACCGACATAGGAACCATAACCACTTCTACATTCAGCACAGACAGGCTCACATCCTTCACAGAAGGACTTGAAGTTGATAAGATTCCCAATCACTCGTTCCGCGAACACGTCGCCATAAATAGTCCCGATTCGCAAAGATACCACCCATGAATTATCAACCCAACTCTCCAATGTTAAAAAAGGGTGCTGATTGCGGCTCTGTTATGAAAACGGTGATAGCAGAAACATAATATGAGAGATGAATCACCCGTGAGATTGGATGGCATAATATGGCGCTGGGTGATTTCCTGTTTCCACATGCTGACCTCAAACTGGTCGTTGCTCGCTCTTTCGAGGCGGATGTAGAGGCTGCAAAGGACATCCTTGCAAAGGAGTATCTTGATACTGCGGCCAGGGTGCGATTGAGCATTGGTGACCTGCAAAGATTGAGTCTCAAAGATGGAGGTCATGTTAATGTCAAATCAAAAGCTGGAAGCATCGTACTGGTCGCTTATGGTGATGATAAGGTCCCAGAAGGCTCAGCTGTTGTTCCGTACGGTCCATGGGCACTAGCTCTGGTTTCAATTCCAGAAGATGATTCACCGCCTCAATTCCATGGAGTTTCCATCACAGTCACACGGACCGATGACAAAGTCACTTCTCTTGAGAAACTTCTTGAGGATTCTTGATTTTCTCAACAACCTTCTTTGTGTTCCCACGTTCGAACTGAAGATGTAATTGTGGATTCTTCTTGAGAAGATCTTTGACTCGCTGCGCGGACATCATGGCACTTTGGCGTTCTCCATCCTCAGAGTCCCATTCTTTCCGAGTGGATGTTTTAGCCTGATGTCTTTGGACCGGCTCGATTGTAATCTCCCTTTCAAACAGCTTGCTTGGAGGCGGCTCTTTTCCAATCACAGCATCAAAGAAAAGTTTACGGGCTCGCTCCCACTCTCTTTCTCTTTCAAGTTCGTCAAGTAGGTATCCTTCTCTCTGCACATCGAGAACATCGTAGGGACAGGAGTGTTCACAGGCCCCGCAATACACACAATGATCAAGAATGTCTATCTTGTCAGCAGTTCCAGTTGGATAGATAGCGTCAACCGGACAGATGTTGAAGCAGTTGTTACATCCTGTGGGATCACATTTCTCAAGCTTTGGCGTTTTGACTTCTCCAGTGAATGGTTTTTCAACCTTCAAAGCCTCATATGGACAGACAGTTGCACACAACCCACACTTGACACAGGTTTCATCGTTGTGTGAGAGCTTACCAGTAATGTTTGGTTGTTTAATCTCACGAATACTCGATTTGCGGCATTTTACCTCTATGGCGTCATCGGGACAAATGTCTTGACAAAGGCCGCAGTAATCACAGTATTCCTCATCAACCCGAATTCCGACTGCTGGTTTGAAGTCAGGTGGTTTTACATCTTCAGACCAGAAGATCTTGATGGCTTCAGGACAGAGAAGTTCACATAAACCACAATATGAACACTTGTCCTCATCCACTTTTATTGTGCCCTCAGCGTATTCTTCTCCTTTGTAGGTGACAAGATCTTTTTTGTGGTCAACCTTAACCTCTACTTCAAGTGAGTCAGTCGGACAGACTTTTGAACACAACAAGCATGGTGCACATTTTTCTTCATCAATCTCATGAGTTCCAGATATTCGGACGAACTCGTTGACAGCTCCTTCACCCTCATACTTTGCATCGAAGGCACCAAAGATACAGGACGAATCGCAAAGACCGCAGAACGTGCAGAGATCAGGGTCGACATTGACCAAAGGCGCCCCTTCTATACGTCCAGACGCAGCTTCCTGCACAGGACCAAGAGTGATGGCTTCCCAGGGACAGGGGAGACATAGACTGCATCCAACACATTTGGAAATCTTGTGGTCAAGAGTTCTTGAGAGATGTGATGTCTTCCAGTTCAGGCGGATTTTGCCATCTACAACATCCATAGAAACGACTGGTTTCTCGCCAATCTTCACCCCAGACTTCTCCACATTCTCACCTCCCTGGTACTCCCTCAGCATCCTGTTTCCCAATCAAGTTTCGGGGGGTTTCTTTCCCAAGTGGACCAAGTTTGACAATATCGTTCACAAAACGTGTTATCTGTTCAGCAAAACTGTCTGCTTCGGAGGCAGACGCACTTCCAAAATACAATCTCCGACCATCAATCCCAGCCGCCTCAAGGATATCTCGCATGTTATCAGTTCTGTCCTTTGCGTATCGAGCCCCAGATCTATAGTGACAGTCCTGAACATGACATCCCATGACTGCAACACCATCAGCACCCTCAGCAAAAGCTGTGAGTAAAGTGTCAACATTCAATCTGCCAGTACATGGAACCTGAATTGGAATGACGTTGGGGGGGTACCTCATTCTTGCGGTCCCAGCTCTATCAGCGGCACCATAAGCACACCATCGACAGAGGTAGCCAACAATAGCAGGCTTCATGGGGTTGAACTCTACAGCGGCTTTTGTGGCACTCTCAAGTTGCTCATTCGACAAACAAGGCAAGTCTAATGCCCCAGATGGACACGCAGCTGCACAAGCGCCACAGCCTCGACAGGCTGCTAGGTCAACATCGGGATAATTATCATCATTAAACTTGATTGCCTTAGGGGTACAAATCTGTTCACAGAGTCTGCAACTGATACAGAGTTCCTCATCGAATGATGGAATGCAGGCTTCTGTGATTATGTCACCAGAATTGAGGAGTGTCTTCACCTTGGATGCTGCTAGACCAGCATGAGCAACCGAGTCTGCAATGTCTTTTGGTCCCTGAGATACTCCAGCAAGATAAACACCCTTCGAAGCAGTGCTAGCTGGGCCAAGCTTGGGATGCTGTTCCAGGAAGTATCCATTCTCGTCTAGGGGTGTTTTGAAAAGTCTGGATAGCGTCACGTTGCTTGGTTCTGCATCCATCCCAATCATGAGCACAACCATATCAACATCAAACGAAAGTATGCTTCTAGTAAGGGTATCCTCCGCTCTCACTGATATCGTGTCAGAAACAGGGTCGTGAACAACTTCTCCGATATTCCCTCTGATGAAATTGATCTTGTACTCATTAGCGGCTCGTACATAAAGCTCCTCTTGACCTTTCCCGAAAACACGCATGTCTGTGTAGAATACGTAGGCTTCACAGTCAGGTAACTGCTGTTTGACTTGCATGACTTCTTTTACTGCAGCAGTACAACATACTCTACTACAATAAGGTCGATTGAATCGATGTGACCGGCTTCCGACACAGGGTACGAAAACAATGTTCCTCGGGGGTTTCCCATTCGAAGGTCGGACTAGCTTTCCGCCACTTGGACCTTCAGGATTCACAAGTCGTTCCAACTCCAGTGAAGTAATTACATCAGGAATCAGACCATAACCAAACTCCTCCACGAT
The DNA here is from genome assembly GCA_048882325.1 of Candidatus Thorarchaeota archaeon. Classification (GTDB taxonomy): domain Archaea; phylum Asgardarchaeota; class Thorarchaeia; order Thorarchaeales; family Thorarchaeaceae; genus SMTZ1-45. The sequence continues at coordinate 115,895 of JBHLRS010000006.1, read as the reverse complement.
TGAAGGATCAAAGGGTTGAAATCCTGTGGCAAGAATAACTGCTCCAACCTCAATTACCTCGGTTATTTCTACATCCTCATATCTCAACGAATTCGGTTCGCATACACCAGCACATGCCTGGCAGCCGATGCAATTCTCTGAATCAATATATGGAGCAATTGGTACTGCATCGATTGATGGTCTGACCATAGCCTTTCGTTTTCCAAGTCCGTGATTATACTCATCCACCACATCGACAGGGCAGACTTCAAGACATCTATTACATCCTGTACAGGACTCGATGTCAACATAGCGGGGTCTCTGTTTCACTGTGACTCGATAATGACCCACATTACCCTTGACATCAGTAACTTCAGCAAGCGTCTTTATCGTGATGTTCTCATGACGGGCAAGTCGTGCCATCATTGGCCCTAGAATGCAGATGCTACAATCGAATGTCGGGAATAGCTTATCCCACTTTGCCATATGTCCCCCTAAGAATCCCTCTCGCTCAATAAGGATGGTTTCAATGCCTGCATTAGCTAGCTCGAGGGCGCTAGTTATTCCCGCGACGCCGCCACCAACAACCATGGCCTTTTTGATAATAGGGAGACCTTGGGTGGGGATGGGGTGTGAGTCACGAACCTTCGCAATTCCAGTGTCAATGATTGCAGCAGCTTTCTTTGTAGCAATTTCAGGATCATCATAGTGAACCCAACTGCATTGCTCGCGAATGTTAGCCATATGTAAATGACCAGGATCGATTCCGGCGTCCTTTACAGCATCTGAAAAGAGTTCCCTGTGAAGAAGAGGTGAACATCCAGCAATCACGACACGCTTTGCTTTGCTCTTCTTGACTTTCTCAATTAAATCATGAACGCCTTGTTCAGAACAGAGATGATCATCCACATCGACTAGTGGAATGCCCTGAGATTCGTACCTGTCTCGAAGAGAATCAATATCAATAGTATCAGAAATGTTCGAACCACAGCGACATAGAAAGACAGCTAGTTTGTCAGCGTCTTGCTTTTTCTGTTGCTTGCTCTTCGTTTTTTTACTCAATGTTTCCACCGATGAAGGTCAAATGTCACAAGGACGATTTCTATCTCTTTGTTTGTGTTACTTTGGTTGGTCAACCTGTTGAGCTTCTTAATTGGCGGTATAAGTTTGACCATATGGTATCATTATATCTGTATCCAATTACTTAGACCATACCGTATCATTCTTTTTGCGAAAAATGATGCTTGAAGACAGGAGCAAGCTAGCAACATTCACAATTTTGGAGATTAAAAGACTTGAAATTGAATCCAATGGAACTCTACAACCTACTGCCAAAGACTAATTGTCGGCTTTGTGAACCAAAAACATGCATGGCCTTCGCAACTAAACTTGCATTGGGTGATGTTTCGCCTGATGAGTGTCCACCGCTTCTTGAGGCAGGATTCGAGAAAAACTTAGAGAAACTCAAAGAGATGGTAGCTCCTATGCTCTCCGCTGAAGCAACAGGAATCAAACTTGATGAGAGCAAATGCACAGGGTGCAACAATTGTGTTGTTGTGTGCCCGGTGGATGTTGCTGCAGAGCCACCAACTAGCGAGGGCAAAGCCGCAATGAGTCAAGATACAGTGTTCAGAGTGGAGAACGGTGTCAGTAAGATCATTAACCTAGAAAAGTGTAGGAGATTTCCGCCAGACAGATTGAATTGCCGTGTCTGTGAACAATATTGTTGTACTAATGCAATTGAGATTTGGTAGGTGGTTGTGAATGGAGAGAATCGTCTGCAATGGATGTTCTTTGCTTTGTGATGATGTGTCAGCGGATGTATCAGGAAAGAGCGTGAGCTCGTTGGGACTATGCAGACTGGGACATGCGCACCTTGAAACAGTCTTCGCACACAAGGCATTAGCTTCTGAGGCGGATTTGCAAAAGGCGGCAGACATCCTTGTGAACGCTGAGAACACACTCTTGTATGGTTGGACTCATGCTACTGATGAGGCAATCAAAGAAGGACTAGAACTTGCATCGACATTAGATGGACACTTTGGGTCAATCACGGAAATGGGATCTATGCAAGTGATGTCACATAGCATCAACTCTGAAGGGCTTGAGAGTGACCTAGAGTATGTTCGGAACAATGGCGAATTCATCATTTACTGGGGTTCAGATCCTTCTGAAAGTTTGCACCGTCACCCTAGTAGGTTCGCTGTTCTGCCAAGAGGCGAGAAGATTCCAGAAGGAATTGAGAGTCGAGTCATTGGAGTAGTTGATGTGCGACAGACTGAAACAATGAAGATGGCAAATCATCGACTCATTATCCCAGTTGGCTCTGATGCAGAATTGTTGGACACTGTTATCTCAGAACTCGAAGGAAAGTCAGTAATCAAGGATAAAGTCCTTGGTATTCCTGGAAGCGAACTTGTTGGATTTGTCCGTGGTCTGCAGAAGTCGGACTGCACGGTGATTTTCTATGGTGGCGGAGTGATCAACTCAGGGAATCAAGACGCCAATCTTAATGGGATTTCCAAGCTTATTGAAACACTGCGAAAGAGTGGCAAAGAAGCCTATGCACTTCCCATGTTTGTACAATCGAATACGATGGGAGTGATTGAGGCAGCAACAGGTGCGAGCTTGCTCAAGAGAATTGTATCAGAAGAGTTTGATACAACGCTGGTTGTAGGTGATGATGTTTTGGCACACTTACCAGGTCCAGCTGCAAAGGCTCTTGCAAAGACACAGATTGTCTATGTAGGACCTCCTGGTGGCCTTACAGACAAGAAAGCAGCTGTTTCAATACACACGCAGGATACAATTACTGCCGGGTCTGGAACCATGACAAGAGTGGACATGAATAAGATTGAATTCCTGAAGTGGAAAGTTAGCAAAGATAACAAAACCATTGGTGACGTTCTGCTAAAGCTACACGAACAAATTCGAAAGAAGAAGTCTTAGGTTGGAGGAAATATCATGAAAGTTGCAGTTGCTGGAAAGGGTGGGGTTGGTAAGACAACCGTAGCTGGAACACTGGCAAGATTACTTGGCAGAGATGGACTAAAGATTCTCGCAGTTGATGCGGATCCAAGCTATACTCTATGGTCTGCCCTTGGGATACCACCTGATGTTGCGAAGGAGATTGTTCCGCTTACTGAAAATGAAGCACTCGTTGAAGAGAGACTAAAAATCGAGGGAGCAGAAAGTCTCAGTGGCTTTTTCAAACTAAACCCGAGAGTTGATGATCTTGCTGAGAAGTTCGCAATAGAAGGCCCCGATAATGTGAGCCTTCTTGTTGCAGGCACTGTGGAGATTGGTGGTTCTGGCTGTATGTGTCCATCTGCAACTCTTCTCAAGACACTCATGAGACATCTCATCCTTGGGACAGATGAGGCGTTTGTAATGGACATGGATGCTGGTATTGAGAATCTTGGAAGAGGAACAACTCGGGGTATGGATGCCCTACTTGTAGTAGCAGAGCCCGGTCGACGTTCACTTGACATCCTTGGGAAGATCAAAACCCTGGCGCAAGACATTGATGTGGGCAGAGTGTTTGCTGTTGGCAATAAAGTTGCGACACCAGACGATGAAGAAATGATCAAGGATTGGGTAGAGGGAGAGGGTCTCCCCCTCCTCGGTATCGTACCATTAGATGAAACGATAAAACAAGCTGATCGAAAAGGAGTTGCGCCAATTGATCTTGACCCTGAGTCAGCAGGGATGTTGGCAATCCGCGGGATAAAGCAACGTCTAATCGAAGAAACTACTAGTTAGTTGGTCTACTTACGAATTGAAAATATAGAAGAGAATCGCATTACTATCCTAAACCCTTGTAATAATGTTGTTAACTTTTTGAATTTATCATTCTCGACTAGTTTGGTGTTTGTTTCGTAACCTTATTATGGACTTTTGTGTCGGAGCTTCACACCACGCACAGGAACTGAACGTAGCATGAAGAAGAAAGCTCACTTCAAAGCGGACGAAGCAGACACTGGACTTGGCAGATTCAAGGGATTGGAAGTCAGCATCGGCACTATAGTCGATGATGACTGGGACGAACCCATGGGCCCAACCCCAATGCCGGGACCGACCACTCTGCGTTCGTGGGATCATAAGATATTGACGAAATACCAGCCTTCATACATGCCATACTGTCAGGTCTGTTGTCTTTGTACAATGGGAAAATGCGATCTGTCAGGAGATAAACGAGGAGCATGTGGGTTGGACATCAAGGGTCAGCAAGCTAGGATTGTATTAGCAGCAGCCAATATAGGCTGTTCAGCACACTTGGCACACTCACGACATCTGATAGATCATCTGATTGAAGAGTATGGTCCAAGAACCGAACTTGTACAGGGTCCCGGTACTGAGATACATGCTCCTGTTACACGTTTAGTGACAGGGATGCGACCTCGTACTCTTGAGGATGCTAGCATTATTCTTGATTACTGTGAAACCCAGATGACCCATACACTCTCAGCCACTGCAACTGGTCAAGAAGGAAATTGGATGGACTATGAGAGCAAAGTCTTCCATGCTGGTATGATAGACCAATTGAGCATGGAGATTGCTGACTTGGCTCAGGTTTCAACACTCGGTATGCCTCAGGCTGATCCGGATGCTCCACTAGTTGAGTCAGGAATCGGTATGATGGATACAAACAAGGCAGTTATCCTTACAATTGGACATAACATTGTACCAGCAGCATCGATTACTGACTACATCACTGAGAAGCGGCTCCACGAGGTTGCTGAGGTTGGCGGGATGTGCTGTACTGCATGGGATATAACTCGTCGAGACCCAAAGGCAAAGGTCATTGGACCTATCTCTTGGCAGCTTAGATTCATCAGAAGTGGCAAAGCAGATGTTATTGTTGTAGATGAACAATGTGTCCGAACTGATGTTGTATCAGAAGCCAAGAAGGTCAAATCCCCTGTCATATCAACCAGTGACAAGGCAGTCATGGGATTACCAGACCGATCGGATGACGACCCTGATTCGATTGTTGAGGAATTAGTTTCTGGAAAGATACCTGGTGCCTATATCCCAAATCACAGTATAGTTGGGGAGGTTGCTACCAAGGTAGCTCTTGCAGTGAAAGATAAGAGACGAAAAATGAAGTTCTTCCCATCCAAGAAGAAGATGCAAAAGCTGGCGGAGGATTGCAAGAAATGCAGTGAGTGCATTCGAGCATGTCCAAATGACCAGAACGTGATGGAGGCTGTCTTAGCAGCTCAGGTTGGTAATTTTGAGCCGCTTCGCCAAGTCTATCAAAATTGTATAGGATGCGCACGATGTGAATCAGCATGTCCAAACGATTATGATTTGCATAGCTGGATGGTGGCTGCAGCTGAAGCAGACTGCAAAGAGGAAACTCACATCGTCAGGACAGGACGTGGAGCAATTCAGGACACTGAAATCAGACACGTGGGGCAACCCATCGTGTTTGGTGAGATTCCTGGAGTCATTGCTCATGTCGGATGTGCAAACTATCCCGGTGGAGGTAAAGATGTACACGATATGGCAGAGGAGTTCGCCAAGCGTCGATATATCATTGTTACCTCAGGATGTGCTGCAATTTCAGCAGGTCACGTGAAGGATGAGAATGGTCAGTCTATCTACCAACGAAGATCTGGTGAGTTTGATGCAGGTGGTGTAGTCAATGTTGGTTCATGTGTTGCAAACTCACACATTGCAGGAGCAGCAATAAAGATCGCAGCGATATTTGCCAAAAGGAATCTGCGTGGCAACTATGCAGAGATTGCAGACTACATTCACAACCGTGTGGGTGCAGTGGGAATCTCCTGGGGGGCCATGTCACAGAAGGCAGCATCGATAGCAGCAGGATTTTGGAGACTTGGAGTTCCTGTGATTGTGGGACCGCATGGTTCAAAGTACCGAAGAATGTTGCTAGGTAATGCTGACAATGAAAGAGATTGGGCGGTATACGACGCTCGTACTGGAGACCGTGTTGTAACTGCTCCAGGTCCAGAACACCTCTTCTATGCTGCAGAAACTGTTGCTGAGGCAAATGTGTTGACTGCCAAACTTGTTCTAAGACCGAATGACACCGGTAAAGGTCGATCCATCAAACTGAGTCACTATATCGATATCCATGAAACCTACTACGGATACTTTCCTGAAGATGTCTGGAAATACATTCGACGTGACGCAGACATTCCGATCACGTTGAAGGACAAGATTCTGGCTCAGATGAAGGAGAACAAGTGGAAGGAGAGAAGGATACCTGATCCAACACTCCTAAAGGAGCAGATTATTGGAGGTGGAACCTAATGGTGATGAGACCTGTACCTTGGCAGACTGGAGAGATTTGCGGTCCTGATAGTGCCAAGGCACTTACCAAACCAGACGTTCTGAAACGGGATCTCAAGAAAGCAAAGAAGAAGCTTCTGATTGTAGGTTCTGAGGCTCCCGACCAGCAACACGGGAAGGGCGATATGGTAGATTACGCTATTGCCCTTTCAAAGGCCGGTAAGATGGACGTCATAGCAACTGGAGGCGCCATCAAATCCTTCATTGAGAAAGGGTTTGATGGAGCAAAGACCATGGGCGCAATGGAACTAGCCTATAGGATACAAGATCCTGAATGGAAAGGGCCCCATGGAGGAGGACCATATGATATGGTGATGATCTATGGTCAGCCGTACTACATGCAGTGGACCATGCTCTCTGGTATAATGAACTTTGCACCACAGATTGTACCGATTGCACTCGGGAAATATTACCAACCACATGCGAAGTGGTCATTCCCGAATATGAAGGAGAAGCTGTATCACACTGCTCTTGACCAAATTCTTGAACTCGTAGGAGGCGGTAATTGATTTGTCATTTGAAGACATTCCTGTAGATATTGGAGTGGTATATGAAGGAGAGCGAGTACGCGGCAAAGATATGTTTGTCGAGCTCGGTGGACCAAAGATGGAACAGAAATTCGAACTCGCAATCGCCCGAGATATGGGCGACATCGAGGATGAAAAAATCTCCATAATCGGTCCTGACTTGAAAGACATGGAGGAAGGTAGTTATGTTCCTCTAGGAATCATCGTTGAAGTAGCAGGAAAAGAGATTGAACCAGACCTTGAAGGAGTAATTGAAAGGCGTATCCATGAATATGTCAACTTCGTCGAGGGAATGATGCATCTCAACCAACGCTATGACATCTGGATTAGGCTCAGTAAGAAATCCTTCGAGAAAGGTTTCAACACGTTTGAGCATCTTGGTAAAGTTCTGATTCGTCTCTTCAAGAGCGAGATGAATATTATCGAGAAAATCCAGGTGAGCTTCATCACGGATCCGAAAGTAGTCGCTGAGCGATACGACGATGCAATAAACAGATACAACCAGAGAGATGAACGTGCGCGAGGACTTACTGATGCAGAGGTAGACACATTCTATGGATGTTCACTCTGTCAATCATTTGCACCTACTCACGTCTGTACAATCACACCACAACGATATGCAAACTGTGGTGCTATCAGTTGGTTCGATGGAAGAGCTGCTGCTCGAGTTGACCCGAAGGGACCACTATATGCCATCCCGAAGGGTGACACAATTGATGAGTATCGTGGCGAGTTTTCAGGAGTCAATCAGGCGTACACTGAGAAGTCCCTAGGAAAGGTGAATTCAGTCGCACTCTATAGTGCTTTTGAGAAGCCTCACACAAGCTGTGGTTGTTTCGAAGCAATTGCTTTTGTCATTCCTGAGGTGGATGGTCTAGGAATTGTGCACAGAGACTTCAAAGGTGATACAGTTAACGGATTGCCCTTCTCAAGCATGGCGGACTCTACAGCTGGCGGCCGTCAAGTCCCCGGATTCCATGGCATATCAATCGAATACATGCGTTCTCCAAAGTTCCTGCAGGTTGATGAAGGTTGGAAACGCATTGTTTGGCTCCCTGAAGCAATCAAAGAACGAGTCTATGACTTCATACCAGAGGAATTGAGGGACCTAATACCAACCGAAGCTGATGCAATGAATATTCCAGATCTCAAGGGATTCCTCAAAAAGAAGAATCATCCAGTTGTGGAACGATGGGTGGAACTAGAGGATGAGATTGAGACCGCAGTGGTGGCAGATGATGCTCGTGGTGACTATGTCCAAGTGCCAGGCGATCTGACAGCCATGGTTGGAGGAGTTGGTGGAGGCCTTGAGATTATCTTCAAGAATGCGAAGATATACGCTGAGAAGGTAATCATTCGGAGACCAGGAAAGGGTGACAAGAAGAAATGACAACTGACGAGGAAAGGACCACATCGTTGGATGACCTGTTCGGTGATTTTGCTGAACTTGTCCTTGAGAATGTCACAATTGAACTCGACGAGCTTAGACTAGCTCTGCGACCAATGATTCAGCAGATGGCAAAGGCCACAGCACGTCCAGTTTTAGAGATGCCCAAGTCACTAATTCCTGCCTCGTTCAAACATCCTCTGGGTGATTATACTCAGACTATCCAAGAAATCACTCTTGGAGCAACAAAGGGCCAAGGAGGAACAAGAAGTAACACTGTGACTATTGGAGGTCATACAGCACCAGCATGGGACTTGTTTCAAGCTCCCCCGAAGCATTCACCCATTATTGCAGCGGATGTATTCGACATGCCAATTTCACTTGCTAAAGCAGTGAAAATGCACTACAAAGAAGTGCTTGATGACCCTGCAGAGTGGGCAAAGCTTGTTGTTGACAAGTTTGGTGCAGATGTTGTTACACTACACCTGATTAGTACAGACAGACAGCTTGGTGACACATCACCGAACGATGCAGCGAAGACCATTGAAGAGGTTCTACAGGCTGTAAAAGTCCCGATTCTCATAGGTTCAGCAGGTGATCCAGAGAAAGATGGACCAGTATTGGCAAAAGCTGCTGAAGTCTGTGAGGGTGAAAGAACACTCTTGTGTTCAGCCACTGTTGACGTTTATGAGGAAATTGCAGTTGCTGCAAAGAAACATGACCAGGTTGTACTCTCGTGGACATCAATTGATATCAATCAGCAGAAAGAGCTCAATAGACGACTCTTCGAATGGTTGACACCTGAGCAAATCGTGATAGATCCAACAACAGCAGCTCTTGGCTATGGTCTAGAGTATGCATTCACAATAATGCAGCGAATGCGTCTTGCAGGTCTACTTGGTGACGAGGAACTCAGATTCCCAATCAGTTCGGGTACAACCAATGCGTGGGCTGCGAGAGAGGCGTGGTTGAAGAATCCTGAGTTAGGTCCTAGAGAACTGCGTGGTCCAATCTGGGAGAGTGTTACTGCTCTAGCATTGTTGCTCGCAGGTAACGACCTGTTCATGATGATGCATCCAGCTGCAATCAAGACCGTACACGATCTTATTGACTGGATGAAAGAGCACCGTGAGATCAAACCGGATGAGTATCCGGATTGGACTACACTCACAATTCCGGAGGGGACATAAAATGGCGAAATTACCAGGACCCCTAGAGATCTATCCATTGCTTCCTGGAACCAACTGCAAGGAGTGTGGAGAAGCCAATTGTATGGCATTTGCTACCAAGATGGCTGAACACACAGTGAAGCTCAAGGCATGTACACCACTTTTTGCTGAGGCGCAGTATGCTAAGAAGTTAGAGAAGCTGCAGAACCTTGTTAGACCACCGGTGAGGGAAATAGTGATTGGTGTTGGTGATAACGCTGCGAGTATTGGCGGAAAGCTTGTCCTCTATAGACACGACCTTAGATACTCAAATCCCACTGCCTTTTTCATTGATGTTCCTGACAATCTTGAGGGTGAGGCGTTAGCAGCTAGAGTCAAAGCGATAGAGGAATGGACATACGTCTATATCGGTACAAACCTTCGTCTTGATGGAATTGCGCTTAGAGGGGTCTCTCAGGATCCTAAGACTTTCGCTACTGTTGCAAAGAAGCTGACTGAGTTGACTGACTGGCCCATCATGCTATGTTCATTGAATCCAGATATGTTAGCTACTGCGGCTAATGCGATTGCTGACAAAAGGCCTCTCCTCTATGCAGCAACATTGGACACATGGGCAGAAGTAGGAGAGATAGCAACAAAGCATCACCTACCGTTGGTGGCTTATGCACCTGGAAGTCTTGATAATCTATCATCTCTCGTTAACACACTTCGTGCACTAGGTGTTGAGGAAATTGTCCTTGATCCAGGAACAGCGTCACAGAAAGGTCTAGGAGCAACAGTTGATGATTTCACTCAGATTAGACGTTCCTCGATTCTCGAGGAGAACGAACTTCTGGGATACCCAACACTGGCGGCACCTATTGCAGCCTGGGCAGATCATCGAGAAGGTGAGGCTCCTGAACTAACCAAGTGGAATGAAGTACTTACTGCTTCTGCGCTCATCGTCAGATACGCAGATCTCCTAGTCCTACACAGTCTGGACATGTGGACAAATCTGCCCACCACTTTCCTTCGTAGTAACCTCTATACTGATCCGGTGAAACCTGTGGCAGTGGAACCTGGAGTGATGGAGTTCGGAGACGTTGGACCTGATTCACCTGTTATGTATACTACGAACTTCGCTCTCACGTACTTCACAGTCGAGAGTGACATAAAGCAAGCAGGTGTTACATCATACCTTGTTGTTATAGATACAGAGGGGATGAGTGTTCAATCAGCAGTGGCGGGCCGCAAGCTCACAGCAGATCGTGTCGCAGAAACTCTCGAGGAGTACAAGGTCGCTGATAAGGTGAATCACAAGATATTGATTAGTCCAGGAATGGCAGCCAGAATTAGTGGTGAAACCGAAGAAACTAGTGGATGGACAGTCAAGGTCGGTCCGCAGGACTCCAGTGGTATAGGAAAATACCTGCAAGAGGGCAAATGGAAAGAGGAGTAAATAGACAAGTATGAGAGAACGTCTGGTAATCTCGGTATCAGGCAAAGGCGGTGTGGGAAAAACAACAACCTCAGCTCTTCTCACCCGCATTGTCACCGAGAAGACAAAAAGAGACCTTCTCGTTGTTGACGCAGATCCAGTCATGAACCTCCCAAGAGCACTTGGAATAGATGTGCCTAAATCAGTAGGTTCCATAGCGACGAGACTTCGCAAAGACATCGATGAAGGAGTATATGGTGGAGAAGTAGCAAAACAGGACGTCATAGAGGGAGAGATATTCGAGTCACTTATTGAGAATCCGAAGTTCGATTTTCTCGCAATGGGACGCACTGAAGGCGAGGGATGCTACTGCTATGTCAATAGATTGCTCACTCAAATTCTTGACACACTTAGTCAGAACTACGAGATTACGCTAATGGACATGAGCGCAGGGCTCGAACACTTGAGCAGGCGGACTAACAGAAACGTGGATATTCTAATCATAGTGGTCGACCCTTCTCGAGCAGCGTTCGAAGCCGCATTGAGGATTAGAGACTTGGCAAAGGAGGTTCACATCGAGTTCAAGAAGATTGTTGTGATTGGAAATAGGTTTCCTCCGGATATGGAGGAAGACCTAAGAGCCCAGTTTGCGGCGGAAGGTTTGGATCTAATTGGGATGATTCCCAGTGACGATGAACTCTCCAAAGCCAACTATCAAGGTAAGCCACTGTTTGAGCTGGATGGTGAATCGCCAGCTGTTAAGGCAGTCCAGACAATTGCTGAGAGACTAGGTCTTCTCAGTGAGGTCACTCTGCTGAAACTACTGGGGCAGGATTCATAGCTCGAAACGCTCAAATCTATTCATATGAACTGGTTTCTTTAACCCGAGGCGAATTGTAGATGAGTGCCATGGGAGAATGGACTGAGAAGTATAAGGACAAGATTGTCACCGCATCAAAGGCAATCAAGAAAATACATCGCGGTCAACGAATTTTCCTTGGTACCGGTTGTGGAGTCCCATCTCATTTAGTTCAAGAGCTCGCAAAGAACGCTTCCCAGATGTCCGACAACGAAATTGTCCATCTCTTTACTCTCGGAAAGACACCTTCAGCAGATCCAAAATTCCAAGCACAGTTCAGACACAACACGTTCTTTGTTTCAGAGAATATTCGAGACGCTGTGAGAGAAGGAAGAGCTGACTATACCCCTGCATACCTTTCGGACATTCCACTGTTCTTCAATACGGGACGAATTCCTCTTGACGTGGCACTCGTTCAGGTCAGTCCACCTGATGAGAATGGATACTGCTCCTTGGGCATCTCGGTTGATGTTACCAAGACAGGAGTGAACAATGCCGATCTCGTGATAGCTCAGGTGAATGAGAACATGCCAGTTACTCATGGAGACTCGTATGTGAGTGTCAGAGATATTGACTATCTTGTTCCATTTACAGAACCTTTGTTAGAGTTCGAAGCACCCAAAGTTAGTGAACGCAGTCGACGAATAGGTGAATATGCCGCGCGGTTGATCGAAAATGAATCCACAATATCTGTTGGTATAGATGCCATCTCAAATGCAATCACTGAGAGTCTAATCAAATCAGAAGTCCGAGACCTGGGAGTTCATGGAGAAACGTTCAATGATAACATGATTGAGATGATTGAGTGTGGAGTGGTCACTAATAGGAAGAAGAGTATAAACAGGGGCAAAGTAATCGCAAGCTTTGCCATGGGAACAAAGAAACTCTATGACTATGTCAATAATAATCCATTCTTTGAGTTTCGCGAAACATCCTATGTAAATGATCCAGCAGTCATTGCTAAGAATAACAAAATGGTCGCAATCAACAGCGCGTTCGAGGTTGACCTTACAGGGCAGGTCTGTTCCGACTCAATTGGCCACGAGTTCTACAGTGGTATTGTTGGTCAAGTCGACTTTATCCGTGGTGCTTCAGAATCTGTTGGCGGAAAAGCAATCATCTGCCTCAAGTCCACAGCGATGAACGGTAAGGTCTCCAGGATTGTGTCTCATCTTAGTAAAGGAGCAGGTGTGGTTACAACGAGAGGAGATGTGGATGTAGTTATCACGGAGTATGGTCTTGCAACATTGAGAGGCAGAACGATACGCGAGCGCGTCCTATCTCTGATAGCTATTGCACATCCTGATTTCCGAAACGAACTCCTAGAAGCTGCAAAGGAGATGAAATATGTATTCGAAGACCAGGTGCCATTCCTAGCCCGAGGAACCTATTTTCCAGTTGAATATGAGGCTCACAGAGTGTTTGAGGGAAAAAATGGTCCTGTAAATGTGCATGTGAGATTGATTCGCCCTGATGACACTGACAGAATCAAAGGTTTATTCTATGGTTTGAGTGAGGAGTCGATATTCTTCAGATTCCTGACTCCATTGAAAAGCCTTCGAAGACAGACTCTGCAAGAGTTCTACCATGTGGATCAAGACAGGGACATCTCTCTAGTTGGTGTAATCAATAGCAACGAAGGACCAGAATGTGAAGAGATTATTGCTGCAGGAAGGTACCTGCTTGATAGAAGTAGAAACCAAGCAGAGTTCGCATTGCTTGTCAAGGACGATTACCAGAATATCGGGATTGGAACATTTCTACTCAATCAGATGATGCGAATCGCAAAGAGCAAGGGTGTACAGGCGTTTGTAGCATATGTTCATCCCAAGAATGTACCAATGATTAACTTCATTCACAAGACTGCCAAAGTCATCGAAAGCAAACTCAATATGGAAGATGATCAGTACACCTTCCTTCTACGCCTATGAGCTTACTTGAATCGCCACTTGTCTATCTTCGAGCGTTTTTTTCGGTGTTTAGCAAATCTCTTAATTTGTTCTAGATGCTTCAACCAATTGGTATGGATAAAGAGGATGCCGTAGCCCGATGAGATTAGATATTCAGGACCTATCTTCTTTCGGTCTGCAATTGTAGTTCTGGACCTTTTAACCATGAAATCTCATGGAAGTGTTATGCCTGAAAAGGGATAGTACTTTTGATAGTCGTTTAACAATGGTTATTTGGGTTCCATTTGCCTTTTGAAGAGGGATGTATTATGTACGAAGGTAAACTGGTCAGACTTAGAAGATTGGAGGTTGATGATGCAGACTCGTTCTTTCCTTATTGGAACAATTATCACCTGAGACAATACCTTCCGACTCCCCTCCCAACAAGTAAGGAAGACATGGAGAACTATATCAAGTCCGCAAACGAGAGTTTTGCCAATCGGAAAGGATTCACCTTCGGAATTGAAACCCTACATAACAACAGACTTGTAGGCATTGTGACTCTTGTTAATGTAAGTTGGATCAGTCATAATGCAGAGGTAGGAATCCTTGCGATTTTTGATCCAGAGGGATGGGGGAAAGGTTTAGGGTCAGATGCAATGGTGGTTCTTCTAGATGTTGCGTTCTCAGTTCTGAACTTGCACAGTGTCTATCTTTGGGTTGCTGGGTTCAATGAAAGAGCAATCAAGTTCTACGAGAAAATTGGTTTTACGAATACAGGCAAGCTACGAGAAATGGCATATAGAAACGGGAGCAGGTATGATGTGATCACGATGGATATCCTTCGCGCAGAATTCGAGGAGAAATATGGAGTTCTTCCAAAAGGTGAAACTGGCCATACTAGCGAAGGTCTCAAGTAGAGCGTTGTCTGATACCATCAATTGTGTTTCATGATGAATGAAAAACGAGAATATGTCATTTGCACTTCGAAAGACAGGAGTATATGTGTTGGGTGTGAACTGGACGGAGAATTGAACTGCAGATATGATGAGAATCTCGTGCGATGTTTCCGGAGAGTACACCTCCCCTTTCGAGCGCTTCAATTTCTAACAGTGGGTGTAGCCTCTCTCTTTACGGGATTGTGGTGGGCGTTCCTCTTGTTCTCTGCCGTAATGGTTCTGAACTTTACGGTGATTGAATCATGGTATCTATGCCGGCATTGTCCCTTCTATGAGAAGGAGGGAGAAACTCTCGAATGCATTACTCTCAAAGGGATGCCAAGAATATGGCAATTTGATCCCACACCAATGAGAAGATCAGAGAAAATTGGCATGACGTTAGTCGGGGGTTTCATAGATATCTTTCCTATCCTAATAGCGGCATTTGCTTCTTGGATTCTTTTCTCATCTGGTGCAGAGTTTCTCCTAACAATTACAATAGTGGGTCTGACTCTAGTATCTCTCATAGCAGCAGGATATCTTGAAAGGTTCTTGCGTGAAAACTATTGCTTGAAATGCGTAAACCTCTCTTGCATGATGAATAAAGTCCCGGATGAACTCAAACAAGAGTTTCTTCGAAAGAATCCAGAGCTGTTAGAATCTTGGACAGCATACGGCTATGTTCTCAATAATAAGTAAGTAGGAGAAATACACTGGTCGTGAAGACATCACAATGCTAGGCACTTATTCGATGTCAATCCACTCCACTTGATGGCTTTGCGAATCCATTTTTAGAATGATTTCCCCATCTGGATCTATAATAGAAGATTCCCCGGAGAAAGTACATTCTCCCTCTCTTCCAACTCTATTTGCTGAAGCAGTAAAAACACCGTTATCCATAGCGATATCTCTCATTGCATCTCGCCACCGGTAGTTGCTACTGTTTACTGGATGAAGGATTATCTTTGCCCCCTTTGATGCAGCATTCTTGATTCTTTTCGGAAAGTTCCATTCAAAACATATAACAACACTGAAAGAGAGTTCATTATACTTAAAGACCAGCGGCTCAACTGGTCCTCTCAAGAACCACTCCTTCTCTGAGCCATAGAGGTGGTGTTTGCGATAGGTTCCTATGTGAGTGCCATCAACCATAATCGATGCGGAGTTGTAGAGACCATTCTCTGCAGACTCATTAATGCCTGCTACAATTAGACGTCCGTTTCTAGACCATTTGATTAGTTCTTTCGATAAAGGTCCAGTAGGAATCTTTTCAGAACACTGCTTTGCATCCTCATACGAATCGAAATAGTAACCAGAGTTAGCCATTTCAGGGAGTACTAATACATCCACCTGGTCTCTGTCAGCATGATTTAACAACTCCTTAGCCTGATTCACATTAAACTCAATGTCCCCAAGTTTCAATTCCATTTGCGCTAAGCCTATCCGCAATTGCAGACCACATCCGTAGGTCAATCAAATTTAACACCCTCCAGCATCGTACTATAACATTACCTTCAACGCATCTAATACGACCGCAGTGAGTTTCTAGAAGGATAAGCTAATAAGCCAATTCTATCGTGCGTGAATTCGCCACATTATCCATGGCCCGAGTGGTGTAACGGCAGCATAAGGGATTGTGGCTCCCTTGACGGGGGTTCGATTCCCCCCTCGGGCCCCATCTACTTTTCAAAAAAGAGGTTTCTAACTTGTGGTCTTAGGAGATATCCAATACAGAGAATGCTAATTGCCACATTGATAATGAATGTAGGATCATAGATCTGCGTGTGAAGAATAAAAGCTGAATATGCAGTGGTAGTTAAAGCAATGAAATTAGTGATGATAACAGCAATCCAAGCCAATCGACGTAAATCATCAAGATAGTATCCCGTCGCGATCATAATGATTCCGAAACCTGCGAGTAATAATGCAGTTAACGAACCTAAAACAAAGAGTGCGACACCAACCCCAAACACCAGAATTCCACCAAGAATATACAAGTCTGCTATGAGCTCTAAACCTCGAAGATTATGTGATGCTAATTCATCTTTCATTCGTGTCCCTCCAACGATATTGCAGACGAGTTATCATATACTCAGAAAAACCTGTGCATATAGTTAAAGCTCAAGAGACCGAATTTTACTACGTGTCCCTATTCTTCTAAAGATTTAACTGCAAGATGGTTTCATTCGTTATTAGTAATGGATGGGTATGTAATGCAGGATGAAGAAACAAAAATTGATAATATTGAAAGACAGGATGAGATTATCGAACTGGCCAAGACTCTCGATGCTGCAGATGAGTTTGTTGAATCTGTGGAGGGAATTCTTGGTCCATTGAAGGACAACTCAAGTGCTTGGTTCTATCTCTCGTCACTATTGCAAAACGTAGGCTTACCTGGTGCAGCTCTAATTATTTGTACTCAAGGACTTCAGATTAATTCCAACGAAGCTCTTGGATGGAGTATGAGAGGTGGACTTCTGAATCATGGGCTAAAAGATGTGGCTATGAGCCTGTTAAGGGGTGGTGAAGAGAAGAAGAAAGTCACCATACCATATTTGGGTAGAGAACTGAAATCGGGCTCCGCAGAGGAATTGAAAGAAGCTGTCCAAGAAATACGAGAGAAATCTGTTGAAGCATATCGACGGGCAACCGAGCTTGATCCCAAAATGGCACTTTATTGGACGGGTCTCGGGTACCAGCTAACACAGATCAATTCAGATGAGGCAGAGGACGCTTTTCGCAGAGCAATAGATTTGGAACCACATGACAAACTCCAGTGGATTGCTCTATATGACTGGTATCTTAAAAAGGAACGTAACGAAGATGCAATCGCTTTGGAGAAACAAGCCAAGGAGTACAAGATCAAGCTGAAAAAAGAGCATAAGAAGGCAATGGGAAAATAGATGTGGATGATTATTGACTAGCTAACCACAACTCGAGAGCCTTTTTTGCAAATTTCCCAGTTAGGTGTTGATAGGCTTCTTTTGGATCTAAAATCATTAATTCCTTCACATCATCGCCAGCTACAGGATCGCCATTCAGAACCTCAGCAATGAAAACAATGAACACAATATTACGCCCTCGCTTCATCAAGGGATACGATTTCAGGAAACCAATGATTCTTGCCCGCAGGTTGGTTTCCTCAAATATTTCGCGAACTATTGCCTCCTCAAGACTTTCTTTGATAGAAACATAACCGCCTGGTAATCCCCAGAGTTCCTTATTCTTTGAGCTGACGATTACAAGTTCTCCATCCAGAAAAAGAAGTGCAGCGACAACAGGAGTGGGATTGTTGTAGTAGACCTGCTTGCAATTTGGGCATTCAAAGTCCCACTCCTTATCATTCGATGGTTCTAGGGAATTCCCACATTGTACACAGAATGCATAATCCATGCTACCAACCTCTTGATAATGACCAAATCATGCGTTGCTAAAAAACAATTCCGACATTACGTATGTATTGGACGTCTGTAGTTGTAATTCCTCCATGAATGAGGACAAGAGGTGGTCAGCTTCCAATATCCTTGTAGTACATGTTCAATCCGTTGACATTAACATAATGTCCGTCGTTTTCCTCAACCAATTTCCTCAACGCAAGTGAAGTGTGTTTCAGCAATCTCATTTATTTCCTCTGGGGGAAGATTCACTCCGCAATCAGCTGAACAACATATTATTAATCAGCACTCTGAGTTTGATGGCAGCATGAAGTACCTGCCTCTACATCATCAATGCACTTACATAGTCAATTTCCATTCATTTTGGCGAGAGGACTAGAGAGTGTCTGCAAAGAGGACTGAGAAACGCGTTCGAGTGAGGCAGATAGCTTTTCCACTGATATTTCTCATAATTGCTCTTAGCATTGCTTTAGTCTACACTCATATCTTTGAATTCCGAGAAGCGGGATTAGATGGTTTGGCTTTTTACTTCGCTTTATTTTCAACGTCGTTCACGATTCTCATCCTTTTTCAGAGGTTTGTAGACAGCAAACGGCTCCACATTCCGATGAGTTTAGGGTGGGGTCTTGTATTCTTAGGGACTTTTGAGAAGTTTGTCAATGATTTCACAGACACAATTGGATTGGAGAATGAGAATTTCTTCTCAGCAGTTATCTTTGTAGGTTTACTCTTCGTCGCATTTGGATTGTACTTCTGGACAAAGCAAATGTGGGATAACCAGAGAGTCAGGAGTCAGCAACATAAGATCATCGAATTATACACATCACTGATGAGTCATGATGCTGGAAATGACCTTCAAGCAATTCTTGGATATATTGAAGCTGCACTGCTAGTTCCAGAGGGATGCTCACCCAGGACACTTGAGTTACTAGAAGCTGCACAGGCTGCTGCACTCAGAATGTCAAGTCTCATTAAGGCGTTCAAACCGGATGTTTCTGATGCAGAGAACAGATTGATTGCTATATTGGAAATTTCAGCTCATCAGGCTGTTAAGGCACACTTAGGTCTCACAATTGACATTGAAGCTGATGATGAAACCCAGAACATACAGGTCGTTGGCGGCTCGATGTTACAGATGGCGTTTGCAAACCTATTCAGAAATGCTGCACAGTATGCAGGTGAGAAACCAACAGTGAGTATCAAAGTATCCAAAGAAGACACGAATGCAGTAATCGTTGTTAGCGATGATGGTCCTGGTATTGGTCAAGAATTCAAAGAAAAGCTCTTCGAGCGTGGAGGATCAGGTGATGGTCATGGTTTTGGGTTGTATCTCACCAGACAGATTGTTTCAGCCTGCGAGGGGAGCATCGAGCTGATGGATTCTGAGAAAGGTGCAAATTTCAGGATCATTCTTCCGTTTGAACCTTAAAGCCCACAATCTATATAGCTGGAAAGAAATTCTTGTAGAGGGGTCAATCCATGGAAGATGTAATCATCCTTACTCAGTCAGAAGTGAAAGAATGCCTCTCAATGAAGGAAGCCATCGAAGCAGTAAGAGTTGCATACTCTGCATTCGCGAAAGGGCGTGTGCAGATGCCAAGTGTTCAGCACCTCGATGTCCACCAATTCAATGGAGAGGTGGACATCAAATCAGGATTTGTCGAGGATTTTGAACTCATGGGGACCAAAATTGCATCAGGATTCTATGACAACAAGAAGGAGGGGTTGCCTCCTGGGATAGCAGTGATCGTTCTTCTGGATCTCAAAACCAGCATGCCGCTTGCTATAATGGATGGTACGCATATTACAGCATATAGAACAGGTGCAGCAGGAGCCGTTGCTGCTAGTTTATTGGCTCGCAAAGATTCAAGGAAAGTTGGAATTGTCGGAACCGGAATTCAAGGTCGAATGCAGCTTCTCGCGCTGAGAGAATTGTTTGACATTCAGGAAGTCAAAGTCTGGGACAGAAACCGGGTGATGGCTGAGAGATACAAGGAACAAATCACAAACGAACTCTCTATTGATGTCACCGTAGTGGAGTCTCCTGATGATGTAGCTCCAGATGCAGATATTCTTGTGACTGCTACACCATCGAGAACCAAACTCATCAGTGTTGATGCAATTCAAGATGGAATGCATATCAATGCAATAGGAGCTGATGGTCCAGGGAAACAGGAACTGGACCCGAAGATTGTTTCGAATGCTACGAAAATTGTAGTTGACAGTTTGGAGCAATGTCGAAAGATAGGAGAGGTTCAGCATGCCCTGGGTCTTGGTCTTATTGATGAAAATGACATCCACGCAGAAATAGGTGAGATTGTAAATGGTGATAAACCGGGACGTGAAACCGATGATGAAACTACTATTTTCGATTCTACGGGACTATCTGCTCAAGACATTGCTGCTGCTAAAGTTGTATATGAAGCCGCAAAAAAGAAAGAACTTGGAAGACACATCAATCTCTTCGATTAAGATGATTCGATTATGTTGAATTTATCCATAGCAATCAAACCATTGACAGTTATCTTTCCAGCCCACTCCTTTTCTGCTATAGGCCAGACATCCTCATATTGACCCCACTTCCACGTAGGTCTCCATCCACCATCCTCAGATTGTTCCTCTATCTCTCGGTCATAAAGCCAGTACACATAACCAGGAAACCGTAGTAGGAACGAGTCCTGGTTAGGCGCAATCCAGAACACTCTGATCTCTCCAAGAGCATCAGGTTTAGGTTCAAATGTCTTGAGAGTCGTTGCGAGTTTCTCAGCGATGAGTGAGCTAAGTGGTTCAGGAACCAATCGATATGCTCGTTCCCAACACATGAAACTGTATAGACTTTGGATAGTATCGATGTTTTTCAAGTTTTCAAGAGCTCGCTTCCTTGCACTCACAAGTATTTCGTTTGGAACGTGCTCATGATATCGATGGAGATATCCAAGTAATTCCGCATTAGGATTTGCCCATGAACTCTCAGCTGGTGGTTTGATTTCTTCTATATGCCACCAAGGCGCGTGTGGCGCATCATTGACGCTTAGCGGTGTTTGTGGCCAATAACTATCTTCAACATCGTAGGTACTTGAGAGGTAGTTCATTGCATTGCTGATGATTTCATCCTTCGACTTGGCGTTTACTTCAATGCAATACTGTAGTCCGACAGAGGTGGCCATGGTGGATGATTCTACAAGCCTAAAGTCAGGTTCGATTGCTTTACCAAAACCACCATCTTGGTTCTGGAATTTTTCTAACTCTCCGAGCACATCATCTTTTGGGGTGTCCTTGAAATGATGTTCAAAGAGTCGGATGTCAAGGTCCCTAGCGTTGGAATATATGAAATCTTCAGCCTTTTTGAAAGCGTCCTTTGATAGCTTCACCTAGACACCTCGTTGATGGTCAAATAGTCCAGAGTCTTAAAGATACTCATCTAGAAACTGACAAACTGAAAAAAAAGAGGAAAGAAGTTCTGAATAGTCGCCTATTCAGAACTTCGGACTAATCTCACCTGAAGTGAGCTCTGGTGGAGGGCAATATTAGATAGATGAAAACTATCAAGCTAACTATGAACCCGCCTAATGCAACGTAGTTGGCCATGAGGTCAGCACCCTGCAATATGCCACCTAAGACAGCAAGCAGGTTAAAGATTAGTGCCCATAGCCACGCCCAACCCTTCAGGGTGTATAGCCCGTAGAAGAGTATCAATCCTATCAATCCTACGATGAATAGGATTAGGGCTGGAAATGCTGCAAATATGGCAAGGAAACCTATTTCCAGTGCCACCATCAGTAGTAAAGCTCCTGCTGCTAGATTCAACAATGCTCCGATGAGCTGAAGAATTGCTAATAGTAGAACTCCGGTTGGTTTACCAGACATATGTCTTTCCTCCGAACCACAACGGGGGGTTGTGGGTCTTATTCTAGACAGCATTGGTAAATATAAGATAAACGGGGATATTACTGACGTCTACCGCCAGTGGAGATTCTTGCCATTTAGGAATAGGAAGTGTTGGACCAAAGGATTATCTTTCAATCGATTTCAATGCAAGTATCTCATCCTCGAGATCCTCTATACGATGGGTCATCTCGAGGAGTGTGTTGAGTAATACTGAGATCAGATACCCATAATTCACCGTATACCGGTTTTCTTTCCTACTTATGATATTTGCTTCTTCGAGTCGTCTTGCAGCGTTTGTAATAGATTGCTTTGATACTCTTCGTTTATCAATGCGATTGTCAACTGCTTTGCGAACCTCTCGGGGTTCTACTGGACTTCCTTTAAGGTCCTCCAATAGACTATGAAGGACCATCAATCCCGCACTCATTCGTGGATTCATAAGCTTAGCAAATGCTAATTCCAAGTCAGATGTCATGCTTCTCTTCCTACTCCCTTGAAATGCATGTCTGTAGTACACGCTAGGTTTGTGAAAAACCTTCTCTTAATACTACTCAGGTGCTACAGGGCCAAGAGAAACTTCATCCACCAATAAACGTTTACTATTGAAATTCACTCTACAAAAAGGTGATATCTAGGTGTGTTTATCATACGTTGAGCGTGTCTCTAAGTGGTAGGTGAATCAGAACGGATAGTATTCGTTTCAGTGATACATACCGACCTTGAAAGTGTGGAAGAGGCGCGACGTGTTGTAAGGGAAACCAAACCAGATGTTGTTGCAGTTGAGCTGGATCACGATAGATATCATCAATTGATGAACCCACCTGAAGAGGGAGAGATAGTGACACCAGGTTTGGGAGACATGGCACAGGATCTGATGCAACAGCTTGCTTTGTTGGAGAAGAGCTTGGGTGATATTACTGGATCCGATGTGGGAGATGAGATGCTCGCTGCAATAGAGGAAGGAAGAGCCATTGGAGCTAAGATAGCACTTGTGGACAGACCAATGACGGCGACTGTCCAAGCCATATTGCAGGTTTCTGTTGATGAGATTTACAAACTAACTAGTATGTTGCCAGATGCAACAAAGGATATCGAAGATGGGAGCGCCAGTGACATATTCGCCATGCTGAAAGAGGAGGGGGCGGTTGACGACTTAATAGAACAGTTTAGGTCGGAATTCCCTGGTTTGGCTAACGTACTCATTGAACAGAGAGACCAATATGTGGCAAACGCTCTGCAGTTTATACTGAATGACGTTGAAGGGAAGATTGTAGCAGTTCTGGGGGCAGGACACATACAGGGTGTGAAGGTGGCTCTTGCAAATCTCCTCAGAGGTTCAGGGCTGTGATCAGTTTGTCAATACCATCCCCAGTCTTGGAGCTTACACGAAAGACGGGAATGTTTGCATCCACTTCACGAATGTCTTTCTCGAGTGCATCAATGTCAAACTCCAAAGCATCCGCAAGGTCAATCTTATTGATGATGACCATGTCCGCATGCTTTATTGTGAGTGGGTGTTTACGGACCATGTAGGGACCTTCTGTAACACTCACTACAACGATTTTCTTGTCAACACCCAGTGAATACCCAGCAGGGCAGATTAGGTTTCCGACATTCTCAATAAAGACAACTTGATAGTTTGCAAGATTCACCTTCTGGAGTGCTACCTTGATCATTCTAGCATCCAAGTGACAAGCCGTGCCGGTGTTAATCTGAATCGTATCTACTCCATGTGATGCTACGCGATCTGCATCGATAGTGGTTGCAAGGTCTCCAGCAAACATGAGGATGCGATACTTGTCTCTCAGATGTTCGCAGAGTGATTCAATTAACTGCGTCTTACCTGTACCAACAGACCCCATAATGTCAATTGCGACAATGCCGTGTTCTTTGAAGGTCTCTGCATTTAGAGCTGCTGCATTCTCATTCGCTCCAAAGAGGTCTTTTCGAATGTCGATGCTGACAGTTCTACTCCCATCTTCTGATTCATTCATTTTTACTAACATCCTGTTCAGATAGTTCTTGAATCTCTACTTCTGAATAGAGATAGTGACCAGATATAGGTCGAACGATTTTCTTTTCAACAATTAGAGCAACAATGGCCCAGAGAAAAGCCTGTGCCATATCAATTGACGCAGCAATGATGTTCACAACAAGCGGATCAATTAGTGAGTAAAAGACAGTCATAGTGGGAATGAATCCCCCAATGAGGCCGCTTCCAAGGACAACTAGAATATAGTACTTCAAATTGTCACGTTTGGAGAAATAGATTGCATAGCCTGACCCAATACCCAAACATACGTTCCCAAACATCGGCAGGATAGGAATCTCAGTACCAGACAACGCTCCAGAAATTCCTACGATGGCCCCGATGAGAGCTCCTCCCGGTATACCTCCGATAACACCACCAAGAATAGAGAATATGAATCCAGGTGTAAGAACTACCACATTCGGGATTACTGGGATTTGAATTGCATATCTTACAACAATTCCCAACGCCGCTATGATTGCTAGCGTCGTGACCGTAACAGTGTTTGATCGTATTGGGACGAGTGACATCAGACCCAGCCTCATGTTGTAGCATTACTGAGGCGTTCGCGGCCAGCTCTGTAACAAGAAGCTTTTGGTTGCTTCATACCATTCATCAAGTTGAGCCAGAATTTCCTTTCGTACCTCATCAGTAGATTTGGCACTGTATTCGTAGAAATATCCACCCCTCTCAATGTAGTGAGTCTCTCGTTCAACTAGGTTCTTCTTGTGAAGCTTATTCAAAACACGTTGGACTGTACTTCTGTCCTTGTCAATGATCTCACTAATCTGCTCTACTGTCTTTGGACCTGAAATCAATGAGAAATATGTATCAATCTCACTGTTTCGAAGACCAAATGCGCAGCACAGAAGATCGGACGGTTTTTCGAAGTTCTTGGAAAACAATCCAATAATAGGCTCCCTTAGACTCATCGCAATCGCCTGAACATGAGAACAGATACTTTAAAGGGTTGTGCAATGTATTCGCACAACCGATTTTTGGGATAATACTGTGTTTCAAAAGCCTTAGACTCGAGTCTATGATGGTGCAATAGTATGGACTTTAGTTCATTCCATAACGGACATGATCATGATGCGTGGTCCCGACCTGAATCAGCCACACGACGACTCCAACCAATCAACCTTGCCCCGCTGAAAGGAGCTTTAGAGTCAGACCCTGTAAGGTCTAGGGTATTGAAGGTCCTTATTGAGGATGGAAACTGGGTAACGACTGCAGACCTCTTGAGAGCGGCCCGACGGGAGCGACCTATTGTTGGTGCAGTGACTATTGGTACAATGCTAAACGGAATGAACGAGCTTGTGGCATCACGTCTCATTTTGAGTAGGACTTCACTCACATCAGGTATTGATTGGGCAGAATGGAGAATAAACCCAGACTGGTTAGAGCCCACACGGAAATTACTGCAGATGATGAGAAGACCAAAGTTCAAACCCGCCTCATCAGATGATTTTCATAGAAAAGATGAGAGACTGTTGGAAGACTCGACATAGTAAACTTACTCAAATATGAGTAGGTAGTGTTTTATGGGTACATTAATAAGTGGACATATTGGGCTGCACCAGTATGGTAGACATAAGCACCCAAGGGGAATCGAGAATGGCTGAACAGAGGTTCGACGATGAAACATCTGAGAGTATGGACTTTGTAAAGACATCTGAAAGCGCAGAGAGAGTTAAACAGATTGTCACAGCGAGTGTTTTGGCGTCGCTCTCGATTGCTGTTGCCCCAATAGCATCCGTTATCCCAAGGATTCCTGGATGGGGTATTGCCCTCTTTGATCCTGTGTCTATTTTCTGGATTGTATCATTTCTACTCGGAGGTTATTGGGTGGGTATTATAAGTGCCTTTGCTGGTACTTTTGGTCTATTCCTTTATGACCCAACAGCAATTGGACCTGTATTCAAGTTATTAGCTACATTGCCAATGATACTCGTACCTTGGTTTGGTGTTCGCAGGTTAGGAGCTGAGGCACGAGGTATATCACTTTCCAAGCTAAGATTCTATACCACATTAATGCTCACAGCTTTCATCCTTCGACTTTTGATAATGATTCCAACGAATTTGATATACTGGAGCATAGCAGCACCATTCTTCACTGTAGAATTCATTCTTGGTTACGCAATTATTCTGAATGCGTTCCAAAGTCTGTGGGATGCATTAGTTCCATTCATCATTGTACATAGAACAGGCATCTTCAAGAGCTTTGGAATGTGGTGAAACAATGGCCAACCGGAATTCGCTTAAATAGACAGCCGCATCATTCTATCCTGTACGTCCACCACTAAGAGATGATGAATCGTGCGGCGCTGTGAATTCTGCGACAGCCCAGTCCCGGCTGATGCAACTATCTGTCCAGTCTGTAAGGAAACAATTGCAGAGGAGACTCTCGAACGGATTCTACCCATTCTGAAACGTCCGGAGTCTCCAGATGTCAAGTTCATGAGCGCTACTGAGAGGATGTGGGGCGTAATCAGGAGACCGGCCCCCACCTATCGGGATATAGGACAAAGACCTGATGCTGCAGGACCATTCTTGATAATCGTGATTAATGCGCTGATCATCGCAGGACTGTTTCTTTCTTTGTCCTCAAAGGTCACAACATTGGTCATAGTGAATGCAACCAGTGGTGAGATTGGTCCAGCTAATTTGTTGTTCAGTCCGCAGGGAGGCATGAACTGGGTGGTTGGTCTGGTGGGAATAATGCCAAGTATCATGATTGGACTAATCTACTTGGTTGTTGGAACAGCGTTTGCTCACTTTGCTTTCAAGCTGACTGGTGGCACAGGAAGTAAGCTGAAAACTTTGTCGGTGATTGGGTATAGCATGATGCCAGTAATCCTCGTGCGATTGTTTTCACTTCTCGTCGTTCTCATCGCCATGCCGGCATATCCGGATATAGTCCCATTTGATTCAGGGTCTCTTGCGGCTCTGACCCCAACCGTTGTAGATTGGGCGTATACGTCAACTATTTGGACGACCTTAGACTATTTGATGACAGGAGCGTTCTTGTGGACCGGATATCTATTGATTTTCGGAATCCGAGAGGCACATGACACTTCGACAGTGTGGGCGACGCTAGTCTCAATTGCGTGTGTGATTGTGTTATTGTGGACATTTTGGCAGGTACACTAGAGAAGAATCTCATAGAGGGGAATGATTACAAAGGTTATCAGACCCACCAGCGCACCAATCTTGTCCAAAGTACTTCCTATCAAGAGAGATCGTTTGCTATCAGGTCCTGTGAGTGGAGCAACACCAGCTCCAAGGACAATTCCCGAACCGAGTACTAGAAGAATCCACAGATCCCAACTGGCATATCCCATTATCCAAATCAACACGTAACTGATAACACCAATGAAGTTGAGTGCTGCAGCTACACCTGCAGCAGCTCGGTATCCGTACACTCTGGCAATTGTTTGCACATCTCGAGCTCGGTCACCCTCAACATCCTCGGCACCTTTGATGGTTTCACGAGCCTGAAGGATTAGGAACGCTGTGAAAAAGAATAGCCAATTGGGTATTGGAATTATATCCCATGTGAGGATGAATCCGACAGTTTCAGCATAAGCAAAAGCACCATAAAGTATTCCGAAAGCAAATGAAAATGCGACCATGAAATTTCCTGCAAGTCCGAGTGTCTTCACTTTCGCTGCATATACATAACCGATAATCAGGAAACACAGTACAATGAGAGCACTGTATATACCAGTAAGTAAAGCAAATAGAAGACCTACAAAACTTAGAAATGCTACATATGCCCACGCCTGTCTTATCGTCATTCGCCCGCTTGGGAGAGCCCTATGTGGACGATTAATTTTATCGACCTCTACATCAAAGATATCATTGACGACATTTCCTCCTGCTGCTACAAAGAAGTAGGTGATATATCCGTAGATGAACAGAGGGATGTGAACAGATATTGTGCTGACTGCAGCTATGTTATACGCCATTGCTACACCTGCGATGACGCTCAGTCCTCCAATGAAACAGTTCTGCGGTCTGATAATTGAGAGCCAAGCCATGGGGTAGAAGCGCTTGGAACTAGCTGGTTCAGTCATCGATTCTGTCATTTCGCAGTCCAACCAAGCTCTCGAGAGACCTCTTCAATTAAAGACTTGTGGACACCAGTCGCCACACCCAATCACTCATATTGTATCCCTTTTGCGAGGGTCAAAGTGGAAAAGAAATGAAGAAAATCCTCTTTGGTACAGCAGGTTATCCAAGTGAGGCGCGAGGTAATGTGAAACGTGTCTTCCAGATTTTGAAAGAAACTGGCTTGGATGCACTCGAGTATGCAGCTGTTCATGGATTGCGGACAAAAGAGGAGAAGGCCAAGCTAATTGGCGATTTGGCCAGAGAAACAGGAATCTCGATGAGCTTGCATGCAGCTTACTACATCAGTATCGCATCGAAAACTCAGCGTATAAGAGAAGCATCAAAAGAAAGACTGGTGAAGGCTCTAAGATTTGCACCTTCAATGAACGTAAAACGGATTGTGTTCCATCCGGGATATCTAGGTGGCCTTAGCAACAAGGAGGCGCATGTTGTAATCAGAGATGCACTGCAGGCAGTTTGGGAAACTGCAGGTGATCAGGGAGAAGGTGTCCTTCTGGCTCCTGAAACAGCTGGCAAACTCTCAGCATATGGTTCTGTAGATCAGATAATACGATTGTGCCAAGAAGTGGATGGATGCATCCCAACGATAGATTGGGCACATCTCTATGCCAGAAGTCAGGGAGAACTCAATGACAAAGCGGGCTTCCTCAAAGTTCTCACTCATGTCGAGGAAGAGCTAGGGGATCTATTCTTAGACAATATGCACTTTCACATCAGTGGGATAACATTCACGGAAAAAGGAGAAGCCGCACATCGACCGCTTGGTGATGAATGGGGACCGGATATTTTACCGTTGATTGAGGTTACTCGAGAGTGTGGTTACAGGCCTACGTTCATAAGCGAATCCACTAACCCTCTGCAGGGAGCGCTGTACGCCAAGTTTCTCTATGAAGAGCTGGAGAAAGGAAGTAGATGACAAAGCTGGCATTTGTCCTTGGGTCCAACTGGCTTCTCAGCATTGCTGAACTTCTGGTCTATATCCAGGACAGAGGCTATGATGGGATCTTAATAGACCATTCAAGAAGTGCCGCGCTTGTCGATATTAAGCAACGTCTGAATAATGACCAGATTGTTGACATGCAATCATCCCTTGGTGGAGCATTCAAAATCGGGAAGGTCATTTGGGAATATGATATTGACCTTCCTCTGGGAGCATATCCAGCAAAGAAGGTGACCAACAAAGAAGACCTGAAGGAAATCAGAAAGTGCCCCTGGCTGAAGATCGTGTGGCCTAGAGTAAAAGGAAAGAAGATTCGGTTCGGTGTGAGCACATACCCAATCTTCGAAGGTAGATTTCCAATTAACTTCAGGAGATTCTCAAGAGGGATGAATGATCAAGTAAAGAAACTCCTTGTCGAAAATGGTGCAAGGAGAGCTGACTACTACATCTACGATGAGCCAGACCGACGCGTAGAGGGGAGGTTGAATATTGCCCTCTGGCCAAAGACTATTGCCAGAAATTCCCTGTTGACACCGCCAAATGCAGAGGTTCTAGCTGTTTTTTCTGAGAAGAAGCTCTACATAGCTCGAACCAATGTAGTATATGATTCGATGTTGCAGCAGTACCGCGATGAGTCAAGACCTTTTGTTTCTGCAGAGATCAGCACAAGCCCAAAAATCTGCAGGACTCTGTTGAATCTATCAGGAGCACGGTCAGGAGACACAATCATTGACCCATTCTGTGGGACTGGCACTCTTCTAATGGAGGCTGCAATGTTGGGGATGAAATGTATTGGTGTCGATATTGACGGCGACCAAGTGCAAGGGGCAAGATCCAACCTCAAGTGGTTGGCAAAGGACATGGGTGAGAAATTAGACTATGACATCTTTGTCGGTGACTCTAGGAATCTGTCATCACTTGTCAAGAAACAGGTAGATGCAGTAGCGTTTGAACCGGTCTTAGGTCCAATTTACAAGAAACGACCTCTGTTGAGTGAAGCAGAAGAAACAATCTTGGAGCTCACAGAGCTGTACAATCAAGTTCTTGGTGAAATATCCAAAATCTTACGACCAGATGGTCGTATCGCAATGACAATTCCAGTGATAAGTACAGAAACTGAGCCAGTATCAGTGAAATTCAGCGACCTAACTCGAAACACGGGACTAGCACTCTATCGACTGCTACCAGGTGAATCGATAATGACCCACCGGGATATTGATCCACGCTTGAAAATCAGACCTAGTCGAGAATTGATACCTGAGAGAAAGCGCGGGCAAGTAGTTCAGAGGGCAGTCATTGTCCTTGAGAAGTGATTAGAAGAGATATCTAACAACATCATCTAGGATAGCATACGTCTGCAATCTCTGGATGTCGTGTTTCACATATGGCATCACGTGGTCAAAGATCATATCTCTATATGCTTTCGGGGTTGCAACCTCACGAACAGCTTTTCCTAATAATCGAAGCAGTTCCTCCAATGAGTCTCTAAGATGCTGGTACGCCACACTGTTGACATCAATATCTAGAATCTCGATTCCAGCAGTATCTATTGGAACATCTTGGAGAAATGGATACCTATCATGAAGGGGCTCCATCCAACCCTTCATGCGTTTGATTATGGTACTCTTCTTCTGCTTTCCTCCCTTTACCTTCATTATTCCCCTGAAGAGGTGACTGTAGACCTCAAGACAGTCCATTGACTTTCCAGCAACTAGGCTCTCATCTGTGACTTCGTATTGGGTCACTAGTTCGTCGATGAATTTTCCAAATTTCTTGAATGTGTTGGGGGACCCAAGCCAGTTTCTCAATACTGTTTCTATGTTGGAGTTCTTGGGAACTTCCCTGCTCATGAACTCATTGAGGGCATATTCAAGCATGAAACGCATGTGTCCAATTCGTGCTGCTTTGGAAACGACCATTACAAAGAGAAGATGCTCGTTGGCTTCCCAGACATATCTATTAGTTTCAGTATCTACAGTTTTGAGGGTTTCATTTGATGCCTTGTCTATGAATGTGTGTGTGGCGGATAAGAAAGGTGCAATTAGGTCCATGTCCAGTTTTACTGCATCAGAATAGCGCCTTGAAACAAGATTCCTACCGCTACCTCGCTCGATTAGCCAGACACCCAGTATGGTCTGTTTCCCTGACATGGTACCACTTTCTATCAATAGTTTGAAACCAATGATGATAAGCCTATATACGACGAGTGAAATATATGTAATTACGGAAATCTACCAACTACGCCATCTCTGCAATCGATGGTGTTTTTCTCGCTCTCTGATACGATGTTTCTCCTCCTCTTTTCTTTGTTTGAGCAGTGTCTTTGTCACGGTGCGTGTTTTTGGTGAACGATGGCCTCTTCTGCTTCGAATTGGCGGACTCACTAGGAAGACTACAATAGCAAATACAGCGACACCAAGAAATAGTAATAATGCCCACATTCGAAACTTTTCCTTAATTTCAGTACTCTCTGAAGTGCAATAAACCTTGACAGACTGAAAAAGGGAAGAGAGAGGGGATAAACCCCCCTCTGTGTAGCTCAAGTGGTCGAGATGCCTAGCTTCTCCACCATTTCCTTGTAGCGGTTCCTCACGGTGACCTCGGTCACTCGTGCGGTTCTAGCAATCTCCAGTTGGGTCCGTCTAGCACCTGTAAGGATACTAGCAACGTAGATTGCTGCAGCCGCCATTCCTTTGGGATCCTTGCCTATTGTTAGTCTCTGCTCCCTTGCCATCTCTAGGATGTCAATCGCCTTCTTCTTTGCTTCTCCTGGAAGTTCCAGTTCAGTGCCGAAACGATGAACAAACTCGACAGGATTGCTATGAGGTATCTTAAGGTTCAGATACCGAAGAATAAGTCGAACACAGAGACTAAGTTCCTTTCGTGTGATGTGAATCTGTTCTACGATCTCCTCGAGAGGTCGTGGAACCTGATGAACACGACACGCAAGATAGAGTGAAGCGGCAATCATCCCCAGAATGGTACGACCACGGGTAAGTCTCTTTCGTAAGGCTTTCCTGTAGATCACGGCCGAGGTCTCTCGAATTGAGTACGGGATGCTCAATTGAGAGCTTATTCTATGGAGCTCTGTCATCGCAACTGCAAGGTTGCGTTTGTCAGAGGAGTGAACCTTGGTACGTATCTGCCATTTTCTAAGTCTGTGAATCTCTGCTCTTCGTGTTGAAGTAAGCTTCCTTCCTGATGCGTCAACATTCTGCCGACCGATGGTAGTAGTGAGACCTTGGTCAAACTTACTCCAGTCTGTTGGACCTCCTACTCGCTGTCGTGCATTTTGCTCATCAGCAGTAAAGGCTCTCCATTCTGGGCCCATATCTATAGAACGGTCTGAAAGAACTAATCCGCAACTAGAACAAATAACTTCGCCACGTGTGTGGTCAATATAGACATCAACGCAGCTACAAGCAGAACAGACATAGCTGGCCGAACCAATGCGCTCTCTCTTTTTCTGGGTCTTTGAATGTCTGCTGGCCAGTCCAATCATCTCCATGCAGGCTTACCTTGTTGGTAGCACTGCGGTCAGAGCTGTAGATTGATCGAATGCGTCGATTCCCTCTGGCGTGGAGAGAATCCTTGTCTTTTTGTGGCACTGGTGATTCGTCCAACGGGCGGACGAACACACATGCGCACACAAAAACCAATATAAAGGCTTTGTAGACTGTTCAAATGGATTTTTGATTATTTGATAACTGAATTTCCTTTGCTAATCTTGATTCTTATTGAAGCTGACATTTTGAAATTCATGCACGCAACTGCGTATCACTCCCAAACCAATGTAAAATGATTGCCAATCGCTTGGCTTAGCGTTTCATTTATGAGGATGCAGTGAAGAGTGTCTCTTGTTTCTTGGTGAGAATCGTTGACGGATATTTCAACTAACCCCTGGTATACAGTTAGAGAAACCGTAGTGGGGATGCTGTCAAATGTGTTCTCGGTTTCATATGAGGTCGCTGCAGGATCAATAGAGATACCTCCTGACTCAGCATTGGGAGATCTAGCTTCAACGATTGCATTCACGTTGGCTAAGGAATTGAAGAAGAATCCCGTAGCTATTGTCAGTGAGTTCCTCTCCCAACTTGAAGATCTTGTATCAAAGAACCCAACAATCCATGAAATATCGACAAAAGGCCCCTACATCAACTTCTTCATAGATCATGGTATGCTTGCTAAGTTGACAGTGGAAAGCATTCTCACTCTTGAGGACAAATATGGTCAAAGTGAGGAGTACAAGGGACAAAGAGCCTTGATTGAGTCACCTGCTGTCAACCCATCTAAACCATGGCACATTGGTCACGCAAGGAATGCGATTCTTGGAGATACCCTTTGTAACATCCTTGACTGGGTAGGGTATGATGCTGTAAGGCTGGACTATGTGAACGACCTAGGCCTTCAGATTGCTCAGTTAATCTGGAAACTTGTGCAGGTTGGTGATGAAGAGGTTGAAACGAAGTATGACCATTATCTGGGTCATCTCTATGTAGAGGTTCAGAAGGCATTCGATGAGGATGATTCAGTCCAGAAGGAGATTCGAGAGGTTTCTAGAAAACTCGAAAATCTCGATAGCAATGAAGCCAAACTTAGTGCAAAGATGGTGACTAGATGTCTCAATGCTCAAAATGAAACCTCGTATAGGTTAGGGATATACCACGATTACCAGGTGTGGGAGAGTGCAATCGCTCATAGTGGAATACTTGAGCTAGCTAAGAAGATGATGCTAAAGTCAGAGAACATCTTGAAGCTTGAAGAGGGAGAGAAGGCAGGCTGCATCGTCGCGGACCTGTCCGTGATTGATGAATTCAAGGACATGAAGGACCCCTATAAGATTCTCTTCAGGTCTGATGGTACTAGAACGTACACAGGTGCAGATGTTGCGCTACAACTCTGGAAGTTTGGGATTATTGATGATCCGTTCAAATATACGTTATTTGAGAATCAGCCAAATGGCAAGCCTGTGATGAGAACTGACCTTAAAGGAAAGAAACTGGATCTGGGTAAGTTCGATATCGTGATGAATGTCATTGGCTCTCGCCAAGCGCATCCTCAGAAGATGGTCTACACGGTCTTGGACTTGCTTGGTTATAAGAAAGAGAGCAACAACTCACATCACATCGCATATGAGTTCGTGGGACTCGATGACGCTGATTTCTCTGGAAGACATGGAACATGGATTGGATATACAACCGACGATGTGATTGACAAAGCCACCGAGCTTGCAAGGGTCGAGGTTGACAAGAGGAACCCGGACGAATCTGATGAGTTCAAGGACGATGTAGCCAATAAGGTTGGAGTAGGAGCCGTACGCTACTTCATGCTCAACGCATCACCAGATAGGCAAATAACCTTCAGATGGGAGGAGGCACTAGATTTCAATGGTGATGCTGCTCCATATCTCCAATACTCTCATGCGAGAGCCCAAAGAATTATAGAAAAAGCAGAAGAGGGACCCGCACCAAAGATTGACCTAACCTTGCTTTCTTCAGACGCTGAGTTTGCACTAGTCAAGGCCATATCTCAACTCCCAGAAGAACTGCTTGAGGTGGCTAGATCTCTCAAGAAGAACGTATGGGGTACAAGTTTCACATCCAACAGATTTACAGCTTATACCTATAATGTAGCTAATCTCTTCAGTAAGTTCTACGACTCCTGTCCTGTATTAAAAGCGGAAAAAGATGTCAGGGCTTCGCGATTGGCACTTGTCCGCGCGTTCAAGACGACGATGGCGAACTGTCTTTCAGTACTCGGTATACCTTTAGTGGACAGAATGTAATCTATCCAGAAGTAACTGTCGCTCTTTCAACCACAATTGAGGGGGTTATCATTGCTAAAGTTGTTCTCGTGTCACTTCCAACTCGACTGATGCGTTGTAGCAAATCTCGCATGTTAATTCCTACAAGCGTATTCTTTAGTGGATGTTTAATCTCTCCTTTTTCGATGTAGAATCCCTCATAGAGCATAGCACTGAGATCTCCAGTTGTCATATTTGGTCGGTCTGCAGTGTTCCGACAAAGAACCCCTCTGTCAATCTCAGAAACCAAATCATCCAGAGTTCCCGTTCCAGGAGTGATTATGAAGTTTGAAGTGGAGATTGACGGAAGTCCTGAATATGAGGGTCTACTGGCATTTCCTGTGTTCGGGACGTCATCCTTGTTCGCAGTGTATGAGTTGTGAAGAAGTCCCTTTAGCACACCATTTTCAATAATTGATGTACGCTGGGAGGGGTATCCCTCTGCATCGAAGGTTCGAGACCCCAATCCTCCTGTCAATAATCCATCATCTACAATCTCAAGCTGTTCGGAAGCAATCTTGTCACCAAAAGCATCGGTGATGTAGGAGCGCCCCTTCTGAACCTCCTCTGCAAACACTGCTGCAGCAAATCCATAGCCTATGACAGTACCCACGCCCAAAGGAGCAAAGACAACAGGCATTTCGCCACCTTCAATAATCTTGGGTCCAAGATTGTTGAGTGTAAGCTCGCCAGCACTCCTTCCAACATGCTCAGGATCAACCTCACTCAAATCCCTAGTTAGTTGGAAATCATAACTTGTTGTTTGGTCACCGTCATCTCTCACAACAGGGGATGAGTAAAGCAGGATTGATGTTCGCGACTCCGAGAATGATATTCCCAGTGAGTTAACAACAGCATTTATTCCTGATGAGCTCTGGACTCCAGCGGAAATCGCAAAATCACGTCCATGAAGGACCTCTTTTGACGCCTTGATTATCCGAATTATCATATCAGCAGTGGCTTCTGATGGTAACTCTGCGATGTTTTTATCAAAGAGCCCCTTCACCGTTGAGTATGACTTATCCTCAGATGGTAGACTCACAAAGTCTGGATCTGGAATTGATGCATTAGCAAGCTTAAATGACCGCGTAACAGCTTCCAGAACATCATCCTCAGAGAGAGTGGTGACAAATGCAAAACCAATCTTTTTGTTGATAACAGTACGAATGCCAATTCCTGCATCTTGTTTTTCTTCGGCATTCCGGATAGCTGAGTTCTCCGCTTCAATGGCAAAAGCTTTAGATTGTCCCACATAAGCTTCAGCCTGTGATGCGCCTAGTTTCTCAGCCATCTTAACTGCTTTCTCTGCAATCTCGAGAAGTTGCTCCTTCATCTCAGACACCTCCCACAGGTACCTGTCGGATTCTTGCATGAGGACCTCCGGTCATCGTTGGGACACTTTGGCCATCTTTTCCGCAGGTTCCAGCCTCCAACTCGAAGTCTTTACCTATTGCATCGACTTTAGACAGAATCTCGAGTATATTTCCCGCAAGTGACACATCTCGAACCATCGTTCCTCGCTCACCATCTTCAATCATATATCCATGACTTGCCTGAAACATGAATTGTCCTTTGGCTGATTGAGTATACCCATAGTTAAAACTGCAAAGAAGAATTCCTGATTTTGTATCCTCTATTAGTTCCTCCATATCCCAGTCTTTTGGTTCCATGAAGGTGTTGCTCATTCGGGGTTGTGGTGGGTGCATGAATGATTGAGCTCGTGCAGCTCCGTTTGCTTCTAATTCTAGCCTACTAGCAGTTTCCAGACTGTGAAGAAGGTCAGTCAGAATTCCATCCTTCACAAGGAATCGTTTCTTTGTCTTCGTGCCCTCCCAGTCATATTCTGTTGATCCTCGCATACCTGCCAGTGTTGGGTCATCACTGATGCTGAGATAATCGGGCCCAACCTCTTCGTTAATCTTATCTTCTAAGACAGTCGAATGGGCTGGCCAGTTGTCAGCTTCTGCTGCATGGCCAAAAGCTTCGTGAGTCACAACACCATTTAGTGCTGGATCAATCACGACATCATAGATTCCGCCCTTTGTGGTCTTGGACGAAAGCAGGTCAATAGCGAGTTTTGCAGCTTTTGTACCAATATTCTGAGCTTCCTCAGTTTCCATTTCTTCGAATCCACTGCGAAGGCTAATTGACTGTTGAATGCGTTGCCGATTAGGACCTTCTTTGGCTGTTGGGACTGTGATGATTCTAGGAATAGCATTCTGGAGATATACATGTGTTCCCAGTGAGTTGGCTACGTAAATTTCGGATGTCAGTTCACCATAGATTGTTCGTGTCGCAACGATTCGATCATCATAATCGCGTGCTTGATCATCAATCATCTGCACAAATTGCATCTTTTCATCTATTGAAATACTGTCAAAGGGTTTCTTTACATTCAGTTTAACCCGGTCATTAAACACCGGTCCGTCTATTGTGAACTTCTCTTCGACGTTTTCACAGGTAGCAAGAGCAAGCTTAGCTACTGATTCACCAGTTGCTTGCATGCCACCAGCAGTAAGATTAGTAGTTTGTGCGAAAGCCCAGGCACCATCAATGAATGCGCGAATCCCAGCACCTTTCATTCTTGAGGCCATTGATTGTCTGGTGATACCATCATTCAGCTCAATTATCGTTGTTGTAGAGTTCTCAATTCGTACGTCTACAAAGCTGACTCCAGTCGTTAAAGCTGTGTCAATAGCTGCCTGAGCAAGATCTTCCATGAAAATCCCCTTTGATTTAAGCTCCAGCCTATCAAGCCGGTTATAACTGATATGGCTTGAACATACTTTCTGAACATTTGAAGAGGGATACTCCAATGTTTCCCGAATAATACACGGGTTATTCTTGGATAACTCCTCGATGTAAATAGACGACCGGAGGTACTCATTTGACAAAAGATTCACTAATGGGACAATGCAGATCCTGTCAGACTGAAAGGCCTACTCATATGTGCGAAGATTGTGGTGCTGCACTGTGTTCAGGATGTCTTGAATCTAGGTCTAGTGAATACACCGTTTGCAGCGAATGTCACCACATTCTTGGTACTCCAATGCCGGGCGAGAAATTTGAAAAATGTCCTCAGTGTGAATCAGAGGAACTGAGCAAAGGAAGAAAGACTGTGGACATCTGTTCAAGATGCCATTCATCGAGAGTTGTGCTCCTTGAAGATAGAAGAAGAACCTTGGCCCTTGATATGCGACATGCCATTATGACCATCCAATATGGTCATACAAAACTCAGAGAGTTCACGAACAAACTGTCTAGCGCGAAGAGATTACTTGTGTCCCTCAGGATGGCTAATTTTCTGCATTACAAGTGGATAGAGGAGAAGATTGAAGGAATTCAAAATGAGCTACCAGCAATCAAGAATAGGATTTCAAGTCAAGCTGAAATCATAGCAAAACGCATGGCTGCAGAAACAAAGGATTTCATAGATTATACACAATGGAAACCAGCACAATTTCCATTCGTTGAGGGGATAACAAACAGAATTACAGAAATGGGGATCTACTACAAACAGAATGTTGACGAGGCACTTGAACCCCTCAGAGGAACACTAAAGGATGTGAGGCGACAGCTTGATGGTCTTGATTATTACAAGGGACAATTCACCACATTCTACGAGCACGGTCAACTCGCAGTAGGTGAGCTTCCTGTCTGTGCACTCCCAGAGGTTAAGATAGCAGGGAGTGATTTTCTGAAAAATGACAAGGCGTTTGGGACTCTGTACATTACGAACAAGAGACTCCTCTTCATTGCTGAAACCGGCAGGGTTCGCAAGAAGATGGAAACGGTATTCGATTTTCCCCTCCTCTATCTAAAGTCCATTGAGGAAGACGGTAGGCTAAGAAAACGGCTTGTGTTGAAGTTGAAACAAGGCGAGATTAAAGCAACATGCTCAGACCAAACAAAGAGAGTCCTACCTGATTATATCGAGATTGCAAGAAAATTTGACAAATACATCCAAACAGATATGCAGAGAGTCAGGAAAATCGAACAAACTGATATCGGCACTAGTGATGTTCGACTGAAGATTGAGGGAATGGTTTACTCACTTCTCTCGACAAATGACAGGTCACAGTATAGTGAGGATATGCCTTTGATGCGACCAGGTCCAAGACATCGTTCCAGTGATTTGGATTCACCACCAATTCGGCGATACCCATACGATAGCTACTACCAAAAACCAGAGTCATTCCGAGAGGAGCTCGATCGAGTTATTGGACAATATGATAGGAGACCGAGTACAAGTCACACTTATGATATGAGTCCAAGAATGCACTCACTGAGAAGAGATGCTGCGTCAATTGAAACTGCTATTCGGGATACAGTACACATGCTACGCAGTGGTCAGCTTGTTGCTGAGGACTTCATCAGGCGATATAGAGATCTGATGAGAGATTCGTATCACAACATGCGTGAGATGGAACGGGCAACAAGAGAGAGTCGAGACCAGCTCTGGTAATATTATACTCCCAATTCCCGTTCTAGCGCTTTGATATCTTCCTCTAGGGTTTCAGCCTCGCTAGCAGGTCTTGCAGCAGTTGGTGTATCTGCGAGCCCAGCTTCAGCATCAATTTCCTGAAAGGCAAATGTAAGGTCTTCTGAACTCACTTCCATCGTTGAATCGAGAGCTTCGTCAGATATACTTGCTTCAATCTCAAACTCTTCAAGGCGTCGAGCAATCTCATCGACATTTGCAACAACCTTTGAAGCATCAGTGCCATCACCAAGCATCCCTAATATCTTGGCAACTTCTTGGAGTGCTATAGTGGTTTTTGCGGATGTCTGAGCGCGATTCAGGTGAGCCAGAATTTTCAGAATTTGTAACCGTGATTTATCAACCGCGAGAGCATATCTACGGAACCGTACCATTTCTGTTGCATATGTTCGGTACGCCTCAGTCTGTCCAGCCTTTCTTGCGCGAACTGCACGTGCCTTTGTATCTCGTTCCTCCTTTTCCAACTTGTTCCTCTGGCGTGCTAGTTGTTTAGATAGAATCCTTAGACGGCTGGATATCTCACCAATATCTGGTTTCTTTCTTCCCCAGGAGAATGCCTTTCTAATTGGACTCAAGAATCTCACCTTACTCTATGTGTGTTAACTCAGGTCAATCAATGGGAGGATAGCGTTTAAACCTTCGTAGTTAACAGAAGATATCAACTAATTCAATCAGATTCTTTCCAAAAAGGCTCAGCTCCGTCAGCATATATCCAACGCAAGAAGCCCATCTTATTACGTTCTAAGGCCGGGATGAAATCAGCAACATACCCTTTCTCTACAGTGAATTCTTGTCGCCAAACCGCTACAAGCTCCGATACCGGAAAAGTGCCAGCTCGAACAAACTCGATTCCCTGTTCTGTTGTATAACCCAGATTCTTCTTGATCCAGTCTCGCCATTCCATCATGTCGACAGGATAGTGATTAGTTGTATCTGTCACAGCTTAACAATGCGCATACGACTGAAAAGAGTATTGACGTCAACTTGTTTGTATAGTGTGTGTATGTACCGGGTGTGACAGAAATTCTTAACACCATATAGGCAGAGTTCACATGAACTCACATGGCGGATCGAGTAGACCACGGGCTGAAAGCACTACTTGCCAAAGCAATAGAATTGGACAATAAGGGGATGAAGAAGGAGGCTTGCCAGGAGTATCTCAAGGCTAGTAAGATCCTCATCAAACTGTCAAACTCTGCGTCATTGCCTTCAATCAAAAAGCACTACTTTGACCGAGCTCAAGAATGCGTAGACAGGGTCAGATATCTCTCAGGTATAAAGAAGAAATCGCATGGCCCAGTTGACGGTCTTGTTGCCCCACCTAAGGTTGATGAAAGTACTGCAGAACCAGTGCCAACCACACGTGCTGAACCGGAGCTTGATGAGGAAGAGAAACGACTCAGAGAGATGATTTCTGATACAATAATCACAGAACGTCCGAGTATCAAGATGTCAGAAGTAGCCGGGCTAGCAGATGCAAAACAAGCAATTGAAGACGCGATTCTAGCACCCATGAAGCATCCGGAATTATTCATAGGCAAGGCGAGACAACCATGGAGGGGAATCCTATTCTATGGGCCAGCGGGATGCGGAAAAACTTTGATAGCGAAAGCAGTAGCCTCTGAGGTCAATGCCACATTCTTCAATGTTTCAGCTGCAAATATTGTGAGCAAGTGGCTTGGTGAATCTGAACGACTCGTCATGAACCTCTTTGAACTTGCGAGGAAGAACCAACCTGCAATAATTTTCATTGATGAGTTGGATTCAATTGGGGTGTCAAGATCAGGGGATGATGTTGGTGGAGAGAGACGACTGAAGACGCAGTTACTAACTGAACTTCAAGGACTGGCGAGTAATGAGGATGACCGGGTAACGCTCATCGGTGCAACAAACCTGCCGTGGGAGTTGGACTTTGCATTACGGTCGAGGTTTGAAAAGAAGATACATGTTCCACTTCCCGACAGAGAAGCCCGTGCGAAAATCTTCGAGATTCATATCGAAGACATCGAGGTCTCACCCACTGTAGAATATGAGGAGCTCGCTGACCTTACTGAAGGATACAGTGGGAGAGACATTAGTGTCGTGTGTCGTGAGGCGGCAATGGAACCAATCAGGGATTTGCAACGGACTGGTAGAATGGATGATGAGCAGGAGATACTCGACATCCGTCCCGTATCCAGGGATGATTTCCTGCATGCAATAGAAAACATTCGACCTGCAACCCCTCCAGAGGATGTCAAGAGATACATTGACTGGGCGGAGGGTTCCTAAAGATTGGGTGTCAGAGAAAAAAAACGAGAGAAACCTAAGACCAAGGAAAAAGCCGAGGCAGTAGAACAAGAGCAAGTTGAGGTTCCTTCTGTTGAAAAAACAAGAGTGCAAGAAGAAATCCATAGTCCAGAAGTTGTTGTTGAGGTCACTGAACCTGTAGTAACAGAAGAACAAGAAGAACAGACTGAGAGTGCGACTGAAGAAGTAATGGAAACCCTGACCACTGATTCTGGTTTTATCATGCCCAGTTGGGGAGATGTTGAAGAAACTGAGTGGATGTATGGAACGCCTACTAGAGAAGAAGACAGGGAACTCTGGGCGGGTGAATGGTCAGACTATCTCTTAGAGTGGACTGAGGACAAGAAGGTGCACATTATATCTCTGGCGACATTCATAAGTGAGCCCCCTTTCAAGGATTTAAGGAACAAAGTCGATTCGTTCAAGGAAATTGCGGCAGTCCTTGTGGACAAAGAGGTTGCTGAGTGGGTTGATAAAAAGAAACGACAGCTGAGAGTTTACTGGAAACCACTTGAGGATTGGGCAGATATTCTATACCATTGGGCTTTGAAGACAGGAAAACTTAGACTTGATGTGAAGTCAATAGTCATCCAAGAAGTTGATGAAGACTTTGCTACTCTCCCAGAGAGGGATATTCACATAGTTCTGGCAATCATGGTGAAGAAAGGATTAGCAGAATGGATTGATGAGAAACGAGGTGCAATTATCGTTTCCACATAGAATC
This sequence comes from Candidatus Thorarchaeota archaeon, assembly GCA_048882325.1. GTDB lineage: Archaea > Asgardarchaeota > Thorarchaeia > Thorarchaeales > Thorarchaeaceae > SMTZ1-45. The sequence continues at coordinate 73,703 of JBHLRS010000006.1, read as the reverse complement.
AATATGCACTAGTTCCTCGAGGATCCGAAGTATCGCGTGCTCTTAGACCAGGGAAATAGTATCGACCACCCGTTGAAAAGCGAATGTCTGCGACAGCCATTCCAGCATCGACCAAGCTCGATAAGACTTGTCGGGCATGATCTTCTGACCACTTGAGTTGCATAATGACTTCCTCCACTGACACATACCCTTTGCTAGCAGCTAGATTGATCACATCAGCCTGGTCGCGTCGGAGTTCAAGCGGCCTCAGTTCTACAACTTTCACACCACCACGGAGAGTCCGAATTCCAGGGATAAGTCCGTTGTCGGCAACTCGGTTCACAGCCTCAATGACATCATTGTATGTCACTGATTCAAGTTCGGGCAGGCGGCGTACAACCTCGACAATAAGTTCAGCGAGCCCCATGAGTCCCTGTGATGAGTGCTCTGTGGCAACATCAAGTATTGCCAATCCAACATAGTCATAGAATTGGTCCATAGTCATCCCTTGAGGAGTACTTCGTGGTGCAAGGTTGCCAAGTCGCAGGAGCGTCGATGCTTCCGGAAAGACCTCGATAATACGTTCACTAGACACAAATCGTCCAATATCAAGACCCAGACGACGCATATTCTCAATCTGTGAACGAACATCGTTGAGAAGCGCTTGTGACTCGCGTTGGTAGGACCGAATATCCACTGCACCAAGATCGTAGAGTTTCTTCAGCTGGTCAAGCGTAGCAATAGATGCGTAAAGTTCTGAGTGAAGTCGCTCGTGCATTGGATCGTTTCCCTTCATTATTCTAATCCGCACTAGGTCGGTGAGTGCCTTAGAACGACTCGCGCTTTAAGACAGAGTATTATCAGGTCCTATTCTTCTCACCAACAGCCTTCAATCTGTCGTAAGCAGCCTCGGATTTGGAGAAGGGACACACCTTCACACATACAGAGCAGCCTAGTGTTTTCCAGAAGAAGTCGAAACACTTGTCACGATCGATGCATGTTTTCCACTGCCCAATGCCGGGTACATCGACCATTCTCACTATCTTCTCACTGTAAATCGCTTGTTGAGGGCATTCTTTCTCACATCGTCTGCAGAGCTTGCAGTAGTTCTCAATCCAATCGTGATCTCTGTTGTCTGTGTACTCGAAGTATTTGTGTTCCACAAAGACAGGAGCCAAACGAATACGTTGGCCAAATTTGGGTGTGATAAGGAGTCCATTCATTCCTTGCCAACCCATCCCAGCCTTTCCAGCCAGTGTTGTGGTATTTGTTAGACCTCCTAAAGGATGGTTGCTCTGGCAACGAACACCCTTTTTCCTAAGCCACTTTGCAATGTCATTCACAACCAATCCCAGGCTTCCATAAACTCGCATCACTTCTTTTCCAGCCCTATAGTCAGGTGCGTAGTCAATCTTGTCCTTCTTCATCTCCTGTCCAACGACAATTGCATACTTAAAGAGAGTCGATTTGCCTTTGAAAATCATCTGAGAGGGAAGTTCAGTAAAACCGAGAATGACATCATCCCATCTTGTTCCCACCCACTCACTGAGTTCAGACCAGAGCTCAGGTTGGGGCTCGAACGGTTGGTGTTCCAGATGGTCAAGGTACTTGTTGGTTTCATTCCAGCTGGCGTTTATTCCTCTCATGATATTGAAGAAGGTCCGCATAATTGAAGGAATAGCACGTTTTGGCAAACCTCTCTCTTGAAACATTCCAATCCGTCTCACTGAGGGCCGCTCCGCTGGCAGTTTATCCGCTCGTGTTGTGAAGAAATACTCGAATCCTTCCTGTAGAGAGTCAGGGTGAGCTTCATAGACTAGATGAGGATTTTCTCTAGCCCATCTCCGAAACTCTTTCTCCCTTTTTGAGAAGAACGGATTTGAGATGTCGGTGTCACCAGCTCTATCTTGATCCAGTTCTGCGGTCATCAGTTTCTCCTCAGAATACCTTAAGGTGTGAGGCGATCGCGGTCTCGGGGTAGTAAGGTTGCTTCCCTTATGTTTTCTATGCCCAAGAGCTGCATTGTCATTCGTTCAACTCCGAGTCCCAGACCACCATGTGGGGGTGCACCATACTTGAAGGGATCAAGATAGAATGAAAAATCATCAGGATTGAAGCACTTGGCTCTGAAGCGTTCAACGAGTAGGTCATACAAGTGGATTCGCTGACCTCCTGTTGTGATCTCCATTCCTTTGTATGTCAGGTCAAAACTCTCTGTCATTCCTTCATCAGTCATGCTGGGCATCGTGTATGCTGGACGGAGTTCCAATGGGTAGTGAGTTATGAAGACCATGTCAGTTCCATATTTTTCAGGAAATATCTCTCCGAGAAGACGTTCACACTCCGGGTCAAGGTCATCAGTTATCGTAAGGTCCTTTCCAGCTTCATTGACAAGCTCGATTGCTGTTTGATACTTGATTCTCTTGAAGGGAACTTTTGGAACCTCCAGATCAATACCAAGGAGTTCCAATTCAGCAGCGGCATGTTTCTTTGTCATCTTGAAGGAGTGATGGAGCATGTTCTCCTCCATCTTCATGACATCTTCCACCCCACTAATCCAGGCCATCTCAAAATCAAACGATGTATATTCATTTACATGACGTCGCGTGTTATGCTTCTCAGCTCGAAACACGGGAGCTATCTCATAGACTCTCCCAAAGCCAGCCAAGAGCATGAGTTGCTTGTAGAACTGTGGACTCTGGGCAAGGTATGCTTTCCTCTCGAAATACTTGACCTCGAAGAGGTTTGCCCCACCTTCAGTTGCCTCAGCAACTAACTTCGGTGTGTGTATTTCAACGAAGTCATTGTCCTCTAGGAATGCCCTGGCGAACCGAACCAGACTGTGTTGGATCTTGAAGATTGCATTAACTGATGGCTTCCTGAGGTCGAGAATTCTGTAATTTAGTCGGGTGTCGAGTTCAATGTCGGTTTTCCCTTCAACCACATCTATTGGAAGTCGCTCAGAAGTGTTGATGATTCGAATCTTCTTTGGGATGACCTCAGCACCTGATTCAACCTGAGTAGTTGCAACAACCTCTCCTGTGACAGAAATAGCGGTTTCAGGCTTTAATTGCTCAGACGTCCTAAAGACCTCCTCTGACACTTTCTTCTGTGGTATAGTGACTTGAACTGTCCCTCCTTCATCTCTAAGGATGAGGAACTTTATCTTCCCCTTATCCCTCAAGATGTGGGTCCAACCCATAAGAACAACTTCGCTTCCAGCCAGTTCAGCTGTAATCTCGCTACTGAAGTGAGTTCGAACCTCTTCACCTATTGGTTCGGTGCCAGTATCTCTATAGAAATCCATCTTCATGCCTCAGTCTGAGTTGATGCAGCTGGGAGGCGGAATACATTATGAGGCTTTTGGAAACCGTTAGGATGGAAAATTGAAGGAGGTCTGGGAATCATCCCAGATACCACCTTCTGCATCACTGTTCCCACTACATGGGTGCCTGAACCAACTCGTAGACCCGCTCCCTCGCGTCTTCCTCATGTTCCTCCTCTCTAATTAGACCAAGAGCCTTCAGTCTACTGAGACCATAGTTCACAGTCCTGGGAGGGAGAAACGTTATGCTGATGAGGTCTTGACGGGACATCCGTCGCCGGTCCCTAAGCAGCACGTAGAGAAACTTCGCAGAAGGAGGTAGAGACAAGAACGAGCGTCTGGCAAAAGTGATCCCACCGTAGACTTGTTACCATGTATCATATACCTCCATATTGTTTCGATGTTTTCTCGTAGGTTTATTGATAAGCTTTGGCATCTGAGAAAATAATGAATTGAGGAGAAGATAGGACTATGGTTTCTCGCGGAACACTAGATATCAAAGGATATCGAGGTCGACCTTTGAAGAACAGCTTCTTCAGACAATTTACTGACACAAAAAGGGTTGCTCTCGTCTTCCCAGGACTTGCATACAACACCACAATGCCACTTCTTCATTACACGATTAAAGCTATTCTCGCAAGCGGCTTGAATGTACTTGCCATAGACTATGATTACTCTAACAATTCCGAGTTCTTGGAACTATCAATGCAGGCTCGTGCAGACTGGATGATTAGAGATGTCGAAGCCGCAATCAGAATTGTAACAGAGGTTGAGAAACAAGAAATTTCGTGTCTGGTAGGGAAGTCCTTAGGAACACTCGCACTAGGACACCTGCTTGAAACATATGAGGATTTGAGAGAAGCGAAGACCATATGGCTCACTCCATTGATTAAGAACCCTGAACTAATGGAACAGATGCTTTCATACATGAAGGATGCAGTCTTAGTCATTGGCACTAAGGACGCACATTATGACAGCGACCTCATTGATCGATTGAATGCAACTACACTCCTGAGTGGTGTTGTAGTGGAGGGAGCAAATCATAGTTTAGAGATAGAGGGAGATGTCACTAAATCGCTCAGAGTGTTAATGCAGATTGTAACAATTATCCAACAGTTCCTTATTTGATGCTAGAACTTCTAGATTACAGGGACATGTTGTTCGGTTGCTGGCATGCTTGGCCGGTCATTATCTTGCCAAAAGCTTACAATCTTGTTCAGCAATTCAGTTATACCTTTGCCAGTTATCGTCGATGTTTCGATGAAGAATAATGGATGGGTTCGCCCTTCGTCTCCGAGAGTCTTAGCCACTTTGTTGCAGTAAGATCGTGCTTCTTCAGTTGTAACAGGTATGTCTACATCATCATCCTCATCATTGACGGGATGATCTCGCAGGTCTGTCTTATTACCAACGATAATTATTGGAGGAGGAATCACAAAACTGTTAGCAACCTCTCGGATCCAGAAATCAAGACTATCGAAACTCCATCTTTCAGCTACGGAATAGACAATTACTACTATTCCAGAGCCTGAATAAAACTCAGTCTTAGGTACCTTAGCCTCCATAATCTTCTCAAAGGTCCAAGCATCAACGCGGACATTCATACTGTCATCCTGAACGATGTTGCTATATGTGAATAGATTTGTTGGTGGAATATTGAGAGATGAGTAGTCATTTCCAAGCTTCAAATTACACTCAAAGAGGATACTATTAATCCCAACTCCATCCTCGCCCAAAAATAGTGTTTTTAATTCGGAGAAATTCGAAACAATGCGCTCAGATATCTCCTCTCCCGCAGATAAGGATTTGATTGATTCTGTCATCTCAGGAGTATCCCAGATGAACTTTACTGGTTTAACATCATCTTCAGATTGAGTTCGTGGAGTGGTAACACTTGTAGATATGTTCTCAGGATGAAAAGAATATACCAGTGACTGAACTTCTTCATCAATAGGAACTTCCCAAATATTCATTTCTTGTGGAGCAGGTGCATCAGTACTCAAGTCTTCAAGTTCAAGTGGGATGACTCCTAGTGTGCTTTCGAGTTCATCAAGGAGGCGATTTGCTTCACTAAGAGGAGAGAGGAACTCATCAGTCAGATTGTCCAGGACATTGAGTGCTTGTGAAAGCTCCTGTATATCGTCATCTGTTAAATCGTATTGCTCTACAATCCTATCGACATCCGGAAGACCTGTCCTTTTCAACATGAACTTGACAATTGATGGAGGAACCTGAAAACCTCGAATATAGATGAATCGTTGTACATCTTCCATCACATCTCTGAAGGGTCTACCGATTATCCGTATTCTTCGGGTTGTAACGGGGTCTCTAAGATAGATACCATTGGTCTTGAGACTCACCTCAATATTGGTCCTTGGAAATTGCATACCTAGAACGACCTACATCCTCATTGTACAATAATATAAAATATTTAAGTATATTAATATTAGTTTTGGGTACCAGTGCGAGTTGTATCTGTTTTACAGAAATCCATATCTAGAACAAAAACTCTAGTGTGTTGGAGCATGTTGTTCAGTCGCAGGCATGCTTGGTCGTTCATTGACTTCCCAGAAGTCTACAATCATATTTAGTAATTCAGCAATTCCTTGTCCCGTTACGGTTGAAGTTTCGATGAAAAGTAATGGGTGAGATTGTCCATTTTCTCCAAGCATCTCAGCAATTTGATTACAATATTCACGAGCCTCCTGCGTTGAAACAGGAGTTTCTACCTCATCATCCTCATCATAGATGGGATGGTCTCGCAGGTCCGTCTTGTTTCCGACTATGATAATTGGTGGAGGGATTAAGAATGCATTGGAAACTTCTCTAACCCAAAAATCAAGGCTGTCGAAGCTCCATCTATCAGCAACCGAGTAGACAAGTACTAAGATGCCAGATCCTGTATAGAACTCAGTTTTCGGTACTTTGGCATCCATACTCATTGGAAATGTCCAAGCGTCAACTCTAACATTTGCTTCATTGTATTCAACTATATTGCTAAATGTGAAAGGTCTAGTTGAAGGAAGATCAAGAGAAGAGTAATCATTTCCGAGTTTCAAGTTAGACTCAAAGAGTATACTATTAATTCCAACTCCATCTTCTCCAAGAAACAAGACCTTCAGGTCATATATGTCTGATACAACTTGCTGCGGTTTTTCATCTTCAGATGTATCTTGTAATGCTGAAACAATTTCAGGATCATCCCAGATGAATTTCACTGGTTTCACATCTTCAGAGGATTGTGTTCTTGGTGTAGGAGTGCTTGTAGGTATGTTCTCTGCATGGAAAGAGTATACTAGATCTTTGACTTCCTCGCTGAGGGGAACTTCCCAGATGCTTGTTTGTTGAGGGGCTGGTGTGTCAATCTTCAAATCTTCAAGTTCTGAAACCGGATGTATCATATTGCCACTGATGTCTTCTAAAATATCACCTTTGCCAGTTGGAGAAAGGAATTCGTCTTTTAGTGAATCAAGAACATTCAGGGCTCTTGCGAGTTCTAGTAGATCTTCCTTCGTTAGTTCGTCCTCACCAGGAATAACATCAACCTCAGGAAGACCTATTCTCTTTAAAATGAACTTGAGAATTGGAAGGGGAACATTGAAACCTCGTAGATATGAAAATCTTTGAACTTCCTCTAGTATATCTGTAAAAGATCTTCCTGCAAATTTCAATCTACGATTTACAGCCGGGTCTGCAATGTAAATCCGATTAACTTTGAGACTTACATCAATATTAGTCCCCGGAATCTGCATCTTTATGACAACCATACCTTCCTCTTTCATATTGAATAATATGAAGTATGATAAATTACTATTCAAATATATTAAAAGTTTTCTTACACAATTAAAAAAGTGAAAAAGAAGCCAAAATATAGTCTAAAGAGATTAAAATATGAGTCATAATGAGAGAACAGTCTTCTTCAAGTGGATGCTAGGCGAAGCGCCATATATTGAAATGTGTGGGAATAACATCTATACAATAGATCCTCAATTCAGCAAGTGAGTATGAAGTGATAGAAGTCAAAGTAACCCTGTCAGATGGCACCAGCAGGATAATCCCAGTCGCGGCCCATTCTAAGACAGTGGACTTTTCTAACAACTCTATTATGGCGATTGATCTTACTGAACTCGACAATCTTGAAGGGATTGAGGAGCTCATTCTAAGTGGAAATAATCTAATGACGATTGATATGACCGTTTTAGCTTTCTTACCCTCAATCAAGACGGTGCTTATTAATGAAAACAATCTGCAGATTGTGAACTTGGAGATGCTTGGTTATTGCACACAGCTAGAGCATCTTGATTTGGGATCTAATCAAATCCTAAGAGTTGATCTTGCACCTTTGTCTGCGTGTAATAACCTATTGTCATTGAATCTACAGAATAATTGTTTAGTGAATGTGGATCTATCACCTATTTCAAAATGTGCCAAGTTGAATAAGCTAAACCTTCTTGAGAATCCTCTCAAACGACTGGATTTAACAGATCTCTTCTCATGCGCGTCTCTCAATTCGCTGTTAGTTCCAGAAGACACTAGATTGATATCAAAGAGGAAATTCGACATCGAGATACTAAACCCACCCGCGCTCAATGAGTTAATTGCTGGAGAGAGAATTGAATTTACTCAGGAATGACTCTGTACTTCATTATGAATTAATTCTCTCCCGTCAACATTTTTCTGGGAGGTATTCGATTTAAGGTCCATGATGATGAAAAAGTGTATCTAAATATACTAGATTATCTTATTTTTTAATATTATTATAATTTGATGTTTCATTTGGCGTGGTTGTGTCTGTAGGAGCAGATTGTATGAAAAAGGCAGGAGCCACAATAGCAATCGTAGTTATCTTCTTGGTTCCTTTAGTGGGTAGTCCGAATGTCGAAGATGGACTCCCCTATCTTGCTAGACCCACCTATGGAGGAAACAATTTTCTTCCTAGTGGCTGGCAGGACTCAGACTCTGGATATGGGAAACCTTTGTCTGGAACCCTCAATGGCTTTAAGGTTTCAAGTGGAACATCTGTTCTCGACTATTCACATTCTGCATACATTGGAATTGATCCGCCCTTGGGTTGGAGTTCTGATCAACTGGATGCGCAACTTGACCATCTTTCAATTTGGGTGGATGGGGTCCTAGCCAATCCGAATCTTGACGCGTATCATTCAGAGCGATGGCTTCAGACTTCTCGTCCTGATGACACGTTCTTAATACCTGATGGTTGGACATACATAAAGAACGACGCACCACCTAGCGGAACTGGACACCCTCAGCATGGTAATTTCGAGGTTAATGGCGTATCCGGGACAGGATACGATAGCACCATGGGTTGGAGGTTCGATGCAAACTATGGCAGCACCGCTGTGTTCGATCCCACCAATGGCATGTACATGAGCCAACAAATCTCTGCTCCATGGAGGGAGGTTTACTCTGCGGAAATCACATTCCGTTACTATGTTTCGAGTGTTTCCAATTTGGATGACATGATATTTGTCTTTACTAGGTTGGAAGACTATGTTACAAAGTTCCATGTGTTTGAAAGCGTCACCCCCATAGACACATGGCTAGAAGCCAAGGCTACAATTCCTTCATCCTATTTTCAGTCGATAGAAATTCAAAACGCATTACTTTTCGACATTGGTCTTGGAACAGATATGATTGGAAACCCTCCAGGTGCTGCTGTCCATGAAATATTCATTGATGAAATTGATTTGAGATTTCTTGTACGTCCGTTTCCTGAGGAGATTGACCTACGAGCAAACGGAGCTATAATAACCGGTTCAACTCAGGGAAGTGTTTCACCATATGTTCCTGATGGGAGCAACAGAGACTGTTATAGTGGTGATACGTCAAATTGGGGCGCTGGTGGAGTGGATCTGAATGGGTACGATGACAATGGCTACATAGATGTTGGCAATGATTTACTTACACCGGGCGACTGGACGAGTGCAGACCCATATAGCGTCGGACTTCAATTTCCATTACATGTGCCACAAGGATCAACAATCTCATCTGCTATTTTGCAAGTGGAGGCCGCCTTCGACGCAACTGGTAATCCTGGAGTGAGGATCTATATCGCAGATGAGGATGATGTGACTGCATTCACAACAGGATATCCTCTTCTCCAAGACAGATATGATTGGGTCAACACTAGTATCTATTGGCGTCCCACAACGTGGCTCGCTAACGGAAGATATGACTCGCCCGACGTGTCAGCTCTCATCCAGGAAGTAGTTTCGAGACCCGGCTGGCAGAGCGGAAACTACATCTGTATAATGATTGATTACGCGTACTCCACGTCAGATTACGAATACTACAACATAAAGGGCTCAAGCGGGTATTTACAAGCAGATCTTGCGCGACTCTTTGTGGACTTCACCTCACCAGACCCGAGTGATACCATTCCCAGCTTTCGATATAACAAAAACCTAGTGATAGACCACACTAGGGTTGTTTCAGACCTTCAGAACTTTCCAGTCTTGGTGGATATATGGGATGAGGACCTACACATCGATGTTCAGCCAGATGGTGATGACATCGCATTCCTTTACAATGACCAGATTATTCCTCATGAGCTTGAGTTGTTTGATAAGAAAGGAAATGGAACTCATGCACATCTGGTTTGCTGGGTTAATGTCCCGTATTTGTCATCTATTGAGGACACGACCCTAGTAATGGTGTATGGCGACGAGGACCTTGGTAGTCAAGAAGATCCACTGAATGTCTGGGACTCAGGCTATTCTGCTGTTTGGCATCTGAATGATGACCCTGCACAACCACAATGGGATTCCACATCAGCTGATTATCTACCGCACCAACCTCAAATCGTTGATAGCACTTTACTAGGTCTTGATGGTTCAACCTATGGGACAATGACATCTAGTGACAGTGTTAGCGGTCAATTTGGAAATGCTATTGATCTTGAGGGCGTGAACGACTACATTGATTTTGGAAATCCAGCAGAGCTGCAGATAACTGGAGCAATCACAGTTGAATCTTGGTTCAAGGCGGACTTTATTGATAATGACTATCTTGTTGTCAAGTCAGCTGAGAACAACTTCCGTGGGTGGGATCTCAGTTTTGACGTTGATTCATCCATAAGTCCTGCAGGTTGGGTGATGTTCAGATTTAGTCCAGATGGTGTATCTACCACAAGCATTGGCTATGAACGTGTTGAAACTGGCCAATGGTACCATGTCGTGGGAGTGTTCCAACCCTCATTATATGCGAGATTCTATTTGAATGGCGAGCTGGTAGACCAAATAACAACCGGTACACCAGCATCTATGAATGATCCAAATCGTCCATTTAGAATTGGTCGCAGGTCCGATAATCCAGGTGGAACATCTTATTTTGATGGTATTGTTGATGAAGTACGGGTTTCGACTGTTGCTAGATCAGATGCCTGGATTAGAACTCAATACAATAATCAAAGAAATCCAGGATTATTTTTGACAGTAGGCGAAGAGGGTGTCAATTTTCGATATATGAAAGATATCACTATTGACCATAATAAAGTGGCATCTGATCTTACAGGGTTCCCAGTATTGATTGACATCTATGACTCAGACTTACATAAAGACGTCCAACCAGATGGTGATGACATAATGTTCACATCAAATGGCAGGAGTCTTCCACATGAAATAGAGTTGTTCGACCAGCAATACAACTCTACGCATGCTCACTTGGTAGCTTGGGTGAGGATGGACCTTTCATCCACGACTGATACTGTATTGTCAATGTTTTATAGCAATCCGTCGATGGGGAGTCAGGAAAATCCTGTTGGGGTATGGAGCTACACGTATGCTGGGGTGTGGCATCTTGGGGATACTAGTGGTAATGCCCTCGACTCAACTGCACATGATAATGATGGGATTCCTCTTGGAGGTGTCACCCAAGGAGCATCTGGTAAAATAGGTAATGCAAATGATGTGGATGGAATCGATGATTCCATTAATTTTGGAAATCCTGCGGATAGGGATCTTGATTTCGGAGCAAACGACTTGACCTTCAGCATTTGGGTATTCTTTGACGGTGGCACAGGGTACTATCAAGATATAATATACAAAGGATCTACTGGATTGACAGATCCAGGGTATTCCCTTGCGACAAATACTGCCGCCACAAAGACCGAAGCCTTGGTAAACGATGGGGTTGATAGAATATCATCCACCTATGTTGATTTTACACTCAACGCATGGATCTATTATGCTGTGACAGTTGATAGATCTGATAATCTAATGAGATATTATATGGACGGAAATTTGATTGCTACTCCTGTTGACGTAAGCATGGTTGATGACATCACCAGCATCCGAGACCTGCAGATATCCAGAGATTCAGCCCCCGTTAATGGATCTCTCGATGAGTTTCGATTATCGTATGTTGCACGGTCACCTGCATGGATTCTCACAGAGTACAATAACCAATTTGATCCGTCCAGCTTCTATTCGCTGGGAGTTGAGCAAGAGGTCATAATTCCAAAGAAAGTTCCACTTGAATTCATGTACAAGAAAGACATCATCATCGACCATACCAAGGTTGCCTCAGACCTCTATGGATTTCCGGTCCTTATCGATCTTTATGATGCAGACCTTCGATTTGATGTACAAGCAGATGGTGATGACATTGTGTTTGTGAAGGATGGATGGATACTCCCGCACGAGATTGAGCTGTTTGACCAATCATACAATTCCTCGCATGGACACCTTATCGCTTGGGTGAGAGCTGACCTCTCTGCTTCAACTGATACTGTCCTATCGATGTACTATGGAGATTCCAGTTCAGAGAGTCAGGAAAACCCCAATGGTGTCTGGGATACTTCCTTTGCAGCTGTGTGGCATCTCAGTGAAGACCCAGCCGGGACTGTCTACGATAGCACAGCAAATGGAAACGATGGTATAGGGTACCCACTTGGCTCTGAACCTACTCTTCAGACAGGGAAAATAGACGGGTGCTCTGAGTTCTACGGAGAGGCAACCAACGACAGAATTGAAGCGCCTCACTCCTCTTCACTCGTCCTTCCCTCAGACATGCTGGTAGAAGCGTGGGTAAGGACAAACAATATTGATGGTTCTTCAGATGCGATAGTCGCCAAATGGGGAGATGTGGGTCACAGAAACTATTGGCTAGGGAAATTGGACAGTTCGACTCTCGCATTTTATGTTGACGACACTCAGAGTGTAACAACATCACTAAGCTGGGTGAATGATGGGCAGTGGCATCATGTTGCGGGTGTGGCAAATGCAGATACTGGCGAACTGCGCTTGTATGTTGATGGAGTTGAGCGTGGAAATGCAGCTTACACCGGCTCAACTCAAACGGGCACATCAGTAATTCACATTGCCAATAATCCAGGGTCAGTTGGTTTCATTCAAGAGTGGGATGGCCGAATTGATGAGGTTCGGGTTTCAAACTCTTATAGAAATCTAGGATGGATTGTTACTGAATTTAACAACCAGAATGACCCAAGTTCATTCTATGCAGTTGAAATTGAAACCACGACTGCTGTGACATATGAATACAGCAGGCAAGTCACCATTACTTCAGGATCCGAACTTGTCCCTGCTGGATATACGACTTCAGTGACTATTGATCATGCATCATTAGTCGCTGCAGGGAAATCGCAAATTGATGGTGATGATCTACGGATAATGTACTGGAATGGTCTAAGTTTGACTGAATTGGACAGGATATTAGATTTTGACTCTTCTTGGAATTCCGCGACCGCAAAGATATGGTTCAGAATTCAAACGGATATTCCTGCATACTCCTCCGATGATCAGTACTTCATATACTACGGAAATCCCACTGTTACTAATCCACCAAATGACTACACGAACGTGTTCCAATTCTATGATGGTTTTGAGAGCGGGGATCTTAGCGCTTGGGATGGTTCATATACAGACACTGGTGACACACTGATTGTGTTGAATACACCACTGATTCCAGTTCATTCCGGAACCTATGCAGTAAGGGGAGATGTTGACGATGTGGCAGCCGCTCAAGCCATGGTCTGGAAGGATTTCAGTGACAAATCGAATCTGTTTGCAAGAGTACATTTCTACCTACCAGCAGGATTCTCCACCAGCGATCATGTCACAATAATGCAATATGTTGACACCTCCGCGGTGTGGCAAAACCAACTTAGTGTAACAATTAGAGATGACATGACTCTGTATATGTGGAATGATGTTGTTGATGAGGCATATGGTTATGGAACGACAAGTACGATTTCCACGGGTTCTTGGCATACACTAGATATGCAGGCTAAGATCTCTGATACTGTCGGTGAAGCTAGATTATGGCTCGACGGAAATCTTGAGATTGAAGTAACTGGAGTAAATCTTGGAACAGAGGGCATAGATAGGTTCTGTACGGTTTTTTACTGGGCTGCACCTCAGACAGAACCCAACACGGTTATTGCAGATGACGCGTTTCTCAGACCTTTTGTGAGTCCGGAACCTACAAGTATAATCAGTCCCGAAATATCTCAAGACCTTGTATTCAACTACAAGAAAGAAATAAGCATTGATCATACAAAAGTTGCGGCAGATTTAGTTGACTTTCCACTACTTGTTGACATCTTTGATAGTGATCTACAGACAAAGACTCAATCTGACGGTGATGATATCATCTTCACAATTGGCAACACAATATTGCCTCACGAACTAGAGCTCTTTAATCAGACGTACAACTCGACGCATGCTCATCTTGTCGCCTGGGTCAAGACTGACCTTTCTTCCACTGTAGATACAACAATCTCGATGTATTATGGAAATCCCGGTTTAAGTAATCAAGAGAATCCATCTGATGTATGGAATAGTAATTATGTTGCGGTTTGGCATATGAATCAAGATCCATCATCTTCCTTGATAAAAGACAGTACAATTAATGGGTATGACCTGACAGCAACTGGATTTGGTTCGGACCAGAGGGTATATGACGGTGAACTAGGAACTGCGATTGCTGTGGATGGATTAGATGATAGATTTAGCATCAACGGGATTTCAGGACCTGTAAATGATTTCACATTTCAATCGTGGTTTGCCCTTGATAGTGTCTTCCCACCAGGAAGTGATATGCACTTCTTCAGAGGAAACAGTCTAACAAATGACTACCCTTTGATGAGATTTGCCGCGAGTTCAGGTTTGGTCGTGACACATATGGAGGTCACGTCAGATATTGACGAAACCTGTACTGGAAGCAAGAGTTCATGGGAAGCTGATACATGGTTCCAATTTGCATGGGTAAGATCAATGTCTGCGGTAAGGGCATATCATTATTTGAATGGCACATTGGATGCGGAAGATAATAGTGCAGATAACGCAAATCCACACCTAACCTGGAATCAATTAGCTATTCTGTCCGATTTAAGTGGTGGAAACATGTGGGGCTCCGGAGCAATCTCAGAATTTAGAATCCTCAATGTTTCTCTTTCCCCAGACTGGATTGCGACAGAGTATCTAAATCAGAACGATCCATCCGGTTTCTATTCGGTAGGTACAGAAGTATCAATGCAGCTTATCGAATTTGATTACAAGAAGGACTTAACTGTTGACCACACGAAGGTCGACTCAGACCTGACAGACTTCCCATTACTTGTTGATTTATTTGACACTGATTTGAGGGCAAAAGTCCAGATAGATGGTGATGACATTATCTTCAAACTTGGTACTACAGTCCTACCACATGAAATTGAGCTCTTTGATCAGAACTACAACTCGACGCATGCTCATCTTGTTGCGTGGGTCAAGACCAATCTCTCGTCTACAGTTGACACGATTGTTACTATGTTCTACGGAAATCCCTCAGCAACAAATCAGGAGAATCAGAATGGTGTCTGGAATGATAATTATTGGGGGGTTTGGCATCTCGGAGAAACCTCCGGTGTTTCGAGAGATTCAGTTTCTGGTGGACCAGATGGTACTTTAATGGGAGGACCCACTCAAGGAATTACTGGTCGCATGGGATATGGATATGATTTCGACGGCACAGATGATTTCATTGCTTTGCAGAGTTCTAATACGCAGTCCACTGGAACCTATTCATTTTGGGTATATCCTGTGGGATTTCCACCGGGACCCAATAGCGAAGTCAATTTCATGGGTGCAGATGCCTATCTTAATAGGATTTCTTACTATAATGGTAGGATACGAGTTGAAACAGCTACAGATGCTGAGTATTTCGATTTCCCATCAAGTTCAGTTGTAGCGGATGCATGGCAGCATATTGTTTTTGTAAGGTCAGGGGATTTTGGAGATCTCTATATTAATGGTGTTTGGATACAACAGGATGAAACAGTAGGTGCAAACACCCTCTCAGTGGATAACATAGCTGGTACAATTGATTTAGACAGAATGGTCAATGGCACCATGGATGAAATCCGCATCTCAAGTATTGCTCACTCAGCCTCTTGGATTACAACAGAGTACAGAAACCAAAATGACCCGTCAAGCTTCTACTCAATAGGAGAGGAAACAACTCTCCGGGTTGGATATCAATCAAGAGCTCGAGCTACTGATTTTCAATACAAAAAGGATTTAGTGGTTGATCATGCAAAAGTCGCTACAGACCTTACTGACTTCCCGGTTCTCATTGACATCTTTGACACAGATCTTAGAAATGATGTTCAATCTGATGGAGATGACATCATGTTCAGGAACGGACAAAGCTGGTGTCCACACGAGATTACTTACTTCGACCAGACCTATAATGCAACACATGCACATCTAATGGTCTGGGTCAAAACAGACCTTTCCTCGTCTGTTGACACAACAATCACAATGTATTATGGCAACCCAGATTTGACAGCTCAAGAAAATCCGAGTGCGGTCTGGGGTAATTATGCAGGTGTGTGGCATCTGGAGGAAACTCCAACAGGAACAGTTTATGATAGTAGCCCATACAATAATGATGGCGCAACTTTGGGGTCCATGAGTGGTTCAGCTCTCGTTCCAGGGCAAATTGGAAGTGGATTTGCGTTGGATGGAGTCGATGACATGATCAATGTATCTGAAAGTTCCAGTCTGGATTCGGTAAAATACGCAGGTACTCTTTCATTATGGATCAATTGGGTAGATTCCGCTGATGGAGGATATCAGCGAGTTATGACAACCAGTGACCGGTTCATATTGAATCCCGCTCCTCCACCAACACTTCTACAAGATGATGGCTTTGAATGGGCTGTTCAACCTGATGGTGACCACTTCTTCTATCCTTGGGGTGGCAACAGCATTGATTATAACCTTGCCACTGACCCATTCACAAACAATGTATGGCATCATCTTGTGCTCACACTGGACTATTCTACAAAGAGTGTCATCATTTACCTAGATGGAGCACCAATGATTCTTGCCGCAGAAAATGTACCAACAGAGTGGACACAGTTAGCAAGTCTTGGTGATTGGCTTTGGGGAGGAAATCAACTTGATACCGCCAGTCGTTTTCTAGGGAAATTTGATGAAATTCGAGTGTCTACTGCGGTCCAATCTCCAGGTTGGGTAATCACGGAATACAACAATCAAAACGATCCAAGCTCCTTCCTTTCTATTGGATCAGAGGTACAAATCAGCGGTATAGAATACCTTTTCACAACAAGCTCTGCGTCTGCTGTTACAATTGGAGCTGAATTGACACTAGAAGTCCAAACTTCGTTTTATACCTACGCAGATGACTTCAGCCTAGGAACAACCTTCTCAATTGCTAATGGAAGCGTACCAGTTTGGACTACGGGTGTGTTGATTTCCCCGCCGTCTGAAATAGTTGATATTTCATTCGAGATTTCCTATCCAGATGGTGATTGGTGGCCACTTTCTGTTACAAGCCCTTCAGGTGTTGAAAAAGCATACGCATCGGATTGGACATGTTTTGATGGTAGACTAACGGTTGCTTCAACAGCGATTGATGAATATGGCATGTGGCAAATCAAATTCCTAGACAGAAACCATATTCTTGACATGCAAATTGGACCAAGTGGAGGACCTTATTCTTCCACCGACCAGTTCACATTGGGTGAAGACATCCAGTTCAGAATAAGGAGTTCGTGGATTACAGGGTCAACAATCGCTCTTGAGCTGACAGACCCATCAGGCTCAGCCTGGTATACGGGAGCTACTATAAATCAGGGAGATCGATTCACACTACCATACTATCACAGGAAAACCTTGACAGTCAGTCATGAGAATGTGGCAGAGGATCTTGCCAACTTCCCAGTTCTAATAGACATATACGACACAGACCTCCGCACAGATGTCCGCCCTGATGGTAGAGATATCGCATTCGCGATTGGTGAAGAAACACTTTCACATGAGATAGAACTCTTCGACCAAGCGTACAACTTGACTCACGCGCATCTCGTAGCATGGGTAAAAGTTCCATTGCTCTCTTGCTCAAGTGACACAATAATCAGTATGTACTACGACAATCCATTGGCTCCTATAGTTTATGCATCAGGACCGGTCTGGGATTCGAACTATGTAGGAGTCTGGCATCTTGGAGAGATTGGTGCAGGACTTGTAGATGAATATGCAGACAGTAGCCTCTACAATAACCATGGGCAAGGTGGTGATGGAAATGTCAGTTATGTACCATCTAGGGTGGCAACACGAATTGGTTACGGACAAGACTTCACAGATCACTTTATCGACTGTGGGAATGCCACTAGTCTTGATATTACGGGCAACCAGATTACGCTTCAGCTTTGGATGCAGTATCCATCCGCTACACATCCAAATATGGGTCCCTTCAATCACAAAGGGTGGTACAGTGGATATCGATTTACCATGTCTCAGAATAGTCAAAACATGAGGATTAATCTGGGTCCTAGACCTACTGGTGGCACCTATGATTTGGGTACTAGTCAGACTATTGCGCCCAATGGGTGGCACCATGTAGTTGCCACATATGATGGCTCCCTTGTGAAATTCTATATTGATGGCAGCCAAGACGCAGCAACAATGGAGATGACAACAAATATCTTGTCAGCCCTTCCGGATTCATTCCGAATTGGGCATGCAGACCAGCCAGAGGGAAAAGCATGGACCTTCCCATGGATAGGGCAGATCGATGAAGTGCGAATTTCCGATATTGCACGATCTAGTGCGTGGATTAATACTGAGTTCGAGAACCAGAATAATCCAAGTGTTTTCTATTCTGTCAGTTCGGAAGAAACTAGTGGATATTCGGAATCTGCCCCTATTAATCTGGATGCCTCTGCTCCCGCAGGAGTCTGGCATGCATCAGCCCGATATAGTGATAGCAGTTCTGATGTAAATTACAGGGTGGGCACGTTTTCTAGAAGTTTCATTGTGAAACGTGGGACTTCATTAGGTCTCATAGCACCTGGAGATGCGATAGCAGATGGAATTTCGACCAAACTCATTGGAGAACAGCTCTATGTTGAGTTTGAACTGAAAGATACATTGACTACTGCAATGTTAAGTGGAGCAGAAGTTTCGATGAACTGGAGTGTTAGTGGAGTACCAACTAATGTCCAGCTCAATGACTATGGAGATGGCAGATATGGGACGACACTCAATACATCTGATCTGGGAAGCTATGGGCGATGGAGGTTAGATCTTGAGTCATCACATCCATTCTATACAAATGCAACAGACTTCTTCTATTTGGATCTCTCTCATAGAACCTTCCTCACGTACGAACCGCCTAAGGACACACCATATGGAGGTAATTTTGAGGTTAAACTGACACTTAGAGACAAATTCGATAATACCCCATTGACAGGTGCCACTATTTCTTGTAATGCGACAATACTAGGTTTACCAACAGATTATGGAAATGGAACATATCTAGTAACAATTGATAGTACAGGTTTCTCCGTTGGAGAACATACATTTAGGTTCACGACATCCCCAAGTACTTCATACCTACTGAGTAGTAATATTGATGTTCAATTCAATTATCGAGGCATTGCTACTGAAGTAACCCCTCTTAACCCTGATGCTGTTGAGTCGCCATGGGGACATCAGGCTAATACTAGCATATACTGGTCTGATGTTGACCATGCGGGAATTGGAGTTGATGGAGGCTCAATATCAATATCCCCATTTGTTCAGACTCAACTTAATGACGATGGAGGCGGCTACTACAGCCTAACAATCGATGTCAGTTCCTTTACTCCTGGGACCTACTACTTCAATTTGACATTCTCAAAACAGAATTACCAATCATCAATGTCAACTATAAGTATCACAATTCTAGCCCATAGAACAACACCAAGTATAAACTATAACTCAACAATACCAGTGGGCACTGATGCGTACTTTGATGTTTCTTGGCTGGATTTGGACCTTTACTCAGTATCAATTGGTGGTGGAAATCTGAGTCAGGTGAATCTGGATTGGGGCACAGGAAGCGATAGTTTCCCTGCGTTCAGTTTCTGGTTGGATACAAGTGGTTGGGCCATTGGGTCGTATACAATCAATGTGACAATCAATGCAATTGGAGCTCCGAGATTCTATATGGATTCTTACCTCGAAATCCAACTTGAGATTCGAAAACTGAATGTATACCTGAGTTGGGATCCGCTTGAGCCATTTCCAAATGGAAATGACTTTGTGATGTTTGTATACGTGAACGTCAGTGAGCCGGGAAATCCAATAGATGGTACGCCAATTACGGGACTTGACCAGTCTTACTTTAGTGCTACTAACGAAACAGGGAACCCTTACACCTTCGAGAGTTTCATAAACCTCGGAGAAGGGGTCTATCAAATCACAATTGATAGTACAAGATTTCTTGAAGGGCAATACAAGATAAAGGTCTTTGTTGATTTCCTGCCAGCAGAAAACTATACGGACAGCAGCACACCAGAGGTTACGTTTTCATACCGTCCGATTCTTACATATCTATCATCACCAGACTATCCTACAGTGACAACAAGTTTTGACACAAATGTCACCGTCACATTGTCGTATGTTGACATTGATCATGTACAGAACATAACTATCGGTACAATAACTTCAGAGGGGGCATCGATTGTCTGGCGACACACCGGAAACGGAGTGTATGAGGTTCTGATCATTGTACAGGGATGGGACCTCGGTACTCATGAGGTTAATCTAACAGCAGATGCAAACGGATACCAAGCAAAAACACTGACTTTTCAAATTCTTGTCCAAATTGCATATGCCTACGCTAGATCATCAGTTTCTATCATAGATTTGCCAGTTGGAGACACTGCAGTCTTTTACGCAGACTATTGGGATATCACACATGACGCACCTATCCTCGGAGCAACTATCAACCATAACTGGACGTATTCTTTGAGTATTAGTTGGACAGGTGACCAGTATAGAATCGAATTACCAAGTACGGACACAGATGGTCTCGGTAGTTACTTGGTAATGTTCACCTTCTCTAAAGGTCCGAATTATCAGACTGGTTACTTCAATCTAAGCATCATTGTCAGGACTCATTTAACTGAGTTCAGGCTTGCTAGTGCTATCGAACCTACAAGCTACAATGCCATGGTCAATATATCCGTCTATTGTGGTGACCTTGACAATGATGTTGGAATTGCAGAGGCTCCAATCGCTCTGTCTGTATACGGTGATTCGGGGTTGATTCCAGCAACTTATGAAAATGATACAGTCTTAGGAGATGGATATTACATAATTCGATTCGCAGCAACTAATTTGGGAAGTTCTGGCATCTTCGATCTCACGGTCTACTTCAACTGGACAGGACCTGTCCAGAAATACCTCAATGGGTCCCTTTTTGCTTCCATAAGAATAATAGGGGAGGCTTCAAATCTTGAGTTGTTTGATTCTGCAGAACCTACGCCGTACCTAGGTAACTTAACCTATACATATGTTTACAGTGAACTTTACAGTGGGATTGGAATTTCAAATGTGTCTGCACCTGCAGGAAATGTGCATATCTATGTTAATTTTGTTGGCTATTCTTTCAATCCCTCTCTATATACAATTACTGAGGATAGCGGAAATCCAGGTTATTATTCAATCATGTTCAACAGCACGATGTTTGGAAAACCTGGAATATACACCATGATTGTGTACGTGAACTGGTCGAAAGGAGTTGATCCAGGCTATGGTAACTGGACAGATACTGTTTCGGTGCGGATCATTCCAAGAAGCACTGTGGTCAATTTAATACCTCCAGAGAGTACTCCATATGGTGTCAACGCAACCTTCGCATTTTCATTCGATGACGTAGCAGAAGGCATCGCTTACAGTGTAGCAAACAGTAGTCAGATGACGATAACTATTGGTCTGCCAGATTATACCATCACCTATAACGAATCCATAAGACAGTTCCATGTTTCCTTCAACACAAGTATTCTAGGAGCTCCTCTCGGAGCTAGACAATTTAGTATAGGTGTTGTTTGGACAGGGTCACCATTCTATACTAATGTGACGGGGAGAAATGTCATCATTAGTGTTAGGTTCCGTGAAACAGAGTTTGATTACTCAGCAATTAGTCCAGCACCCTATGGCGACAATGTGACACTACATGTTTCTTTCACTGATGTCACAGAAGGAGCATCACAAACAATCGACGATGGTTTAGTCACCCTTTATAATGGCGTACAGGAAATTCCTGTATCTGAATATTCATTCTCACCACTCGGAAACGGAGATTATGAAATAGAGCTTAAGACAACCTACTTCTCAAATCCGGGAACTTATGCAATTACGATAGAAATGAGTACAAGCCATTTCTACTATGCACTGGTCGCTGCAACACGAACACTCAGTCTACAATACAGACTAACTGTTGTTCTAGTAGAGCCTGTTGCAGAAACACCATACAATAACTCCCTAGAAATAGTATTCCACTATAGTGATGTGTTGACTCTAGCGGATATTGGTAACACTTCAACACCAACAACAATCAAGATCCTTAATGGAAGTTCATGGATCTTCAGCTCAGTTTGGCGTGGTGCTTCAGAAGATTATCTTCTCACAGTTCAGACATACAATCAAATTCTTGAGATAAACAAAGAATATGTTCTTTGGATTGAACTCAGCTATCCAGACGCGGCACCGTTCTATCTGTCCTCTGAAGCGTTTATTTCATTTACCTTACGAGAGCGAACTACAAATCTGGAACTTACATCATCACCAGAACCAACACAGTATCTTGAGAAGATCAACTTTACTGTTTACTACCAGGACACGCTATCCTTGAGTGGAATCGCTGGCGCCACTATCACTTTGACAATTGGTGGGTCGGACTTAGTTGAAGGAGTGGATTACCTACTACAAAGTCCAGCAATTGGTCGTTATTCGATTTCGCTCAATACAACATCGATAGGACCAGCGGGGACAAATGTTAATCTTCAGTTAACTGCGTCATGGATATCAGCCCCGCCATACTACTCAACATCTGTGCTAAGCCTCACTCTGAGTGTCACAAAGAGAAACTCAATTACAGAAATATTGACTTCTACAACATTAGTCAGGTACCTTGAGAATGTCACCTTCACAATTAGATATAGTGATGATTCAACTGGACAGGAAATACTGTTCAACAAGGATCAGTTGCTGATATATAGCGAAGGAACTCCGTTGCAGGGCAACGATTTCTCGATGATGTATCGAAGCCCTGGTTATGAAGTTTCTATCAACTCGTCAATATTGAAAATTGGATTAATCAGCAGTTGGAACATTACATTCTATATAGAGTGGCAGGATAACGTTGCACCGTACTATGCAGATGGGCGGGTATCCACATGGGTAAATGTGGTCAACAGAGTTGGGATTGTAATTCGCGAGTCATCGCCGACTGTTCCAATACATGACAATATGACACTCGAATTTAGATATGTTGATGATTCGACTGGCGCAGGTATCAATAATGCAATTGTCTTATTCGACTGTCTTAGCCCAAGTGGCTTAATCGAGGGTGTTGATTTCTGGGTATTCCAAAATAATGGCAATTATTCGATACTTGTTGATACTACAAGTCTTGGCAGCACAGGAACATTCACTTTCTCCCTTCGTTTACTATGGAACCCCACCCTAGAGCCATTTTATAGAAACACGACAATGTTGTATCTCCAAGGAACTGTTCGCTTAATTCAAACACAACTCACGAATGAAGAACCAAATCCATCTACTGTACCAATACATGACAATGTTTCCGTTGTGTTGAATCTTCAAGATCTGGATCATTCTAGTCCAATCATTGGAGCCGAGGGGTCATTCTCGGTAACCTACAAGACTAACACATCTGGACCCTCAACCTGGAGCATAATCCCAATTTCACCAGGGGTATACGAATTGGTTGTGGATTGCTCTGATGCTGGCGTAACGGGGACTAATGCACTCACAATAACACTATCATTCATGGACTATCAAACTGTTGAGATTCAAGTTCCATTTCAAATCCGACTCCGACAAGGAGAATTGAATGAAATTGTAGCTCCAGCCACATACTATGGCGAAACAACATATGTTATTGTTGAGCTCGTTGACATTGATGCAGGTTATGCACCGATTGATGGTGCCGTTCTGACATTAACATGGCCAGACATCGGATACACACCAGATTACGTGTCAATTGGACCAGGCTTATACAATATTACTCTGACTACAACTAGTCTTGATTCAGGCCTCTACACACTGGTTGTTGGTGCACAGAAGAGTGACTATTTCATCTCAGATGTTTCAGTACCAGTTCAAATCCTAAGCATTTCCACAGAGCTTATTCTACCTCAGACTATCCCCGATGTCTACTGGGGTGAAGATGTTTCTATCTGGGCCATCTTTAATGATACTCGAGATAACATCCTGATATCTGGTGCAAATCTTGAGTATCAGTTTGGAGTTCTGAGTGGCAGTCTTACCGAAGTGGTAACAGATCCGGGGAATTACACCATTACGATTGATTCCGGAAATCTCGCTGTAGCCACAACCTATGTTGTATCAATTACAGCCACGCTCAATAACTATGAAACAATAACTGGTCAACTTACTGTGAATGTATTGAAACTTTCACTTGAGTTGACTGTTGTTAGTAACACCCAACCAGAAGTTTTCAAAGGCACTCCTGTGAATATCACTGTATATGTCAATAATACCTATACTAATACTCCCCTGCTGGGAGCGACTGTCGAAGTGACTTGGGTTGCTCAAGGTGAACAGAGCATTACTCTTTCCCCAGTTCCGGGATTGGATGGATACTATACTGGGTTTGTTGACACTAATGACCTGTTTGTTCAAGAATATGTTCTTACAGTAAGAGCTGATAGAACAAACTACGTTACAGCAACTACGTCTGTAAGTGTAAAAATCAAACAGATATCAACCGTTGTCATGCTTGATGCTTTAACCTCGACATATAGTACTCGTACCTTCAATTGGTCAGACATAATTCGAGTTGGAGTATATGTCCTTGCGCCATCATTGAATGTATCCTATCCATTATCAACTGGCTTAGCAAACTGCACTGTGCAGTGGTCTCTGTCAGGAACAATTTTTACTGGTGAATTCCTGAATGGATCATTGATTGGAGGTCCAGGGTATTTCTACTTCGATTTCAATACCTTCGACTATTCTGCATCAACATACACTCTAAGAATCACAGCACACCCAAACATTGGTATGTTTGCTTATTCCAGCAATTTTACTACACTAATCATCGAACCAATCGAAACATCAGTTGAATCAACGTACCTAAGTCCTAAGATATGGGGTTGGACAGGTTGGGTTAATCTCACCTACTGGGACCTCCTATTTGACAGAGGAATTGCTGGTGCAGATGTTATCGTAGATTGGAATGGTCTTGAAAATACATTCAGGTATGTTGGTAATGGAACCTATCAAGTGTTTATCAATGCATCATTGGTAACACCAGGAATTTATCCGGTTTCTGTCCGCTTCATACTGGACAACTACAAGATAGGAACAGGGGTCTTTACACTCAATGTCAAGGAGGTTCCTACAGCTATCCGCGTGTTTGCACCAACCTTGAATCAGCTTGACGAGGATGCTCTAATCTTGGAAGTTCCCTATGGCGATGTACTTCCAGTTGTTCTGTTCTATAATGACACATGGTATAATAGAGGCATCCCTGGTGCAACTGAGATCACCGGGGTTGTTATTGGTCTTGAGATTCCTGAACGGGATTATATCCTGATTGAGGAAATTTCTGATGGAAACTACAGCCTACTGTTTGATACGAGCCGTTGGATTGTAAGTGATAGCCCATATAGGGTTATTCTAAACTTCTATCTTGGAAACTGGAGTCGGGCCACAGTAGAAGTACAGATCACCATCATCAATGTTCCAACAGGTCTCCAAGTTGACGGATCTTCTTCTTTGACCATGAGCTATGGAAAAGAGTACACGATCTGGGTATTCTATTATGACGCATGGGTTGGTCATGCAGGTGAGGGTATAGCTGGAGGGTCAATAAACGCAACACCTCTCGACACTGGATATGTGATTGTGTCACTGAACCAATCTGATTCTTCCAGACCAGGTTGGTATGAAATCAGAGTACGATCTCGAAGAACCCAAGGCTCAACAATTGTTTCGATTATTCTGTCAAAAGACAACTTTGAGTCTGCTGGTGTGTCCATAGCAATTTCTGTGGAACCGTCAGAATTTGACATACTTATAGAACGAGTAATCATATATGGCGCACCTATCGGATTCGTGTTGTTGGTTGGAGCTGTCTTATGGACTCGGCTTTTCAGTATACCAAAGCGGTTACGAGAGATAAGAAAGATGGTAAAGACCATCAGTAAAGGAAAGATTCCTGAAATACCAGATAATGTTCCCACTAGACAGGAGATTGTTGCAAATCTCTTCAATGATATTGCTGGACCTATTGGAATTACAAAGACAGCTTCATCTATTCCAAGTGAAGCGATTCCTTCTGAGGTTCCTGAAATAGAAGAGTTGCTTGTTCAATTATCAATCCTGTCGAATTTGACTGATGATGAACTTGAAGACTTCAGACTTGATGTTTCAAAGATGAAATTGAGTGAGCAAGTTGCTTTTGTCAAGGAGGTAATCAACCAGGAAGCCATCAAACAAGGACGGATAGAAAGAAAACCGATGGAGTTGATTCTAGCAGAGACTGCAGCAAAGGCACGTGCTATTCTTGCAGGAGAAGATATTGAAGAAGTCTTTCGACCAGAACTTGTTATGGAGAAGGCCGAACTAAAGATTGTTGATGAAAAAGAAGAAAGTCTTCTAGAACCTATAGAGTTCGAAGAAGTCGTTTCAGAAGACATGCTTAGTGATTACGAACTAAAAGAGATACGTCAGCAATTAGTGGATGCGGGTATTAAGGGAAGTGAACTTGAAACAATCATGGAGCAGGCCAGAGAACTGCCAAAGGAACTTGCTGAAGAACTTCTGAAGAGCATCTTAGGAGAAGGAGGTGGAGACAAATGAGTTTAATCGAATCCTCCGGTTATCACAAGAAATCTCGATTAAGTATCTCATCAAGCTATAGGACCTTAATTAAAGAGTACAAACGCACTAGTTTCAGAATTATTATTCCGTGCATCTTTCTCTTGATTTTCTGCTCCCCTGTAGGCCTCAACCCAAATCAGGCTGACTTGATTAGTGGAGGATTCTCCAGCGAGAACATACCGAATCAGTTCTGGACTACAGAAGGATCACAATCATACAGCTCATCAGGAGCGGCTCAACCAGTTACGTATGAGGGCCTGTTTTCCAATGATTCGCAAAGCATTGTAATGCTCGATTCATCAGCACCCACACCGGTTTCTATTCAGGCACCGTTAGGTTGGACTGGTACTGACATGAGCGGGTCCTTAGAGTATCTTTCCACAGTGATCAAACCAGTGAAGAATGGTCTTCTCGATGATTATCATGAGGAACGACATATATTATCTGGTTCACCATGGAACTCAGAGGTTTTCAATGTTCCAGATGATTGGTCAATATCGAAAAATGGTGATTCTACAACTCATCCAACACATGGAAGTCTGTACTGGTACAGTTCAGCAGGGAGCGGTAGAGAAAGTTCCATGGGATGGAGGCCTAGCGTTCTAATCTCTTTAGGAACACCAATTAATACTGATATGGAGTTGTATCTAAGCCAAAGCCTACAGTTGCCTTGGAGAGACGTGTATTCTTGCGAGATTAGATTCTATCATTCTGTCCCAAGTGCACAGGTAATGAATGATATATTCTATTTATTTGTAGATGTTGGTGGGTTCCGGGCAAAATTCAATGTCTTCAGTAGTGGATATGTGACAGACCAGTGGATTGTAGGTGAAGCTAAAATTCCTGCATCTGTTTTTGATAATATGCCAATTCCGGGTACAACTTCACTTGCAATTGGTCTTGGTACAGATTACTCAGGAAACGCACCCTCAAACATCAACAATAGATTGTTCATTGATGAGATTGAGGTGATTTTCGAAGCCAGACCTCTTCCAGAGCAGATTGGGCTCAGTGCTAATCAGACCTTAATAGCTAGCTCCACATCAGGCAGTTTTTCGACCTATGTTCCAGATGGCGCAGCAAGAGACTGTTTCAGTAGATCTGATACAGGAATTAGCACTTCTAGTGCGCTGGAAGTGGGAGTTTGGAGTTCCAGTGGTACATCATGGAATGATGTTGTCAAGTATCAGATTGGCATCCAGTTCCCAGTAGATATTCCACAAGGTGCAATAATCACCTCAGCATCTCTCGAGGTGGAAGCGCTAGGTTATTTTGGTGGAGGTAACAATTCGCTTCGGGTATTTGTAGCTGAGGAAGACAATGTTTCACCGTTCACAAACGGTTTACCAAATCTAGAAGAAAGGTATAGCTGGAGCAGCACAAGTGTAGCTTGGATACAGGATTCTTGGGAGAATTATTTCAGATATAGAACACCTGACATGTCTTCGCTTGTG
Source organism: Candidatus Thorarchaeota archaeon (assembly GCA_048882325.1). GTDB lineage: Archaea > Asgardarchaeota > Thorarchaeia > Thorarchaeales > Thorarchaeaceae > SMTZ1-45. The sequence continues at coordinate 45,534 of JBHLRS010000006.1, read as the reverse complement.
CAAAGTGTAGTATCCCGTCCCGGGTGGGATAGTGGAAACTATATCTGCATCATGATTGACTACATGAACTCGGACCAGTACCGTGACTGGAACTCCATTAGGGGGACTTTTGGTTATGGCGGCGACGACTTGGCTACGCTCTACGTGGACTTCTTAGTCCCTCAGGAAGATGATATTATTTCCATCCTTAATCATAGGAAAGACTTGACAATAGACCACACAAAGGTGAGCTCAGACCTGAAGGACTTCCCGGTTCTGGTTGACATATATGACAGCGATCTCAAGACTGATACTCAACCAGATGGGGAGGATATCAAGTTCATGCTTGGTTCAGAAACATTAGATCACGAAATAGAACTCTTTGACTCTAATTATAATTCAACTCATGCCCATCTTGTGGCTTGGGTGAAAGTTCCTCTATTGTCTGCTTCCATTGACACAATAGTCACCATGGCTTATGGAGCTCCAAATGCAGCCATGCTAGAGAATCCGAATCGGATTTGGGAAGACTATAACAGCGTTTGGCATCTCGCAGAACAGTCCGGCAATGGCTCGTTCTTAGAAGATTCAAGCCAGAATAACCACGATGGTACACCTACTCAAACATCCTTTATGCGGAACGCGAAAATTGGAGATGCTAGATACTTCCAAGATGCGGTTGGCAATTATATCCCCTTCATAGATAGCGAAAGTATTTTCGACGGTTGGTCAGACTTCCAGTTTTCGTTTTGGGTCTACTTTAATTACTCAAGTGACGCTGAATGGACAAGTGTAGAACCCGTGCTCTTCCAGAAGGGCACATCTATAACTCTGGTAAGGACTTTCAGGAATCCAACGGGCTGGCCAGACGACTATGCTTCGTTCCAACCTGATATCCATTTTGATATTGGAGGCGCCACCTACCTCAATGTCTTGGTGAAACGTCAGACTTGGAACTTTGTTGTGTACAAGTATGAAAGTACTGGTGATGGAACATTACGAGCCTATAGTTTTGCAGATGGTGTACTGCAGGATTCCAAGTCAGATTCAAGCATAGGGTTGGGAGATAGGTTGAGAGACGCTTCGAATATTTTCATGCTAGGTTCATATGGAGGCGGGCAAGTTCACCTTGGAGGAATAGACGAGTTTCGCACAATGATGGGCTACAAATCTGCTAGCTGGATTCAAACTGAATATGAAAACCAGTACGACCCATCTAGCTTCCTAAGTGTTGGTTCTGAACAGAGTGTACTATATGGACAAAGCGCTACTTTGTCCTTCACTACAGATGCCTCATCGGTTGTGGGTATCCTTCCAAGAATGAAACTCAATGTGACAACTCAGAGCTCAACATTGGATGAGAACATGGTATCTGGAACATCATTCTTTGTGGCTAACGGAACGGGAGTAACATGGACAGCAAATGTCCTAGCGAGTCCACCACAAGGTGTTAGTGATTTGAGGATGATTTTGACGAATCCGGTTGATTGGACGCTGACAAAGGTCATTGATGCAATGGGCCGGAACAGACTCTTGGATATCTCAACAACAGGTGTGCAGATCACTGTGCCATCGTCAGTCCTCGATGTCCCAGGTGTTTGGTCATTTACATTCACTTCAAACAATGAGGCGTCATTTCTAGAGTGTGGAGCAAATGCTGGTGCGTACGGAAATACTGTAACACTTCAGACAGGAGACCTTGCAAAGTTTAGGGGGACAGCAACAGTGATTCCTGGGTCGGCCATGCAACTTCAATTGATAGACCCAAGCGGTCAGGTCTTTTACAGCTCAGATGACTTGAGCCAAGATGGAAGTGGTCAGTTCGAATGGACAGGCATCAGCGTGACTGGTTCTTGGCCAAATGGATTTTGGGAGGTTCATGTCGACTTCAACGACACGGCGGACTTGAGTCCAGAACGTGTTGGAAGATACAGTAGACTATTCATTGTAGAACATGCTTCATCTCTTGACCTCTTGTCACCAGATGACGCAATTGGAGATGGAATTTCAGTACGGACAGCAGGAGAACTTCTAGAGGTCGAGGTTCAACTGACCGATATTGAAACTGCACAAAATGTAGTTGGTTCCACGGTTATGATGAACTGGAGTGTCTTGGGAATCGAGACACAAATCCAGTTCGAAGATTATGGCAACGGCATTTATGGAAAGACTCTCAACACCTCGGATCTAGGTCAGCCAGGAAATTGGAGACTCGACATTGTTTCTAGCCACCCACTCCTCGTTGATGCAGCAACATTCTTTGATTTGCAGCTATCTCACAATACGGTGTTGACTTATGAAACACCACCTTCAGCACCATATGGAGACGACTTCCTTATCCGGGTGAATCTCCAAGATGCAATAACGGGAGTATATTATGCAGGAGCCACCATAACCTCTAATGGTACAATAAATGGTGTCACAGATTATAACAATGGCACGTATATCGTTAACATTGATTCAACAGGATTGAATTTTGGAACACATTGTTTTGTCATAAATGCAAATCCTTCGCAAATGTACGTAATCGATAGCTCTGTGGAGGCGAACGTTCAATACAGAAAAATCGAGACTGATTTGGTTCAGGTTGAGGTCAATCCAGTTAGTACACCTTGGGGTGAGAATGCAACCATTATACTTGAGTGGCAAGATGTTGATCATAGCAGTATCGGAATAACTGGAGGTGTGTTGAGTAGTGATGGAATATTCCAGTATACAGACTTACTCGATGGGAGGTACTCCATCGAAATTGATGTTGACTCGTACAGTATTGACATCTATTTGTTCAATTTCACAATAGCTGGCACGAACTATAAAGCGGGCGAGGTTACCGTTGCAGTGGCGATAAGACCACATAGAACTACCGTTGTGGCCAGTTATGATGGAACTATACCTTTGGGATCCAATGTCACAGTTACTCTATCGTTGCTAGATCTTGATGCAGGAAATACAGCAATAACCGGAAACCTATCAAGTGTTCTCGCAGAATGGACCGGAGGTTCTGCAAGTTACGGATCTCTTCAATTCCTTATTGAAACCCAGGATTGGGAATTAGGCACCTATACAATTGACCTCACAGTTTTCACAACCACAACTCCTAGGTATTACTATGATGGAACCACTGCGATACTTCTGAACATCAAAAAATTGACTACAATGATTTTGTGGGATAATATAGGTGTCTTCCCAGTCGGGGATGATTTTGAGATAATCACTTATGTGACTGTGAATGAGTCAAGTTCAGCTTTTGATAACATGCCTGTAAATGGTCTTCTTCAGAGCCATTTCACTGTCAGGGACAAGAATGGTACACTCTATAACATCAAGACGTTTTCACCTCAAAGTGCAGGGACATATGTCATAACTTTAGACCAGTCCTACTTCCCAGGAGGAACATATGGAATACGGATATTCATTTCATTTGGAGTTTCAGAGAACTACTCCAACGTTCAGACGCCCATCATTAGTTTTCAGTTCACTCAAGCACGTTGTGATTTAAGCTCACCCGACTTTCCACTTTTGACGATATCTTACAGCACGAATGCAGTTGTTACCTTAGAGTTTGTTGATATAGATAGAGGACAGGGAATTGACACAGCTACTTTCACCGTGATTGGGGCTGCGAAGCTTGGTCAAGAACTGATAACCAGTGGCAGGTATCGAGTGACGATTGAAACCGACACATGGGGCATTGGTGTCTATACTGTGAGCTTCACCGCTTCAGCACCAAACTATGAAGACAAGATAATATCGATAGACATTCAGGTCAGACAAATCAGAACATATGCAACTGCTACTGTCGGAGCTCTAGAAATCCCAGTAGGAGACACACAGACATTCTATGTGGATTATATTGACATGGACCATGACCTACCAATCTTAACAGTGAGTCATAGCTGTAACTGGACTCCAGTTCATTATGACATTGTGTGGGTGGGCAACCGTTACAGTGTCACCATCAACACCTTTGATACCGATGCTTTAGCGTTGTACCTGCTTGTCTTTGATTTTTCATTCGGAGCAGAATATGAATCAGCATCATTCAATGTCACTGTTGTGATTCGCTCCATTAGGACCGAGCTCAGGCTGCTCTCACCAGTAGATGACACAACTTCAGATGGAACAATCAATATCTCAGTTTATTACGGGGATCGGGATCACTTGCAGGGAATTGTATCTTCTGATGTTCAGTGTACTGTCTGGAATGCAACCCACCAATTAGCAACTACCTGGGATAATGACACGGCAAGAGGAGATGGATACTATACCATTTCAATTGTTGCCTTGCAGTTTGGAGGTATTGGAGTTCAACAACTCACAGTCTACTTCAATTGGACTGGAAGCATCCAAAAGTATGAGAACAGGTTCCTATCCATTACAGTTGAAATAGTTGGTGCAGATACAGAACTCACACTGATTGAAGCAGCTCTTCCTTCTCCATGCCTAGACTACATGACCTACACTTTCCTATATTCAAGCCCATCTACAGGCGGCATCACGAACGACACATTCAACGTTTTCATTAGTGTTGAGTTTGTTGGTGTCACTGTGGATCTGTCACAAGTGGACATCTGGGAAATAGACAGCGTCAATAGGAAAGGGGAATACTCAATCGGATTCAACAATTCGATTATTAGTGGAACGGGTATCTTTTCAATGAAGGTACTCATCAACTGGTCTGCCAATGTGGTTCCATTCTATACAAACAGGACTGACTTGATTTCAGTGAGAGTACTTCCAAGGACTGCATCACTATCAATCATACCACCAACCAGTGTACCCTACGGTGAGAATGCTACATTCTCCTTCACCTATGAAGATACAACGGGAGGACTCTCAAGTCCTATAGACTATAATCCAGCTGCCATGACGGTGTTACTAGATGTGCCTGATTTCACATTGAGTTACAATGCTCTTGAGGAATTATACATAGTTTCATTCAACACGAGTCAGCTTGGTGCCCCACTAGGAGATAGACAACTATTCCTAAATCTTACCTGGAGTGGATTGCCATTCTATTCAAACGTCACTGGACGAATCATAGATATAACACTGATAGAACGTCAAACCCTTCTGACATATCCTACACCCCCTCTAACTCCATTTGGTAATAATGCAACCTTCACTGTGACATTTGTAGATATTGCAGGTTCAGCCTCCAAGATGGTAATAGGAGCCACGATTGACATATATTTCGGGGTGACAGTTGTTCCCTCTAGTCATGTTCAGATTACAGATCTAGGGTCTGGAGAATACTTAGTTAATCTGAATGTATCATACTTTGGTAAGCCAGGACTTTATTCACTTAGAGTGGAAGCTTCGTCTGTTCAGTTCTACTATCAAGCCAGAAGTGCTACAAAAACCCTTGAGGTCAGTTTTCGAGACACTCTATTGACATCTGAGCCTGTTGGATCCATCCCATATGGAAGCTCATTCAGTGTAGTTCTGTACTACCAGGACCTTGATTCCCTTTTTGCGATAGGAAACGATACAGGTGTCATGACCAGCTTAGAGATACTCAATGGATCCAACTGGATCTTTACTTGTACTTGGCGACCATCACAACAGAACTACCTACTCACAGTTGAAACCTCTAATCAAGTAATAGAGATAGGACGAACCTATCATCTTTGGTTGAATTTCAGCTCCGAATTTGAAGCACCCTTCTACCAATGGAATGAGATACTAGTACCATTCGAAATACATGAACGGGATACAAGTCTGGACTTGATTTCGTCACCTTCTCAAACGCACTATCAGGATTACGTAAACTTCACCATTCTGTATAAGGACATTCTATCATCATCAGGAATTACTGGTGGAACAATTAACCTCTATTTTGGATTAGCATTACTTCAGCCCACAGTTGACTATGAAATTAGTGAAACGAGTCCCGGTCTCTATGCTTTTTCATTGGACACATCTGCTCTCGGGCCTCCAGGAGTAAAGACAATAACAGTAGTAGCCAATTGGTCTGCAGGACCTCCACATTACCAGGATGCTCAACGAAATATCAATATCCCTGTTACTGAGAGATCTGCTAGTGTTGAGATAGTGTTTCCACCAGGTCAAATATTGTACCTTGATAATATGACCTTAGATTTTGCATTCGTGGATTTATCAACTGGTGAAAGTGTTGTAGTTGTTATTAGTGATGTCAAGATATACAGTGACACTTCACTTCTCGCATATGGTGAGTATGTGATTCAGCAGATTGGTTCGATTTTCAGACTCAAAATCAATTCTACTGTCATAAGCGCAATCCTGGTGAGCGATTGGAACATAACAATTCAGATTGAGTGGACTACGGGTGCTCCATACTACAAAGATGATGCGACCTCAGTCTTTGTTGATATAGTAGGAAGACTTGGAAACATCGAGCTGGGTCAAATTGAGGAAACGCCTTTTGGGGATCTCATGAACGTCACTCTGATGTACACTGATCAGTCGACAGGGGATCCAATTGAAGGTGCAATCATAGTCTTTGATTGCTTTGAGGCTCCAGGTCTCATTGAAGGAGTGGATTACTGGGTCCAAATGGGAACTGGTGTTGATTCAGGGAAGTATACAATACGTGTCAGCACATCCTCATTAGGAAGCCTTGGAACCTTCAGTTTTGATATTGAAGTTCAATGGAGCGCCTTAGTAGTTCCATACTACATGACTGCCTTTGCACCAGAAGCAGAAGGATTAGTTCGCGCAATTCAGACATCTGTTTCAAGTGACTTACCATCACCCTCAGTTGTAGCATTCTATGAAGACGTTTCGTTTGTGCTTCAGTTTTTGGACACGGATCATGGACAGCCAATAAATGGTGCAGAGGGGCAGATTTCTTTAATCTATGAATCAACAGGACTAGCACCATCGTCCTGGTCAGTTCTAGCACTAGGTAGTGGACAGTACAATATTACATTGAGCATGGTAGATTCCTTGACTGTTGGTTTACAATCTGTACTTGTAACAATCAACCACTCACAATACGAGATAGCAGAAACATCTGTAGTTTTCGGATTAAGGAAGAGAGTTGCAGGACTCTCTGCAGTTATTGCACCTACAAACTATGCAGGCTATACTACATCAGCCATGATATACCTCGTTGATTATGATGCTGACGACAACCCACTTGCAGGAGCCTCACTGACCTTGACATGGGGAGATTTGTCGTCATACATTGATCTTGGAGATGGTAGTTATAATCTAACTCTTCAGACAGGTAGTTTGAGTCATGGCTCTCAAATTTTATCTGTGCAAGCAAATCTGCTTCGCTATTCAATCTCTTCACTGAATGTAGAGATCAACCTTCTTGCTGTTCCATCCGAGCTGATTGTCACTTGGAGTGGACCAAGAGCCACTAGCGATATATACTGGGGTGAGCCTCTCACCATATTTGCAGCAATTAATGATACACTTAGAAATCAGACTGTTTCGATAGCGACAATCACATATGATTGGGATGGCTACATAGATTCATTTGTACCCACTGGTGTGCCAGGTAACTACACAGCAATTCTCGATACTAGTTTGGGCGTAATATCGGACACAATTATCGTTAGAATTGAAGGTAGTGCACCAAACTATATTGATGCTTCTTATCAGCTGGTTTTCAGACTTTTACCAAGACCAATGGAAATCATCCCTGAAGAAGGCTATGTCTTCACCGTATCATATGGCGCTACTGCTGTGGTTGAGGTCTATCTAGAGGACATCCTTGACGGCACTTATGTTTCTGAGGCAACCCTTGTAGGAAGCTGGGTGTATGACACCAATTTGACAGTGACTGAGATATCAGGTGAACAGGGGCATTACAGACTTCAAATACCTACAGGAAATGCGGGATATGGAAGTTACCAGATTCGTCTACGGGCTTCAAAATACAACTATGGTAATGCATCCGCGACTCTGATTATGGCAATTTCAAAGATACAGATGGTAGTATGGCTCGATAATGCTACTTTAAGCTACGAATATACATCTGTGTACTGGTCCGATATTGTCAGAATTGGAGTTTATGTTCTAGCTCCAGCCCTTAACGCAACACATCCGTACTCCACAGGATTAGACGGTCTGAATGTTACATGGAACTCACCTGAACTCGGCACAAATGGAACATTAGTGAATGGACCCATAATTGGAGGTCCTGGTTATTACTACTATGACTTCGACACAAGCCAAGGAATTGCCGCGCTTCACACATTCATCATCTCAGCCAATTCACCCAATCAGGATTACGAGAGGGCGGATAATTCTACATCGATATATGTGAGAAATCTAGAAGCAACTATTCTTTCACCAGGAACTGATGAGTTTGTTTGGGGCGGGACAGGTTTTGTCAATGTCACCTACTATGATAGTTATCATGCACAAGGTATTCAGGCTGACTTTTCCGCTTTTTCCTGGGCAGGAGGATCAGGTAGTGCTGTATATCTTGGTGAAGGAATCTATGGCATTCCAGTTGATACATCAAAACTAAACCCGGGAACTTACACGATCACAGTGGAGTTCCGAAAGGCAAACTATGAGGATGAAGAATTGACGATTAGAATTCATATTGCATCAGTCCCCACGGACATCTCGATTCTTCTCCCTGAACTGTATCGAATTGGAGATTCCTGGACAACACTACAAGTACCATACGGAGATACACTTACGGTCACCATGTTATACAATGACACCTATGGTGCAAGAGGGATTCCAGACGCAATATCCAACAACTCGTTCTATACAGGACCAAGAGTCTACGAAGAACCACTTATTTTGTCCGATCACGGAAATGGTAATTATTCATTCGCTTTCAACACACTTGATTGGGGCTTAGGTGCGACAATATTATTTAACATCCAATTCATGTTAGAAAATCACACCACCGCGGTATTCGTGTTCGAGATCACGATTATCAAGATTCAAACTAGTCTTCAGGTGGAAGGACCGTCAGCACTGTCACTTCACTGGGGAATGAACGCAACATTTTGGATCTATTATTCCGATGCGTGGCTAGGTCATTCTGGAGAGGGAATTACCGAGGCTCGTATCATAGTTGATAACTCTGAACCCCAATTTGCCACTGTCGAATATCTAGGTCCTGATGAAAGTCGCGATGGATATTATCAGTTTAGAGTATTAGCTAAAAGAAGAGCTGGTGTCACGGAAGTAACAATTCACTTCAATAAAACATACTATGAAACAGCCAGTGTAATGATTTCAGTTTCGGTAAGTCCATCTGAAGAAGATCTTGCTCTGCAGAACGCAATGACTTACGGTAGTGCTTTTGCCATCTTCCTGATTCTATTCGGTGTTGTATGGGTAAGGATTCTAAGAGTGCCAAAGATAATCAGGATAATTAGTGGTCAGGTTAGACAATTACGTAGAAGTAGAGTACCTAAACCAGCTAGGGGCGTGCGATCAAGACAATCCCTCGTCGCAGAATTATTCAATGAACTACATGATCCAGTTGGAATTAAAAGAGAAGCTTCGCAAATTCCTGCAGAATCAGTCAAAATAGAAGTGCCTGAAATTGATGAACTGATTATTGACCTCGCTATACTTACTGAAATGACTCAACAAGAGCTTGATGACTTCAAATTTGAGATATCAAAGATGAAGTTGAGTCAGCAAACCAGTTTCGTAAGAGAGGTAATTAGTCAGGAAGCAATTAGAGTCGCAGGTATACAGAACAAATCTGTAGAACAGGTCATGGAAGAAGTTGTAGCAGAAAGGAGAAAGAGAATTGGTGGAGCTGCTATAGTAGCTAAACCAGACATTTACGCTGTAGTTGAAGAAGATGCTGATATCTCTGAGCCAGAAGAAGAAGGACTCGATATCGAACATCAGCTAAGAGAATTAGAATTGAACACAATGACTGAACAACTTGAAAAACGAGGAATTCCAGAGCATGAAATTGAGTCCTTTGTCACACAAGCCAGAGAACTTCCAAAAGATGTAGTCCAGATGCTTCTTCAGAGTATTCTGGCTAAAGAAAAACCAAAACCTGTTGAAGAAAAGGTTGAACATCTCACAGAAGAGGAAATTGAAAATCTTCGTTCTGAGCTGATTAAGCGAAAAGCTAGTGATCGTGAAATCGAGTCAATCGTTGAACAAGCAAGAAGTCTTCCTAAGGAGCTTGCACTTGAGTTTTTCAAGAAAACAGAAAAACCGAAGAAAATGAAACGTAGAAAGAAAGTTGTGACTTTAACAGAAGAAGAGTGTGCTGATTTAGAAGCAGAGTTGGTTCGGCGGAAAGTACCAGAAATAGAAATTGAGGCAATCATGAAAGAGGCTGAAACAGCCCCGAAGGAAAAGATAGAGGAATTTGTAAAATCACTCGATGATACTAAACTTGAGATACCAATTCAGGAATCCGAGTTTGAAGACAAGCTTACCGATTTTGAAATTGAGGACCTTCGAAAACAGCTTGAGAATAGAGGGCTCCCACCGGAGGAAGTGAATAATATTGTGAAGCAAGCTAAGAATCTTCCTAGCGCTTTAGTTGATGATCTCTTGAAAAGCATAGATGAGGATTTGAAATCAAGGAAGAAATGAAAACAATCATCAGATTAAGTTTCACAAATATCACATTATTTCCTCAACACTAGTACCCATTCACCCAACATTCGTTCAGGACGAGGAATTCTGATGTAATGTCGAATCAATTTTGAGAAGAAGGATTTTTCCAATTCAAATCCAATGTCCGTAACTGCAATTTCAGAGAGAATTTGGTCAGAACGCACTTCCACTCCACGAATCAAATTGCTCCCAATTGTTAAACAATAAGTACCTCCAGGTTTCAATACACGATATGTTTCTGCAAGCTGTTTCTTCATGTCTTCAAAGAACTTGAAGACAATATACGATCGTCTTGGGTCCGAGTTGTATATTTTCTCTAGAATAGGGTCGAGGGATTCATAACTTGAGGTCCTAAGGGTAGCATATTCTTTTTTGTAGACTGTTTCGGTCCCAATGTATTTCCGTTTGACATGGGATAAAGGACTACCATCTAGTAATCCAAGCCAGTACATCTCGAGCTGATGTGTTCGCGGATAATCTACTGCGTTTATGTATGGGGGAGATGTAACAGAGAGGTCAATCGAGTCAGAATCAAGTCCAGTATCAAAAGCGTTCTTTATGGGGAGATGAACTTCATTGATACCCAGTGTATTCGATATATGGAATAGCTCAGACATAGAGTCACACTGATTAGTTAGTGTTTCAGAGAACTTTCTTAGCGTGTCACCGGGGTCTATCTTCTTCACTACTTTCTTACGGATTACCGTCCGAGTACAATGAGAATCAGCATTTGACACATCCCTGATGATGGAGGAGAGTACAACTCGGAAGAAATCACGAATGTTCTCACGGTCGGAGTCGTTCTGTTGTTTCGAAGTAAGGGTGTCAATGGAATCATGGATGATTGCCAATTCAAGTAAAACATAGGACCGGAACCAGCTATCACGATAATGAAACTCTGGTATCTCAGGTTGATAATCAGAAGCATCGTTCATTTCATTTATCTGAGCAATTAAACCTCGTGCAGCCGGAAGCAGTTCTTTAGGATCTATGGGTGTAGTCTTGACTTTGGTAATCAGCTGTGCCATTGGGTCAATATCGATTCCAATCCCAATCCGATCGTTCAGAAGGGACTCTAAGACAACCGTCCCACTACCACACATTGGATCGAGTACTGTATTGCCGGGCAAAGAATACTTGCGAATTAAATAACGAGGTAATTCTGGAAAGAATTTGGCTGGAAACTTGTGAATTCCATGCGTTAGATATGACTGATCATTGCTGATAATGAGAATCTCCCCCTGATTGGGGATATCAAAAAGAGGGTCAATATCACCAACAAACTCCAAAGTCTGAAGTGAATCTCCCTGACTAGACTCATCAAGGCTATCGGTTGGAGTCAACATATCCACAGTTCTAGACCACCTATGGGCGTAGAGGAGATATTTTAGGCTTAATAGGTTAACATTACAAATTAACGTAAGTTAACCACTTTCGGTAACATTATATTGCAGAAGTTGGGTCCATTTTCAACCCTTTCGAGGGTAATGTACATAGAAGGAGAGTATAACACTAAATGGCAGACCTAAAGAAGATTGGAGACCTTCTAGTTCTCCTAGGTGCATTGATTGGCCTAATCCAGGGAATCCTATTGCTAATTCCAGGCGCGGGTTACACATTAGGTTACTTTAATCCATTGGGGGGTTACCTTGATGCTATTGTCATAGGCATCTTGGCTATTCTGTTCTCACTTATAGCATTGGTGAACAGTGGATTCCTAAAGATCAAGGCACTGGACTTTGGAAAGACGAACAAGTTCATTGTGGTTCTCATTATTGGAATCCTAATGGTTGTGTTCGCAAGCGACCTTGGTGGCATTCTCGTCATACTAGGCGCGATTCTTTGGTTGCTATAAAGAAATGAACTCATCTCTGGCGTTCTATGACCAGAGATGGGTCTTTTTCTTTTTTTAGACACAAGCACTAATTGCCTTGTCAAGTCGGGCTACAGCTTCGTCTAACTCTTCGTTAGTTATGACATAACTAGGCATAAACCTGATTACGTTCTGACCACAACCAAGTACCCATAGTTTCTGTTTCTGGACAGCATTCTTGAGAATCTCATCACGAAGCTTGGATGCTTTCTCTTTTGACTTCTTATCCTTCACAAATTCGATACCAGCCATAAGACCGATACCTCTGACATCTCCAATAACCTCATACTTGTCCATGAGATCATTGAACTGCTTCAATAGATAGGCGCCTTTCTCAGCATTTTTCTTGAGATAGTTTCCATCCTCCATGTGTTTGAATATCCACAATGAAAGTAAGGACATCTTTGGCTCTGCAGAGAATGTTTCGGAGTGTCGAGCGCCTCCAGAAAACATTGGAGCAGGACCAATTGATGCACCCAGTGGATAACCACCACCGATTGCTTTGCCCATTGAGATATAGTCAGGAACTACACCATAATTCTCCACAGCACACCATTTCCCAGTTCTACCCATTCCAGATTGAACCTCGTCTGACATGAAATATGCTCCAACTTCCTTTGTCACTTTATAGAATCCCTGAACTGCCTTTGCTGGGGGTACTATGTAACCTCCTTCTCCAGATATTGATTCCATGACTGTTGCTGCAATATCATTGCCTTCAACCTGCAAAGCATACCGCAGGGCTTCAACACACTCCAAGCTACAGTCTTCAACATGTGTTCCATAGGGACACCGGTAGCAATATGGATAGAAGACACGGATGACATCAACGCCCTGCGGAAAACCAGATTTATGTTTTGAATTTGATGATGTTAGAGATAATGCATAACCGGTTCGTCCATGAAAAGCGGGTCTGAAGGCAACAAACCTTCGTTTTCCTGACAAGTCCATGGCAGATTTCATACATCCTTCAACAGCACGACCACCAGAGGTGGTGAATACAACACGTTTCTTGTGACTGCCAGGTGTGATTCCAGCAACACGCTCAGCTAGAAGTGTCTGTGGAATAGCATCAAAATCCATTCCTGGTAGCTCTTTGACGGTATCGAGAATACTCTGTTCGAATTCGATATATGGCTTGTATCTAAGTCCCAATGCACGGACTGCAACTCCACCTGTAACATCAAGGTACTCAGTACCTTCAATATCGAAAATCTTGACACCTTCACCAACTGTATGGTCAAGACAACCATAGACGTCACGGTCTTGAGTTGTGAGTGCAAGAGCATCAGCACCCCTCTTTTTCCAATAGTCGTTGGTCATGTTTTTTTGATCAAGGTTGTAACCAAGATCCTTGAGGATTTGGATGTGTTTCTCGTCCATCTCAACAACCGTCCACTGATTGAACGGTCGTTTTGGGGAAGTGCCCCCGTTATCTAATTTCCTATGTGAGCGAGACGGTTATCCTTTGAATGAGAGGAGGCCACCTAGTAGAATCATAAATCCTGCAAGCGTGTCCAGACTTTGTATCCAATTGATGGGATTGATAGTAATGAAAGGATATGACACAATCACAATAGCAATCAAACCAAACAATGTCAATAGTATAGCAGACTTTGATACTTTCCAGGAAATGAACCCACTAGCATCGAAAGCAAGGGCAACAATAATAATCAGCACAATTGCTAGGAGAATCTCAATAACTCCAGCGAATGTACTGATACCATCCCCGATTGCTGCATAATAAAGACGCTGAATTGCATACACAAGAAGTACAATACCACCCAGAACTGTATAGCCCTGCGAGGCGCCTAAAGCTTTACAACCCATTTTCTTTTTCCTCCGAGAGAACTTCTAGAGATTGCTAAATGGATGTCAGTATATAACTATCCCGCGTCAGACCTAGGTAATACATACACCTGTATTGCTCGGAAAGCATGTTCGTATGACATCCAGTCGGTATACTGAGAGGTGGCAAACACGAGATATCCAAGCTATGACGGGAATAAGAGCAGCGAAAGACCTGTTCGACTTGACAAGACCGAGGGCCACGTAATCATTGAAGGGCGCGCATATCCAGCTCGAGAGATAGTGGAGGCTCTGGCTCAGAGTGGATACTCTGAATTGAGATCAACCGGTGATTCACTTATCCTTGGAAACAGACGTATAACCCCAATCTTCAAGTCACGTCAAGATAGGGCTATGGCTTCTCTGTGCCATGGTAGTCTCGCATATTGTTGCCCATTATCGAAGAGGTGTGCTGAGCGAGATAGAGCGCTTGAAGTGCTTGGCCTTACAATGGATGAGTATGAGCAACTGAAGGGAGATGCTCATGTCAGATTTGTTGAAACTGCTAGGGGACTATCAAACTTAGATCCAACCTGGCAACGCCAGGCATCCAGGGACAGAATGGCAAATCGTCCTGCAACTGATCCGGGATTTGGAACCGATGATTATAGACAGGACTTTGAGTCACTAGACCAAACAATGCAGTCAGTTGCATCTCAATACAATGACCGTTCAGGATTGTGGCGTGATGAACGAACTGAGTCAAGACAACCAACAGATAGCTACCAGTATCAGGGGGACAGTCGTATCTTTAGCCAAGATGATCGCAAGGTGTGCAACACACAGCCAGATGAATCAATAGAGGGAATCGGGTCCCTGTTCTCCCAGGGCGAGCTCAGCCCTTTTGTGGATGATTCCAGAGAGGAGGAGGATGGGTACAGCTTTTGCTTTTCATGTGGACGAAGCATTCGATCTGACAATCGGGTTTGTCCCTATTGCAGTGCCAGACAGTGAAACCTAGTAGTTCCCAATTGCACTCTCGCGCCTACGAGAGTAGTCAGACGGATAGTGAAAGGTACTTACTATTCGGTCAATACCGACATCTTTTCCGAGTGTCTTTAGTTCCTGTAACTGCTCAATGGTTGTAACACCCCATCGGAAGAGGGATGCCCTTCCACCACGTCTCGTGAACTCATTGACAAAATACAGTGACTCAACCAGTTCACTGTACTCAGGACTGTCCTTTGTGGGTAAGGTTGGAGACCATGGGAATAAGTTGATCAACACATTCTTAGTGATCTCCCCAATTCTGGCGTAATCGTAGCCATATTCATTGCGAGCCCCCTCTGAGAGACCGGTTTCAGGATCAAGCAAAACTTCAACGGAGAGCCTCAAAGGTTGCTCCCGTCCTGTAGCTTCATCTACTTCATTTGCTGCATCTTGTAGATATTGAAGGCCCTCATGTACCTTGTCACTACGGAATTGATGCCATTTCTGGTAGTATTCTTCGTTCTCCTGAATGAGCGCGTAATTTAAGCGGTCTGGTTCTTGATCGATCATCGGTCCGAACTCAGACCGGCAACGTTCACAGAAGCAAAAGTGGTCACGAATGAAACCCGTTCCAAAGAGAAGAATCTCATTAATCGGATAAGATCCAATCTCCTTGACAATCTCAGCCCCATACTGCCAGAACTCTTCTCGATTTGGACATATTTGATGTTCCATCTTGACTGATTGGTCATTCATGGTTTGATACTTGGGATCACGGGCAAACCATCCGTCAGTGTAGAAATCCATTCCGACAACTCCGTGAATTCCAAGTGCATCATTAAGTTGAACCCATTCAGTAAAGAACTCAGTGTGTTCTTCGCGAACTGGAGCTGTCTTGCTGGGGAACAAAGCATAACCATCTGGACCCTTGCCAACGATTCCGACATCTTCCATGTAAGAGGCATAGGTAGAAATGAAGTCTTTCGCAGACAACTCAATGTCGCCGGGTTTGAACATGATTAACATCTTCTGCATGAAGAATTCGCGATAATTTAACTTCATTAGATTTGTACCCCGTCGAAATAGGTGTAAGAAAGGCTCTCAGTCTTCATGCGTGTACCAAGTCTCCGCTATAAGAATTTCTTATTCAGACCCATCCCCAGTCCTCCCGTCAGAAGAATTGGTCAAGGGTTGTGAAACCAAGAAACTCATCAAAGTCGAGACCTACTGAATCGAGAACCTGTTCGAACACACTCCTCAAAATATCAATGTATGCGTCCTTATCAATCCAGTAGCTCATGTCTTCAGCCATCTCAACAGGTAGGACTGTTTCCTGACCCTTGGTCTTAATGAATGAAACAATAGTGCCTGGGAGTGCTTTTGTTGGGTCTTGTGTCTTTTCGACCAGCATCTTTGCTGCGCGAATGTGAGGTATGTCTGTGTCATAAGAGTGGAGGGGTTTGGTCATTTGAATCCTGAAAGCCAGCTCTTCTGGAGTATACGGCTCAGCTTTCCCCTCTAGACGATCGATGACTTTATTGACAATCTCTCTGATTTCCTCCTTCGCCACCTCGAAGCCCTCAGTATCATCAACCCTGCTCAGGACATTCAACATATCACGAAAAGCCTCTTGTGCAAAATCGGGAGTGTTTCGTTTCTTTCCGCTGAGACCCTTGACCTCGACATTGCCATCCTCATAGACACCAATGTAGTTCTTTTTCCTTTCCGAGAGTGCCACATATTTGTAGGTCTTCTCCACTTCGAGGTCGATACCAAGCTCTTCTCTAGACCATTCAACAAGTTCTTTCTGTTGTTGCTCTGTTGGATTGTCTAGAAATACTGAGTCGGTGTCACCGTAGAGAACACGGATACCCATCGATTCTGCCTTTGCTTTGGTTCTGATAATGGCATCTCGACCATATGCAGTTACACTCTCAGCTGCTGGCATACAAAAGAGCTCAAAGTGCTGGGCTCCGGTTACTCCATATGATGCGTTGACAAACACCTTTAGGGCCTTCTCTACCACAGAATACCAGTTCTGAGTCTTTTCACCTAGTGATTTGTCTTTGGCCTTGGGTTTGAACCACTTCACACGTGTGTCTCTGAAGAAACCGATTGTTTCACTAATCATCCCTCGCTTCAGAGTACAAGTCCAATGGTCGGTTTCTGGGACCTGGTTATTAGAACCATTCTTACACACTTCATGAGGACAATCAACGGTTTCATAGCTGATGTTATGAGTCTTCATGATAGTAGGATACAGGCTTGCAAAATCGAGAACTGTAGCGTTGAAATGAACACCTGCTACTGGCTCAATCACAATCGCCCCTTTGAAGCCCTTTCCTTCAATTATTGCTTCCACCTGTGCATCAGCTGTCTTCATAGTATCGATATCCACTCGCCTCGGAATCAAGAGATTCCGTGATCGATGTTCTTGCCTAAACACAGACTGAATCCAGGAAGAGATGTAGAAGCGTGTTACATCATCCATTGACATGCGCGAGATACGCATCAAGAGAACAATCAGGCGTAGTAGAAGATTGTCCTCGAATTGTGTGAAACGAAGAACAAGACTTGCATCCAACCAGCAGTAATGAGCAAGCTCATAATACGGTAACTCTGAGATATTATTACTTAATTCCAGTTTTCCCACACCTAGTATGCCTTGAGCGATGGACTCCAGGTTCTCACGTTGGTATGCACCAGAGAGGGCATAGATTTTGATTGAGGGATTTGTGAAGAACTTGTACATGTCTATATGGACACCATGGTCAAGATTGGCACGTTCCCGCCGTGGGTCCTGATTCCCACGAAGTTTAATCGGGCAATACTTTTCCATGTCAATTCTTAGGCGCTTCGCACGATTGTGGAGATACTTCAGGTCAAAAGTGTCACCAACAAAAGTGAGGACAATCGGATACTGGTCTATGACTTCAAACGCCTTGACCAACATCTCTGCTTCGTCCTTAAAATAGACGATATCCAGCTCTTTCGGAAAGTCAGATGCTTTCTTGCCTTCAGGGTGTCCTTCCCTTTCCAACACAAAGCACTTGTTGTAGCCTTCACTATCAGAAAGACCTATTGCTGTCACTTGATACTCTGATGTGCGAGCATCTGGAACTCTGTTTACAACAGGGCTATAGACCTCGATGTCAACAGCGAGTCTCTTGATATCAGGAACTTCGGTAAAGAACATGGGGGAATATTCAGAGATTATATCTTCGCGACCCACCTCTGTTTGAATGGTCTTCTTAAACTCATCAAGTGTCTTCGCATCAACATTCGGTGGACAAGGAACAAGATTTCCATTCTCTATCTTGTACATTAGTCCTGGAACAAGTTTAGAGTCATATGTATAGCACAGCTGATAGCGAATAGCAGCCTCCCAAGCATGACTTATGTTGTTGTCATCCACGAGAACATTGCGGATTGAACTAGCTGATCCTCCTATTGCCAGTGGGTTGTCACCGATAACCTTCGTCATTTTGACAGGTTCATCCTTGAGAAGGTCATGAAGCTCCACCGCTTCCGCTCTCAAGAATCCAGGATTCCTTCTTGCTGAGGATTCAACAGCCTGTGGTGGCCAGTCCGTGTAGCAGTAGGGCTTGTGGCCAGTGTTATCGAACCAGAAGTAGACTCGTTGGTTATTGGGATTGAAGAGTCTGGCGACAGCTTTGTTGTGAGGTCCGGAATAATCAATTGCAAGTAGAAATGAAGGGGGGAGGTTTTCTGGTGTATCACTGTCTTCGATAGACACCTCCACTTGAGAAGCATCCTCCTCATTATCAGTAACATCATCAGATGGCTCTGCATTTTTGCTTGTAGTTCTTTTTCCCGACAGACCTTCTTTAATATCAGACTGCATTCCATCTGATTCGAGAAACTGTTCTGAGGATTCATCAGCCTCAGTGAAATAGTCCTCGAGAGAGGACTGATCCTCATCTGCAGGTTTCTCGTCCTTGGTCAATACAGTTCACAGCTATAGTGGTTTGTCCACCCCTGATAAGCGCTTCTCTCGCTTTTTATTGAGAATACGAGTACTTCATTAGTCGGTTCCATACAATCTTTGGATATGGTTCGCTCAGTTCAGACCGAAATCAAACGGGTGATTTTTGCTCGTATGGACCCCGGAGAAGATGTGCTGGCATCGATAGAAACTGTCGCGAAGGAGCACGGTGTGAAATCAGCTCAGCTCAGCCTTATTGGTGCGGTGTCAAAAGCTAAGCTGGGATACTTCCACAGGCAAACATCTGAATACCGTGACTTCACGGTGGATGAGGATGTCGAGGTAGTGTCCTGTATTGGTGATATCTCTACACATGAGAGTAATATTGTCGTACACGCACACATGATTGTAGCTGATGAGGCTGGAAAATGTTGGGGAGGTCATTTACTGCCAGGATGCGAGGTTTCTGTTACCATGGAACTAGTAATCATAGAAACAGAGATCGAATTGATCAGAAAAAGAGATGATATGACTGGTTTGAATCTGCTTCACATCGATTAGGTGGCTTCTCGTATCTTCTTGGCTATTTTATCAAGCTCTTCTCTGGGAGCCATCGAGTTTCGATAGTCGGGTGGAAACTTGAACCCAAATTGCGAGTTCTTGTTTCTTGGAATTACATGAAAGTGTAGATGAGGAATTTCCTGTCCAGCTCCTTCACCGTTGGCTGCAATGTTTAGGACTCCCTCTGCACCTGTTGCTTTCTGTACTCTCTTTGTTAAGTCTGCAAGGTTCTTTGCGAGATGAGCGACAATCTCAGGGTCAACATCATACATATTCTCGAAATGTTTTCTTGGAATCAAGAGGCAATGACCTTCAATAACTGGAAACACATCCATGAAAGCTATGCTTTCTCTATCCTCGAAAATAATGGAAGCAGGCATCTCACCACGGACTATCTTGCAGAAAAGGCAGTTCTCCTCGCTCATACATGTGTTCTTGTATCGCAAGGAGATAAAGTGTTCGAATGGGTGAGACTGTCTACGGAAGTACTATTAGCGCATCCGTAAAGCGTTGACTACAAACCGTTACCATTGGTGCATCCTCTTGAGCGGACGGAGAAAGAAAATACTCTTTGACCAGACCCAAAATGAACGTGGTAGACTTGAAAGTACCTACTCTGAACTAGGACAGCTGCTACAAGACAATGACTTCGATATCGAGGCATATACTGAGTTCATGATTCTAGCAAAGAATCTGAAGGATGCAGATGTAATGGTGTTCGGTTGTCCAAATAGCTCAAAGGTTAGACCAGCCGAGATAGATGTCCTACAGAAATATGTTAAGAATGGAGGCGGACTATTGCTCCTTTCTCTGTCAGGCGGAGACAGGGGACTGATGAATAACATGTCAAAGATCTCCGATGAATTTGGCATCACGTTTGAAAACACAGCAGTGAAAGATGAGCGAAATAATGCAGGTCTACCAACAATGCCGATTATAACTGACGTAAAAGCCCATCCTTCTACAGAGGATGTAGGGGATTTACTAATTCCCTCTGCGTGCAGTCTAAGAGTAACTGGAAAAGCTCAAACGCTTGCTCTGACATCAGACACAGCAGAGCCTGGTAAAGCAGCTGTTATCGCCATTGCTGAAATCGGCAAAGGAAGAGTGATGTGTATCGGTAGTTATGAGGTGTTTAGAAAAGGAGGTGGCCTTAAGCATAAGGGCAATGCAAACTTTGCATTAAACGCCTTCCGGTGGTTGAGTGGAGAACTTCAGATGGCTAAGCCTAGTGCATTGGTCAAGGAACAAGAAAAAGCTGAGAGACAAAAGAGAGGAAAAGATGAACCTGATGAAGACTCCATGGCAAGTGCAGAAGTAGAGAAGACCTTGAAACGCCTTGTAAATGCTGTATTTGACCTTCAGAAAGATATCTCCAAAGTGAAAGAGCAGGTATCCAACGTTGACACGAACATTGAGATGTTGCGAGACCAGTTTCAAGACTTTGCTGAAAAGACGCAACACCAACTAGGAATCATGATTCCTGCAAAGCAATTCAAGACTGCAGATGAGAGCAAGTCTGCAGCGATTGAAGGTGACCTGATAGCACTCAAGAAGGAGATGAGATCAGTTGAAGACCTTCGAAAACATATTGAAGCGCGACATGCTACAGGCGCTATGCCTGAAGAAGTGTACACAGAACAGGTTGCTAAACTTGATACCCAAATCAAGAGTCTAAAGAAGAAAATAGACGCGAAAGAAAGTGAACTATCTGCCATTTCTGAGAGATCTTGATGTATTTGTTGTCATGCTTTCAGAGAGGAATATCCTTACTATACGGGCTCGAACAGGTGATAAGGGCTCACTGATGAGGGTATAGACAAGACCGAATTCTTTGTAGAAAATGTAGGTTGCCAGTAGTAGGATTAGCACAGCTAGATAGATGATTCGATTGGGCATGAGTATCGCTATGGTTAGCAGGAATGGATTGATGATCATGGGCAATGAGGTTTTGATTTTCTCTGAATGTTTGGTAATCACCCTCTCACTGGATAGTATCGAGAAAAATGGAATGAGAGCCACCAGATAGTACTTGTAAATTCCACGTGGAGAGAAGATATGGACTATGAGTAACATGAGCAAAGTGAAGTACAACATCCTTCGCCAATAGAGAGGAAGATTCCGATCATCTTTCACCTCAAGAAGCATCGGTACGAAAGTAATGAGAACTCCAATGACAATGAACAAGGAGTAAGCAGTAGCGATATTGATTATTCGGGTGAGCGCTTCAGGTGCTCCGAAGTAGATAAACAATACAGCGAATGAGATAGGTGCATTTCCAGCTGGAAGACTTGTGTAATCATCAAATAGAGACATGCCAGGTCTCTGGAAGATGTAGTAGAAATAATTACGGAAATCGATTATGTATGGAAAGGAAATGATGAGGAAATAAACCAAGACAATGACAGTCATTTTTAAAAATCCGCGGACTTCAGTCTGATCTCCAAGTACCCGAGACTCGTCCGCTTCTTGGACAACATCGAGATCATTGGAGGGTGGTGTCTTTATGAGATATGCTATCAACGGGAGAGCCAAGAAGAATGCGGTCTGTTTGAAGAGAGCTGCAGTGACCATTGCCAACGTTCCGGTGAGTCGATGTTGTTTCATAAGAAGGTAGAATGACAAAATTATGAAGAACACAAATGGTGCAGGATTCAACCAAGTATAGGTTGTGTGAAAGAGAATCAGCGGATTAAACAGGTATGTCGCTGCTGCTATCTCACCGATCCGTTTGCTATCAGAGATAAATGTAGCAATACCATATATCGGAAACGCCGTGGCAAAACCAAACACACACAGCAGGACTGCAGTACCAAAGGGATCTATTGGAAGAGAGTTTCCTAAGACACAGAGATACAGGTACAATGGTGGAAAGAAGTAGGGGACGTAGTGGTCGACAGTTACATAGTCAAAAGCGCTCGAGTATGGGGTAAATCCACTGAGAAATCGGTCACCCCAGGTCTGATAGTAATAGGAGTAGTCGGACCAACCTTCAAATTGAAAATGGATTGTGAATCCGAATATATTGAACTGACCCCACCCATTCCAAGTTTGCAACATGATGTAGTCATATGTTGCTTGTGCAAAAATAAGACCCCAAACTACAGCTGCTGCTATTAGGATGAAAACAAGTACACGATTAGATTTTAGGAATGACTTGAATTCTGCTAATCGTGAACTGTCAGAGTCATTCATTGGTCTTTCACACCGTCGTCAGGACTTGCACTCATCTCAATCTGTGAAGTGTCTAAATCATCTAGATGGGCTTCGACCTTTTTATCGAAGTAATGTACGGAAACAAGAAGGAGATGTACTATCAAAGCGCATAGGCCTATACTACCTAGAAGAAAGATATTCACAGCACCAACTATGGACCAAGCAATAAGACCTACTGTCAAACCGCCGATGAGTATGAAATCAGTAATTATTCTCTCTCGTTTGCCCTGCTTTATCCGAAGTGATACCGCCCAAAGAGAGATGAACACACTGGTGAGGACAATCAGGTGTCTCTCTGGGGTCTGATTTATAGGCCAGCTCTGGAAGTAGCTCAGGATACTATAGACCCAGATGACTACTGCTGTCATCGAAGAGAACTCTCCAACTCTTTGGTTAGCATAATCCACTCGTATCTTGCTATCAAGGGTAATGCTGATAGCTATTGAGAGAATCTGGAATCCAATAACAAAGGCTGCACTGAAGACAAGAATCACCTCTAGTCCTGTTACCATGTCTACATACAGTGCCATTTGAGTGGCCCTCCAACCAAATAATACAAGGAAGAATCCTAAACCTAACAGAATTCCTTGAGTGATGATGTTAGCAGTGTATCGTTTCCTTGATGCGTCAAACGGTAGCTCTTCTACCACAAAAGGTGCCTGATAGATATTCAACCTCTTCTGGACAGAGCCCTTAAGGAGTCTACATGGTGCTTTCACAAGATGGTAAAGTCGGTCCCATAGAGGAGTCAGTAAGTAACCTAGAAATATCAGAAGCACAAATGCCATGTAGATGTTGCGATCAGGTATGAGAATCAGGAGGGTCAGTGTGATTGGTAACCACACCATTGAGGCTGAAAATGGCACATGGTCTCCAGACCCTCGGATCATTCTAGCTGAGGAGAATATCGAGAAGAATGGCATGAGCATGACAAAATAATACTTGAAGACTCCTCGTGGACCGAAGAGCGTTACGGTTAGCATCAACAGCAGTGTCAAGAACAACAAGCGACGAAGATAGAGCTTCTCCTCGCCGATGAATTTGTCTAGAAGGACCATCAGTCCAGCGCAAAGTATGACACCAAACATTAGTGGCCCTCCTGACACTATAATAGTATCAAGGAGTTTAGCAAGCTCTGGTTTACCAGCGACAATAGCAAGGACCTGTAGTCTCATTGGAACATTATATGGTGGGAGCTTTGTGAAGTCCTCAATAGTGAAGGAACCCAAAGCTAACCGCCAAAACCGCCAGAAGTTGAGCTGTGCTATGAAGAAGGGCAGCATAACAGCACCCACGAAGATGAGGACTGAGATCACACTCACCAGGAAATTTCGATAATCAAAGTAGTCAATCAGAGGCTGTAAATTGGCACGGAATCGTTCATTGAGATTGGTAGACACATCATCCTCAGAATTTAGGTCGTCAGATGGCTCAGATGCTTCATTGTCTTTATTCTTCCGCTCTCTCGGTTTCACAAGGAGATATATTACGAGTGGAATCCCGAGAAACCATGCAGTCTGCTTGAATAATGCCGCAGACACGATGAGAAGCGTTCCGGTTAGTCTTTTGTTACGGACTAGCATGTAAAAACCTGCAAAGAAGAAGAAGACGAATGGGGCTGGATTGAACCAAAGAAAATCCGTGTGATAGAGCATCAATGGATTCAGCAGATATGTCAGAGCCGCAACTTCGCCTACCCGTCGATTGGACGACACCTCACTAGCAATACCATAGACCGGAAGGGCTGTTAGGTATCCTAAGGCTGCAATCAAAAACCCAATTCCCCAGTTCTTCCAACCCATGAAATTGCTCAGGGCAATTCCTGCAGCATAGAGGTAGGAGGTGAAGGGAGGAAACATGTGAGCGCCATTCCGATTGGTGATTCCATCCATTTCCAGAACACCATAATCTCCAGAATAGGGCATAACTCCGAAGAGAGAGTTGTATCCCCAATGAACATAGTAGAAGGAATAATCGCTATAGCCCTCTATCTGATACTCGACAGTGTAACCAAAGATTTGAACTGTCCCTGGGTTCGGGAATGGTCCTAGCCATGCAGATCTTGAGTGCCAATTATTGGTGTTTGTGTAGTCGATGACTGCGATGTTGAAGACAATTGCCCACACGATGAACCCAATGAGAAGCACAGAGATGAGGAGTCTGTATTCAACCAGAGTTTTTGCAGCATGTTTTCCAGCTCGAAGGAGTCGTTTATCGACTCTGGTTGCAACTTGTCGAATTCGATTGCGACCTTCTTCGAGTAAATGCATAATGTTTTCGAGGTCTGTTTACTGATTAATATATGTTCCAACGCCTGCGCCTAATTACATTTCAAGGACCGCATTGCTTGATGCACCAGTTTTTGATACATCAATGACAGGAACTCCTTCCCAGCCTTGAACATCAGTGTGTGTGATCAAGAGTATCTGTTCGAAACTTTGATCATTGATTAGATTCCTTACTACCGCCTCACGTCGAGCCCTATCAAGACCTCCGAGAGGTTCATCGAGAAGAACTGAACGAACTCGAGGTGTTACTATGGGACTATCTTTGAGTGGTCGAATGCTGCTCATGGTCCTGCTGATTCCCATTCGTAGCGCGAGACTGATGGCGGTTCTATCGCCGAAACTAAGTTGAGAGGTCTTTTTCCAAGCTTGGTCTCGTTCATCCCAGATCTTCAGAAGTAGTCCTGCGCCTCCCCGACCTTTAGCTTCAGTAGGTTCAAGATCAATTGCAGTGTATTGACCATTAGTAAAAGATCGAACATATGGATTAGTCGCACCTCGAATGATACCAAGTAGTCGTTTCTGGAACACGTAGTCAGTCACAAATCCGCGAACTAGTTTTATTCGGACGTACTTCGCATGTTCATTCATATTCTTGAATTCAGCAATCTCAGAACCGATTCGCTCCATTTGAGTCCGTTTGCTTTCAATCCTGAGGATTTCATCCCTTTCTCTCTGAATGTTTTTCTCACTCTCTTCTATTTGATTTTGGAGTGCTTTCATTGTTGCCTCAAAGGATGTGACCTTCTTCCTTAGGTCCAAAACATTATCCTCAGAATATTTCTTGAGTAGTGAACCCAAATCTTTGATTCCACACTCTTCAAGCAGGGATGTATACTCTTGCTCAACTTTGAAGACCTTCTCCTGCGCTTTGTCAACTCTTTTCTTACCCTGACTAGCTCTCTTTGCTGCGTCCTCGCTCTTAGCCATTCGAGCTAATTGATCCTCAAAGTCTTCAGAGGAAGTTACAAGAGTTTCCTTCTTCTTCTCAAGGTCTTTCCTCTTAGTTTCCCCTTGATTGATTGTTGTTTTGTATTCTGCCACGAGTCTTTCTCGCTCAGCCAAAGAAAGGGGTTTTGCGCATGTAGGACACTCTATGATGTCATCAGCCCCAGCAGCAGCTAGAACTTCTATCTTCTCCTCAAGGTCACGATTTGTTCCTGAAATCAGTCCTATTTCTTGGTCCAATACCTGAATTTTGCCCTTGAGTCCTTTCCGTTCTTTTTCAATTCGTTTTCTCCCTTTTTCAAGAGCATCCAGTCGTGCATTAAGAATTGACGCGCTAGCATCAAGAGTAAGGCCACCTGCTTGTTCCAAATCAGCAATCAATCCTTCGCTCGCTACATCAACTTCTCTCCTGAGTGATTCAAGCTTTGTGTCAAGCTCATGAAGTCTTTTCAGCATATCAGCATCTGGTATATCACGAAGCAGTTTCTCAGAGGTTTCAAGCTGCTCCTTTTTCTGTCCCAATCCTGATTCAAACTCACGGATTCGGTTTTTACACCCTTCAATCTGTTCATCTAATTGCTCAGGGCGTGTGTAATCAGACTCCAAAGCATCCACTCTAGATTGAATGTCTTTTTCAAGACTCTCAAGATGAACAGACATCTGATTAAGCAAATCAATGTCATAGATCTTCACAAGGAGGTCTCTTAACACCGAGGCAGTTGCATTTGCTATGACTGCAACCTCTCCTTGACGAACTAGAAGAGTACTCAGAGCTTGATTGAGTTCAAGACTAAGTATCTCATCAAGCTTGGAATTAACGGATTTGCTTTTGTCAGCAATTCGCTTCCAGGCATCATCTTTCTTTGTGAACAACACAACAGCCATCTTATTAGCTGGGTCGTATGATCTGTCTATCTTGTATTGAGTTCCTGCAACCTGAAATGTGATAATTACTCTACAGGAAGTTGAACTGAAGTTTATGAGCTCATCATTTGTAAGACCGACAGATTCTGCACCCCAGAGACCCCAAAGGATTGCTTCAAAGAGCGAAGATTTTCCTGTAGAATTGGGACCTCGAATAAGAATAAGGCCATCTGGCAGTTCAACATCTCCTTCGGGAAGAGTGAGATTGGTGAACGGTTTGAAGTTTCGAACCTGAAGCTGTAGGATCTTCATTTATCGTCCTCCATAACAGATTCTGAATTCAACCGACCTTCTTTCTTTCCAACTGCATGCTCAAGCGCACGAACGGCAATCTTCGTCAGAACATCGGTGTCTAGACTCTCGTCAATATCTAGGGTGTCAAGATAGGCATGGAAATCTTCCTCAGGATCCTCAATTAGGTACTCAGACTCAATTTCAGGGTAAGAAGCTGCAGTGAACTCACTATCTACAGACTGTCTGACAACCCAGACCAATTGAGCAATGTTGTAAATCGAGTCCTTTGCTAGAACTTTGATTCTCAAAGCTTCAAGTGCCAACCCAAGATCAAAGGAACTCACACGAGCAGCTTTTCCCTCAAACACAAGGCGAATCCTCGCAGCAGTGATTGGATTCCAGTCAGCTTTCACACCTTTCTTGTCAAAGAGAGAATAGACCTTGTCCGTAATTGACTCAATAGTGTCATCTTTGGATATAGTGATTTTCTCATTCAGAACAAGCCTATCAAACTGGAGAATCTGGGGAGTCACAACAGGTTTTGAACCAACATCAACATCAATCACCAAGAAACCCTTATCATGTCGACTCTCGTCGAACCTCCATCTTTCAGGAGATCCTGCATACCAAGCCCCCTTGGACTGTTCGTGTTGATGGTGATCATGACCAAGAGCAATGTAATCGTAATCCATAGAGAATATGCTTTTGAACAGAGTACCATCAATGTCCATTCCATGTGCCACAGCAATTGAGGGTCGTGATCTAACTCTGCTTTGGTGTGAAGTTATCCAGTCATCAAAGCTGGCTGTCAATCCTGCAGAATGGAGGACTGCTGCATCCATGAATGGGAAACAATAGACGTCAAGATTTTCGAATGACCTGACAAGTGGTTCTCCAGCTCTCACAGCTTGTTTCAAATCCTGTTGCGTTGCAACAGCCATTCCTGGAACGGCAAGTTTCAAACTATCCAAAAGAGAAACCTCTAGTAGTCTATAGAGACCATGATTTCCTTCAATGATTAGGACAGGTATGTTGGTCCTCTCAATGAAATTCTGTAAGGTTTGGATTGCAATTTCTTGAGCGACAACAGGAGGTTGTGAAGGATTTCCTTCCCAGGGTGAGTTATAGAGGTCTCCAGAGTGAACAACCAGATCGACGGGAGGATTTAGTTCTGCTATTTTGTCAAAGATCTCTCGGAATCGCTCGTAGAAATCGTTCTCAAGCAGCTGAGATCGCATCTCCTCTCCCCAAACGTTGTGGCGTACACCACTTCTTGGACGAGCCCCAAGATGGGTATCGGAGATGTGAGCAATCCGTGCTTTCATTCATTCATCCTCAGAGAATGTGTTCTTCACTCTTCTTTGAACCTTTTTCCTTGTACATGTGTTTGTCTTTTTCGTATATGTCGTCAAATAGGGGAATCTTGACAGGTAATGGGAGTTCTCTATAAGATTGAGTAATGATTGCCTCTCCTCTGGACATGACTCGAAACTCGTTTTCAAAACCCGATATATTCACGCTGGCATTCTCTATGCAAGCTCGAATCTCACGTTCATTTCCAAGCCGGAGATTAATCTCGGTATTCATTTGGCTCAGGATTACATTATCTAGAACACTCACTTGTTGACTCACTACGAGGAGACCTATGTTGAACTTCCTACCCTGTCTTGAAATATCCTTGAAGACTGACTGACCACGCATCAATTCAGGATTTAGAATAGATGGAGCTTCCTCAACAGTCACTTGGATTACTGGTAGAAGTTTAGGATCCTGTACTGGCGTATCATCAACAACTCCACCTAAACCGTAGAAAGCACGTGCCTGATCTTTGACTCTATTGAAGAATGATGAAGGGAGTCGCATCTCACCTTGTCTTATGAAATCGCCAAGATTTCCGCTGCTTTTCAGAGCTCGCCGCATATCAGAAAGTGTTCGTGTGACTATGGTCGTCAGAAGGAATTGTTCTCTGTCACTCATTAGACTTGTATTGACTACAAGGACACGTCCTGTTTCCATCGCCACAAAGATATCACTGAGTATAGAATTTCCTTTTTCGATGTATATTGGAGATCTTCGCAGAAAACTAAGTCTACGTTTTACAGCACGTAGTGTGCCCTTCTGAACGTTTGCAGAATCAGCATTATCTTCGTCCAGATTAAGAATAGAAGCAATCCAGTCCTCCCCATGTCTAGAATATTGAGAGTCAATGAACGAGGTCATCTCAGCGGTGAATTCGCGTATCGAATACAAATCTCGTGGCTGAATTTCAGACCAGAGAATTCTGATTTCTTGAGTATACTTGCGAATGTCTCTAGTTGTTGCTTTTTTGTGCGTTGTCAGATAGTAATAGTCTCCTATGACCTCTTTCCGGGTGGAAGCACTCATGTCTTCAATCACATGCTGAATGCCATACTTGTCTACGCCTTTGGCAAACTCATCATGCGGATCGATACAGAACGCAGACACTCTCTGGGAGTCCTGTTTTGAATCTCTGAATGCATTCAGGTTGTTGTCAATCACTGATTTGATGAGAACCATCATTAAATTGCTCTTTCCAGCTCCTGTGGAACCAAAGATACCCACATGCATAGGTAGGAATTTTGCTGGGATTTTAATTGGGACGTCAAGGGTGTTTTCACCTACCTGAAGATCACCAACGTACACTTCTCCATCGGTCTGACATTCCAACATCGTTCGGACATTCTCGTCGGATGTACCAGGAACAGGTCGATAGACAGAAGCTAGGTGATCTGGCAGGCGTCTGGGAGAATTAAAGACCCAACCATCACCTCTCTTCTCAGCGTAGCCAAGCATTCTTCCACCTACTGAGAGTAGCATGTTCCGCTCTATACCAGAGAGATATGCATCACCCTCTACCATAAGTGTACCAGCAACACGAGCCAAATCATCAACCTGACGCAGGTAGTTCTCCAGACCAAGGACTCGGAAGAAAAAGACCCTTTCATGATTATCACGGCAGGAGTATATCAAAAAGATCTCTCCGACACTGATATCGCGGTTATTCCCCATTATCCCAAGAGTAGTCTGATTACCCACTCCCACTTTCCCATAAAGTTCTCCAAGTTTGTCTTTGTCTAGACTCATGTTTCATACCTCGTTTCACAAATTGTAATCAGCACGGAGATCCTGAGCTTTTCGAGTTTCAAGATACATCTCGGACCTTACATCCATACATACTTCTTTCGCCAATCGCAAATCCTCATAGCTCAACTTGCAAGACTCATGTGCAAGAGCAAGAGGAACAGGATACCCATACCAGCGAGCATCTCTTGACATGAACTCTAACTCCGCAAAAAGTGCCTTCTCATTTGCACGAGTTGCTCCAGGGTCACCTGGGACAAATATATTCTCAAGCCACCAAATTCGGTCAAAATCAATCCTTGAGGGTCTGTTGTCCCTTGAGAAACTGTATAGGTAAGGAACCGCAAGCATGGGAGGAATGTAGGTTCGGTCCTCGTAGATATGAAGACCTCCTTCTGGATCTTCCTTACTTGGCAGATGGCAGAACCACTTTGCATTATCCCCAAATACATCCCGTGCCATTCCAGCTATACGATGCGCAAAGGGGATAGTATGATTCTTGCTTACAGCACACATGACAGCGTTCTTTTGCCTCGCTAACGCACAGAGGTCCCTTAACATGAATCCGCTGGGCATAGAGGGGTAGTGTCGCACGAAATGCATGAAGACGGATAGTGCACCATCTAGGAGAAGGTACTTCAGTTTGAGATCACTCGTTAAGAGTCTGCGGGCTGCTGCATACTCACTCACCTTTCTAATCTCCTCATGGACAGTGGGATTGGTCAGCAATTGCTCTCGTGAAATCAATGTTTCAATTTCCCGCAAGCGAGGCACATGCTTTTCATATTCGGTTTCGGTGAAATCAGAGAATGCTGATATCTTACCTTGCGTATAGTCTTGAAAGAAAGGGAGAGTCAGACTCGCCACATCTTTCAATGGATAGATATTAGCAAGGGTTTCAGCTAGTTTCTTTGGAGCATCGCCTCGAACTCCGGAGTGCCAGTGAATGTCTATATGAGGTTGCTCTCCAACCTCGGTTTCTAGAAGTTCTCTTTCAATGGGAGCAAATAGATTCTCAGATTGTGTGTTAGTGTCAACTACAATAGTGGAAGTACTGAGCAGATGGATTCGGACATCATCAAGCGTCATGAGACTGTCTGTACCGGAACCATCGATCGCAGCTATTCGAAAGTCATTCTCCAAGATGACATCAGGAGGATATGGTGTGAACGTGTCCAATAGACGTTCTTTGATGCGACCCTCGTCTTTGGCAAACTCCTGCTCATCGCGGCGGTCCTGTTGATTGTCAATGTCTGTGAAGACC
Source organism: Candidatus Thorarchaeota archaeon (assembly GCA_048882325.1). Taxonomy (GTDB): domain Archaea; phylum Asgardarchaeota; class Thorarchaeia; order Thorarchaeales; family Thorarchaeaceae; genus SMTZ1-45. Next base: position 13,864 of record JBHLRS010000006.1, on the reverse strand, counting down.
ATCTTCAGTGTTCGTCTGAACTTCTCAGTAAGAATCTTGTCTAACATAGAATCCAACTCGCTGATTACAATCCGCAGGACATATAGACCTCTGAACCTCTGTCTAGTCAGATTCATATAAGGGTAGCACTCGGCGGATTCGAGAATTTGTGGACGGCGCTCAGAAATGGTCCGAATAGATATTTCTGAAGCGAATTCGCATAGGTTCGAAATTACCTTATTAAGAACCAACTCGACTGAAGAAGTGCAGCAGTCATTCTGGCTTGACCGTGCCAGTACGCATTGACGGGATGTGATTTGTTGCTCAAAATAGTATACTTTGGAAAGACTTCATTCGCACTCGAGTACGGCGAAACAACAGTTATTCTAAATCCAGGAAAATGGGATGGAAAGAAGGTTGTTCCAAATGACTTCAGTGCGAGAATAGTCATCGCAACAAATCAATCTGACGATGCTGTGGGTAATTCAGCAAAGATTGCAGTCAACTCAAAGGCATGGTTCCTTGGGAATCAAGGAGCAGCTGACAAGGCTTCGAAGAAGGGTGTCAAACCATGGCTACTTCATGTCCTCAAATCAGAGGTGCCTTATGAGATTCCAGACATCAAAGTCACACCTTATTCTCTGTCACGAATAGATGAAACCGAAGGTGGACGAATTGAGAATATGGGTCTCTATATAGAGATGGGAGGAATGAAGGTAGCGTATCTTGGTGACACGTTGATACGTGGGCCTTTCGAACATCTTGACATTGATGTACTCATAGTTCCAGTAGGCGGTGATGGTGTCTTCGAAGTGAAAGATGCCGTGAGTCTATGTATCGACTCAAAGCCAAGACTTGGAATCCCGATGAGATGGTCATCAGAGGAAGATGCAAGGAAGTTCTCCAAATATGTTCAGCAGTTTGGTCAAGGCGTCATTCCGGTGATCATGGAACCAAAACAGGTTCTGGAGGTTTCATGGGCTGCAGGTAACGAATTCAGATACGAGCTAAACTGATATTCTACTACACGTACAAAAGCCAGAAGACTCCCAAAATAACGAATGCGAAACAATGGGTGTGCATTGAATGAGCGAGAGAAAGAAGGTCGTAATTGACCTCGAAGAATCAGAAAGAGTTCAACTTGACGAGTTTTCAAAGTTGGATAGTGTTAATGCTTCTGGAGTACTGAGTGTAAACAATGTATCAGAGAGAAGTCGAATCTGGAATGTGAAGGTTCTCCTAGGAGGAACTCGTAAGGCCACAGACATTGATGAGGATACCTTCGTTGCTGGTGAGATAGATGTGGGCGGCAAGTGGGACACTAATTATGGTATTACTGTAAAGGCACCTATTCTGAAGTTCAAAGAGGTATATGATACATGTGGATCCATTGAAACTGAAGAACCACATTGGGCTTATGTGATGGGACAAGAGAATCCTGTTAAAATCACACTCACTGTTACAAATGAAACGAATGGCGAATTGGACAATATCATTCTCAACAAGACCATTCCTTCTGAACTCTCCAACATCGAAATTGTTTCTGCTAAATCAGGTACAGCTGAATACGATGAGGGAACGAAACAACTAGTCTGGAAAGACTTCTTGATCTATCCCCATGAATCTTCAAATCTTGTCATAAGCGCAACTGGATTTGTGGAAGACAAGGAACCGAGAAAGGCTGGAAACGTTGTTATCACATATCGAGGCGAGGGACAACAGAGATCAGGTCTTAAACCCGATTTGAACGCACTGACAGAGTTTTTGACGGGAATCGAAACTGCTGAAACTGAACCAAATCAATGGCAATGCACACTTGAATGTTCGAATGAGAGTGACTTGATTGTAAGATTGGACAAGGCTGAGGTCTTTCTCACTCCTGAGGATGGAGGCGCGAAACAGAAGATGCTAGATGAAACCCCAGGCGTAGAGATGGAACCTGATCAAGAATGGTCTGCATCGTTTGAGGTTGCAAGCAAGTCCACACCCAAATGTACCCAGGACCTGATTTACACACCTGTTCCGGATGTAACAAAGAGAGTTCTTGGGACCATTGAGAAGGCCTCTCAGGAGATCCCAATTGTCAATATTGAGTATTCGAAGGAGTTTGATCCTCCTTCGGTGAACAGCTTCGATAAGACTCCTGTAGAGGTGACTATTGAGGTGACTAATACAGGGTCAGCAAGGCTGAACGAATTCACCATAGAAGACAACCTTCCAGACGATGTGATGCCTCCCACGACCGAACATGTTTCTGTATGGATAAGAGGTAAGGAGTACACCGGTCCATTTGAGTTCATTATCGACCCAGAGGATCAGGATCCAGAAAAGCCCCATAAAATCACCTTTAGAGTTGAAAACTTGAAAGAAAACGGGGGGGAAGTAGAACCTGGTGAAAGCCTCAAGATCAACTATGCGATAATGGCTTGGCGCAGTAGACCTGAAAAGGAATATCCATCACCAGTTGTCTGCACCGCAAACACAGACCCTGCAGGAATTCCTGTGGCTGTTGAAAGTCCAGAGGATAGTCACAAGCTTAGTGTAATCTACAAAAAGCGTGCCTTATCCACGAAGAAAGCAATTAACAAAGGCGCGGGTGCAGGTGAGTATGTCGTTGTGCTTGTGGTTACCAATAATGGTGAGGTTACAGCTGAGAATATTGAGGTGACCGATTGGATTCCAGCTGGCTTTGAGTACATATCAACAGACCCAGAGGATGATGCACCGGAAATATTCCCAGTTGCAGAAGGAGGAAACTACATGGTCTGGACTTGGCAAAGAATGAATCCGGGTGACAAGAAGAAGCTCAGAGTCACAGTGCATGGTGAGGGCGAGTACGAACGCCGTGAGCCAGAAGTCACTTCAATCTAATAGAAGCAAATCACAGGGAATGAGTGAGGGTGTGCTCCTGACTCATTCTCGAGATCTATTATCTTCTTTTTCAATCTGCTCTAGCTCTTTGCGAGTTTCCTCGAGCTCTGCATCTAGGTCCTCTAGCGGAACATAGTCTTCCTCTTCAGCGAGCTGGGTATCGAGGTTGTAGAGTACCTTGAATCCAGCGAGGGTCTGATGCAGGGCATTTGAAATCTCGATGATTGCGCTACCTAAATCAGCCTCGGTCATGTCGTCATCACTGTGTTCATAAACGAAATCATAAGCTCCTCTAACAGGTTTGAATCCAAGGTCTGTGAGTTTGGATATCACTTGAGAGGGAGAAGCTCCTTCACTATTGAACCATACTGACACACGTGTAACATACCGAGACATGATTGATCACCAAAGATTTTTCAGAATGTGCGACCGCGCTTGATTTTCTTTATGACCTTTTTCATAAGACGTTTGTTTCATTTATGAACGAGTAACGAGAAGTCCTCGTGTTTTAAGACATGCTCCCATTGCCTGATACAGTCACAAGTCTGATTCTGCAAGTGAGTTGAGTCCTGACTTAATGAGAACTGACGGATTGCCTCAACAATGTTGCTGTCACATGTACCACAGTTGTGTGCGCCTCTTCTTTTGCCGCCCGCAACAGGGTCGCAGATGATCTTCATCCATTCATCAGAAACATTAGACGCCTTGCGGAGCACTTCAAGAACACTCCATAACCAAGGGGGACGGTAGTTGCCTCTTGTCCAGAGTTTCTCAACAAGAGTGTCTTTCTGAACATTCACGGGGTTTAGAGACACTGTTGTGACTCCTAATTCACGCGCCTCTTGAATTGTTGAAATTGCATCGATGAGTGCATCCCGTTCTGTAAGCAAGGGTGGTTTTAGCAGCACATATGCGCGTATCCCAATATTGTAGTTCTTAGCAGTCTTGAGAGCTTCCTTGAACATGGCTAGGTCAAAGTTCTTGTTGATGCAGACTGTTCGGATAGTGTCACTTGCACTCTCCAAGCCCATTCCAATCTCGACGATTCTGTCGCCTAGCCTCGTCCTCACATCCGAGAGTGTCTTGTCGGTCACATATTCTGGCCTAGATTCCAAAACTACCTCGCGAACCCTTTCATCTTGAGCTATGATTTGAAGTATTGATTCTCTAGCTTTTGCTGGAACCTCATCATCATCAAGAAAACTTCCACTTGTATAGATCTTTACAGACAATGGAGAGGGTTTTGATTCCAAATCATTCATTGCAACCCTGAATTGATTGATTATCTGGTCAGAAGTTGGTTGTTCTTGAACACCATCTAGAAGATAACTACACATTGTGCAGCCTCCTGAGTCACTACGAGCGTGTGCACACCCAATTGTTGACAGAACAACTGCAAGAGCTGTTCCTTTTTCCCTACCTATTCTTGCTGGGGCAATCCATTTTGCAGAGGGTCTATTAGGATCTCTCTTCCTTCTCTTCTTGAGCGAACTGCCACGGGCCCGGAGTGTGGCTTGCTGAACAACCTCTTTGATTCGGTTTAGAGACTCTTCCATGCTAGTCACTCCTTCTTGTGGCGAACAGATACTGCTCTACCCCGCTTCAATTCACACATTTCTCGACCAGACATCTCACTTCGTCCAACGGCGATGACCTCTCCCAATGCGTTGATGACTATGACTTCATCACCTGGTCTGATAGCAAAGTCTGCCTCATCAACTCCGATAGCAAAGATCGACCCGCCTTTCACTTTTGGAGCATCAAGTCGCACCCAGTATCGATTAAGTGGAGTAAGCAATTTACCTCCAGCCAATGTCAAAGATAGCGTTCCAGTTTCAGCAACATAGGAACAGACTTGTTCTCCATCAATGCTGCACAGAATCAGTCGATAGGGCTTGCCTTTGAGTTTAGCATGACCGGGAACAAGTATCTTACCCGCGCCTGGTCCAAATTGATAGTCTGCAGTTGCAGAAACTATCTCCTCTAACTCTGTCCGGGGACCTCCAGAGATGGAGAGTATCTCTCTCAGTTCTGTGAGGGTTTCCTCTAGAGCTTTGAGGGCCTCCCTGCTTGTGGCTCGACCCTCGTGTGTTGTGTAGATTAAGCTCTGTTCAATTCTGGGTTCAGCAGCCCTTACTATGTCCATATATCCTCCTGACACATGTGCTACGACCACAGATGATCTGCTAAATTTGCGAAGGTGTGTAATGAGTGCATCCGCTCCAATCTCAATCTCTTCAGAGTCCCAGTCCCCTGTAACAGGAATGTCATATTGACCAGCAGGATAGATACGCTCCAATTCTCTAGGGACCAGTCCAAGAGGAGAAGTTAGAATTACCTCTGCTACATGGGATTCCATCCCTCCTAATGCAGCTTCTATGACAACTGAAAATCTTCTATGTGACTTGGAGTCGGAGTAAGGTTTCTTCGCAGAACAGGGCAGAAGCAAAATGATTGGTTTGTTCTCAGGAGGGGTGTACCTGTTTGCAACAAACTCTCTAAAACGTTGAACTACTGGTGCATGATAAGATTCCGAACCAATCACTGGTAGAGCCTCAGGACCAGCGGTTGGCGAAAACTCCTCGATATAGTGATAGAGTTCTCTGTTTACTAATCGTACAAGAGAGGCATGAGCCGGACTATTGTGAGTCGTACTCTCAACTAACCATCGTAATCGGCCAGTCTTCATTGCTTCTCTTGTTTCAGAGAGAACGGACCTATAGATACTGAGATTATGTTCTAGGAGGATATTTTGCAAGTCTTCTGATGTTGCACTATCAAGTTTGGCGCAGGCTGAACAGGAGCAGTAACGTCGCTCTTTTTCGAGGTCGAGTTTCTCTGAACCATTTTTCCACAATCGTAATCCATCAGCTGCAGCTGCTTCAGCAAATCCAATATCTATGATGTCAAACCCAGTGTAATAGAGGAGCGGAATCAAACCAGGTTCAATTCGACCCACTGCAAGTGATACCATGTCCAGTGGTAGACGACTTCGAAGGTTTATAGCCCCAAAATCTTCTGGCCCAAGTTGACCATTGATTGAGAACATAGCGCCATGCGATTCAAGATTGGCTAGATTTGAGATTGATTCAGGATCAGCATTGTAGGGGATGCGGATGATGGTCCTTGAGGGATCAATGTCTGATGATATCTGAGAGAGGACTTCCTTTTGGTACTCGATAACAAGACCATGAGATTCATGACTGACTGCAGCAAGTGAAATCAATGTTGGTAAAATTACAGCATCAATTTCCCGCACCTTTGTCAACCGCAAGTCGTCAGATCCGTTAACAGATGGTAATGAAACTAACATAGGCTGATCAGAAACAGGTGCATCCCGTTCAAGAACTCCGTAAGGGATTATAGAGTCGTCAGAAGTAAATGATGAGGTCAACAATGGTGTAGCGTATGTTTTAGTCCCGAGTATGTATTCGCCAATACGAGCAGGACCATCATGACCGCGACCGACCCGAAACTCAGCCAAGTGACATTCACCTCATTAGACTAGTGGTTGATATCCTACGTATCCCTCCGTGTCAACAGTGGTTTCCACCATTTCGAGAATACGTTTGACACTTTCTAGAGCACCTAGTTTGAATAGTGGATGATTGTTATTACCACATTGATATGAATATGTACAAAGAGGACAACCATCTATCGTCTTGCAGTCACACTGCTCGATGATTGTTTTTACTCTTGCGAAAGCTTCGTCAAGTTTGGTGAACAGAAGTTTAGAGGCTCCGTTTCCTCCGGGACTACCATCGTACACAAAGATGATACCCGAGTCCCCCATTGAAACACCGCCAATTTCACGTGTGCCACCTCCGGTAAGCATGTCACTTGACTCAATCAATACATGTTCAAGGGCATGAAATGAACCACCAAAGAGCTCTGCAGGACCCATCTTGGGCCCCTTAAGACCAGTCAACTTCCCAGAGGCATGATCATTAACAGCCTGAACTGGTTCTGGCGCTGTAAATGCGAAACCTCGTGTGCGATACTTGTAGGTGAGAGGTGTTGCTAGACCATGACGGCTCAAGGTTCTTCCAGTTCTTGTTTCTTTTTTCACATAACCATCTACTGTCTGAGTCATTTCAAGAGTACAATAGACTGCATTGAGACCAAGAATCTTGCTTCGTTCAATGATGTCGATTATTTGTGGCATAGTTGAGTAGAGTGGTTTTGTATGTGCACTCCGATCCGTATGCTGAACAACAGAAGCCCTTCCAAATCCCGGTGTGTATTTGAAATCTACAGAAATGTAGTTCTTGCCACCATGGAGATAAATGGCACCAGGGTGAAGTTCCTGAGCAGCCATTGGCATCGACCGTTCACCTAGACCCTTATTTCCAGTCTTAATCTGAACAGTATCACCAATCCCTCTGATACTATAACCGCGCCATGCCTTTCGTGCCTCATCGAAGTCAACAACGCGGACACTGTCATCTTCTTGGGCTTGAAGGATACCCTCACTCTCTAGTTTGTCAATGATTAACTGATGCCGTGAAAAATCAGAAACTTTCATCTTTTCACTCATAGCTGCTGCAATAAGTTGGTAGTAACCAACGACCTCATTTTCGGGTTCCATGTAAGCAGCATCAATGTCTGAGAAGTACTTGTCAGGCTGATGACGATAGAAAGATGAGATGGGATCATTCTCCCTCAGAGCAAGGATGGCAACACTCTCTTGACCTTTCCTTCCTGCTCGTCCCACGCGTTGCGTGAGTCTTGTGATTGAAACAATCATACTTACCACACTGTCCAGATCACCGATGTCGATTCCGAGTTCTAGAGTAGGTGTGGAAACAATGACAGGTAAATCTCCACCTCTGAACTGATCTTCCACTTCACTTCGATACTTCTTTGGTAAACCAGCCCGATGGACCATGGATTTCACTCCAGTATCAGATATGAGCATGTTTAGGACCTCAGCCTCTGAGTGAGTGTTCCCAAAAACAAGTGTCTTGAACTTTCCCTGTTGAAGCTGACCAACAAGGTCAACAATCATGCTGTATTTACTCCTCATCCCAGGATAGTACATCATGAAGTGGACAGGACCACGTTTAGCTGTCTTTGACTCGATGAGTCTGACCTCTGAGTCAAACAAAACATCTGCAAACTCCTTAGGATTGGACACAGTTGCAGACGCACCAATCTTCTGGAACTTACCTGATTCTAGTTCCAGCCTTTTGAGAATGTAGTAGACATTTGTCCCCATCGAACCGGTGTAGAGATGAATCTCATCCAAAACCACAAATTGTACGGTTCGGAGCAGCGGAACCAGTCGAGATTGAGACCAACCAAGATGATAATGAAGAACATCTGGATTCGTCAGAAGAATGTCAGGTGGTGCATCGTAAATCTTCTGTCGTGCATTTGCTGAAACATCACCATCGAAAATCGAAGCCGTAAGGTTTGAGGCTTTGCACATCTGTCGGATTTTATCGAACTGGTCTCGAGCAAGGGCTTTCGTTGGATAAATCAGTAGTGCCCTGACACCCGGATTTGCAAATGACTCTTGCACAGTGATGAGTAGGTTTCTTATGATGGGAAGAATGAAACCCTCTGTCTTCCCCTGACCAGTTGGTGCTGCAATGACAATATCTTCACCATTCTCAATAGCATTGTACGATTCTTCTTGGAATTTGTATAGGATCCTAATACCTTGGCCACTGAGATGTTTTTTCAGTCTGGTTGGAATGCTGAGTTTGTCAAGGTCAATACCATACTCGGCATCTGTGGCAGGCATCAGTTCGTATTTTACAAGATAGTCTCTACCACTGGAGAGAAGTTTTCTGAGTGACTCCTGAAGTTCACCTATGTCAGCTCCACCCTCAGTCACAAGTCTATTGATGTCCTCTTGAGACTGGACCCGGGCGCTGGGATCAAGTTTTCGCTTCTTCTTTGGAGTGTCAGCTCCAGAACCGAGATACTTTTTCTTTTTGTAGTCAGTTATCGTCTGTGCCGTACCTTTCAGAGCTTGAGCGGCATAAGCCTCATATGCATCAAAAAGGTCCGTCTTCTTTCCGCCAGTTGAAACCTCGACATTACAAGAGAAACATGTCACTGTCCAGATATCGCCCACTCTGCTGAAGTCAAGGCGAGAACCACATTTTGGACAGTGTAGAACAGGCACAGATATCACCAAACTCTTAGGAATTCACATCCCTTCGCTGCGTCTTATCAAACTTTGGCACCGACTACGAGGTTGATGGAAGATCAACAATCTCGTACCTGCTTCTCGTACGATAGGAGAAAAGACCCTCGAAAAGGAGTAATGACACCAGCATTGGTAGTAACTGGACAAGTATATTGATTGGTGGGAATTCTATTGGAGTGAAATTGGAAACCCATGAAGTTAGAATGTAGCCTGTGAATAGAGCAATTACTAGGGCAACGAAGAAGACCTTGTATCTTTTTGTTCGATTGACTTCTTTTGAGAGCGGGTCATGGAGCTGTTTAAAGATCTCCTTCTTATCATGATAAGTCGGTGGAGAACCACGAAACACAACACATCTTGCGACGTCGGGATGAGTGCCATATGTTTCAAGAACAGTACATTTCTCCTCCCCTCTACCAACAAGTAGCTGCTTACCACTAATGATGACCAAAACCCAGAAGAGTGCCCAAGATACTGCCACAATCTGCTCAATTGTCAATCCGGTCCATCGTACCCACATGAAGGAAGGAAAAACCATGAGCGTAATGGGTATCCAGGTACTTAAGAGGGGGAGTTCTTGAACAGATTCTAGATTGTCAGCAAGAACAAGTTCAGCCATGTCCGGTGATGCGAGAAGATCATCCTCAGCAGACTTCGAAATGACTAATGCTCTATAGAATATCCCAGACAGTGGAACAAGTACAGTCTTGTCACTTTCAAGTAGCCAGACTTCAACTGAGCTTTTGAGGTTCATTTTACTACGTACTTTTGTAAGAATGTGTTCCAACTCAGGACTTGTGTATGGATTTCTAAATCGATAACGTAAAACTATCTGGATGATGATTTGAATTGTAGATGCAATAGTGAAAATAATTACCAGCCAAAGCAAGATACCTGTAGGGGTAAAGGGCATTGATATGGGTGGAAAGGGTGCACCTGCCAGAGGTTCGAACATGACTGAAGCAAAAGCAATATCCATAGGAAGATAATTGTATAGGAAGTATGGAGCGTTTCCTTCCTCACCAACCTTCTTCTCTGCTCCAATCATGTAATCTTTGGATGGACACAATTCCTACCACTGAGTCATACAAGCAGCAGGAGAATAATAATGTTGTTCCAGAAGAACTGGGTGATAACAACAAGTTTATAACGGATGTGCAACGAGAATGCACAACCGACCCGGAGACGGGAGACAATTACGATGGTCGAAGACATTAGTTCCGATGATTTGCCAAGAATCGTTGAAGAACACAAGGTAGTATTCGTGGACTGTCATGCAGTCTGGTGTGGCCCCTGCAAAACACTTGGTCCTATTCTGGAGGAGCTGGATGACAAGTATGCTGGCAAGGGTCTGAAAGTCGTTAAGCTTGACGTTGACCATAACAGAGAGTTTAGCATGGAGAACCAGATCACTGGAGTTCCAAGTGTTTTAGTCTACTCTGAAGGCAAGAGGGTCATCTTCGATGACGGAGCAGGCAGAAAGATGGACAAACTGGTTGGTGTGATGCCACCAGAGGTCTACGAACAGATTGCAGACAATCTTCTAGAAATGGAAGCTGCATAATTCCTTGACCCCCAGAGGAAGATAATCTTCCTCACCGGGAAATTTCCTTTTCGAATAACTGTATGTTCTAGTGAAACCCAAACAAAGTTCTTAGCCTGCCATGCAGGGGAATTCACATGGTCGACGATGTGTCACCCGACGATGTTGAACGAGCAATGAAAGAAACCAGACTCCTTTTTGTAGATGCCTGGGCAGACTGGTGCCAACCATGCAAAGCGTTGACACCAATTCTCGAAGAACTTGAGGAGAAGTATGCAGACAATCCAGACATCAGGTTTCTAAAGGTGAATACGCAGAACTACCAAGAATTCGCAATGGAAAATGGTATTCATGCTATACCGTGTGTCTTGATTTTCTTTGATGGAGAGCCAGCTAAGTACGAAGTGACACATCAACAGACAGGTGAGAAGAAAACTCTGAGCCGATTGATTGGACTCAGACCAGCTGAGCATTACGAGGAAGTGGTCGCCTACTTTTTAGGTGAGAGTTGAGCCTCAACAAGTCGCATGATATTTTATATGACTGCACGACGCGTGTTATTCGATACAAATAGAGGTGTGATACTTGCCAATTCTACCATTTGGTGACAAGAGTCCAAAAATTGATGCAAAAGCGTACGTCAGTCCTCAGGCAACCATAATGGGCGAGGTTGATATTTTGGCAGGGGCGAATATTTGGCCAGGTGCTGTAATCAGAGGTGATCAAGCCTCAGTCCGCATAGGTGAGAACACATGTGTTCAGGACAGTGTTGTTATCCATGCACACAATGAGGGAAATCCAGCTATCATTGGCAATGACGTCATTATTTCTACTGCAACTGCAATCCATGGGGTCTATATTGGGGATAGTGTGTACATTGGAGAAGGCTGTGTGATTTTCGATGGTGCCACCATTGGAGCAGAAGTGTCCTTAGCACCAGGAAGCATTGTTCCACCCAACATTGTGATTCCACCCAGAACTCAAAACTCGGGAGCACCAGCAGCTCAAATCAGAGAGATTTCACGGGAAGAGGTTGAAAAACACACCATTCGTGTTGAAACCATAACTCAGACATTCATGAAACTGAAACGATGGCAACGCTAAGCGTAATCACATGGTTTCTCGAGCAAGTGCTGTGAGGTTCTCGAATCCATCCTGAGTTATCAGAACAACATCAGCTATCTTGACAGCTCCAACTCCAGGTGCATACCCAGTCGGGTGTATTGAAAGGACCATTCCTTCCCTGAGTGATTGCTGTGCCTCAAGAACAATGTAGGGAGGTTCATAGAGGTCTAACCCAATCGAATTGCCTAAAGGTTGGATGATGGTGTCGCTGGGGAAACTCTTGCCAAGTTTTTTCAAGGTCTTCTCTGCCAAGTCTTTGAGTTGAGCTCCAGGTTTCAAGCGTTTTTCCAATAAACGAGTAGAATTCATCACATAATCGAAAAGCTTCCGTTGCTTCTCAGATGGTTTGCCAAGATGTATTGTTCTCGCCAGCTCTCCAAAGTAGCCCGAGTGGCTCACAGTCATGTCCAGCACCACCAGATCGTCAGCACTGATTCTGGACACCCCAGGTTCTGCAAATGGTAGATGTGCATCAACACCAGACAGAACAGCGGCACGAATCCCGCGTTGTTGACCACCAGCACTACGCATTGCTGACTCAATCTCGAGTGAAACATCTTCCTCTGACTTACCAGTCGCTACTACCTCTAGAGCGGTTCTGACACCAATCTCACTAATATTGACAGCTTTCCGTATTGCGTCTATCTCAGCTGCATCTTTGATATATCGTAGAGTCCAGAGGCTTGGTGAAAAGTCTTTAAAGCCAGCTTCCGGAAGTGCCTGTTTTAATTTCTCAAACTCGCGCACAGAGAGTCTATCATGCTGCAGTCCAATCATGCTCCCAGTGTGACCGAGTTCCTTCAGGATGCCTGTTACCTGATCCCAGAACTCTACACCGCGTGTTCGTGACCAAGCATCGAAAGAGGTTTCATTGAATGGACGTAACTTTGCCATCATAGATTCTCGGGGAGAGACCAATTCCGGTTTGTCAGGAAGTACTAGCTGTGGTTGATGGTCTTCAGTAATGATACAACATATTGGAATAGTCACACCTCTATACTGAAATCCAGTGAGGTATTGAACATCCTGTCGACGAGTAACGAGTAATGCATCGATTTCCTCTCTACGCATTGCTCGATGTACTTTGTCAAGTCTTTGTGGTGTGAACTGCATAATCGGGTCTCACGATGTTGCGGAAAATTATCTTTCCACTTATGCATTGTCGATTTTAGTATCACATTTAAGCTTCTTGTCGTTGGAAGAAAAGGAGTGGCGGGACCGCCCGGATTCGAACCGGGGATTACCAACTCCGCAGGCTGGTGCCTTATCCAGGCTAGACTACGGCCCCATTCAATCGGGGGCCAAGTTTGACTTATAGAGTCTTCGTTAGAAACCTGATGAATTACTACTTGAGATATTGAGGTTGATCAAATTGTAATAAATGCGCCATGCAGAAAAGGGCATACCAATCACTGCTGCAATAAGTAGCAGTAGACACATTGTATAATTACCATCATAGAATTGATAGATACTACTGGTTCCGGCGATAAGCCCTATTCCTACTGCTCCGCATACTGCGCAGTAGAATGAGTATTTTCGAGGATTTTTAAAATACAATCTTAGCGGCAGCTTGATTGTTTTTCCATTTCCTCTAAGACTGAATTGAACTACTATTGGGATAAATACCAATACCATCCCACTAAATACTATGATAACAAAGATTAGTGCCTCGTATATGCCCAATCAAGATACATCTCCTTACAATTCACAATATGTGATACTAACTCTAAGCCAGACTACGACCCCATTCAGTCGGGGCTAAGTTTGACTTATAGGGTCTTCGCTGTGAAAACAGAGTTAGGGTTTATGTGATATGAAACATCATGCAAGCTGCAACTGAAGAAGTTCCACCACTGCACGACCTCTTCGTTTTGTCACTCGAAACGTATGATCGGATGTCTGCAGAATGAAGTGCTCGCCCTCTTCTAGATTCTCCAGAACTGTCTTGCCCATTGGACCATTGAGATACCTGGTGAATCTGCTCACAATGCGATCTGTGGATGAACCCCGTCCATTTAGGATACTCATTTGATTGGCCTCACGTTCACATACAATGCAAAATGATGTCTTTTAAACTCCGAGAGACTGCAAAAATAGGGGCCTGTATGGCGGGACCGCCCGGATTTGAACCGGGGATAACCAACTCCGGAGGCTGGTGCCTTATCCAGGCTAGACTACGGCCCCAA
>JBHLRS010000005.1:133942-140574 GCA_048882325.1 Candidatus Thorarchaeota archaeon | reverse complement strand
TGGCCCTTTGGAATATCGAGTGAAACCGACTTGAGAGCCTCTACCTTCTTCCTCTCGGTAGGAATGATGATTGCCTTCCTCTTCACACTGATGAAGGTCTTTGATAGGTCCTCTATTTCTACAGCGTTACTTGTCAACGTTTTAGTACCTCCCCTTACCGGGTTAGTATGTCGGTGTTCATTTAGCCCATTGTGTCACTCAGGTTTCCAGTACCCGAGTGAAAAGAAATCATTCGGGTCATTCCCGTTGTTTTGTGCTGAGCATGCGTAACACCTAGCGCCGAGGGGAGAGGTCTTAGTATATGAATTTTTCCAGTCAAGTAGGAATGTGATACGGGTCGACGTTCCCATTCACATCCCGAATATTTGAGAATATTATCAGATTCCATAGCGAGTTCCTATCTCTCCAGGTTAGCATTAGATTTGATCTCTCGTATCGACAACATCGGATACAAGCTGTGTGTTCTGGTTTCTAATTATGTCAGATTCAGTTAGAACACCGGATTCGATTAACATCTCTTCCAGTTTTCTGCGGAGAGGGAGTATATTGGCAACAATTCTGGGATACGATACATAGTCCTCGATTGAACTGATGAAAGCAGATTCTCTTAGGTCTTGAACAATGAATACACCTCGACCAGGACGGTCGATGATTAAACCCACATCAACAATGGGTTCATTGGTCGTTACACTTGACCACCAAAACCAATCAGAATATTTTTTGTAAATATCCATTATGAGATCCCGACCATTCTTTTGTGATTCGTCATAATGGATTTTAAGCCGATATTCCATATCTCCCATTGCGAATATGTTGTACCCCGTAGTAATGTGAATACTGCCGCTTTCTTCTAATTCACGTATGATTTTCCTAGCTCGTCTTGGAGTAAAGCCAGTATCTTTTGCAATTTGAGAAATTGGCATCCGAGCATCTTGGTACAAACATCTCAGTACTCGTAATTGATGCTTGGTGAAAGTAGCCTTCTTCCCTCTTGTATTCAGAAAGTAGTTTGGAGGCTTGTTTGGACATATAAAAACAACAGGCCGGATTTCTACCTCAACAACTCCATCGAGTCCCTCAAGATATTTCTTGAATCCCAGCGTTTCTGAAGCTCCAGACACCATAGCCCAGTATTCGTATCGCATATCACCAGTACGGTATATCTCACACACAATTTGCTGTTTAGTTACTTGCTTCATGAACTCGACCACTTGCTCAGTCCCATCCGTGGAGATTACACCAGCTACATGTTCCGCTCCGAGCATCTCCATACTCACAATAGTACCAAAACCTGTAATCACTTCTTGTTCGCGAAGTTTGCTAATCCTGTGTTTCACAGTATTTGATGATAGATTGAATTTTCGTGCTAGTGCCTGATAGGACGACCTAGCATTGCCGCATAATTCACATATTAATGCCCAGTCTAGTGGATCCAATCTATTCACCACGCGTTTGTTGAATAGGGAACCGATTCTTGGTTATCAGATTGGTTCGATTATCCTATGGCTACAACGTCCCCTACAGCTATTGTAATTATGTACAACACCTAATTAATAAAACTGGCTCCATGTGAATAATTCGAAAAGGGCAAACCAAAACAGAATAAACCGTATTTTCTGCAATATTTTTGCACCAGCTATCTTCAAATTTGCGAATTTAAGACGCGATTTTCAAAGCTTCCTCTCTGCAGAGTCTTGTGGTTTAACATCGATAAGCGTAGGAGATTTTCTAATTATCTCGGACTCTGTCAATAAGCTAGCTTCAATCAGAACCTCTTCCAGTTTTCGACGGAGTGGATAGATATTGCCAATAACTCGAGGATAAGTAACAAAGTCCTCAATCGACTTGATGAAAGGAGCTTCCTTAAGTTTCTGAATAATAGCCATTCCTTTGCCAGGTCGATCAATGATCAGACCCACATCAACTAGTGGATCATTGGTGGTTATAGTGGACCACCAGAACTCATTGGGATACTTCTGGTATAGATCCATAATGATATCTCTACCATTTGTTTGTGAATCGTCAAAACTGATTTTCAGCCGGTACTCAATATCTCCCAAGGCAAATACATTGTAGCCTATAAGGAAGTGAATGCCACCGCCTTCTTCTAACTCGCGCAAGATTTTCCGAACTCTTCTAGGAGTGAAACCTGTTCCTTTAGCTATTTGGTAAACTGGCATCCGAGCATCTTGGTATAGACATCTCAACACTCGTAATTGATGCTGAGTAAAACTGACCTTTTTCCCTCTAGTGTTTCCATGATAGTTGGGAGGATAATTAGGATAAAAATAGACAACAGGCTTCATTTCTACATCAATCACACCATCAAGCTCTTCAAGATACTTCTTGAAACTCAATGTTTCAGATGCACCTGACACCAAAGCGAAGTATTCATAGCGTCTGTCACCGGTGCGATAGATATCAGATACAATAGGCCATTTAGCAACAATTTGCCTCATGAACTCCATCACCTGCTCAGTCCCATCTGTAGAGATCATACCCATTACAAGCTCTGCACCGAGTATCTCCATACTCACAATAACACCAGCACCGATAAGCACTCTCTGTTTGAGAAGGTTATTGATTCGATTTTTGACTGTATTTGATGAAATACCAAGTGTTCGAGCAAGCACTTGATAGCTCATCCGCCCATTGCTTGCAAGCTGACGGATTAACGCCCAATCTAGTGGATCCAATCTACTCGCCACAATTTTGTTGACCGGGAACATGATTGTCAGAATGGTTTGATTATCCCGTGGGCTACCACCTTCCCAACACCTATTGCAGATATATGCAACAGTTTGTTAATAAAACTGGTTCCGAAGTGAACAATATGCAGAGGATAGTGCAGAATTAAGCTACTGAACCATGTTTTCTGCAACTTCTGATGTCAATTATCTCCCACGGATTCATATTCCAAGCGATGTTTGCATACATTGCATTGATGTTGATAGCATAATAGACCTCCTAGTCAAGGGTCAAGACTGTCAATGTCATATGTCCTGAGATAGACTCGCGATATGAATACATTATCACCTTGATGACGACCCGCTACGGGCAAGATATCCTTTGATTTTCTTTATTCTGGCAAATAACCCGTGTGTAGTGAAAAAACTGAGATTCGATAGCTTTCGGATTCAAGACAGCTACATTCTCATTAGCTTTAGGAGGAACGGTTGGTGTACACAAAAAAGGCGGTCCTTTATCTGTCATTGGTTGTTGCAATTGTATTAACTATTGGAATGGTTGCGATAAAATGCGATCAAGACTACACTTCAGCAGAGAGCCCTAGGATTCAACCAGTTCCAGTCTTCAAGGAGGCACAAGTAGCTTTTGAGAACATCTTCATTAATGATGATGCAGATTTTAGGGCTATAGGCTTTCCAGGGGATGGGTCTGAAGAGAAGCCGTATATCATAGAAGATCTAGTCATTGAAACATCAACCATCAATCTAATTCATATTCAAGATACCACAGTCTATTTCGAAATTCGTAACTGCGAGCTCGATGGTCTTACTGGAGAGTATTACGGGATTTATCTATTGAATGTTCAACATGCCAATGTGACTGACAATGTGATACAGAACTGCAAGGTCGGTATCTATCTGTATACAGTCCAACATGGTATCATCGAGAGGAATTGGGTTCACAATTGTGCTACTGGTGTCAACTTGAAAAACACCTCCGACCTCCTGTTCTCCAGCAATCTGGTGTACGACAACAGCATAAACGGAATTTATGTTCATTCTACGGATAGAGTTCTCTTTTCTGACAATACCATATCTAACAATGCGCAATTTGGGATGTACATCTATAAGTCTACGAATCTGCTGTTCTCAGGAAATCTCATAACAAATCACGAGAAATATGCCTTTTATCTGGACAGATCTGCCAATATCCAGTTTTGTGAAAATACAGTTTCCCAGAACATGAGGATGGGCGTCTTCCTCGCGGGATCTAATCATACCCTTATCGCTGAGAACTCTATTCACGATAATCAAGAACATGGGATTCTATTTTCAGCATCTCCTAACAACACGATTTTCCACAACACCATCTGCAATAATACAGGATCTGGGCTTTGGTTGTCGGGTTCTCCTGGAACTGTTCTTTCTCAGAACATGATTTTCAACAACACGGGACGTGGGATTAGTCTCTATGGATGTAGCAACAACACCCTGTCTAACAATGATGTTTATGAAAACCTGCAGAATGGCATATACATGTACAATTCACATAAATGCAACATCTCATTCAATACTATCTACAATAATGGTATCCGTGGAATTTACGTACATTCTGCTAGCAATAATACCATTTCCTGGAATACAATCCGTGATAACGCTGAGACCGGAGTTTTTCTGTACATTGGCTGTAAAAACAATGCCATATTCAGTAATAATGTCTGCAATAATGCAGGCATAGGAATCCATCTCACTAGTGATAGCAGTAACAATACGCTCTCAAGTAATACAATCAACTATCACCAAACCCACGTTGGGATTCAGCTCTCTGCTTCTAGCAATAATAACACACTGTTCAATAACACTATCTCTCAAAACTATCATGGCGTTCTAGTGACTACAGGAAGCAATAACAATATCCTTGCAAGCAATCGGGTATTCGACAATTTCATGATAGGAGTGTATGTTTCTCATTCGCATAATAACTACTTTACCAATAATACGGTCAATCATAATGGCAAATATGGGATTCAGCTGTATTATTCGTCAGACAATCACCTTTGGAATAACACCGTTTCCCACTCCCTAGGCCTATTTGGTATCCGAATTGAACATTCTCATGGCAACAATCTCACCGCAAACACGATCAGCTATACCGAAGGCCATGGTGTGAGTTTGCTAGCATCGAACCAGAGTCTACTTAGTAGTAACATAGTCCATCACAATCTCAGAGTTGGGATTCTCTTCATGGATCGGTCTTTTGAAAACACTATCTTCAATAACAGCATCTTCGAAAACGGCGAACACGGAATCTCCCTATTTGTTTCCGTAAATGACAACAATCTTTGCAACAATACCATCTCAGGTTGCTACACTGGGGTGAGAATATCATTCTCCTTGAATAACATCGTAATGAACAACACTATCACCGATAATTTGAACCATGGCATTCACCTATCGGACTCCGACCTTGGGACTATTGCCAATAATAGCATCTATCAGAACCAAGGATATGGAGTCTATCTAGCTCAGAGTAATCATACCAAAGTATCTGACAATCTAATTATTGAATGTGAAATTGGGATTGTATTGGAGAATTGTGAGTACAACAACATCTCAGGTAACACCGTAGAAATCTGCTTCCAAGTCGGCATCGACCTTGTCAATTGTGCACACGCAATCCTCTCTGATAACATAGTTACCCACAGCCGCATTGGCTTTTCGTTATTGAATAGCCATAACTCTACATTAACAAGCAACACGGTGACGTCTGCGATTCCAGCTGATTCAATCTATGGATTCATCTTGATAGATGCCAATAACAATGCCTTGTTAGGGAACACTATCTACATTGACCTCGATTATCCCTCCTCTAGCAACATCAATGGTTTTGGGTTTTCCCTCGTTGAGAGCCATAACAACAATCTGTCAGAAAACACTATCGATATCGACAGTTATGGCTCTGACTACAGCCACACCTACGGTGTCTATCTATCGGGGAGTCATAACAACACTCTGTTGGGATACACTATCGATATCTTCAGCCATGACTATGCCTACGGCTACACCTACGGTGTCTATCTATCGGGGAGTCATAACAACACTCTGTTGGGATACACTATCGATATCTTCAGCCATGGCTACACCTATGCTGTCTATCTATCAGAGAGTCATAACAACACTCTGTTGAGAAACACTATCGATGTCTACAGCTATGGTGACGACTGCACCTATGGTTTCTATTTACGGGGGAGTCATAACAACACTCTGTTGAGAAACACTATCGATGTTGGCTGCTATGCTCCCGCCTACGGTGTCTATCTATCGGGGAGTCATAACAACACTCTGTTGAGAAACACTATCAAAGAATACTTCCAAAACCCCGGAATGGTTTATGGCTTTTATCTCTCTGGAAGTCATAACAACACCCTGTTTGGAAGCACAATTGAGCACTGCTATAGGGGAATCTACCTAGAAGCGTCATCACATAATCTAATCTTTTATAACTACCTAACTGACAACAATTGGCAAGCGATTGACATCGATTCAGAATATGGCAACTTTTGGTATCATCCTGAATTGCTTGAAGGGAACTACTGGTCCGACTATATTGGCGTGGATCTGGATGGCGATGGGATTGGCGATACAGACATTCCCTGGCCAGGACCCGGATTTGACCTCTATCCCTTGGTCATTGACTCTGATGGGGATGGGCTCTCTAATTCTGCTGAGATTATTATAGGGACAGACCCAACGAATCCGGACTCTGATGGCGATGAGCTGTTGGATGGAGAGGAGTGGCGAGTGTACTTCACGAATCCACTGGACCCGGATTCAGATATTGATCTGCTGATGGATGGCGAAGAAATCTCCTATGGGACGGATCCCTTGAATCCTGACACGGATGATGATATGCTGAAAGATGGCTGGGAGGTCCTTTACGGAACG
>JBHLRS010000005.1:0-133842 GCA_048882325.1 Candidatus Thorarchaeota archaeon | reverse complement strand
CCTATGGGACGGATCCCTTGAATCCTGACACGGATGATGATATGCTGAAAGATGGCTGGGAGGTCCTTTACGGAACGAATCCCTTGAGTCCTGACACGGACAAGGATGGGTGGAGTGATGGTAAAGAAGTCTATGATTTGCTAACTGATCCTCTGGCTAAGGGACCAATTAATATCAATGAAGATGCTGACTTTGAGGCCTTTGAGTTTGAAGGTAGTGGTTCTGAGGGTGATCCCTTCATCATTGAAAACCTCGTATTATCTGCTGCTACAACGGATTTGATTCGTATTCGGAATACGCGAGTCTATTTTGTAATCCGTGATTGTGAGCTAAACGGATTGAATGGACAGTATGCTGGGATTGCGTTGGAGAACGTCTGGTATGGTGAAATCCACCATACATCAATCCAAGGATGTGCAAATGGTATCATCCTGACCGACTGTTTCCAGGTAGTGGTGGATGGCGATGGTGGAGTGAAGATTCTTGGCGGCACAGAAGCGAGCTCAGGCATCCTTGTTCATGGCTGTGAAGAAGTTTCTGTGTTGAATTACATCATTAGGGACTTTGAAACAGGTATCGATATAGAAATCAGCTCGAACATCGATATCTCATTAAATTATGTGGCTTACAATAACATCGGGATTTCGCTCGCTTGGGCCTCTAATGTGGTTGTACACAATTGCATTATTACAGGGAATAACAGAGGCATCTTCGTCGGTTTCTTCTCTAGCCATAATAGTTTCTACCTCAACCACCTCATCAGCAATAGCATCCAGAAACAGGACCAGAGTCCTTCAAGTGAATGGCGGAACTCCGACCTTGGATTGGGAAACTACTGGAGCAACTACTGGGGCGGTGACGCAGATGGTGATGGTGTGGGAGACACATCTTTACCACATGAGGGAGTAGACCAATATCCACTCGTCGACCCATCTATTCCAATGGGACATGGAGGGCTACCAGTGGGCGACGACTGGTGGTCGTCTGTTGGTTTTCTGATCTGGCGAGGCAGCTGGTTCCAAGTGGAGATTCAAGTCACAGATCCACTCGGTCACGTAATCAACAGCACCACGAACGAGCTGGGAATGAATGCGTGGTATTTCGAGGAGCTCCAACCTGATGGCACAACGAATATGTTGATCATGATTGTTATCCCAGTCCCTCTAAACCCATATCCTCAGGAAGTCTTCTCCTTAGAGATAGTATCTCTGGATGACTCTATCTACTCCATGGAGTGGTTTATGAGCTATGGTGATTCAGTCAGTGGGATTGGTGGCGAGGTCCTCTTCGAACGAGAGATCGAAGAAGCTCTGCTCACAACCGGTCAAACCAAACTAGTGGAAATGGAAATTGAGATGACCCCTGAGGGCGTGGAGGTTTCCGCTGTTGCACAATACGACTTTGGAGGATTTCTACGCCCCATCAAACCAGACGGAAGCAGTTGGTTCTTTCAAAACATGTCAATTCCTGTAAAGTTCCAGCTCTTCGACGAGACTGGAAATCCCGATGGAACAGCTCATGCTACTCTTGAACTTGCAATGGTGATTGATGGTGTTGTGGGCGACTTCATGCCTGCTGGTTCAACATCACCCGTGGACACTTCTAACGTGTTCAGATATGACGAGAAGAAGGAGCAGTATGTTTTCAATTTCAACACTATGCACTTGGCTGCTGGTATCTATGTTCTGCGGATAACACTGGATGATGGGCAACAGTTCACAGTCCAGATTGAGATTAGATAGACACTACTCAAAAAATAATGAAGAGATGACAATAGAATCGGGCTAAAAGTAGATGAAAATCACAATGTCCGATTGATGCCTTTGATATAAATTCTGAATGATGTAGGTTAAAGACCAGCCTCTTCTAACAAGTCCCGCAAATGAACACTGAGCCGGTTTGTACCAAACACAACCCGAGGATAAGTCACAAAGTCCTCCACTGATTTGATATAAGGAGCTGCCTTAATCTCGGCAGCGATTGGTGGACCTTTGCCTGGACGGTCAAGGATAAGACTCACATCGACGATTGGTTCATTAGTTGTAATGGTTGACCAAAAGAATACTTCTGGATGCTTCTCGTACAACGCCATAACAACTTCCCTTCCAGTTACTAGATCATCGTTGTAGAAAATCCTCAACCTATACTCCAGATCACCTAATTCAAATGGTTTGTAGAGAGCATAAGTGTGTATGCCACCACCTTCCTGTAGGTCATGAAGGATTCTTCGCACTCGCCTGGGGGTGAAATCTGTCTTCTCAGCAATCTGAGAGATGGAGAGCCGAGAATCAATGGTCAAACATCTGAGCACCTGTAGCTGCTCTCGTGAGAAAGTGACCTTTTTCCCTCTTGTGTTTCCCACATAAGTGAGTGGTTTGTTTGGATAAAAGGTTTGAACGGGTTGCATGTTTACATCAGTCGTGCAGTCAAGACTTGTTAGAAAGTTTTTCAATCCTAGTGTTTCACTCGCTCCTTTCACCATAGCCCAGTACTCGTAGCGTCTATCCGCGTTGCGACAGATATCACAGATCATGGGTTGGTCGGCAATCATTTTCATAAGCTCTATCACATCCTCTGATCCATCGGTAGTGATTAAGCCCGACACCATTTCAGCACCAAGGATTTCAAGGCTCACGCAAATACCAAATTTCTCAATTACTCCTTTTTCGCGAAGTCTATTGATACGATTCTTGACAGTGTTTGTTGAAATATTGAATTTTCTTGCGAGTGTTTTGTAAGGCATCCTAGCATTGCCGCATAATTCACAAATCAATGCCCAGTCCAGAGGATCCAATCTATTCACTACACTTCTGCCAATTTGAGAAATGATTCTTGTTAATCTGGCTTTCGGAGATTTTATGAACCATTTCTATCCCAACAGCTATTATAACAATACGCAACGAGTTGTTAATAAAACGTACTTTTAGTTAAATAAGTTGCAGATGATGTATCTTATTTGTGTTCACAACGCACATTTTCTGCAAGATTTGTTGTCAGATCCCTCCCACTAATTGATATTCTATGTGGACTCACAATAAGTTGCAATGCACTAGGTGTGTTGTATAACCACGAACATCAGCAATAATAGACTGATTGGGAGGTGAGTAAACTGAGTATGGTGAGTTTGGTTAGGCAATTTGGTGTTATTCTAGTAGCACTGATTTTCTTAGTAGCTTCAGTGCCCAATGCTCATGCAGCACAATATCAAAGCGAAATGAATGTGTCATTTAATTCAGATGTCTTCAATGACCCATCTAAACCTATATGGGAAGGGGTCATAACTGGAGACATTGATGGAACTATGACATTCTGGGCTACGGGTCCCATCCCTGCTAAAGACCTAGGCTCTCCCCCAGGATTCCCCTGGCAAGTGCATTTCTTCACTGAACGTTGGTTGATTACCACAGATGATGGATGGATATCTGGGATCGACAAAGGAAACACTGGATATTCCAACTGGCGGTTCCGGATGAATGGTGAGGTGACAGATGCAGGAGGCATATACATTGATTTGGTCGGGCACAAAGTGCACATGGATGGCGAGATAACGTGGACAGAGATCTTTGCTAGTGGTGTTGCGATAGGTCCGGTTTTAATCACCTGAACTAATTCTTTCCGAGTAGAGGGAGGTTATGGATTTCATTCAAATACCTCCCTCACCTTTATAGCTTTGAGGAAATCGTTGTATCCACATCTATTGCAAACAGCTACATCAGGAATAACCTCGCATCAAGAGAGTCTTGGATTAACCCTGCAATCCTGAGTATTGGAGTTGTATAATAGTGACAGTTGTGTCTATCGTTCAGAACAACAGGATAAGAGTTGCAGTTGAAGAATCAGTTCAACTACTTGGTGGAATAGAGAGTTTCGTACATCCAGGAAATAAAGTAGTGATTAAGCCCAACCTTGTTTTTGGCCTGCCTCCTTATACAGGATTCACAACTGATCCACCAATTATTGAAGCTATAATCGAATTATGTATGAAAGTGGGACCTATGGAGCTAACAATTGCTGAGGGAGCTGGAGGGATTGATACAAACCTAGCTTTTCGAATTAGTGGCTATATCGAGCTGGCGGAAAGATATGGCGTTAACTTGGTAGATCTGAATGAATGCCCTACTACAACCATCTCAGTTCCAGAAGGGTTACTAGTGCAGGAGCTCAATGTTCCAAATTCAATTCTTGATTGCGACGTGTTGATTAATGTACCAAAGCTAAAGTTATATCGAAAACTCCGAGGGCGCGGCGAATGGGCCAGTTTGGCAATCAAGAATCTTTTGGGTGCCCTACCCGGTAAAGGCGAATACACAGACACAAAACCTTCAGGATTCTCAGTTCGAATGTCCCGCGAGTTCCTGACTCAGGGAAGCAAGTATTTCCACTCTTCGTATAAACAGTGGTGGAGCCCACGAGGTGAAAAAAAGCGAATTCACGCAAATCTTGCCCAAGGGTTGGTTGATATTTCTACAGTGATTAAACCAGCTATCAACATTATTGATGCTGTTATTGTAAGTGATGACGTCAATATGTCCGATACAAAAGGAATGGTTCCTATAGACCTCAGCACTATCATTGCTAGTAAAGACCCTCTAGCTCTGGATTGCATAGCGACGCAAATCGCAGGATTAGATGCTTCTAAGATATCATATCTGAAACATGCCATGGATAGAGCAATTGGAGAATCGAATCCTGATAAGATTCAGATGATTGGGACAACATTAGAGACTGTAATCGAAACTTGGGAAACAGGTCTAACCGCTCGACATAATACAGAACTTCGAGAATTATGAATGAATAATTGTGATATTAATGAAGAGGAAATAACTTGAGAGAGGTTACTTTCGCGACCTCTCCTTTCTCTTCGCTTTTCTACTCCTTCTCGTACTTGAAGCTGAGCTTCAGACGGACATTGCTTATATTCTGCTACAATGTTTTTGGTCATAACTCACACATGAGGAGTTTGTGAAGATGGAAAGGAAGCACGCTATTGTGTTAGTAATGTCTTGCATTATTGTCGGAATGATGTTCTACTCTATGGACAAACCGATTGTTTTGAAACAAGAGGCAATGTCAGACAATGTATCATCACCACGAGAAGCAATCGCGATGGCAGACGAACCAGTTCCTCAGGAACCACTTCGGTTAAATGTCATAAGTAATCCAAGCTTCGAAGATTGGAACTCTATAGATGCTGTTCCCACGGATTGGCAGGTACAGACAAGTGCCTATCAGTTTGGTGATCGTGCTTATACTGAGGTGGTTGCAAATGGAACCTATGCCGGGTATGTCGCAGGACAAGGGGGTCCTGGAGCTTCTGCAAGTTCATATATTACCACTGGAAATATTCCCCCAACAACAAATGACTTGTTGGAACCTGGTCTTTCCTTGAGTTTCAATTGGAATGCCCTTGCAGTTCCAGATTTGCAATTAGGTTCTGAGGTATACCTGAATCTTATTACAAATGGTCTTCTAGGTTATCGTTACTTCTATTATCATCTACGTACTGGAACCACACTCTACACGAATGATACTCGTCACGTTCATATAATTGGGAATGACACAATCAATCAATGGAATATCTTCGATAGAAACATTACTGAAGATTTCATTGCAGCTTTTGGGTTGGGACAACTAACGAGTACAGACTACGTATCAAGTCTCTATTTCTATGCAGCTTCACCGGCTGGAGCAACAGATATGGTGCGGATGGTCTTTGATGATGTAGTCCTCTATAATAGCACATTCACAGGATTTCTTAGTAATGGAGATTTTGAGACCGGTACAGGAAGTTCTTGGTCTACTTATCAATCGATACTTGGTTATGTTGAGCAGAGTCCCGATAGCACCGTAGATAGTCATTCAGTAAATATAACAGCACCACAGGTATCACTAGGAAGCGGTTGGGCTAGGTGTTACCGATATCTAAGCCCCACAGCATATTACTATGCTTTGGTACCCGGGATGACAACAATCCAAACAGACTGGAAATATAATGATACAGTTGGCGCTGGAGCTGGACAGTATGCGTATCTAAGATTAACATTTCAAAATTCATCGTCATACTATGTGCATTATTATTTTGGTATTGGAGATGACACCATCCACCTTGCCAATGATACAACAAATTACTATGTCAAGATTCCAGGATTTGGAGCAAGAGATGCATGGCAGACCTCTGAATTTGATCCCTACGATGCTGTAAGTCAGCTTGGGTTTGGTAACCTGCCTCTCACACAACTAAGTTTCTATGTCTATGAAGCTCAGCCTGATTCGACTGTTGAATTATTAATTGATAATTTCAATATACTATCATCTCCCGCAAATGATCCAACATTTGAATTTGAAAATACACCTACGTTTGATCCACCATTTCTCGGATGGTCTAGACTCTACTATACCCCGGGTGAGGTGACTAGCACTCCAGATTCTCACAGTGGATCATCTGCCTGTAATATAACGACAGTGGGACAAGAAGACGGAATCTATCGTGATTCCATCTATGCGGAATTTGATAACAAGCTGGCAACCGATTTTTGGTGGAGATTAGACCACATTGATACGACTGGTCTTGCTGGAACCTATATTCAGTTTAAATTCTTCGACACTACTCAATATTACTATATTCGATATGTGTTAGGGAAATCAACCTCGTTTCCAGTTACAAATTCAACCTCTATCAAGCATGTACTCGCTGAAAACATCAATCAGATTGGTACATGGAATAATCTTGCTAGAAACATCACCGATGATTTTGAGAGTAGCTTTTCCACATCCGCGGACTCATGGCATATCTCAGGTATCTCACTCTACGCTTATACAGCACCCGGATTGAAATTGATTTGCCTCTTCGATGATATACAATTTATTGACACTGAACCCCCAGTAGTTGATTCTGTTGTCTTTGATGCATCACCGATGTACTATGAGGATGTACTAGTTCGGGTATCGACAACCGATGCACGACCTGGAGTATCTACAGTGTATCTACTTTACTCCACAGATAGTTGGTCTTCAGCGGATGTAAGTCCTGGTGTGTGGGATCAAGGTGATTGGTACAATGCCACTATCCCAGCTCAAGTCTATAATACCCAAGTTGAATTCTTTATCCAAGTTACCGATGGTTGTGGTGTGGAGAAAATAGAAGATAATGGTTATCTCTTCTACACTTACACGGTAGGGGATGATGTAGATCCAACATTGACCATCACAAATCCTGCGAATAACACGGATCAATCTGGTCTGTTAAATATCACCGCAGATGTTGATGATCCTGGGTCTGGAATTGAGTGGGTCAGATTCAATGCTGATGGGTCTGGAGCAATAACCGATTACACTGCGCCATATTCACAGAACTGGAACTTAGATGATGAAACACTTGGGTCTCACTTTGTCATAGTAACAGTTCGAGATTATGCAGGGCATCAAGTGACCAAGACTCACTACTTCACAGTTGTAGATACCATTGATCCAGTTCTTGACAGTCCTTCAGATGTAGAATTCACAGTTGGTGAGACTGGCTACAATATTGATTGGAATCCAACCGATATCCGCCCAGCAACCTATGAGGTGTTCGTGGATTCAGTCAGCACCTACTCTGGTGACTGGAATGCAACATCAGAACACATCGTTATTAGTCTTGATGGTTTGGCAGTTGGTACATACAACTATACTTGTGTTGTCTATGATGAAGCAGGGAATAGCGTTTCTGATACTGTCTTAGTCACAGTGAACGACGTAACTCCCACAACAACACCTGGGACAACAACAACAGAACCTACTACGACTCCAGGACCAA
Source organism: Candidatus Thorarchaeota archaeon (assembly GCA_048882325.1). GTDB lineage: Archaea > Asgardarchaeota > Thorarchaeia > Thorarchaeales > Thorarchaeaceae > SMTZ1-45. The sequence continues at coordinate 126,047 of JBHLRS010000005.1, read as the reverse complement.
CGGGAGAGAATCCTTTGGGACTGATTCTAGCTGTTGCCGGAATTGGAGTAGTTGGAGTTCTTCTCGTAGTCCTCGTTGTTATACGGAAGATGAAGAAAGAATAGAATAGCTGGAGAGGAAATATCTTTCCTCTCCTTCTAATTTTCCTTTAATCTATTTTCTAAATATAATAGATATGGCATTAGCTAATATGTATCAGAATTTAATGTGGTTTCAATATTAACGCACTCCTCAGGTATAGGAGGATTAACCTTGAAGACAAAACACGGATTTGTTATCCTGATTGCTTTTTTGATGATTGGATCTCTTATAGTTGTACCATCGATGATGACCTCAACCAGTTCTCATTCAGTGCTAAAAGTAGATACAATACCGGAAGAAATCGTGAGAATAGCGGCTGATGAACCTCTAAAAGAACTGAAGCTGAATGTTAATGAGAATCCGAGTTTTGAAACACTAGGTGCTGATGACTGGCCTAACAGTTATGGTGGTTCTGTGACTGGTTACAAATATACAAATCCAAATTATACGTCAATCGTCCATAGTGGGAGCTATGCAGGATATGTTGCGAGTCAAGGTATCGTAGGAAGTAGCTCCAATGTAGCTTCTCTCATCAAATATGTAGGTTACAATCCAGATATACTCCTAACAGAGGGCTTGACTCTAGATTATTATTGGAACACACTGAATAATCCTGATATTGATATTGGATCATATGCCTATTTCCGAATTAGAACAACAAATAGTACTGGATATAATCACGAAATATGGTATTTTCTTAGTAACAACGCCTTTTCAACTGGTAACTCGACCAGTCGAACTAGCTATATGTGGAATTTCTCCATTGGGAACTGGAATCACTTCTCAAGGAATATCACATCTGATTATGATGCAAATCCTAGTATCGGTCCAGCAGACTCAACAAGACGGATTACATATCTGGACTGGTATGCATCAACAACAGCGGATTGCAGAAACAGACTTGAGCTCATCGTTGATGATGTAGTTCTCAGCAATGGGACATACTCCAGCTGGGTTGTTAATGGTGATTTTGAGAGTGGCGACGGTCAGAACTGGATGCATTACGATAGTACACCAATCTATGTGGCACAGTCAACTGAAAGCACCGATGGTGTTTATTCTTTGAATATGACATCTGGAGTTGTTGTTACTCCTTTAGCTACTGCTTCAGGATTTGTCACCCGTTCGTATTCCTATCCAACTGGCTATTATGTAAGCAAGCCCGGTGATATTTTGGTTGAGTTTGATTGGAAGTATGATCGTATTTTGGGAAGTGCTGAACAAAGCGCTTCGTTTGTAGTAAGATTTGAAAATGAAACTAACAGCTACTATTACCATTTCTACTTGGGTTTCGGTGCTGATACTTTAATTGGGGTTACCAATGATACAACAGACATCTTCATTGGTTTGAATGGGTTCAATGTTCGAGGTACCTGGCATCACGCAGAACTGGACCTCTATGACTATATCTCCGAATTTGGAAGTCTGGATGGCACAGTTGACCGTTTTGAGTTTGATTTGGAAGTTCCCGGAGTTGGGTCTCAATCTACTCTGCTAATCGATGATTTCAAGATTATCGCATCTCCGACTGGTGATCCAGGTTTTGAGCAGGACTGGTATGAAGACCTGACTACACCCTTTGCTGGTTGGAGCCGATATAGTGCGTATTCAGCTACTCAGACAAGAATTACAAATGCATTTTCAGGTGGTTATGCTTGTAATATCACACCCTATCGCAACTTCGATAATCAGGCTGGAGTTTTCCGAACCATCTCTTTTCCTGTTTCTCCAAATGATTTCCTGAACGCGTGGTGGCGACTTGATGCAATAAGTAATCATTCTCAAGCATACGCTGCTATAAGACTGGAATTGGACGGTGGCTATAGTCTGAACTACATGCTTGGGAGAGCTGAGGCACAATCAGAAATCAATTCAACATGGAATCGGTTCTTCGATGTTAATGACTACAACATTACTGGAATATGGAACAATCTTCATCGAAATATCACAGCTGATGCTGAGTCCGGGTTGGGATTATCAGGAGATCTAATAATCGATAACGTAGTGATACGTGCGCGTTCTGGTGGAGTCGACTCTCTGGTGACACTCATCATTGATGATGTTATAATTACTGATGGGGCTCCGCCTGTGATAGGAATTGTGGAACAATTACCGGTATCTCCGATGTATTATGATACAGTCGATCTACATGTAAACGCTTTCGATACCCGTCCCGGTATTGACTATGTAACCATAAATTATACGACAAATGGTAGAACAATATGGAACTCCCTTTCAACAACAGGAACCTATGATGCAACTATCCCTGCTCAACTCTACAATACCACGGTTGAGTACTATGTTATCGTAACTGATGGCTGCGGACTGCAAACTATTGACAACAATAGCGGACTCTTCTATTCATACACTGTTGACGATGATATCGCTCCGACATTGACAATTGATAATCCCACGAACAACACCGATCAAGAAGGACTGCTTACGATCACTGCAACCGTAGACGATTCAGGGTCTGGAGTTGATTGGGTAGAATTCAATCCTGACGGAGTTGGGGCCATCAGAGACTACAATGTCCCCTATGTTCAAAATTGGGATTTGAGCGATGCATCACTTGGTTCGCACTTCATCATAGTGACAGTGAGCGACTTTGAAGGCAACACCGTATCTAAAACTCACTATATTACAGTTGTAGATACAGTAGATCCAGTTCTGAACTCGCTAGCTGATATTGAATTCACCGTCGGTGTGTCGGGATACATTATTGATTGGAATCCTACCGACATCCGTCCTGCATCTTACGAAGTGTTTGAGGGTGGTGTAGTCACTCTCAGCGGGATCTGGAATTCATCATCAGAACATATAGTCGTTAATCTCGATAATCTTGCTATAGGAATTTACAACTATACCTGTGTGGTCTACGACGAGGCTGGGAACAACTTCGCTGACACAGTAATAGTGACGGTGAATGCTGAATCAACAGAAACAACTACCCCAACCACGACTCCCGAACCCAATGATGGAGATTCTCTTACAATATACCTCATAGTGGCTGGAGCTGTTTTAGTATTCATTGTACTCGTGTGTATATTGAGGAAACGGTCCTAATCAAATCAAAAGATTAGAGGCCATCATCTCTTTCCATCTTTCTTTAGCATCTATGATAGTGTACATTCCGATAGTCTATTAGGCACCTCTATTCGTTTCCGGTCGACATGCAAGCAACCTCCGACTTACTTCTTGGAGTAGCAACAGGTTTTGCAGGCGCTGCCCTCTATGCACTTTCTGTTGTAGTGTATCGCTCTCAAGCTGATGAGATTAGTCCACTAGCCGTGAGTTCAATCAAGATGTGGGTTGCTTGGCCATTCATGCTTCTTATGACAATCATTTTCCCGGGTATTGCAGCTGCGGTCCTACCTTTGACAACGATTCTCTTACTTGGAAGTTCTGTAATGTTCGGTGCTGTTGCTGGCGATACAGTATATTTATGGAGTCAAGAACGGATTGGGGTTTCCTATGCTTTTCCAATCGCTATGTCCTTCCCCATATTGACTTTCTTTCTTACTGTTACATTTCTTGGTGAACAATTTTTCCTCTCAAAGCTGGCTGGCGCAATTCTAGCAGTCGTCGGAGTCATTTTAATTTCCAAAGAGCAAAACCGACCACAGAATGGAATCGAATCAGGAGAGAATCCTCGAACTGCAATCGACTTTCTAGGAATTGCAGGTGCAATCCTCACAATGATTCTTTACGCGTCCGGGACAACAATTCTGCAAGTGGCAATCGAAGGCGTAAATCCGATAGCAGGTAACCTCATTCGTGTCAGCTTCGGGTCTGTAGCCTTTGTACCCATGATTGCAGTTGCGAGGCTACAAGGGATGGCATGGCCTACACGACGTGCAACAAGGTTTGTCATAATCGCTGGGTTCTTCGGAATGGCAATCGGGTCTCTTCTCTATGTGACTGCAGTTTCTCTTCTGGGTGCAGCTGTCATGTCAGTCATAGCTTCGACAGCTCCTCTTTTTGCGGTACCTATATCGGTTTTCTATCTAAAGGAAAAACTCACTGTAGTAGCTGTCATCGGAATAGCACTTACCCTGCTCGGAGTGTTCATGGTGATCCTCGGGGATGCATTCTTCTTGTGGCTTCTTCCTATTCTGGGGCTGCCATGAGCTCTACATAGACCTCAAACACCTCTGATGCCCTCTGGAATCTGACGCGTAGCTTGGATCCTACCTTACTCTTCATGATTCGACTACGTAAATCCTCCATTCCCGAGATGTCTTCATCGTCGATGGCAACAATCACATCTCCAGGTTGTAATCCTTCTCTTCTCGAAGGTCCCTTAGGCACCTCAACAAGAAGTGCTCCTTTCTCAACACGAAGATTGTAGTGAGATGCAATTCCCTTGTTCAAGGTCACACCTACAATTCCCATCCAGGGTGTTCGAACTGTACCTGTTTCGACTAATTCGTCAAAGACTCCTTTGAGTGAATCAACTGCTATTGCAAATCCGATTCCTTGACTCCACGGTATCATTGCTGTAGGTACTCCGATCAGTTTTCCATGAGAATCGACTAATGCGCCACCGCTATTTCCCGGATTGATCTGAGCTGATGTTTGAATTAGTCCTTCCAAGAAAGTTTGCTGACTCTGAATCGTTCTGTCAACTGCACTTACCATCCCGAATGTCACGGTTGAGCCCAATCCTAGAGGATTACCAACAGCAATTGCAAGTTGACCTACTCTCAGTTTTCCAGAATCTCCCAACTCGAGTGGGTTAAGGTTTTCAGCATCAATCTTCAGAATCGCGAGGTCTCTGACCTTTGATGCTCCAACAACAACTGCCTTGAAGGACCTCCCATCATTAAGAGTTACGTCCACATCGCGAGCTCCTTCAATAACGTGAGCGTTAGTCACAATGAACCCGGTATCAGTAAGTATCACTCCTGATCCTTGTCCTTGCACTGGTACAACACGAGATAGCTGGGTTCGTGCCAGTCTTGTCGTTGACACGCTTACCACACTGGAAACGACCTCTTCCACAACTTCAACCAATTTCTTTTCAAAATCTAAAAGCATGTCATTAACAATTCTTCAACGAATATCAACCTGCCTGAATGTGCTTTATCTCTTCAAAGAATTTATGGGGATGGTCTTTTCCAGAAAATGCGATTGATTTTGTCGTGATGGTTAGAATGATAGAATGGAAAAATCACATTGTACTTGTTCTTGCAACAGTTCTGTTTCTGTACTTCTACATGAATGTATCAATCCAGCACAGCTTGAGAAGAGGATGGGAGAAGCAGCGTATCTTAGGTGTATGAAGTATCGAATTATTGCTGGAGCTTTCGAAGGTGTCACAGTTTTTAACTATGTAATCTACTTCTTCTACCCACTTCCTCTTAGCATTCCCTTGATTTTACCGTGGACTTGGCATGTTTCTATTCTCATTGCCATCCTCATTTTGATTCTCAGTGTATATCTCATGGTGATTGGAATGAGGGATGCAGGCAGGGAGACCCTGGAGCCAAAGAAAGAACATACTCTCTATGGAGGAGTCTATGAAACGATTAGACATCATCATCTCCTTTCATCAGGTTAGTTGGGAAAATCTGACACCCATTCATCCAAATTTGTTAGCCTATATATCAGTACTTGAGACATGAATAACTGGCATCTAACACTATTCTGAGATGTACGTTAGCAGCTCATATCCTTCTGTGGAATTTCTCGGCAAATTCATAAGTGTGCAATTTAAAAAATACAGAACTCTCGTGACATGAGTGTGATAGATTGACAGAATTAAAACCAGAAGTATTGGTAGCACCAGGCAGATATGTCCAAGGTCGAGGCGCTATCAACGAAATAGGTCATCACGCAAGGTTAATTGGCAAGAATGTAATGCTTATAGGAGGTACCACTTCTCTGAAATTAACTCGAGAAGACATTTTGACCAGCTTAGAGAATAATAGCATGAAAGTAGCTCATATAGAAAGTGGAGTGAAGGAATGTACTCATGAAACTGTTGATAAGTTGGTAGAAATCGGTAAAGAAAAGAAATCAGATCTTGTCATTGGAGTCGGTGGTGGAAAGGTTGCAGATTCTGCAAAAGCAGTAGCAGCTCAAATGAAGGTAGCTGCAGTTACTGTTCCCACACAAGTAGCATCAAATGCTGATGCAAGTGGACTTTCGGTTGTATACACAGAAAATCATGAATTTGTTGAGTATTTATTCCATCCGAGAAATCCTGATTTAGTGCTAGTAGATACATCGATTATTGGAGCAGCTCCTAGTAAATTTATAAGATGGGGGATGGGGGATGCCTTAGCGTGTATGTTCGAGGGTGAAGCCTGTGCTGCTTCAGCTACAGCAAAAAACATACCTGGTGGAAGAACTACCGAAGCTGCTGTACATCTAACGCGTTTGTGTTACCATAATCTAATGACATATGGTTTACAAGCAGCAAGAGATTCAGATTTGGGGATAATAACACCAGCTGTTGAGAAAATTATTAGCTCAGTTAAATTACTAAGTGCAATTGGTTTTGAAAGCTCAGGTTTAGCAGCCGCTCATGCAACTCATAATGGAATGACCGTACTGCCAGGATTAAAGGCAGAACATGGACAACTTGTTGCATTCTGCGTAATTACTCAACTAATCCTTGAAGGACGGCAGTCCATGGAAATTGAGAGAATAATCGAATGGGTTGACTCTCTAAGTCTACCTGTAACACTCAAAGACATGGGTGTTACCAATTTGAAGGAGAATGACCTGGTAAAGGCAAGTGAAAAAGCCTGTTCCCCAGATGATACTATGGGAAACATGCCTCTAGTAATTACTCCTGAGATGGTACGTGATGCCATTATATCAGCAGACGCTTGGGGAACAGATTTCAGGGCAAAGAGGATGTAATCTAACATAGTCCATATTGGTTCAATGAACCTAATTGTGGTATTTAAGAAAAAGAAACATGCCATGCCTCAGAGGTAGGGGCTTTCTCTCTCTTAGACATTCTGTTATTTTCAATAGTTAAGCCTACCCAATACTATATAGAGGCCTCTATGAAACGATTAGACATCCCCAGGCAATTGGTGAGGCTTTTGTGTGGTTTCCTATTGCCTTCTTCCTCAACTCACCTTTCTTGGTGCTCTATTCTTTTCTATGGATTCCAATCTTCTACATCATGTGTATTGCGGAAGAGCGCGACCTCGAGATGAGATATGGCACACCTTACATTGAGTGCAAAGAGCGGGTTGGTTTCTTGATTCCAAGACGGTCAAAGAACTGGTTCAAACCCATTCATGTTTTTATGGGCGCTCCACAATATGGACAAAACCTGTCTTCTGGTCTGAGAGCAAAGCCGCAATAGAGACACCCAACTTTCGTCTTCACAGGTTCCTCGACTTGTACTTGGGTGTGAGTCATCTCACCTGAGGAGGGATCAAACCATACATCCGATTCTCCACTCCGTTTTTCGGTCACTATGTGTCGTCGGACTCTCTCCTCGGTCATACCGGTTGTATCCGCTATGTCTTGGACTGATCTTATGTTCTTTCTCTGTAATTGGTCTCTTACTTTGGATTTTCCTCTGTCTTGTTTGGTGGCTGTTTCAATTAGTGATGCAATAAGGAAACCAAGCGGTATCAGAAAAAACCATGAGAGAGTTTCCAAGAATAACCATCCAACAAAAATGATTGGTATTAGTGTACCGCATGTGATTCCTTGGTCTCGCTGTTTTTTCTGGTCGTAGATTGGTTTCGAAGTTTCAGGAGTGTATCCGGAGGTCATACTTCGTGGTTCAGGAGCTTTCCAGTGACTATAATCTTGTCTTCTAGCTTGAATACGGTTGCTCTGGACAACTCCACTAGCGAAGATTATTCCGAGTATAAATATGGGGAACAGCAACCATGGTTCTCCAGTCCCAAAAAGAACAATCAGAAGTACCCCAATAGGTATCAAGAGACCCCATGGATTATCATTGTCATCTCCCATTTTTCACTATCCCTCTGAATATCACGCAACCTATCATCTTTTTTGCCCATCTTTTATAAAATGTATGTAGCAGCTGGGAGACTCACTTTGATATAGTATAGAAATCCAGCTTTCCCCTCCTTACGTCAGCGACAGATAGTAATCTATTTCAAACATGAGACTTACCATAACCCACCATGTCAACTCCATTCATGAATAATGGTCGTTTCTTAGTCAGTAAGGTTTCAGTTGAATCTGACTTGAAGACCTCTGTAAAGCAAGCTGTTGAACTCATTGGTGGTTTTGACAAAGTCATAATGTCTGGTGACAAAGTAACCATCAAGCCAAATCTCAATACAGCGGATCCGTATCCCGCCTCGAGTGATCCTGCTTTCATCAAAGCCCTGGGTGAGCTCGTACTTGAAGCAGGCGCCTCGAAGATTGAGATTATCGAGAGTTCCACCATGAGAGTGTCAACAAGAGGAGTGGCAAAGAAAGTTGGTCTAGATGTTGTTGCTGATGAACTAGATGCTGACCTCATCTTTCTTGATGAGCATGATTGGGTAAAGGTGAAATTTCCAAGAGGGAAATATCTCAAGAGTGGTTCAATCGGGAAGCCACTTCTTGACATTCAAAAGCTCGTTCTTGCTCCGTGTCTGAAGACTCACTTTCTCGCTGGGTTTACCGGAAGTATGAAAATTTTCGTCGGTTGGATCAAGCACAGTCAAAGAATCCGAATGCATGCTCGTAAATTGCAACCAAAGATTGCTGACCTAGCATCCTACTTTAAACCTGATCTCATTGTGATGGATGCACGAACCTGTTTTGTGACAGGTGGTCCTTCCTCTGGAACCTGTTCATCGCCCGGTATTATCTTAGCAGGGGGTGATATGGTGTCTGTTGATGTCGAAGGTGTTAAGATTATCCAGTGTTGCAATGCTCAGAATAAGCTCGATATGGATGTCTGGGATATCCCTCAGATTCAACGTGCAGTAGAGATTGGAATTGGAGCTATAAGTGATTCAGAGATTGAAGTAATTGAGCACTAGGCTTTGATTGAGTTACGAGGTTTAGGCATCCAGATACTGAAAACCGCTCCTTGAGTACTGTCACCAGGGACTCGATCCTTCACTTGAATATGACCGTTGTATTTCTCCACGATGTAATGGGCTGTATGAAGCCCTAAACCCCCGAAACGTCTTGACATGTCAAATAGACTTCCTTTAACTGCATCAGGAATTCCCTTTCCGTTGTCAGCAATGGACACTATATACCCATCATCTACCTCTTTTAGTTCAACCCATACTTTCTTCTGATCATTTGGGTTGTGCTCAATTGCATTCATCATAATGTTCGAAAGCAGTAGCTCAAGAAAGTCGTCTGCCTCAATCACAGCTTCCCGGCACTCGATTGATGTTTCAAAGATGATCGATTCGGAACTCTTGGACAAGGCTTTGATTGTCAAATCGATTGCCTCATCGAGTTTTCTCTCTCTAGCAGGAATTGACAAGAGCTGTTCTGTTGCTTTAGCTTCTTCAATAATCCTCGCACATCTCCTAACGGATTCACCTATCACTTTCATGAAGGACTCTTTATTGGACTCATCGACTGATGACCTCAATAATGCAGCACTGTTGAGAATTACCTGCAATTGCTGGGCCAAATCATGTCCCATCAGATCCAAATAGAGGAGGGCTCTGTCTTTTGCAACTCTAAGTTCTCTTTCGCTTTCACGTCTGTCTGTGATATCCACAATAACTCTCTGCACTGCTGAGGTTCCTGCAAACTCAACCCGAGTTGTAAAACTCTCAACCCACCTTATCTCTCCACTTTTCCGGACAAATCTATATTCGTATCTTGGTGCAACGGGCCTTCCTGTAATCTGATCTTCCATTCGTTTACGGAGTTCATCTCTATCATCCGGATGAATAAGCTTCCAGATATCTTCTGCACTCATCTTCGCTAATTCATCCTCTGTATATCCGACTAAATCCTTGAAGGCTGGATTATAGTATAGTATCTTATCAGGTGTCAGGATTGTAATGCTCTGTACAGACTGTTCTGCAAGACTCCGGTACTTCGCTTCTGATTTGATTAAACTATCCTCGGCCTTCCGCTTCTCAGTAATGTCGTTATAGGTGCCAAGAACTCCGATTACATTATCATCTTCATCATGCAGCGGTACGATATTGATCTCAATCCACGCATCTCGATTATCTGCTTGACGCTGTGGTGAAACGATATTTAGTTGGGGTTTGTCTGTCCGGATAACCTCTTGGTCCAATGCTCTGAATAACTCTGCCTCAACATCGCGCCACGCAAGATCCATGTCTGTCTTTCCCACTATATTATCGGGAATCTCTACACCTGCTACTAATGCGAAGTTCTCATTGCACCCCAAATATATAGAATCCAAATCCTTCCAGAAGACATAAGCCGGAATCGTATTCATTACAGTTTGAAGCATCTCCTGAGAGGACCGAAGTCGTGCTTCAGTCACTTTGGCTTCAGTCACGTCTATGAGCATGACTTGTAGTGCTCGCTCACCTTCGTAATCAATATCTCCAGAGAAGGCTTGAACCCATCTAACAGATCCATCTCTCCTTACGAACCTGTATTCGTAAGGCATAGGTATTGGGATTCCACTTCTCCTATCACTTGCAAGTTTGATCAAGTAATTCTTGTCATCTGGATGGACAAGATTCCACCCATCCTCAGAAGACATTGACAAGACCTCATCCACAGTGTAACCCACCAAGAATGCAAAGGCTGGATTGACATAGACATACCGATCATTCTGAATAATGCTGAGACCTTGAATCGAATTTTCTGCTAATTGCCTGTATTTCCTTTCTGCCTCTATTCTTCCTGAAATGTCGGTGATAACGGCAAAGGAACCCTTATGCGTTCCGTCTTCTCCAACAAGCGGTGAGCCTGAAACAATGGTTGAAATCTTTTTTCCTGTTCTTGATTTCCATTCTAGCTCGTATTGCGATGAGAGCCCTTGCATTCTTTTCCGGATATTGTTTTGCAGGATATACAAATTTTCGTCATCAAGAAAAGTTGTAAGTGGTTTGCCAATCAGCTCATCTAGTGGATAATCGAGAAGATCACTGAATCTCTGATTCGCATATGTGAGGATGCCCTCTTGGTCAATTACTCCAAAGGCATCGTTCATTGCATCTAGAAGGTCTCGATACTTCACTACCTCAGCTTTTGATTCCGTTGCATGTGATTGGTCATCAGGCAATTGGGCATTTCCTCGTTCGTGATGAAACACCTCCGACTGGAGAGGTCTCTCGAATAGAAACGCTAAACTTTGTATATTACTATCTTGTGTGTTTGTTATCCGCGAATTCCAATCAGCCTTCTTGTTACTGAATAAGCTTTAGAAGGAACCCATGTTGTTCATTGAGTAGTATCTATATCAAACCAGATCGGGAATCTTCTCGTATTACTGCGAATGCATTAAGCGTTAGCAACCATCCTATATCAGAACGATATTTCCGCAGATGAAACAGTTTCAAGCGAGTCGACTCTTGCTTGAATTACTTTCTTAATGTCCTTCAGCATCGGTTGTAGTGCATCTTCACTTCCATGTCTGAGGTCCTCAATCGACTGTATGTCTTTCATCATTGCTCCGAGTCTGTCTAGAAGACTCATGACTCCAAGATTGAATATGTCTCCAAAGTCACCATTAACAGAGTAAAGGACTCTCTTTCTTCCCCTACCTGTTTGATCATAATCCCGTTGTCCTTCAATTACACCTAATGCTTCTAGTTGTGAGATAATCAGTCCAGCATTTGCTCGTGAATATCCTGTCGCCTTGCAGATATCATCGGAGCTCATCCGCTTACCGGTTTCGTAACTTTCCATGAAGAGTGCAGCCAATACCGGTCCCGCATTGGTGGAGAGGCCTATCCATTTAGCCACTTTCTCAAAGAGACGTGTTATCGGTCCTTTGAGAAATCCATTGTCGTCTCCCATTGAATTGCACCTGTAAATCCTTTCGCAAACTTAACTGAGTAAAGTCTACATTGATTTTGTTAATTTCGCTAATCCATATATGATTATTGGAAAATATCAAGAGTTAGCAATTTTAAAGGTCTTCACGACTCAAAATAAACACTACTTCTTCTCCAGAGAAATGCCCTCTTGCAATCCTTGTGTTAGCATGCAATTTAGAACCGTCCATTGAGATTAGAGGTGTATCAATCATGACAACATCTCCGGGATTCACTCCTTGTAGAATTTCTGCAATCTTTGTCTGACTCTGTTTCTCATAGAAATCTAGGATACTCTTTCCATCGAGGTTATCACTTGAAGTTCCTAATTTTTCACTTGCTGTACCATTAGCATGAAGCACATAACCAGATTTATCGACAATGAGAAATATGTCTCTGAATGAGTCAAACATCCCCATAATCTCAGACTGTGACCGTAGAATTGCTTCTTGAGCCTTGACCCTTGCTATATAAGCTCCAACCTGAATAGCTATTGACTCCAAAGTATGTCTATCTGATTTTGGGATCTCGTCATGTGAGTGTGAACCTAAACTTAGGATTGCAACTGTTTTATTATCGTATAGAACAGGGACAATCGCAACAGCTGTGAGGTCTTCGTAATCACTCAGTTTCCTCAACGAATCACTGATGTTCTCTTTTGAAACATAGAGTGGCTCAGCGAGCTCCTTGCTCTCTTCTTTTCCAAGGATACTCTTGAGAAACTGAGATGACATCCCCTGACTCGTCGAGAGATCTAGTTGACCAGTTTTATCATCAACAAGGAAGATACCGCCTGTATCAACTCCCTCTAGATGTACAGTTGCTTTCAGAATTCTGTCTAAGGCATCGATTAAGTTTTCAGTTTTACAAAGAGTATTTCCAAGATCTCTTTGTAGTATCAATGATTCTTCCATCTTTTTTCTTTCAGATATCTCCTGAGCTAGCTGTTCATTCATCTTTGTTAGTTCTACAGTCCTTTCCTCTACACGCTTCTCAAGTTCACTCATTGCAGTTTCAAGAGCCTCAGCTTGTCGTCTTGATTCAACCTCTGAAACAATTCGATTTGCTAACTGAGCGAACAATTCTCTGAACTCTTCAGTCCCCTTCTTGAGATAGTAATCTGCTCCAAGGTTCAGTGCTCTGATGGCGACAGCTTCCTGACTCCTACCAGTGAAGATGATAAATGGAATATGTGGGTTGAAGTCACGAACCCATTCCAACAACTCTAGACCAGTCATACTATCATGACCTAGAAAGTGGTCACAGACAATAGCATCGAAATGCTCCTCTTCAATAAGCCGGAGCGCCTCTTGGTCAGTGGTAGCTGAAACGAGCTGAATACGATCATCTTCTCTAGTTAGAAACTTTCCTGCTAAAAACAACAGGTCCTCATCATCATCAATTACTAGGACCCGTATCTTCATTTCTGCTCCAATCTCCACTCTACGATAGACTTCACAAAGTCTTCTAGTTAGGGTAATTTCACAGATATTATACTTGTCATCAAGATATTCTCTTGGATTCAGCTTTGAATCTTAAGGCTACTATTTGAACATTAAAAAAAAGAAAAAGAGAGGGTTCGAATGAACCCTACTTCTTACGAAAGACTACTGCAGCTACAATTACACCCACTGCTAATCCAGCTATTCCTATTAGCCCGACTGTCAAAAGGTCGAATCCACCTGGTGGAGGTGTGGTGGATCCTGGAGTAGTAGTTGATGTTGTTGTGGTAGTCGAGGTTGTCATTGGTGCGAAACCACCAGGCACGTATGGTTCTCCATTCCATACAGATGCAACTGGTGGAGCAACCGTATCACGGTCAAGGGTTTCAACAAGTTCGGCGATGACTAGATTCTCAGTTTCAGATCCGGAACGTGTGTCATTCACAGCTGTTGCGATATACATCTCAGCAAGCCCTTGATGATCATCCGGTCTTAGATACGTCGGTCCTTTCGGCGCATTTATGGTGATTCCACTTTCCAGGTAGTTAATCATCATGTTTGTATCAAGATCCGCAACTGCATTGGTAACGTCTACCAAGAATTGCGCTGTGGCAAATGCACTCGCAGTAAACAGCTCTGGAACTCTATAGGTGAGGAAATATTGACCATTTGGCATGATGTTTCTGGCTACATGCTGCGCTACCATCCAGTCATTTACCGTATTGTTGGGTAGTTCATAACCATATAGACAGAGACCTGTGGAACCTATGTAAGTAGCAGGAGGTGTTAGACTCGCCTCAATTGCGTTCATTGAAAGGATATCGATACAAGCTCCAGCAATCTCCATGTCAGCAGCAAGGTTGTATGTTGTCATATCATTGTAAAGATACGAGAAGTCAAGGGCCCATATAATGAACAGGTACTCAATATCGTTCACGAGATCTGCAGCCTTGAGGGCATCAATTTCTTGTGAGAAATCGGTATCAAAGAGATTTGCATATACAGAACTGATCACGACTCCTCCTTTCTGCTCAATCACCTCGGTCATTGACGAAACGCCATCGTATCCAAATGAATAATCCGCTGCAAGGAAGGCGAACTTAGTATAGTTGAGATAGTCCATAGCATATGTGACGCCTGCATAAGCATCATGCCAGTTGTTTCTTGCAATACGGAAGATGTATGGATTAAAGTCTGCAGCAGTTAGTGAAGCTGCAGCGGCTGGTGTTATGAAATACAACTTTTCATATTCTTCAGCGATTGGTGAAATTGCTGCAGCAACCGCGCTGGAAGTTCCTCCTACAAGAATATCAATTCCATCGGTTTCGATTGCTTCTACTGCTTGAGTCGCTGCATAAGTTACATCACCCTGAGTATCATAATAATGAATTTCATAGGGTCGACCTGCTTCAGTCATATTCTCATTATCATATCCCATCATCGTTGTTGCATAAACCATACCCAACTCGAAGCCTTGTTTTGTCCATGGTCCATATGCTGTCAGACCAGCTGTTTCCGGTGTGAACACTCCAATCTTTATTGGTTGGGGTTGTGCAACAGCCGGTTTAACAAAGAAACAAGGTACGAAGATGGATGCTACCAGTAGCAACGATAGTGATAGAGATATCATTCTCATTTTATTCATCTTCTATCCTCCATTAACAGTATCATTACTGTTAGAGTCGAACATAGACCGTTCTATGTCTATCCATAGTTGGAGGGTTCCGAGCTATATATCTCTTAAGGAAATCAGAAAAATTACAATTAGTAACTAGTTCATTTGGTTTGACTTTGCAAGAAATCCAGAACCACCTTGTTGAACTCTTTTGGTTTTTCGAAGGTAACAGCATGGCCAGAATCAGGAATGACTGTCATTTCTGAATTTGGCAAAGAATCATGTATTAATTTTGAGTAGGGATCTACTGGTTTCAGAATGTCTTTATCCCCTGCGATGACACAGGTTGGGATTTCGATTTTGGAGAGTTCATCTGTAACATCAAGCATAAGAAATGCATCAATTAACCTCACAAGCGGCGGATAGTCGAGTCCGGAATATCGAGCTTTGGCTTGTTCAAGAATGGCTGCACTTTCTTTGATAAAGGTCTCTCCGAAATTTAATGGAACAGTTGAGTGATAGAACAGGTCAGGAATTTCCTGTTCACATGCATATCTCCACAATAGACACATCTCTCGAAGTAGTGGTCCCACATATGAAACAGCACTGCAAACAACTAAGCTCTTCAGCAGCTCAGGATATTTCAATGCAAACACGAGACCTAGCTCTCCTCCATAGCTTATCCCAACATGATGAACCTTAGAGATTCCAAGGGATTCAAGAAGTGCCCTTTGATCTTCAGCGTGGATTTCGAATGAGTATGGACTATCTGGTTTCTCACTCTGACCCTGACCGCGCATATCATAGAGAATTATTTGATACTCCTTGGAGAACACGGGAGTCTGATTTATCCACCCCAAAGTGTTGGAGAAGACACCATTACCGAAGATGACTGGTTCCCCATTGCCGTGAATTTCATAGTATATGTCCACACCATTCACATTGCTGATTGGCATCGTCATCAGTTCTCCTGTGCAAAATCTTCTCGTAATTTCCGTTTCAGGATTTTTCCAGCTCCAGAAATGTATCGTGTGAAACTCTCGGTAAATCGTACTGATTTTGGAATCTTGAAACTAGCCAACTTTCCATCACAATAATCGAGTATTTCTTCCTCCGAGGCTGACTCTCCTTCCTTCAAAACAACGATTGCGCGCCCCACCTCTCCCCACTTACGATCTGGCACACCGATTACCTGCACTTGGGCTATCTTTGGATGCTCTTCTAGAAGTTTCTCAATCTCTCTAGGATAGACATTTTCTCCTCCTGAGATGAACATGTCCTTGACTCGATCGACCACATAGTAGTATCCCTCATCATCAAAGTACACCATGTCCCCAGTCCTGAACCATCCATCCTCATCAAGGAGTTCCTTATTCAATTCTGGTCTATTCCAATATCCGATTGTTACTGTCGGTCCTTTGAACACGAGCTCACCTACCTCATTTGCAGCACAGTCCTTACCGGTTTCTGGATTAATCACTTTAGCATCAATGAAGAAGTTAGGAGTACCAATACTTCCAATCTTCCGTTCAGCATCCCACGGGTCGAGAGCAAAACAGCCTGGTCCGACTTCAGTCATTCCGAATCCTTGTTTGAATTTTACACTATGAACCGATTGGAAAGTCTTGATGATGTCCAAGGGTAGAGGTTCACCCCCAGATGTCAAGAACCGGACACTGCTGAAGTCAATCGACTTGAATTCAGGGTGATTCATCAACATCCGATATTGTGTTGGAACAGCGAAGAAGAAATTGGGTTTCTCTCGGTTAATAACGTTCACAACCTCATCGAGATTCCATCGCTTCATTTGGATTACTTTTCCTCCCAGAATGAAGAGTGGTATAGCATAGACATACAATCCACCAACATGAAAGAGCGGTAAATGATTGATATAGACATCACCTGGAAGAGCGTCTCGTATTGTGCTCAGAGTGTTGAAAGCAACCTGTCGGTATGTTATCATAGCTCCTTTCGGAAGTCCAGTTGTACCGCCTGTGAATACGATACCCATCGGGTCTTCATAAGCGAGAGACACTGGTTGAGGAGGAGTTGGTGACGCTTTTTTCATCAGTTCTTCATAGAGCAATGAATCTTTCAACTCTGACCTCTTCACATCCAGTGTGATCCAATGATTAACATCGACTTCTTTCTTTAATTCGATGGCGACGTTTTCCATATCTGCATCATAAAACATTACAGAGGGAGAAAGGTCGTCTATCAAACCAGTCAACTCTCGAGCCACTAATCGCCAGTTGAGAGGGCTAAAGATGCCTCCACACTTCTGACATCCGAAAAACGCTTCCCAGTACTCCAAGCTATTGCGAGCCAGAATAGAGAGTCGGTCTCCCTTCTGAAACTCAACTGTTTCCTGCAGAAAATTCGCGACCTTATTCGCCCGTTGGTTAAACGCTCTGTATGAGTACCTCTTCCCCGTTTCAACATCGACTAAAGCTTCAGCCTCTGGAGAGAATATATCTCTCTTGGATAGATAATCAAACTGATTGGCCATTTGAATCCCCTCAACAGGAATCATATTCCTACTACCAAAACCAGAATAAAAATCCCTTACCACCATTTGAGAATTGCTGCAGCCATATTGAAGCCACCTCCAGAAGAGCAGAGGGCTATATTCTCACCATTCCCCTTTCCAGGTGGCGGAAGTATTCCTAGCTTAATAGCGTCATACATCGCCAAAGCAATACAAGCTGAACCCGTATATCCCCATTTGTCCATGACATTGTGGGTTTTTTCAAGTGGCATGTTTAATTCTTTCATGACTGCTTCAATCGTACGTAGATTCACTTGGGTGAAGAAGATGAAATCAATGTCATCCATTGTGAGATTTGCCTTTGCGACACAGTCTCTCGTCAATGTAGGCCAGTGTTGCAGGTTAGTGTCTGCAGGAAATCTTTTGCGAAATGCTAAATGATGTCTATTATTTTCGATTGCCTCTATGGTAGGAGGCTCAGCGGTTCCGCCTACAAAGATTCCCAAGTGGTCGTGGAATGAACCATCAGCAATCAGTTTTGATGCGATGAATCCTTCTCTCTCAATACTTGCTTGTAGCGTCATCGCACCAGCTGCATCTGCAAACAGGGTACAAGTGTAATGATCTGTCCAATCAACGAACTTGGTCATTCCATAGGCTCCAATCACTAGGATTGACTCAATACTTGGATCAGTCTGAATGTAGCGTGAGGCAATGTCTAGAGATGTGACTAGTCCTGCACAGGCACAGTTTACATCGAATGTCCCTGCATTTTTGGCTCCAAGCTTTTCTTGAACAACAACAGAAGTTGCTGGTGAGAGATAGTCTGGAGTGTCTGTACTCACTATGATTAGGTCAAGGTCTCTTGGATTGATTCCTGAATTCTCCAGTGATTCCCGACCAGCATGGACTGCAAGGTCGGAAGTTACCTCATCCTTCGCCATAATGTGCCGCTGTCTTATACCAACGTTCTTCACTAACCAGTCAGCTGTGCCAGGCCTGTTGAGCATCTTCTCTATGTCCTCATTTGTCAACATCTTCTCTGGAATATAGATTCCTAGCCCAGTTACGACTGCAGACCGCCCCATCTTATTGATTTCACCTCTCTTTGGCGTAGTGAACTCGTTATCTCCCCTCAATCTCATCAATGAAATTCATAACTGCAGTATTGAACTCCTGATATTTTTCGACAATGACAAAGTGTGCTGCACCCTCGATGAATTGTATTCTCGAATTAGGTATCTTTTCTGCTATCAGTTCTGAGTTCTTGGGCAATATCGTGAAATCTATGCTTCCATGCAAGATTAGAGTGGGTGCAGTAATATTCTTCAACTCTGATTCTGAATCAAATCCAGCTGTGGCAGAGCTCTGATGCACTTGCGCGAATAATGGTGCAGGATGCTTTACTACCCAATCATCTATCTGCTTCATGAGTTCCTCATTTTCCTCAAGGAATTCCGTACTGAAGGTTGCATTGTATCGCATCTTTCTGGCTTGTTCATATGAGATAGTTTCAGTTGGTAGAGCAACTAGCAATGCCACAATGTCATCTGGTATCGGAATATGATTGGGTCCTCCAAAGTGCGTTGCAACAAGAATCAAGCTACGAACCATTTCAGGATATGATAGCGCTATTTGTTGCGCAATCAATCCGCCCATCGAAATTCCCAATATATGTGCACTCTCAATTTGTAAAGTGTCCAATAGCCCAACTGTGTCGGCCGCCATCATCTCTATTGTGTATGGGTAGTCCGGTTTAGAACTCTGTCCTGCCCCGCGATTGTCAAAGACGATACACCTGTATTTCTCCTTGAACGTGGGAACCTGGCGGAACCAGATCCAGCGATATGATGCCCAACCTCCAATGAGTACCAGCGGCGGAGCATCAGGTGGTCCATGAATCTCATAGTACAAATCGACGTCTTGTATTGTCGTGAATGGCATATCCTCATCTCCTTTGTAATCTCGATTTTATCTTTCCACCTATAGCTGTCAACCTTAATATCGACCTTCGTCCGAAAGCTTTCAAACCAGACCAAATATTCCTTCTTAAGACTACAACCAAGAAGAAACCCACTGCAATCAGAAATCCGAATATCCCCAGAGCAAGAGGAAATAGCCTAGGATCCTCAGACACGTATAGAAGTATCCCCATTGTACCAAGTAATCCGAAGATCCAGTAATCGGATTCCCTTAACCCGAACTGTCGTAGCCTAACCTTGAAAGAGTCAATTCTGTGACCGAGAGAACCTACGATTCCAAGCGGCATGAACAGAACGATGATGATGTACATCACTCCTAGTCCTATTAACCATAAGCGGCCCGGTAAACCAAGTCCTTCAAAGAAATCCACTAAATTGTGTTCGGAATAGACTACAACTCCTGTCCCGAGTATTGGGCCAAACAGTGTAGCTATACCTCCGATGATTGTGTACAACATAGCGTTGATTGTAATTTCGACTCCCAATGCGGTTTCCGGAGTTAGGATATTGATAAATGGCGCATACAACGCTCCTGCAAGGGATGCAATCGCCCCACTAATTACTAGTACAACTATCTTAGCGCGATAACTGTTGTAACCAAGAGCTTCTGCTCGTTCTTCATTCTGCGCAACAGCAGTAACCATTCTCCCAAACGGTGATGCTATCAGTCGCCTTACAAAGACATAGATCAGAACCAGACACGTCAATACAAGGTAGTATTGTACTGGAGTCCTGAAGTAGAAAATATCATCTTGTGTAATCCACAATGACATCATGTCCGATATATTTTCACCAAAACTAACTAACACTCCTACCACGATGACCACTACGATCACTAGCGGAATAACATATGTACTCACCATGCTGCGTGATTTTACGTCTCCTGTCAATGTTTGATGTTCAGAATACTGAAGAGGGTCATCAATAGTTCTACCATATTCAAACAAGAAGAGCATTATCATGATGAGGAATCCCATGACGACCACCACAGAACCCAGGATATTTCTCCCAAGAATCAATAGGAAACCTGTGAGGGCCGCTATGACTGGAACAACTAGCAATAGACCCGTGTAATCCATTTTCTTCTTTAAGTAAATGTACGTAGTACCAACAAAAGCAGCAAGGAAAATGAATGCAATCATTACGAATAACTGATAGACTGGACCGGTCCTTAGAAGATCCGGGATGGGTACCCTGATTCCTGTTTCACCTCCAGATAGCACATTGGTCTGTCGGAAGAAATTGAAGATGAACATCGCGATTGCAAGTGCAATAAATGCAAAAGCTGTACCTCTCATACGACTAGTTGTTAAACCCATGATGAGACCAAGACCCGCACCAATCAGCATCGCGATGAGTATTGCCAAAGGATAAGGAATTGCAGCCACAGCATTATATGGCGAAGGGAGAAAATTCTCGTCCAGTGTATATGTCACGAAATAGGCACCTACTCCAAAGAGTGCAACATGTCCAAAATTGAGTAGAGCAGAACGACCCAACTGCAGGTCAAAAGACATGGCGAGAAGAGCAAAGATCATGATTAGTGTAACTACCTTGAGTAGATTTCGAACGGGTCCTAATGCGGCACCTGTTCCCAGTGGAATAAGGTACATGAACGCAAGAATTGCTAATACTGTTCTGTTTTTTGACAATATAGATGGCGTTCTAAGAATGACCTGCTTCATTCCCCTCAGAATGTTTCTCTCATTACTCATGACCTGTCAGACCTCCTGGCTTGATTATGAGAATGACCACCATAATAATGAACACAATAATATCCTCAAGAAATGGGATGAAATACGACGAAAACTGAATTGAAAGACCTACTACAAGTGCCCCGAAGAAGGTTCCTTCGAATCGACCATAATGAGCGCCCCCTATAACAACGATGACAAAGGCGTAAATGAGGTATGTGAGCCCGTGACCAGAATTTGCTCCAATCATCGGAACAAGGACTGCTCCTGATAGTCCAGCAAGACCAGCTCCTATCATGAAGACAACTGTGAACAATCGTCTGATATTTGTACCAAGTGCTTCGACCATCTCTGAATCTTCTATACCCGCTTGAATTTGCAGGCCAATTCGCGTCTTTCTAAAGCCTAGAAACATCAATCCAGCAACTGCGAATCCGAGAAAGATCAGAAAGATGTTGTATGCTTTGAATATTATATCACCAAAAACAAGAGTTCCACTAATGAAGAACGTATCTAATTGGGAACTAGAACCGGGTATAATGAAATACGAAAATTGCGGAGGCCCCCAGATAATCTCAGCAGCCTGAGTTATAATGAACATAAAACCAACGGTTAGTAATATCTGTGCAATTGCATTTCCATAGAGTCGACGAATTGTGAAGAACTCTATGCTACCACCGATAATTGCCATAACCGCAGTAGCCCCTAGAGCACTAACAATAAACGAGATTAGGGACATAGCAAAATGACTGCCTCCAAAAATTGCATAGAATGGTAGAGCCTGATCAAGCAGAACCGCCTCTGTTCCTCGATAAATGACAAAGCCCATGAACCCACCTAGCATGAAGAAGGACCCGTGTGCGAAATTGATGACATCGCATAACCCAAATATCAAGTAGAATCCTGACACCATCAGGAAGAGCAACATGCTGAGAGCAAGGCCATTCACAATAGATTTACTCAGCCCAACAATGAATCCATTCCATGAATAGACGTTAATAGCAACAACAGCTAAGATACATCCTATTGCAATGATAACATCAATTAGTACAAGTGTTCTCAATAATCCTCGAGATTGCGATTGAGTAGTTTCCTGTGAATCCATCATGTTAGATTCTCACCCCCAAGTATTGCGCAACGAGTTCTTTATCTGCAATCAGTTCAGACATGTTATTCCCTTCGTGAACGATTTTTCCATTATCGAAGATGTAGTAATTATCACCCAGCCTGGAAACAGCTCGGAAGTTCTGTTCTACTAGTAATATAGTGGCATATTCTTTCAATCTGTCAAGGGATGCGATCAGATTCTTGGCAAGGAGTGGACTTAGGCCTTCAGTTGGCTCATCAATAAGCAACAAGTCATTCTCATTCACCAATGCACGAGCGACTGCCAGCATTTGCTGTTGTCCGCCAGACAGTGTTCCTGCTCTCTGTTTCAGAAACCCCCTCATATCTGGGAATAGATCGAAAATCAACTCCATTCTTTCTTGCATCTTCTCTTTTGATGTTCCCTTTCTACGAGATACAATCAGATTTTGCTCAACTGTCAATGTTCCAAATATCCTTCTTGTATCTGGAACGTAACCAATGCCTTTGTTGACTATCTTATGAGTGGGTAGATTTGAAATCTCCTCACCTTTGAAGACTACATTCCCGTTTCTTGGTGGATAAATTCCAAGTACTGATTTCATCGTAGTTGTTTTTCCTGCTCCATTCCTTCCTAGTAAGAGTGTGACTTCTCCTTTAGGAACGACTAGTGAGATTCCTTGTAGGACGTAGAAGGAACCTATGTATACATGAGCATCTTGAACTTCAAGCAAGTGTTTCATCTGTACCACCAAGATAAGCTGTAAGGACTTGTTCGTTTTCTCTGATTTCTTTGGGAGGCCCTTTTGCTATCATTCTTCCTTGAGAAAGGACAATGATTTCCTCGCTGAGGTTCATAACAATGTCCATCTTGTGTTCGACCACAAGGAGTGTGAGTCGATCACCATATGATTTTTTGACACGAAGTATAGCATCAATGACTTCAGGTATCTCTTCAATCGCCATTCCTGCAGCAGGTTCATCAAGTAAAAGGAGTCTTGGTTCTGTAGCGAGAGCCATCGCGATTTCTAGTTTCCTTTGTTCAGCATGAGGTATCAAAGCAGCCGGAATGTAGAGCCTAGTAGGATCAAGTCCAACAATTGAAACAATCTCTAAGACTTTGTCATGAAATTCTGTATACGATCCAGCTTTTCTAAGCATTCCCAGGAAGTTTACTCTTGCACCACTGCATCCCTGAACAGCCAACCGAATATTCTCAAACGTTGTCTGATATGGGAAGATATTCGTGATCTGATATGACCTCGAGATGCCCAGTCGAGTACGTTTATGCATCGATGCTCGAGTAATGTTTTGGCCCTCAAAGAGAATCTTACCCGATGAAGGCGGAAAGACTCCAGTTATCAGATTGAAGAAGGTCGTTTTTCCTGACCCATTCGGACCTATTATGGCTTTTATCGAACCTCTTTCGAAGTCAAGACTTACATCATTGACTGCGATTAACCCACCAAAATTCTTGGTCAACCCACTAGTGCTTAGGATATAGTCGTTTTCTGAGGTCAATTCGACTTCCCTCTTCTCAGTCCATCCAAAATCGGGTTTCCCCACTAAACTCACTTTGGGCGAATAATATATCTTTTGGATTAAATTAGGTACAAGTCACTATCACTGAAACAACAGGAGTCCTCGGAATGTATCCGAAAGATTGGTCATGGATTGGCGATTGGACAGGAAGAAGAGCTTTGTTGACCCCGAAGCTGGAAGCAATAGTTGACAACATCCAGAAGGTAAGGTACACCTTTGGAGAGATTGATTCGCGAGCGAATCAAGTAGCTAGACTATTGCTTGATTCTGGAGTAGAGAAAGGAGATCGTGTAGGTGTTTACTCCAAGAACAGGTTTGACTTCCTGGACCTCCTGTTTGCCTGTGGCAAGATTGGAGCTATTATGACTCCCTTTAATGTTCGTCTCACAGCTGTTGAAATTGAATACCTCTTGAAGAAGACGAATCCGTCTATATTGTTTTACGACCCAGCGCTCAAGACAGTATTTGATGAGCTTCGACCCCATCTGAAAGGAAAGCAGGTTGTCGTCATGGGAAACAAGAAATTGGATTCTGACTCTGATCTCAGCTCTCTCATGAAACGCAAACCGTCTAGTGAAGTAGAACGACCACACCTCACACTGGATGATCCCTATCTAATCGTATTTACAGGGGGTACAACTGGACTTCCCAAAGGTGCGGTCTTATCCCACGGTCTTGTCTTTTGGAATTCGGTTAATACGATAGTTTCGTGGGGCTTGAAACCCGATGATATCCAGCCACTTCTCTTTCCCCTTTTTCATACTGGCGGCATAAATGTCCTCCTCATCCCGTTTATACATCTAGGTGCGAAATCCATTATAATGGGTGATTTTAACATTGACGAAACTCTTCGAGTCATAATGGAAGAGAAGTGTACCCTTGTCGTTGGTGTTCCCACTATGTTCAACATGATGGCCGAGTCAAAGAGCTTCGAGAAAATCAGCTTCGACAGTGTCAGGCTATTCATCAGTGGAGGTGCTCCATGTCCTGTTGCTATTATGGAGAAATATTGGAAACGTGGCAAAATTCTCAAGATGGGTTATGGTCTTACAGAGGTCGGTCCCAATAATTTCTACCTACCTGAAATTGACGTCAAACGAAAACCGTCCTCAGTTGGTTTTCCAGTTTTCCATTGCGATATGAAGATAGTTGACAATGATAACAAAGAAGTCGGGGTCGGTCAGGTTGGTGAGTTACTATTGAGGGGTCCTCATATTTTCTCTGGTTACTGGGAAGAACCCGAAGAAACAGCTAAGATAATCGAACCTAATGGATGGGTTCACACCGGCGACCTTGCAATGAAAGACGAGGAAGGTTTCTTCTTCATCACTGGAAGGAAGAAAGACATGTTCATCTCAGGAGGAGAGAATGTCTATCCCACAGAGATTGAGGAGTTACTCTTCAAACATCCTGCAATCCTTGAGGCTGCTGTCGTTGGTGTACCAAGCGAAAAGTGGGGTGAGGTCGGAAAAGCATTCGTCGTACTCAAACCAGATACTGCTCTAACAGAGGATGATGTTCTCACGTATTTGGATGGAAAATTGGCAAGATACAAAATCCCGAAGCACTACGAATTTAGGGATGAACTTCCGAAAAGTGCTGCTGGGAAAATTCTGAAACGTGAACTTGTTGAGAATGGTGATGACTGATGCTCAAAGTCAAATCTATTGGAATCGAATCCATCGGAACCTACATACCAAAGGAACGCCACACTGCTGAATACATATCAAGCAAATCCGGAACTCCTGTTGAGATTCTCAAGACAAAAATGGGTCTACACAGTAAGTCTGTGCCTGGAAAGGATGATCACACGGTTGCTATGGGAGTCAAGGCGGCGAAGATTGCCATCGAAAGAGCTGGGTTGGATCCTGCAAAGGATATTGATGTTGTAATCTGGGCGGGTGAGGTCTATGCTGAACATCCAATGCAGACTTATGCAATCAAGTTTCAAGGTGAGATTGGAGCTACGAACGCCTGGGCGTTCGACGTAAATCAAAGATGCGGAACTATTGTGGTCGCAATGATTCTGGCGAAAGCACTGATGCAGGCTCATGGTTATGAACGTATCATTATTGGAAGTGGCTATCGGAACTCAGACCTTATTGACTACAGTAACATACGAACTCGATTCATGCACGACTTGGCTGCTAGTGGTGTTGCAATGATACTTCGTGCAAACTATGATAGAAATGTCGTGTTGGAGGGAAGTGTGATTTCAGATGGGCAGTTCTCTGAGGACGTGTATGTTCCTGCTGGCGGAACAGTAATGCCTATCACTTGTGACGCAATCGATAAGGGACTGACATATCTCGACGTGACTGATCCCGAAGGTCTTAAAGAAAGGTTGGACAAATTATCGATGAAGAATTTTCTAGCTGTTGTGGATCAATCTCTCAAACGTAGTGGCTATGAGCGAAAAGACATTGATTATCTCGGACTCATTCGGATGAAACGAAGCGCATTCGAATATGTTGCCAATGAGCTTGGTATTGATCCCTATGAACAGTCTACATATTTCACAGAATGGGGTCACATGGGTCAGAATGACTCAATCGTATCTCTAGAAGAAGGTCTCAAGAGCGGCAAGATTAAAGATGGAGACATAGTTGTTCTCACAGCCGCTGGAATAGGGTGGTCTTGGAATGCCATGACAATCAAATGGGGAACGGAGAAGTGATGAAGATGGAAGTAACAAAGTATACAGATATCAAGATGGGTCAATCTGCAGAGGTCAAACACAAGGTCACTGAAGAGGACATTCAAGTCTTCGGAAACCTCAGTGGAGATTACAATCCATTGCACTTTGATGAGGCCTGGGCGAAAACGACTATGTTTGGAGGTCGAATAGCTCATGGAATTCTAACAGCTTCTTTTGTGAGTACAGCGATAGGTATGCATCTTCCAGGACCTGGTACTATCTATATGAGCCAGAGCATGCGCTTTCTGGGTCCCGTGAAGATTGGAGATACAATCACAGCTCGAGTAGAAGTAGTTGGACTGAATGATGAAAAAGAGCGCGTAACTCTGAGCACAACTTGCACAAATCAGGAAGGTAAAATCATCTTGGATGGAGAGGCTCTTGTAACTCTAATGAAGTTTGATTGATGCACAAACTCTGAATTGATATTACCAATGAAAAATCGAATACCATCAGAAACTTAAGGCTTGGTGACAACAGGAAAAAAGAACGAGGAATGAGGTAGAGGAAAGTGGCGGAGCAGAAAGAAGAGGTCCTCCCTGTCATTCATCTGCGGATTCGTGTTTCCAGACCACTTGAGGAGGTCTGGGCGAAATTTCTGGATCCCATCATCATGCTTCAGTGGCTAGGTGACGAAATTAGTGCAGATGTTCGCGTGGGTGGTACTATTAGGTTCCTCGGCCCTAATGCCCCAACGACTCCTGAGCTGGCAAACTATTGGGATATCAAAGAAGTGAAGGAAAAGAAAGTACTGCTCCTCAGTTGGAGAATAATGGGTGTTGACACTCTACTCGTCATTCGTTTCAATCCGATTGGCCCTGGAACAATGATTCAGGTTAATCATGGCGCAGTTCCTGTTTCTGCTCGAGACTACCACTTACCAGAACATTGGAACCTCCTTCTGGCAAATTTCAAGGCTGCTGTAGAACTCGGAGCACCTGCAATTCGCTTTGATTATTCGAACTATCACCCCCTTCGAATCACTCGCTACGACCCTGTTGATGTTCGATTAAGTGTGGTTTGTAAAACGCCCCCATCATTACCATTTGATGTTTGGACAAATCCTGAGAAACTGAAGCACTTCATCCGAGCCGATGATCCAGTGGTTGATAGACAATATGCAGGTATCTATACATGGTGGGCTGAAGGCAAGGGGCCAATTGTCTTCAAGAAGATGATGCAAGATCAAGAGCTTGAATTCTCTTGGGTGCATGGCGATGAACCCGAAACATTAGTCAATGTGCGGTTTGAGGAGGTCAATGAACACACACTTGTGACACTGCACCATCATGGCTTCAAGACCCCTGAGGCTGTTGTTGGATATGACATCGGATGGTCAGGAATTCTTGCTGAGCTCAAATTGGTCTGTGAACTTGGTGAGTCTGGCATCGAGCGAATCAGTGATTGGGGATAGTTCTACACAAAAAGTGCAATTCCCGGAAAGAGAAGCCACCACATTGTAAGTGCGGTAATCATAGGAATGAAGAAGTTATCAGTCCATCCAATACTCAGAAATTCAGCACAAGTGGCACACAGACCAATAGCAAAGATCTGCGGCAAGACTGTTAGAATGTTAGTATCAGGAGAGAATACAACTAACGATGTAATGACTGACAGTGTAGTAAAAAGCAGAACTCCAACACTCCCCTCAAACGATTTGTCACGATATTTCCGTTTTACATATTTCCCACCAAATGGTCGACCGAACACCTCCCCCGCCGCATCACCCCAGGAAACGGCGAGAATTGATGCAACAAATATCTCCGGCCTTTGGAAGAAAACGAGAAACACAGTACCAAAGGAAACAAGTCCCATGAAACCTGATGCGAATGTATTGAGTCTAGTTTCTCCCTCACGACTTCCAGCAATGAGTAGTTCCCAAATCAGCTCACTCTTGTGAGCCCATGCGTACATGAGTATAGTCAAGAATATTCCAGTTGCAAACGCTGGACCACTTAGATTTGAATATGCTACCAAAGTCATACCGATGGTTGTACCCATTGTGATATGGACTAGTTTTCTGGGTTTCCATTTAGACATACCTGATGCAGCCATATAGTACGCTGTTGTTAAAACAGCTGACGCAATCAGCCCTGTTGCTATCGCCATCACAATATCAAGAAGGGCTAGATCCCCAAAGATCAGATCCACCATCTTAGTCCATACAAATGTGACGAAAGCAGTATTTCATTATTGTTGTCCTATAGTTTGGAAGACCTAGACTATGTCAGGGTCTCTTCGTTGTGGTCGTCTACTTGAGTTGACAACGAACTTCAGGTACGTCAACTGAAACATCAACAAAGCAATCCCAGCAAATAGGCCCGCAACTAGAGAGCTGAGTGGGTCGAAGGATATGAAGTCCCTTAGAGAGAGATTGACTGCCGTTGCACATGTAATGACGATGAATGTAATTGCATACAGAAACATTCCACGGTTCCGCTTAGTTGGACGAACATGGGATGGTTCAGGTATTGCCATTTTCTTTCATATGGCTCTCAACTCTATCGAATATGAGATGTGCTTTAACAGCAATGGTTTGGAAACTTGTGGGAACTTGCTATCTATTCTTCTTTTTGTATATAACAAGGATGACCAAGACTGCGACAACTCCGAGAGACACTCCTATCAGAACTGGTATGAAAGATGACACAGAAACATTGACTAGAATTGTATCATTGGTCGTGAAACCAACCTCATCTGTAACCTGCAGTGTTAGCTCATATTCTCCTTCTTCAAGAACTCCTAGGTTAAAGGTCAGGTTCGAGGGTCTCCAAAATCGGTCATATGGGAATGTTCCAGAATCTATCAGGGTGTTGCTCATGCTTAGACTATAGTTCCCGATGACAGTCCTCTTTGGTCGAAAGTCGTACCAAGCTTGCCATTCAAGAATTACCTCTTCCTCAGGATCAAAGTGAATCTTT
Organism: Candidatus Thorarchaeota archaeon; assembly: GCA_048882325.1. GTDB lineage: Archaea > Asgardarchaeota > Thorarchaeia > Thorarchaeales > Thorarchaeaceae > SMTZ1-45. The sequence goes on along the minus strand of JBHLRS010000005.1, from coordinate 96,562 downwards.
GATGGACTTTCCAAGATTGGCGAATAACGAAATCGCTCAGTTCGGTATATTCCGTATTTGTATTCTTCACTGTTTTCAAACGTGAATTTCCATGCAATATCTCCCGTCTCCGTCACCTCAACGATAATAGGGCCATCATCAGTATCTGGATGCGAACCTGCTCCGAAGGTTCCTAGTCTATTACCGTTTGGAAGTCTGTCTGCATCTCCCCATAGAAAGGAAAAGTACTGAAGTGGTCCCGTCCAAGACCAGGATTCATGAGCTTCCATTGTGGTTTCATTGATAGTGATTTCCAACATTCTCGATTTTCTATTGTTGGGATTGTTCTGATCGTGATGGTCATTGTCAAATAGAATGAATGTGTTATCATCCACTCTTTCTAATGCATGTGGATGAAAGAATAAATGACTTGTTTCATGACCTGATTTGTCATACATTGTGAAGTTTCCATACTCGCCTACACCCCATATCACCTCACTAGTTCTGTGATCGATTTTGTAAAAGGTATTGACATTTCTTGGATTGTAATATATCATGTCTTCGTCATTATCATAGAAGAGTGTATTCGAATGAGTCATGTCTGGTGAGCCCATGAAGTAATCTTCGTATGGACATTGCATGTCCGGGGAGATGAAATCGCTTGTATCTAGACTCCATACAAGCTCTCCATTTAGGTTGTGTTCTTCAATTCTATCATATAGGTAGGAGCTCCCATTGATGTCCTTTGTCATGTACTTGAATACAAACACAGTATTATTGTTATGATTGTACTCGTAATCATGATGACCGAAAAATCCGAGATACCTAACTGAACCATTGTATAGGTTCACCAATGCAACATCTCTTTGGTACCCTACAAGGATTGTTGTTGGACTGACAAAATCCATTGAAAGGTCTGCTAGTTCGTAAAGTGTTTCGGGCGTGAGAATTCGTTCGTACTCTACGTTTCCCTCCATATCAGTAATTATCAGTGTCTGATTGTGTTTACTATTGACGTTGTCATGTTCTCTCAGTACAAACATGTTGTATCCGTCAAAGGCGGTTGGCCTCCTCTCAACAACAACCTCTCCCTGCATGATTTTTGCTGTGGTCATCTGCGCTAGACTAAAGGCCGAATCCGGTTGTACATGCGACTGAGTTTGGGTGAATGATTGCGAAAGCAGAATCAGAATCACTGTCAAAACGATTGTATAGTTAGCTGTCAACTTCAATAGTGAACTTACTTCCTTATTGATTCAGAAATCTATCTGTTGTTATCTGTGGCGATAACGGAGTCTCAGATATATGTTATCGATACATCAACCTACTAGATATCTTGGATGTGGTTTGTCTGGACGGATTCTTTCCTCAATCAAGATTCCCGAATAAGCAACATCAATCATAGCAATAGACGGATAAACCAATGGAGCATCTCTAGCTGGACCCATTAGCACAAAGTCTGCTCCCAACGAAACCGGCATCAGACTGGAACCAACCACAGCAGGTTTCTTTGCTTCTCTTCCAAACTTGGGTACCAATCCCGTCCAAGTGCTAACCGCATTGTGAGCTCCATTTCCTACTGGATATCCATACTTGTCTTTCAACAAGTTCTGTGTTTTACATGCAATTCCCAATGTTGGAAGGTCCATGACACCAGTGTCAATCAGTATGTTTGAAACTCCCACGCTTTGAGCTTTATTGATTAAGTTGTCAGCAATCTCAACCCGTTTTGAGCTAGATGCCAAAGATGCTGAATTGAAAGTTAGAATTAAAGCGTTTTTCAAGCCAGTCTCTTGAACAACAACAAAGAGATCATCATCAGAGTCTGGTGTGAGTGAGTTGATAATTACACGGTCAAGAAAACCAGAATCCATTGCATACCTGATGCCTGCAGCATTGACCTCCAATGAATCAGAACCATCTATTAGCAAAGGGAAATCTGTTCTGTCTACAAGAAACTGCAGATACTTCACCATAGCTTCCTCTGTCATGGCAACTACATCAAGCATAGTACCTAAACCAGTTCTTTCGGTTAGGTCACTCAGAATATTGATCATGTTCTCAGTTTTGTCCTTGTCAAATTCACCAGTAGTTGCATTCTTTACAAGCCGATCCTTGTTGTAGAAGAGTGAAGGTATGAGGACTGTAGGTATTAATCCGAGTGGTCCTCCAATTCTCACACCTCCTATGTTCAATGTTCTTTGATCACTTCTGTACTCGAACATCAACTCAGCTCCTTACAGTTGAGAAATGCCACTGGTCTTATGAATCCAACCTTCGATACCCCTGAGGACCAATCAGGTGTTCAACTGTAACGTTTATCTCTTGTTCATTGAATGCTTGTTTATGGCAAATCCACCTGTTGCAAAGAAGGAATCTTACGAGTTTGAGATTCATGGTGTGAAATTCAAGGATGATTATTACTGGTTACGAAACAAGGGCACCAGTGAGGTAGAAGAGTTCCTCAATGCAGAGAATGATTACACCAATTCCATTATGGCTCATACAGAACCTCTTCAAAAAGCACTCTTTGTAGAAATGAAGGGACGAATCAAAGAAACTGACGAAAGCGTTCCCATGAAAATTGGCGATTACTACTACTATCACAGAACAGTTGAAGGCAAGAATTACAATATACACTGTCGAAAACTCAAATCTCTAGATGCGCCAGAAGAAGTTATTCTTGACATCAATGTCTTGGCAGAAGGCAAGAAGTATACGAAAGTTGCGGCACTCAAAATTAGTCCAGATCATACAAAGATGGCATACTCAGTTGATTTTACTGGAGGCGAAACCTATGACATAAGGATTGTAGATTTAACAACAGGTGAGGTCATCGACACAGTATCTAATGCCACTGGATGGAGTGGTCCTGAATGGACAAATGATAACAATGGAATCTACTACGCAGAACTTGATGACATTCACCGACCTTACACCCTGACATATCATGCACTTGGGACTGATCAATCTGAGGATAAACGTTTGTTCGAGGAATCTGACAAGTCGTTTTATGTAAGCATTGAAAAATCGAAGGACAAGCAGTTCCTATTTCTGGATTCAAGCTACTCGACTGCTGAAACCAGTGAGATACATTTTCTGGATCTTGAAAGGGAAGGAGCTGGACTACAGCTCTTTTTCCCAAGAACCGAAGGAGTTCAACTCACTCTAGAGCACCATGACCGCTACTTCTACCTACTCGTAAACAATGATGGTGCTATCAATTTCAAAATGATGAGAACTTCAGACATAGATGTTTCAGTTGACAGCTGGGAGCTTCTGATTGGCCATCAAGTAGAGGTCCGTTTGACAAATATCTGGGCGTTCAAGAATTATCTGATGATTTCTAAGCGTCAAGATGGATATGCAAATTTCATGGTCTATGACGTGAAGACAGGTGAAACTCATGATATTGAGCAACCTGAGAAAATTTACGGTCTTGACTTAGTACAAAATCCTGTCTTTGAAACCGATCTATTCAGATATGCTTTCAGCTCACCCATAACCCCGAGAAGTGTTTACGATTACAATATGGCATCACGCAAGTTGGTTCTTAAGAAAATTGATGAAATCAAAGGACATGATCCAGCCGGTTACATTACTGAAAGACGCTATGTGAAAGTCCGTGATGGTACGATGGTCCCAATTTCTCTTGCTTACAGTAAAAAAGTCCAACTGGATGGAACAGCTCCATTGTACCTCTATGGATATGGCTCATATGGCATCTCACTGGATCCCGAATTCAAATCAACCAGATTGAGTCTTCTGGAGAGGGGTGTAATTTTTGCGATAGCGCATGTTCGAGGTGGTGGAGAATTTGGGAAACCATGGTACTATGCAGGAAAGCTCTCCAACAAGATGAATACCTTTACTGATTTCATCGACTGTGCTGAGTACTTGATTTCAGAGGGATTCACTTCAACCTCAAGACTATGTGCTGGCGGCGGAAGTGCAGGAGGTCTTCTTATGGGTGCTATCCTCAATCTTCGACCTGATCTCTTTCATTCAGTCTATGCTGCAGTTCCGTTTGTTGATGTGATTAATTCAATGCTTGATGACTCAATACCACTTACAACCTTTGAATACAAAGAATGGGGCAATCCAAACCTCATGGAGGATTTCAACTGGATGTACGAATACTCTCCTTACGACAGAGTGGAGGCAAAGAATTATCCTAATATTCTCATCACAGCAGGATACAACGACCCTCGTGTCCAATACTGGGAGCCGGCAAAGTGGGTTGCTAAATTGCGTGAATTAAAGACAGATGATAACCTCCTTCTTCTCAAGACAAAGATGGAGAGTGGACATAGTGGTGCGAGTGGACGCTATGACTACATGAAAGAGCTGGCTTTCGTATTCTCGTTCATTTTGGAGACACTTGATGTTACAACATGATGAACAAGCTACCTTTGACAGCGAGGACAGAAGTATACCTGTCCACCCCCATGTGCAATCTTTTCAACAGCAGCATTACACCTAGGGCAGTTCTTGTCTTTCATATTTGGACCCATGACTGGAGTGTGTCGTCCTGATTCTCCATAGAGATTGACCCAGTTGTCTTTCCCACCAGAGCAGATTCGTTCGTTGAGAATCTCTTTCATAGAATCATAAACATCATGTTTCTCATCATCTGTCAACGTTGATGTGTTACGTTTTGGATGGATGCCTGCCTTGTAAATGATTTCTTGAAATGCTGCATTACTCAATCCCACAACAACAGCACTCTTTCCAACAATGGCTGCCTTGATGTTCTGATCTTTTGCGTCAAGTAATTCTACAAAACGCTCGAAGGTGAAGTCATGTTCTCCGATTGGAGAGGGGATATCTGAAAAGTCACGTTTGATGACATACAGGTTTTTTGTCTCTTCGTCCGTTGCTGAGTAAACAACTCCCATTCCAGTCTGTCGAACAGTAAGAAATGTACCATCAGTGAATTCTGCTTTGAAGTGATGTTTCTTTGGTAATGTATCTTCATTCTTATGATAGAGAATCTTTGCGCCATAATCCGGACATAATACCAGATTCATTTTCTTGTTCATGTAAACACGAATGACATTTCCTCGCTGTGAGATTGATTTAATCTTGCAACCAACAAGTTTCTGGTAGTCCTTCAGTTTCTTATTCATGAAGCCTATTTTTTGCAGTTTCTCAGAATCTTGTGTATCAACTGCTTTGATTTTCTTTTCAAGCAAGGTGTCTGACATTTGTTCAGCTAGAATCTGTGCTTCAGGAAGTTCAACACTCACTTGTCTCCACATCCTAAACGCGGTGTTTCTTAGTTCGTGTTGAAACTTAACAATTTACCTCAGGTCAAATCCATGGCGCCTTAGGACCTCAATGAGAGGGTCTCCCCTTCGAAACGCACTTCTGAACTTCCGTGAGATGTGCTCAGACCATGAGTACTTATCGAAACCAATTGTGTCCTTCTTATCAACCAACTTCACCTTTGTCTTGTTCTTGATATAGTATCCTTGAGCAATGAATCCCTCATCCATCCCCTTCATGCATATCTTGATGTCCTCATCCGAATGGTCTCGGTACTCATCCTCAAATGCTGACATTTCAAGTGGAAACCTCGGCCGAATCTCAGTGTCTTCTGCGGGATCTGGATAACCGACACTTATGCCCACTACGGGAAAGACACGTTTCGGAACCTTGAATGTCTTGGCGATTGAATCGGCCTTCAACGGAGTCATACCATAGAGTACTGAACCAAGACCAAATGACTCTGCTGCGATTGTCAGGTTTTCAATCATGAGGACCACATCCTGCATGCCTAACCAGATTGCCATCATATCATCATAGCCATACTCGTGTCCGCGATGTTTCATAATCTTCTCAAGCCTACAGAAATCAATGAAGAATATCATGTGTACTGGAGCAGTTGGATAGACACTTACTCCAGCCTCCTTCATTCTCTCACGACTGCGAGTGTAAACCACAGAACAAAGTTGAGCGGCGAAGGGTGCTCTGAAACCAGCCGCGAGAATTTTGGTAAGGATGTCATCAGGCACATCCTTATCCAGGTACTCTCTGACTGAACGTCTGTTATGAATCACCTTGAGAACAATGTCTGAAACAGATTGGTCTGTCATGGAGAATAGTGAGAGGAACCTCCTCATGAGGTTTACTGATTATCATGAGAGCCTCAGCTTCCAGAGCCGAATACTTTCGATCCATGCGAATAGTGCTCCTATAACGCCAATCGCAATGGCGATGAGCCTGTCGTAAATACCTGGCTGAGCTATGTAAGAAAGCGCAACATAGGAAAGTGTGAATGCGGAAAAGAATATCGCGACGAACACATAGCGAGGAAGAAATCTCCCCCGAAAATCGATGAAGTTCTTCAATACTCCCACCTTGACTACCCGACTCACATGGTATGAGTTGTCAGACCTCTTCTCCACGAGCTCCAATGTAACTAGTTTTGAGAGATGGTGACTGGCAACAGATGGACTGGACATTCCAATGGCCCTCTGGACCTCCCTGACACCAACTGGTTCATTCTGTGAGAGCATGTACCAATATACACGGAGAGTATTTCCCCTGAGTTCAGATTCTATAGCACTCTCTTCGGATTGGTCTCTCATCCTATCCACTAGTATAACAGGTCAACAATTTCCCATTAAACTATTCTCAATCATGCTTCTGTTCTAAAGTATGGACAGTGTGTTCTAAAACATGGTACTAAGTATAATCGTAACCTAGTGGTATACATGTTTTCCGTGATAGTCAGGGCTCTTGATGGCAAAACAAAAAGAAAGATTACAGCCGCAGGAATGACCTCGGCGCTGTTGGCTGTTAGTATTGTCACCACCCTTGGGTTCATGACCGGAGCTTTCTATATCCCTCCTACTGGTCATCCAAGTGAGCTCACATTCACAATTGATAGCATCGTGTCTGGCGAGTTTGCTGACTTCATCCCATATGAAAAGCCATTCACACCTAACTCGCCAACATATGTCGTGAATCCTGGACTGTCAAACGTAGTGAATTTAGATCAATACTCATCGCTGCCGAGTGAAGTTTCGCAGATGATTGTTGAAAATGGATTTGCTGTTACATCCCAATCTCCGTTCAAACATATTCATGAGATCTTGGTTTACAATGATGAACGAGGAATACCAAGTTTTGTTTCATCCGATGCTGTTTTGCACGCCTATCATGTTCTCTATGACCTAGCGCTACGAGAGATCGAGGTCTACTCCTTCTGGGATCTTCTTAGGAACCTAACAGATTCATTACTGGATGTGACCTTCTCCCAGTATGAAACTGCATCTGAGGGTCGATGGCAGGACGCCGCCCTTCGAAACCTGATGTTCTTTGCCGTGGCAATGAGTTTGATAGATAATGAGTGGGTGATTCCCGGAACATTTCCTGCAGAGGTGGAACCTGCAGTTGAAAATGTTCTTACATTGATCGAAGGCCACTCGTCAATGACTGCTGCTTGGTTTATGGGATATTTGGAGGACTTCACGCAGTTTGTGCCAAGAGGTCACTACACTAGAAGTGTTACTCTTCAAAGATACTTCAAAGCTATGATGTGGTATGGTCGAGTATCCTTTAGACTTCAGCCAGAAAAACCGCCTACGCTGAATGAGGCTGGAAAGGACTACACAGCTCAAGCTATACTCCTCTCCTTGGCCTTAACTCACAATGTTTCAGGCATTTCAGGTACTCCAGTGGGTCTTGATATCTGGGATGCTCTATATGAGCCCACTGCGTTCTTCGTAGGTGCAGCGGATGACTTGGTTCCAGCTGAGTATCTATCACTCATAGAGAGTATCTATGGCACTGAAATCGATATTGCTGATCTTGATAATGAGACTTTTTTGGAGCAGTTCATTGAGGAAGCTTTGGAATTGCGGGAACCACTCATTCTTGGTCACCCAATGATGCCTGGGGACGACTTGGCGCAGACAATGGGACTGAGGTTCATGGGTCAGCGGTATATTCCAGACAGCTATATCCTCAGCCAACTTGTCTATGACAATGTTGGGACTCTCCTTAATCCTCGATTGATGCCAAAGGGACTCGACGTGATGGCCGCATTTGGTTCTAATCGGGCTTGGGATCTCCTGGAGGATGATAAAAACTATGTAAACTATGTTTCGCAGATGAAGATGCTCTGGAATCAGATTGGAAACATGACAGCGGATGAATGGACCCAGAACCTCTACTATCTCTGGCTATATTCACTGCTCCCACTTTTATCAGAGCCAGGAGAGGGTTATCCCTTCTTCATGCAGAGTGATGCATGGGTCGACAAGCAACTCTCCACAGCGTTGGCCTCTTGGACTGAACTGAGACACGACACTATCCTTTATGCCAAGCAGTCTTATGGCACGCTGACTGGACTACCTCCCCAGATTAAGGGATATGTCGAACCGGTTCCTAATCTGTACGCAAGACTTGCTTCGCTTTGTCAGATGATGATTACAGGTCTTGATTCTCGAAGTCTACTCTCATCGCTCATCAGCGAGAAGTTAGGAGACCTCTTAGAGTTCTTACTTAGCCTACAAGCAATATCGATCAAGGAACTTGAAGGAACCACACTGAATGATACGGAGTATCGTGTGATTCAGAATAGCGGCTATATTCTTGAAAAAATTGTGACGTTCCCACATGATAGCGAGTTACTGTCCAATGAAGATAAGGACATGGCAGTAATTGCCGATGTTCACACAGACCCCAACTCTGGTGAAGTTCTTGAGGAAGCAGTGGGACGTCCGATGGTGATTCTTGTAGCTGTTAAAATCGAGGGAGATGTCATCCTCACCAGGGGTGCTGTCTTCTCTTACTATGAATTCACCTGGCCAATGAATGACCGGCCCACTGACGAATCCTGGCAAGACATGTTGGATCAAGGAACTGAACCTTCACAGCCAGTATGGACCACGAGCTTCATTGTTGAATGGGAAATGGAGTTCTATGTGCCAGTATACCTTGATTCAGCGAAGCAGAAATGAGTTCAAGGTAACATGAAATCATGTAGGAGCTCTTTTGGAACTATCACAGAAGTTGTCTTTGTGTCATTGTCATTCTCACTCTGGCACCCGAAGTTTCTAAGTTTCCTACCCATCTCTTCATCCCTGAGGGAAACGATGAGAATTTATTCCGCCTGATCTCAAGAGCACGGAGGTGGGTTAGGTTTGTAATAGCTTCTGGTAGGCTGGTGAGTAGATTACCTTCTAGCCTAAGACTCTCTAGCTTTGATAGATTTCCAATACTGTCAGGTAATGATGTTAGTTGATTGTCATGTAGAGACAATTCCTTCAGGTTTGGAATATTCCCTATCGATTCAGGAATTCTCGAGAGTTTATTTTAATGGACTGGTAAGCGTGTGAGTCCCTTCATCTCACCAATGGAAGCTGGAAGTGTAGTCAGATTATTGATGAAAATCGCTAGATCCCAACATTTCTTCAGTTTTCCAATGGATTCTGGCAAAGACTCCAGTTTAACATCCATCAGTCCTAGCCGCTTCAGGTTCTGGAGATTCCCGATGGTTTCTGGAAGTGTTTTTATGAAGTTACTCGAGAGATCAGCCCTCTCTAAGGTTTGCAATTGACCTATGGACCTGGGAATTGCTTTGATTTTGTTATTGAACACATCGAGGTAAACAAGTCTTGGAAGTTTACAGATACTTTCAGGGATTGTCGTAAGGTCATTATCCCTCAGGTATAACCTCTCAAGACGACTCAGATTAGCAACTGTTGAAGGTAGTGTATTGAGTCCTTTCCCCTTATGCTCAGAGCAACAATATGTTCATTATTCACTTCAAAGCCAAAACTATAGACACCTGTTGTTCCGCCTTTGATACTCCTGAGTTTCGGAATCTCTTCTCCTATCATCTCATGAATTTCTTTGATTACATCAGCGTCAATAGTTGATAGTACTTGGTTCATGTTCAACATTCCTTGACGGCATTTCTTCTTCTCGTAGCAAACACTATGGCAATAATCAACACAACAGCTCCCCCACCTATGACTACAATGAGATTATTGAATGGAAGTGGCTCCGATTCCGCAATTTCACTGGCCAATGCTTGGCCAGCTGTCTTCCATGCATCTGCAATAGAAATGAGATGAGCTGCTATTTCATCCAACTCCTCTGAATGTTCAGCAATCGAGCCATCAAGATCGTGTGATGATTCAAATGTGGAGGCCATATCGAAGAAAGTGTTGTACAAGAGGGTATTCCGTGGAACAATGGTGATCACACTTGTCATCGAAGCATTATGACTGAGCACTTCCATATGTGGAAGTGCTTCTGACGCGGCATCGATGAACTCAGTCAGGTCATATGATGGAAGGAGATCTGGAAGTGAGTCGAGTGCACTCCGATACGCCATGTATTGCATCGTCATCATAGCTTCGAGGTTGTGACCAAGAAGTCTGATTGCTGTTGGCTTGTCTGCTTCGAGGTAGTAGGTACAGTAGTCCTTTATTGCTTCTAGATTCATGTCAAGTCCCATCCCTCTGAAGGCGTCTGCGCCAGTCCCGAGATAGAAAAAGTTCTCGAGCCCCTCAAAATACGAGGATCGATTTCCCAATAATCTCTGTGAGATGTAGGATGCTAATCTTTTCTCAAAGTTGTCCGCTTTACCAGTAACATTTGATAATCTGAATGTTGCATAACCCGCACCTTTCCAAGCGTTGTCCAACATGGAATAAGGCATAGTGTAGTTCCAACGACCATCATTAGGATATCCAACATATGGTTCTAACAAACCAACTCCTGGGTCGAAAACACTAACAGTAGCAGACGTGTCATTATACCCAACTATCACGATGGCATGTCCTATACCCCCAGGTTGCAGTGGTCCAACATAGTCTCTGATGATGTTCCAATCAGCTGGAGGTAAATAATATGTATCAACACCGATTGTGAGAGGATATCCAGAATCAATTGAATCACGCATAACATCAAGAGGAGCCATCAAGTCAGAATTTGCATAGTCGATGATCTCAGAACTCAAAGAAGCCAGAATCTGCATTGCGTTTTCCCCATAATCTGTGCTTGAATTCAGATAAATCTGCAACTCCAAACCATAAAGGTCCGTGAGGAACTCTAGCCATGGAATCTGACGCACCAATACTCCGGGTAGGAGCGTCATCGATTCATCAACGCTAATCGATACTACTGAGAAACCAGTACCAGATGCCGCGAGAATATCATAGAGACTAAGATCAAGTCCCATGCTCTGAAGGACCATTGAAAGTGACGACGGAAGGCAAAATCCATTGACCTCTTGCCAAACATATGGAACATTAGTGATTTCCTCACTTACAGTAAAAGCAGATCTGGTCGTGGTGGTTTGTTGATGATTATTTGCACCTATAGGCATTGATGCCAACGACACCAAGATGATGAGGAGGAATGATATCTGCCACTTCGAAACTCTCATCCCTCAGTCCACCTCCGATACATTCAGTCGTATCAGTCCCAACATCAATACGACAAATCCGACGATAGGTGTTGGAATACTGGACATGATCATTGCAGGTCCAAAAACGCCTTGATTGATGGCAATTAAGATACCTTGTACTAATGAAAAAAAGACACATGCCATAAGGACAATGACGGTGACGATTTGATTGATTATGAACGCACCACTGGATGTATCCTCATATGAGGGATTGGCAGCAGTGACACCTACACCAACAAAGATTCCGCCCAAAACAATCGAGTAAACAAATCCAGACATGAGGATTATGTCGAAGAAAGCAAAATTGAGCAAGTACCCTGTGAACATTGCTGGTAGAATGGCATATGGTAGACCGACCATCATGTAAGAAAGCACTCGGGCTACGACGAACTTTGGCACACCATTAGGTGCGCTTTTCAGAATCCAAAGCTGATCACGACTGTCAAGTAATCCCACTCCGCCAAACATGACTCCAGAGAAAATGCCCAACATCATACCCATCATAAGCGATGTCATAACTGGAACGAATATCGGATCATCGATTGTTGCAGAGAGTGGACCAAATCCAAGGAGTAAAGGTATGAGAAAAGCCAAGAATAGCCCATATGAGAGCTTTGCAATGTTCTGCAGTTTTCGAGCGTAGTCTTTGAATGAAGTAGCGACTATCGTTCCAAATTTCCTTCCAAATATTCTGCGAACTCCTCTGATGAAGAGGTTCTCTGGTCCTGCGCGAGCGATCTTTTGACTTCCTGGACTAGCCCCATATTCAAACACTTTGCCTGCACTTTTGAAACCAAGCACAAGAACAGCAAGCGAGAATACCCCTAATAATATCAGGTCAACAATAGGACTTACAGCAAACCAATAGAGTCCTAGGTTCAATACCGAGGATGGTCTAAGATTTCCTGTATGCATGGCTATCCAAGTCAGAATATCTGCACACCAAGTTGAAGGGAGTATCATGGACGCATTTAGATTGAAGAGTGATACAACACTATTCATCCAATACATTGATCCCATTGCAGGGAGTACAACAAGAGGAACAAGAGCCCAGCTTAATGCCTTTCCAATATCATCACCCCGTGGTGATCTCCCTATTTTTGCATGGATTGCAGTACTGAACACAGTTGAGATCCATATTGTTATAATCGAGAATACGAATATGACCAAGTACATCATCAACTGACCTGTCATTGACACATTATATGCATAAACAAATGGTGACACCACAATAGGTGCTAGTGCGATTACGAAAATGCCATAGACTGGGATTCTTCCCACAAAGGTGCCAAAGAGGAGGTCTCTTGTCTTCACATTGTTGCTGAAGAGGATCTCCCATTGACCAATTTTAACATTCTCAAGACTATTCGAAATCGGAACAATCAGAATGAACATCCAGATGACCATCATAATTGTTCTGAGCAATCCTGGAAATGATGTCGCTAACAAAGCTTCAAAGGCGTCCCCATATCTTGCGAAAAAGAATCCCAAGATTCGAGGAACTAGCAACAATCCCCACGCTAGTGCGATTCCAATTACCATTGGGTATAGAACCTTTCGCGATTTGTGGAGCTTGACAGTTCTTACAAGAAACTCAGCCTTAGCAATAGCTTGCCAGACCCTGACCAAATCACTGCCTCCAGCTGAGAAGCGTCTCACGGTCTATCTCTCCGCCAACAATCTTGAGGTATGCATCCTCAAGGTCTTTGGCTTTAGTCTGCTCAATGATTTCATCGGGGGCTCCGAGAGTTGTTAGTACACCTTCATTCAGGATTCCAATGATTTCACATACATCCTCAGCGAAGTCCGTCATGTGAGTACAGATGAAGAAGGTCGTGTTAGTTTCTTCAGCCATTGCCAAGATTATTTCTCTAACAAGTACGCTTGCTGCAGGATCAAGGCGTGATGTTGGTTCATCAAGGAACACCAACTCTGGCTCATGAAGCACAGTTGAAGCAACTAGCACTTTTTGCTTCATACCACTACTGTAGCTCTCAAGCAGGTCATTCTGTCTTCCTTCGAGTCCCAAAATTCCGAGAAGCGATTCTATACGTTTGTGAAGTGACTCCCCACTCAGATTGTTCAATGCTCCTATGAACTCAAGAAACTCAACTGCTGACAATTTAGAGTAGAGACCGGGTGATTCTGGTAAGAGACCAGTCACTCTCTTTATGTCATTTCGTTCATTATGTACATCAAACCCACAGACAATAGCATCCCCACTTGTGGGTTTCAACAGTCCGGACAGAATTCTGACAGTTGTTGTCTTCCCTGCTCCATTTGGACCAAGATAACCAAAGACACTACCTTTTCGTACAGAAAGGTCGAGGTTCTTCAGAGCAACTACAGGACCAAAATTCTTTGAAAGGCCCTGAGTCTGAATATGAATACCATTTGACACCTAAATATCCCCAGAGGTTCTCCAGATTGTATTTTTGTTTGAACAGTTATAAGCAATTAATTCAGCGCAATAAGAGAATGAACTAATTAGCAAGTCTGCCTATGTTATTATGATAACAGTGAAGCCAGTCATTAGCAAATGTGGCAATATGTGTTCCAGCTGCCCATGGGGTGTGTGGGTTCGGAGAGAACAAAGTGAAGATGAATGGGCTTCCTATGTTGAAGATGTGAAGAAGTATGTAGGGTTTTCACCAACTAAGAATCCGTGCCATGGATGTCAGACTCCCAATGAGAATCTATCAAAGGATGTGGGTGTACATAATTTCCTTCGGAGTTGTTCTGCACGGAGGTGCGAAACTGTGCCTATTGCTCACGATATCTATGTGACAAGATCATGATACAGAACATCAACAACAGTCGTGCGGATGCAGAGAGAAGAATAGGTAACCATATTCCTGATGACAAATATCAAGCATACATAAGAATCTTTGAGGGCATGAAGACACTTGATGATATCAAAGAGAATCTGAGTCCTAGTCAAATTCAAGAGGTCAAAACTGTCGAGGAGAAACACCCAAAGATTGTGCCGTTTCCTGATGTAAAAAAGAAGTATATGAAATACAAAACACTTCACAATGTTCTTTCGCAGATTCTTACATCAAGTCTAAGGATTTCAGACATAGATACAATAGCGGGACAGGAGATGCTTGAAGGACGAAGTTCTCTGTTAAATCGAACATTATGGATCTTGGCTGCTTATGGCAAGCTAGATGGAGAATCTCTCACTGTGGATTCCATCACGATCTATACTCATAAGAAAGGAACCTCCGGATTTACGACAACTGAGGGCGTTTGGACAAGATGGTTGGGAATACTATCAAAGGTTGGAATCTATGGAGAATTGAAACTTGCACCCGTTGACAGATCTGAACTGATCACACCTGTTGGTTGGTTGCGAGAACAATTACGAGGAGCAAAACAACCGGGTTACTATCTGCATGTATCCTTCCACAGGGATCTTGGAGGTCTTGATTCTCTAAAGCTACTCAGTTCATATGGAACCGAACTCAATCGAGAATTTGGAACGAGAGCATTCTTGAGATTCAAGAAAGCTGATATGAGATATCTTCTAGAAAAAGCATGAGTATGAGGAGTGTCCTCCTCATACTTTGTTGATGACTATAGATTCCAGTTGTATCTAAGTGTCAGGTCGATATCAACGCTCCATGTAGATGTCTTAGATGAAGCTTCAAACCAAAGAACCCAAACATATGTGTCAGCATAATTGTTTAGATTAAAGAAGTCTGATGCGTTGTCAGTATAATTTCCCGAGTCCATGAGGTATGGCGCAACACCTGACCATGTAGGTATTGAATCGAACGTAGTCTGATCTATTTCATAGATTGCAAAGTGAATTGTGACCGTCACTACATCGGAGCCTGTTGAAAGCACGTCAATGTTAAAGTCAATATCTGGAGCTGTGGTGGTCTGCGTTTCAAGGCTAGACACACTAAACTCCTCTGCATAATAAATGCTGAAGAGTTGGACATCTTGTGTACTGCTCGCAATGGTTCTAGTTTCGTAGGTTGTTCCAGTAAAACCGCCAAACCAACTAGCAAAACTTCCCAAGAAAATTACAGCAATCAAAATCATTCCGATAATCAGAATGACACATATGATTAACCCAATCTTGCAACAATCAGAGGAAGTCGAGCTCTTTGGAGCTGGCTGTTCATATGAATCACCTGCTGGCATGGGAATCTCTGTCATGATAATCCTCGCTGAGAATGATGTTTTCGACATTTAATTCAATTTCTGTTGGATATCGGAATCGAACATATCCATGATTATGATTAAATCCAACCACGTAGATTGATTGACTATGTCTGGAGAAATTGTGAAAAATATCGTCAAGGAACTCAGAACTCTAGGAAAGGCAGAACGCAAAGAAAAGATCGCAGAATACATGAAGACCTCCTCACTGAACTTCATAGGAGTGGAACTTCCTGAGATACACAGGATAGTGAAAAGAATCATCAAAGGTTTGGGCCTTGGAGAACTCCCTAGCATTATGAGAGCTCTCTGGATGGATGAATCGTTTGAAATTAGACTTGCAGCAATTGACATCTTGAAGGTTTACGCGAAGAAAGGGTCCATTGAGACAGCTCTAGACTTAGCAGACAAGTGGGTCAGTGATGCTGACACCTGGGGATTAATTGATCCACTTTGTTCTCCTACTATTGGTTCTATGATTTTACGTGATGAAAGAGTAGAGGCTGTCTTACGATCTTGGCGAGTTTCTGACAACTTCTGGCGCCGAAGAGCCTCAGTCTTACCATTCCTTCATCTTGCATTGAAGTCCCAGTATAAACCAGAATACAACAACAAGATTCTCGAGGCAGTCACTCCCCACATATCGGATGACGAGTTCTTTGTGGGCAAAGCTGCTGGATGGGTTTTACGCGAGTTGAGTAAGCGTGACCCGGAACTAATTAGGTCGTACTATGAAAAGAATCAAGCTAGAATGACCAAGTTAGTCGCTCGTGAAGGTTCTAAGAAGATATAGTCCTCAAGTGAAGAGTGAACGGACAGTGTTAGTTGACTTCCTCGGACTCACTTTACCCACCTTTACTTCCTCGCATGAATGGAACTCTGCGAAGTCAACAACACCTCTTCTGAAACGATCAAGGCCCATCTCCTTCTGGATGGTTTCTTTTTCTAAATACAAAGACTTGATCTCTAGAACCCCAGTGTTACGATGCACTTTTGCATCCATCCTGCCAGAAAGATTATTCCCATCAAGAATCGGTAGAACAAAGTACCCATAGATTCGCCGAGGTTCAGGTACATAGCATTCAATCTTGTATTCAAAATTCCACATCTGCCCAGGATAGTGTCTCTCACGGACTATATTATCGAAGGGACTCAGAAACTTAACTGGGTCCTCTTCTTGTGGTAAGATAGCAATCGACCTCAATCGTTTCTCATGATTCTTATGAATAAAGAATCGTTCATTCATGCCTTCGATTGAGACCTCCTCAATGCGTCCCTCATTCATTTTTTGCTCAAGAAATGATTCTATCTCTGACTTTTTGCCATTCCATAGTTTCCTAGCTGGAAGTCTACCGAGATACGACTTCATATCCATCTGACTGCCAAGACCCAGGGAACCCAATATTGTGTCCAAAAGAAATTCTGCAGCTTCATCATCCGTCAGAGGTTCTGTGCTGATACCTGCTGGGATAACCCTCTCTGCTAAGTCATAATGCTTCTGGAAGTTATTTCTATATGCAACCATTAGTCTTCCATTAGTATAGAGATACTCAAGAGCTCGTTTCTCAATCTTCCAATCCCACCATCCGCTTGACTTTGTCTTGCGTTCTCCTACAGAGGCGCTATTGATTACACCCTCTTTCTTCACTTTCTTGTATACTTCTTCAATGACCTCCTTATTCTCTTCACCCCACTTTCTGAAAGAATCCCATAGTTCCTCTGGGAAGAATGACCTCCTCCAAGCGTAGAACGGATATGTTTCCATCGGCATTAGACATGCCGCATGGGACCAATACTCGAATAGCTTTCCCTCTTTCTGAAGCTTCCAGATATCTCCTTCCTTGTAGTTCGGGAATCGATTGAAGGTGATAAGGTTATGGCTACGTGAAACTACAGATATTGTATCTATCTGGATGTTGTGAATACGATTAGCTACATCCATCACAGACTTACAGGGTTTTGAAGTTCTGAGACCTTGTACATCAAGGATGAATCTCCGAGCCTTTTCAATCGGTACCTCAAACATTTATGATCAGCTCACAATCCTCTATTCTTTGTCACTCATTATGAAATTAATGAGATAATTAGACCCCACTTTCCTATGCTCAATTGCAATTTGTCTCTATACCTCTTGACAAACCCGCTTTCCACTCGCACTCTATCAGAATTGACCTGACGTATATGCTCATTCCAAAGCACAAGCGATATTGAGCCTTCATCATCGACCAACTCTGCTTCTGCTACTTGGAGCGGATCTCCAGACCTCGAGCGGACCTCTCTTGTCGATGACAGGTTTCTTATCTCCCCATCAATGACTACTCTATTCATCCCCTCCTCAAGGTCTGCTGTGACCTGTAGGGGACTCTCACTAGACACGATCTTTTCATAAAAACGACCTCTCCAGTCTGGTACATCATATGTGAATCCAATCTGAGTGAACCCGACCTTCTCATAGAAGTTCTTAGTTCGAGTGTTCCATTCCGGAGTCCCAAGTGTCCACCTCTGAGCTCTTGGATAGCGGTCCCATATGAGTTCGAAAGTGCGACTACCTATTCCTTCTCTCTGTGTTTCAGGATCAACATATATTCGCTCGCAGACATTATATCCTGTCCTCCTCCAGCCTGAGATGAATCCTCCAACAATGGTGTCATCAAGCAGAATTTTGTAGTAGTCAACAAATTTCCCTACGATTCGTTGTCCGTTCCAATCAACAGAGTCGTAACCCGGGGGGCCACCTTCCCCATCTGTCCCAAAATCAATATCACTATGAAACGCTCTGATACAGATGTCTGTAAGAGTTTCAGCATCTTCAAGTTCTGCTGGAGCTATTCTGATTGAAGCATCACTCAATGGCTTACCACCTATCGACGCTTGCAAGAACTCTGTGTAAAGTTTACCTCTCTCAGTAAAACCGAGTTGATTGAGGACATTCAGAGGTACCTGAATCCTTTGCGCATTCAAGAGAGTATCAATTGAGAGGTTTCTTACTCCACATCTTCAGTGCATCTTCCATATGCTGAATAGCTGATTCAACATGAGGTTTGGCATTCCTTAGACTTCTAGCTCCTTTCTGCTTTTTATCATCTGGGAACTCATCAGGCTTCCAGTCTTTATCATGGCTGAATGGGAATAACTCAGTGAAATCCTGCATCGCAACTGCAGCTTTCCTATATTCAATTGAGGCTTTGGCTAGGTTCTTGCTAAATGAATGGTTCCTATGTCTATCCGCTAATCGTTCTAGGAAAACAGACGCAAGATTAAGACCTTCTTGTGTACACTGCGCTACATACGCGTTTCCATGGTACATAAGTTGGGTTGCTCCCCTCATATCCTTGCTTTCTTTCTCTGACCCAGCGACAATCCCTTCTTCTAATGTATTTGCCCAGTCATCAAATGCTTCTGGTCCTGAAATGTATCCCTCAACTTTCTCCAGACCCTTGGCTATGGAAATACCTCGAGCAACAGCTTCTCTATCTCGAATCACATCACCCCTAGCCTTAAAGGAATCACCGAAGACCATCTTGAAGAGACCACCTGGCGCATTTAGATTCAAGTGATGTATTGGACTATCATCCACAGGAATGTGTGGTAGACTTCGAAATGTGCTCACAATGTAATTATCATCATCAAATCCATTTACAATACCAAACTCCGGTATCTCAGGTATCCCCCAGATCCCGATAGGTCTTCCAGTTTTCCTGATAGTGTCTTTAACCTCTGAAAAGTAGTTCCTTGCTCTCTCTTTCTGCTTTTCATTGTCACTTGGGCTATAATCCTTGCCTGGTCTGTCCCAAGTTTGCTTTATTTTCCACCCGAATGATTCCAAACCTTCAGAGAACTTGTCAAAGGGAGCTACAGTTGGAGCGGATGGACACGTTGAGTGTTCTGCAGTGTTAAGATGAAATGCATACCCAGTGTAACCACCAACATCAACAAGATCCGTTTTCACTCCCAGCGCCTTCAGAATCCCTGTTGCTGTTGAGAGATATGATATCCAAGCTGGGACAAAGTCTGCTTTATTCTCCAACTCATATCTCGCCATATTATTTCTCCTCATCAAACTTAACCTCAGACTCCTTATCAAACCTAGTATCTACTTGTGTGCCTGTTTATGAAGAGAAAGAAGGGAAATGATATCAATCCATGATTGTACCTAGCACATCATCTAATATCTAATGCCATGTGATTCGATTACACTCAAAGTTTCTCAAGGACCTACCAAGTTCACCTATGTGCCACATACTGTGTCGTAGAGTATAGACGAACTTCATCAAACGAGAGTCTTGCCATCCACTAAACCCATCTGCCTCAAACATTTCGTCCTCTGAGAAGGACCTCAATTTATCATTCAAGAATGTCATAGTTTCCTCCATATATTCAAGCATGTCATTCTTCTTGATTTTCGATGATGTCACCTCTGGACTCTCTGATTTCCAATCAATCCCACCAATCCTATGTCCCCATCTCATGTCATCAGGATCATCCAAAGCGTAGAACTCGACCGTTTGTATGACATGATAGACGATATTTGAAAAATACCAGACATTCATTCCTTTTGTTTCGTTCCAGGGCACGTCAATGGATTCGACGTGTTCAGTCCATTTCTCCTCTGGCACGTTTTCAATAGCTTGTCGCAGCATCTTCCAACTTCTGTTGAACTGGTCGATAAGATGCTCTGCAATTCGATTAACACTCATCAACACCATCTCTCTATTCTCGAAGTGAAACCCTGTAACTGACAACCTCCTTTTCTTTGTAGATCTCAGTCCATTGTTTTGGAGTTAGTATCTCCTTGAGTTTGATTTTCCCTCCCTTTCTCATCCTTTCACTTGTATAGACTATCTTGTCTACTACCACTGGAATCTTTGGGTCATCGTACTCATCTTTATCATACTTACGCATGGTGACCTCGAGATAGTCATGAAGCGTTTCCAACTGCTCATCAATCAGTTTCTTCTGCCTGAGTAAGTTTGCATACTCTGAGCAGATATCCTTCATTTCGTCTTCGAACTTATCCTGAATACTCATTGTGTTGAGCTCTCCCTGATTTGACCTGACACCATCTCTGAAAAATGATTGCACTAGAACCGTCTCTTTTTGTGTGGATAAGCTGCAAAGTGTTTCCTCTTTTTAGTGCTGATCCAATCCGTTGAGTCATCAATTTTGCCAAGTGTCCTAAGTATGTCAAAAGAAATCCAGCGAGTAACTTCCGGATGTGGTGTGTACTCCCACAGACCGTACTGTCCTTGCTGCTCTAAAATCCAATCGATAAGGTCCTCGACTCGTGGGTCGGATCGGTTGGCACCGACCTTTGAACAGATATCAAGAATCAATGCGAGATCGAACTTGGCATGATATGTCAGAGCTCCCCGATGAGGTTCCACTCCGATATATCTCGCAACATTGAATCCAAGGTTGTTTCGCTCTCGGGTTTCCCTACCAAGAAGGTGATCAAGTGCCTGACGTGCCTCTGAACTTCTCCGTCGTACTGGGTGATATGCCAGACAAAGGAGTGCATTTGTTGTGTTTGTCCGACAACCTAATTTTGAATGTGAGAGTCTTCTATATCCTGCAATCCGCACATTGACCTCTCCCACCTTACCAGCAGGCCATGTCCCGTCATCATTGCGTTTTTCCATCAGCCAATCGAAGGCCAGCTCTGCACGTGGATCTCCACCATAACCACACATGACTAGTCCAAGAAGTGGGATCGATGTCTGGACGGGTGTCATTGTGTAAGGACCTTGTGTAAATTCATAATCAGAGACCCTCTCAGGGAGTGGCCATGATCCATCTTTTCGTTGCTTCGAGAAAAGATACTCTGCAGCTCTCTCGATAACTGGATTGTCGTTTCCCAATCCTAGGTAACCTAGTCGCATGAGTGCTGCACTTGTTGCTCTCACAGAACCCCCAATAGTATACCCTGCTTGATCTAGATTCTTCCAGTTACCTTTTTCTTTCTGAAGGCTAATGAGTGTGGCAATTAATGCATCCTCGCTTCTGAGTTTCTTGAGCTCTTGAACCTCTGTATCCTCAGGATCTCGACCTAGTAGCTCCGTGAGAACCAAGTAACGAAGGCTGGGAGACCTGTCCGCTAGCAGAAGAGGAACCCAAGTCATAACAATCCCTCCAGAACCTCTTGTATATATGGAGCTGTAGGCGTCATCATTTTCCTAATTTCCCACGGACTCCCCTCTGCGATCACGTATCCCCCTTTCGGACCTCCCCTTGGACCAAGCTCGATCAACCAGTCACACGCGGCAAGGACATGTGGGTGATGTTCTATGACAAAAACACTGTTGCCAGCAGTCACTAATCGTTGCAGCACTTCAATCAGACGTTTAACATCCTCGAGGTGCTGACCAACAGTGGGTTCATCAAGGATGAAGAGTGCACCTTTCTGAGTCTTTTTGGTCAACTCCTGTGCTATCTTCAACCGTTGAATCTCTCCCCCTGACAAAGTCCAACTTGGTTGTCTGAGTACAAGATAGTCAAGTCCAACGTCGAGTGCAGGTCGGAGTTTTTTCTCGATACGCTCATCGTACTTGAAGAGTTCGTATATCTCTCCCAGAGTCAGACTGTTTAATTCAGGAAGAGAAACACCAAACATCTTCACATCCCAAGTTTCGGGGGACCTACCACTTCCACTACATACCTCACATGTCGTATACACTGTTGGTAGAAACCCAAGGTCAGTCCGCAGCCGCCCGGTGCCCTCACACAATGAACAAGGCTCAGAGAGTCTTTTTTTGTCCATACCAAGGGAAACAGCATCCTCACTGTCAGCATATACATCAACTAGTGATTTCAGGACTCCCAAAGCCTGTCCTGGTGAACGAATTCCTCTCCGACCTTGATCTAGTACTATTACACTGTCAGGAGAATCAGAAATCCTGTCATAATCCTCAGGTTCAATTTCCTCATATGCGACTGAGGTTGTGAACTTCTTCGGAGCTAATGCACGAGCGAGTGTGTCAATTAGAAGTGTGCTTTTTCCTGAACCAGACACTCCGCAAAAACCAACAAGGACTCCCAAAGGAATGTCGATTGACAGATTCTTGAGGTTATTACCCCTTGCTCCTTTGATTTTCATCCATGCAATTGGTGTTCTCACATTGTCGGATATGTCAATCCTCCTATCTCCATTCAACCACTTTGCAGTGATAGAATCTCCCTTTGCCACATCCGTAGGACTGCCGATTGCAACAATCCTCCCTCCCCCAGTCCCAGCTCTTGGACCCATGTCAATCAGCTCATCAGCCGCCATGATAACTCCTAGGTCATGCTCAACAACAATTGGAGTGTTGCCTTCTTTCTTCAGCTCCTGCAGTGCCTGAACCAGACTGTTAATTTCAGAGGGATGCATTCCTCGAGATGGTTCGTCCAAGAGAATCGTGAGTGATGTGAGACCGCTCCCTAACAGACTAGAGAGGACAATGCGTTGAGATTCTCCGGCTGAAAGGGTTATGGCTTGTCTGTTCAGATGAATATAACCAAGACCCACCTGCTCTAAGAACCTCAACCTCTTGAGGGCTGTCTGTAGATTGTCTGATACATAGAATGCATCTGACTCTGGAACTGCGACGTCTTCCAGAACTTCGCGTAGCTCACTCACTGTCTTGTCCTTCATCTCATGCACATTGAAACCCTTTATTTTGAAGGAAAGATATTCCTGCTTGAGACCCGTTCCATTGCATAGTTCGCAGGTGATGCGAGTTGTAAACGTCTGACCAACATCCCAGTCACTTACAAGTCGGTAAAAACCTCGCCATGCTCCCTTGCCAGAAACCCTCGTCCTCTTGCCCCGATGTGTTCCCAGATACGAGTATGCTAGTTTTTCTGAATCTCCAAAGAGAAACACATCTCTTGCTTCATCAGACATCTCGTTCCAAGGAGTCGAGTGTGGATCGAATCCATGTTTTTCCCCTAAAGCGATCAACAATCCAGCGGCTGCGCTTTTTGGATCACAAAAATACTTGCCAGGGTAATAACCGGGAGAATACATCGCGCCTTTGCACAGTGGTTTGTCAGGTGCGACGATGAGTTTCTCGACCGCTGGTGTGTTGATATGACCAACACCACTACATTTCCCGCAGGCTGCGAAATAAACTGCTGGCGAGAACAGTCGTGGACTAGCAAGAGGCTGTTCCAAACCACATTTCTGACATGACCACTTCTCAGAACGGACCATCTGTGTTCCACATTTCATGCAGAGCCGATCTGCGATTGCTGCGTATAGGACATTGAGTTGTTGCGAAATCTCAGTTACCGAACCAACTGTGGAACGAGTCTCATAAACTGCCCACCAACCAGCGCCTCGTCGTCTGCGCGATGAGATAGCCACAGATACTCCAAGACCACTCACGCTATCAACAGGTGCTTCTGGACCTTCGCTGGTTCCTTGACGTTCATAGACTGAAAGTGATTCCAAGAACCTTCTTTCAGCTTCAGCCTGTAAGACGTCCCTGACTAGAGATGATTTTCCCGATCCTGAAATACCTGTGACAACTGTGAGTTTTGATTTCTTGATATCAACACTAATGTTCCTGAGATTGTTGGCTCGTGCTTTCTTGATTCTGATGAGATCAGTCATAATGTTGGTCTTCACAGGCTTTTTCCGAGGTTTCACTTTTTCCTCGTTCTTCAATGCCTGTGCTGTATATGACTCTGCAATATCACGGAGACCGGATGGAGGGCCTGAGTATAGAACCTCTCCACCAGCAGGACCTCCTAGGGGGCCAAGATCAACAATCCAATCTGCTGACTTGATGATGTCTGTGTTATGTTCTACGACAACGATCGTAGCTCCTTCTTTGACGAGCCTGTCCAACACAGTGAGGAGGCCAAACAGGTCTCTAGGGTGGAGTCCAGTTGAAATCTCATCGAGAATAAGCAACTTTGTCTTTAGCGACTTCTTTCCGAGATACTTGGTCAATTTGACCCTCTGAGCTTCCCCTCCCGAAAGGCTCGGACTGCTCTGTCCCAACTTCAGATATCCAAGACCAACTGTGACCAGGGCGTCAAGGATACTCTTTGCAGACTTCCGTTTACTCTCGCTGAGTCGTGAGTCCTCTGACAGAATGGAATGAACCTGGGTTATTGAGAGATTGTAGAAATCCGCAATCGAGAGTTCAAGATCTCCAAACTTAACCTGAGACTCCAAGACCTCCTCTTTGAATCGCTTTCCTTCACAGTCGGAACATGTTATCCAGATTGATGGGAGATATCTCATTTTGACCTCAACAGCCCCCATCCCACTGCAAGTTGGACATGCACCTTCTGGTCGATTAAATGAGAAGTGAGATGCGGAGAAACCTGTTTCAGATGCATAGAGGTCTCTCACAATGTCTGACAATTTTGTGTAGGTCCCTGGATTAGATCTTGGGTTCTTGCCAATTGGCTTTTGATCTACTAAGACAGGACTGAGTTTCCTGCCCATGATACCCTTGCACCCAATGGGTTGGTCTTTCTCAAGAGATGGTACCAGAACATGTTCTACAAGTGTGCTCTTTCCCGATCCGCTTCTTCCAGTGATCACAGTGAGGCGACTAATGGGTATCTCCACATCTATTGCCTTCAAATTATGTTGAACTGCCTTCTTGATTGAGATGAACTCCTCTGGCGGATCGCGTGGTTCCAAGGTAGGTACTCGTTTCTCCAGACTGAAGAATTGTCCAGTAGTTGTGGGTGCATTCCAGAGTTCATCGGGTGTGCCAGTGAAGACAATCTCACCACCCTTCTGACCCGCGCCGGGTCCAATGTCGATAGCTCGGTCCGCCTGCGCTGCTGCAACCCTGTCATGCTCAACAAAAATCACTGGGCCCATTAGTTTCCTAAACGATGGCATCAATCGTTCTACATCTGCTGGGTGCTGCCCAATTGTGGGTTCATCTAACACATGCACAATGTCCTCCAAACGACTCGTCAATGAAACTGCAAGTCGTACACGTTGAGACTCCCCCCGTGAGAGACTTGGAGATGAGCGATTAAGCTGGATGTAGTCCAACCCTACAGTCATCAACGCATCAAGTCGACGTGTTATCTCTGTCTGAAGGCGTTTTGCTGTAGACGGCAAATCCGTGTCCGCAAAGAGCTGATTAGTCTCAGCAACTGACAGAGACATCAACTCTGGAAAAGACATCCCTTTCCATTTCACAGAGGCTGCTTTCTCATGAAGTCCCGTATCTTTACACTTCTCACATCTCTTGCCATCACAGTGAATACATTTCATCCCAAAGTGCTTTGGTTCAACCTCACCAAACCATGTTCCACACTGAGCACAGATACTGCTCATTGATACCGTTCTGCTGGACATGTCATCTATGATAGTGACCGAATTAGCACCAAGAGCTCTCGCTGTCTGCACTGCTTCTCTAAGCTCAGAGGTGTCTGTGTCTTGGTCAAATCTACCAATAAGTATCGAGATATCATGAGGTTTGTTTGGCGGCAGTTTCCTCTGATTCCACAGTGTTCCATCAACAATGACTTGTTTTGTATCGAATTCTGAAACTAGTAGTTCTAAGAGTGTCTTGTGACTCCCCTTTGCCTGATGGATGAGGATAGACGAGACCTCAACTGCGCCCTTCTTCAAATTCTGTCTGATTGTTCCTACAATCTCATCCTCTGTAAGTACCTGAAGGTCCGTGCCGCATGTCAGACAGGAGCGGGTTCCGAATCTCGCAAAGAGTAATCGAAAGAATGGATGTAGTCCGGAGGCAGAGGCTAAGGTGGAATTTGGATTAAGGTTGAGAAGGTTTTGTCCAACAGCAATGGTTGGTCCTATTCCATTGATTGACCTAACGTCCGCAGGCGGCATTCTGAAGCGTGTACCACTGGAACGAAAGACATCCAGGAACCTCCTCCTTGCTTCATGATATAGTGTGTCAAAGACAAGAGAAGTTTTTCCGGATCCGCTAACACCTGTGACCACAGTCAGACCATCACCTATATCGACATCCACTGACTTGAGATTGTTCTCACAGGCACCTCTAATTCGGATATCCATCCCGTACAACACTCAAACTAAGTCACCATCCTGAGTATATTTCAGTCTCTCGGAATTTATGAGAATAAATTTGACCAGAAACCTATTCTTCATCAATGAACATACTCCGCGGAGGTTGAAGAATCTTGGATGGAGAAGGTTTCAGGACGTTTATGAAGAAGAAAAGGAAGTCCGCGACTACAACTACTAGCTGTCTTGAAGCTGCAGGTGAATTCGAAAAGTATCTTGAGAAGAATAGCAGTTCCTTGGACAAGGTATCTGTGTCGGAGTTGGACATGTTCATCTCCGAGTATTTAGAACCAAAGAGGACTTCCAAGTTCCTATGGAGTCTTAGCTATTACTTCACATTCATGAAGCGTGATGATCTTCTTCGAGTAGCTAATAGTATCCGAAAACAAAATGTGAAGAAGAAACGGAAACCATTCAAACTAAAGGACTTCAGGGGGATTTTACCTGAACATTCTGCTGCACTTGCTGCACTCGGTGTTACTGATGTAGCCAAAATGCTTGAGGTTGGGAAGACTCCGGAAATGCGAGGGTCATTAGCCGCCAAATCAGGATTGAACATAGAAGTCATTGAAGAACTGGTCAAGCTCTCGGATCTAGCACGGATTCAGGGTCTAAAGGCAATTCGGGCCCGTTTGTATTATGATGCAGGTTTTGACACTTTAGAGAAATTGAGAAATGTTTCGCAGGAGGATCTCCTTCGGATAACTCAGGAGTTTGTTGAACAGACTAGGTTCGATGGGATTGCTCCACTCCCAAAGGAAGCTCTGGGAGCCATTACTACTGCTAGGACACTCCCTGACCTCGTGGAGTGGTAGTCTTATTTTGCCATGCTTCTGGCAATGATGGTCAATACAAGTCCGAGTGCCCATATTGTGTTTAGAATTAGCCATGTAAGGAACAAAATTCCCAACCATCCACCTACGATAAAGAACCACAGAATTGTGAGAATAAAGCTGATGAGGCCAAATCCTGCAGCTATCATGATGAGGAACTTCCCGAGCCGCACATGTGATGTAGTAAGTAGGTATCCTCCAATAAGGACTGCATACCCACCCGTCCATGCTATCAGACCAAGAACTATCAGGATTGTATCTACGATGAAGTAGAACGGTGCTAACGCAGCAATAGTGTGGACAACTGCATAGATTAGGAAAAGGGTGCTGATTCCATGATTATACCCAGTAACAATCAGGAAGATTCCTCCGATTATGCATAGGGCGAAAGGTGTCTGGTTCTTCATGGGTCTCCCTTTGAACACTGAGAACTTTCCCTCCTTTTTATCTAATCGGATTTACTCTGTTGGGAAGAATGATTAAGCTGGGATGTTGTTTGGTCTAACCAGCGGTGTATCATATGACTCACGGATCCAAATCTATCGCAATCAGTCTCCTTGAGACTGCTGAAACAAACCTGCTATTCTCATTCCTCAAGGTTCGACCGGATGATGTATACAAACAGGCACATCCTGAATTCAACAGTATCATGTGGATACTTGGTCACTGCTTTGCGCATTTTCACATGGTTCTTTGCAGTACTTGCCAACAGGATGATATGATCTCGGATGGTGTTTCTCAATATTTCAGATATGGAACAACGAAGGAAGAGATCTCTGCAACTGCGGCACCTTTGACCTTTGAAGATCTCATTGATGAATATCTAAAGATCTCCGAATCTAGTTTTTCATATCTTCAAACACTGAATGATGAGGATTTTGGGAAGATAATCTTCCCAGATCTCGATGAAACCCTCCTACAGAGCATTCAGCGAATCGCGCTTCATTATACAGGTCATATGGGTCAAATCGTTCTACTGCGTCGTGCTTTAGGTAATCCCGGTCCGACATTCGTAGGAGGGATACATGAGCCTGGTCGTCAGAAGATGAAGCAAGAGTGGAAAAACTGGTGGTCTAAGAGTAAATCTGATTTCAAAATTTGACTCTTTGGTAAGTAAAATACATGATTTGTAATCATTAGATTCCTTTTTGATAATCTATCACCAACTTTATTTTGGGTAAAGCTGTGATTCTTCTGTGGTCAAGTAACACGGGAGGGCCACCTGACTACATCACACGAGAATGCGGACATGTGCTTCAGGAGAAAAACACCATGCGTGACCAAGATGATGGCAGCAAAATCATGAAAGCTGTTTTGATCGGTGACGGAGCCGTAGGTAAGACTAGCATACGCCGCAACTATTTGGGCGAAGACTTCATCGAGGGACATCTTGCAACAATTGGCGTTGACCTCGCTACGAAGCGAGTGCTCTTCGAGCAAGATGTGGTCAAATTCATTATTTGGGACCTCGCAGGTCAACCGACCTTCGAGAAGGTCAGAGGACATTACTACAGTGGATGCAACGGAATACTACTGGTCTATTCAGTGATTGACAGAGAGACATTCGATAATGCAAGTAAGTGGTTGGTCGAGGCATACAAGAACATGGGTCCACTACCACCAACCGTGATCATTGGGAACAAGATTGACCTTCGCAAGAGCAATGACAAGTCCAAATTCGTCACAACTGAAGAGGGTCAAGCCTTCTGTGAGTACTTCATCAAGAAATTAGAGGTTCCTGCCATCTTTCGAGAGACCTCCGCAAAGACTGGAGAGAACATCCAGGATACTTTTCATGAACTCATGCGTATGATGACTGAAGCCCTAAAAGGCGAAGAAACAGGCATCTACATGGGATGATATCACTCTGAAACAACAGCTGATTCTCACGGAGAGGTGAGTCTAAATTATCTGGGCGAACAGAAACTGCTATTCATCGCAATTTTATTTGCTTAAATTTGATTGATAAATCTACGTAGATATATCGAAAGCGATAGATTTATATTACAATGATGTGATTATAGGTCAATCTCGATATATCCCTATGGATATAAATATAATCGAGTGTTTCATTGGAGTCTCCGTTTCTCCATTTATTCGGGGTGTTTCTGGAGAGTCAAATGAACGATCTAATAGGAATATACAATCGGGAAAAAAGGTGACAAAAATGGCAAAATGTCCTGTTTGTGGAATGATGGGTAAACCCCATATCAAATCCGTTTACAAGGGGAAAACATACTATTTTATGAATGAAGAGCATAAAAAGATGTTCGACGCCAATCCAGAGAAATTTAACTTAGAAGTGGGAATTCGAGAATAGGAAGAGTAGCCTAAGGAATCCTGTACAATTCTTATGCGGGCAGGAGAAGATTCCCACTTCTCCTCTCTTTTTTCTTTCAAATGGCAAACACCAATATATATCATAATGGATATATCTTGACCGATATATTTATATATCCGAGCGCCTTTAATAATACAGTTCCGATATATCCTTGTGGTAATATACAATCTGGAGATTTGGTGAACAATTGGTCTATTGGATAGAGATACTCGTTCACCAACATCTTGAATATTAGAGCCAAAAGCGTAAAACCGGAACTGAAGGTGATTTAACGATGGTAAACGATCCAGTTTGTGGATTAGAGGTAAACGAAAAAGTAACAGAATTTTATTCTGATTATATGGGACAGAGATACTATTTTTGCAAGCAGTCATGCAAAACAAGGTTTGATGATTCCCCATATTTCTATTCACAGCGTAGATTAGTATCAATGCGCCGACGAGGTTGTTGTGGTTAAGAGATGCATATCAAAGAAGGAATTCTACAGAATGATACTCTCGGAAATTTCCTACATGTCAAAGTTGTCTTCTTGGCAACAACTGTCGAAGAGGGAAAACTCAGTGATTCAAGTTTTCATCAAGCTGTTGAATAAGGGACTTAGAGAATCAAACTACAACAAATTTCAATTTCAAATTCAAGAAGGAACTTCACTCACTGATCTGATTGGTCAGCTGATGAGTGTGTTTGGTGATTCAATGGATGCGTATCTAGATGAGAAGAAAAACCCAATCCTCAGTAATGAAACAATCATCATAGTCAATGGTAAAATAATCATAACAGGTTGGAAACTAAAAATGGAACTCGATTCTAAAGAATCAATGAAAAGAATACTCAATGAAGGTGACACAATTGTGTTTATGGTTGCTATAGGAGGAGGTTGAATCATGAGCATAGTATTGGATCAAAAGGAGGAGATCAATGAACCTTATAGATTGTTTATCCGTAGACCAGGGAAGCACCAAAGACAATATGTAATGTTGCATTATCTGAATAAAATCTCTGCTAGACGAAACGAATCAATCCATGATGGGGGGATTCTATAATGGTCATTGCACCATTCATTGTTTCATTGCGTGAGGGTATTGAAGCTGCCCTTGTCATTGCAATAATGTTCTCTTATCTACGCAAGACTGGCAGAGAGAAATTGAATCGCAGTATCATCAGCGGCACATTACTTGCAATAATCACGAGTATTGGATTAGCTTCAGTGCTGGTGGTGATATGGGGGTCATTTGAAGGACCAATGCTGGAGGTCTTTGAGGGGTCAGTTGTGTTATTTGCTGCGATCCTCTTGACATCTATGATATTCTGGATGAGAAAGGCGAGTACAAACCTAACCACTGAAATCAAACAATCGGTTGAGGAGAGGGCTGTGGGAGGAAATCTCAGTCTACCGATTCTTGCTTTTGCTCTTGTTTTGCGGGAGGGTGTCGAGTTAGTCCTGTTCATAGTTGCCTTAGCAATTCAAGAAGGATATACAACTTTCATTGCAGCTGCTTTGGGATTAATATTCGCATTCTTTGTCGGATTGGGAATTTATCAAGGCTCATTGCGAGTCAGTCTAAAATCATTCTTCAATTCAACTTCTATCCTTTTGGTATTATTCGCCGCTGGAATGATTGCTTATGGTATTCATGAGCTTCAAGAAATAGGTTTCTTGGCATTAGGTCCAAGTGAACTTTGGAACATCAATCCTCCATTATTCCCAGATGGCAGTTATCCACTTCTGCATGAGAATGGTCTCATTGGTGGACTTGCAAAAGCTCTATTCGGTTACAATGGGAACCCTTCAGCCATTGAGGTCATTGCATATGTTGGATATATCTCTTTGATTTTACTCTTTTACATTAAAACCAGGATTCAAGAACGTTCTAACCCTGGCCACATTGTTGTCAATGTAGAGCTTGTTCGGGCTCGGAGAGTTCAATGAAAGATGGTTTAAAAATGAGTAAATTGAAGAAACGATCATAGAAGTGGTGTGCTTAAGCTAGTATGCAACAAGAGTTCTTCTTGGATGATCATTCCTCAAGAATTACAATCGCATGGGGCTCGTCTCATTCCATCAACATTCTCTAGGATATTGATGGATATGTTTGAAAATGAGTTCTCAAGAAGGGTCTTCATTGTTCGCAAACCATGGCGTTCACTGCGATAATGGTCAATTTCAATTAGGGTCATACCTACTTCTCTAGCAACAGTTTCAACAACCCAATTATGGTCTGATGAAATGAGAACATCGACACCTAAATCCGCCATCTCTAGGACCATATCATCAACAAAACCACCACCAGGTATATATCCAATCTTGGACACCTTGCATTGTGGATTAATGATAATTGATGGCTGGACATTCATCATGTAAAGTCTATTGATTATGTCCTCCATTGTTAATCTTTTTTTGAAAATAGCTCCTAGATGAGGAATTAGATGACCTCGATATGTAAGATCAACTTTTTCGAAATCGTGATGAGCTAACCCAAAGTCAAATAGAAATGAATCTGTGATTCCATCTTCCATAATGTCCCACCCAAGATGGAAATTGTAAATGTTGAAGTTTGAATCTCTTGCATGGTCAAGCATTTTTTCGTAGATACGATTATTGTGTGTAGATATTTTGTGATGACAAATAACAAGGCTGTTTTTTGGTACATAATTAAGATTCAAAGGGTCTGGATTTATCATCAAATATACTGCGTTAATACGATCAACAGTGTTTACTTCATAACCAATATAATCAAACTCAGGTAAGTATGTACGATTTTCTAGAAACTCTATGATGCTGTCGGAATTTATGAATTGCTTAGTTTGTACTATTTCTGACTTTACTACCTGAGGTTCTAATGGGGCTATTATTGTTCTTAAGGAAATAGATTTGGTCAATCCCTCCAGATTCTTTATGTAATTTTGCTTGGTCATACTAATCACACTCCAGAGGACGTCACTTGGGGTATTGTAGAGATTTCTTGTTTGTTGTGATTTTCAGTTGAATAATACTTTTCCATAATTCTAGCCATTCGAACTAGAAACTCATCCACCACTGCATTAATTGATCCTGGCAAATAATTGCCATTCTCTTGAATTCTACCTGCTGGTACACCCGTCAGCAATTCAATGCCTTCGTCCACATTTTCTATTGCATAAATATGGAATGAATCTGCTCTGACAGCTTCGACTACTTCATCTGATACCATTAAATTCTGAATATTGGCTTTCGGTATCAAGACTCCTTGATGTCCTGTCAAACCTTTTGCTTTGCAAAGTTCGTAAAATCCTTCAATCTTTTCATTAATTCCTCCCACAGCTTGTATTCTTCCATGTTGATCGACAGAGCCAGTTACAGCAAATCTCTGTTGAATGGGTATACCTGAAAGAGCAGATAAAATCGCATACAGTTCCGTGCTACTTGCACTATCTCCCTCAACACCTCCATAACTCTGCTCAAAAACAACCCGCGCTGAAAGACTAAGCGGTTTTTCTCTTCCATATCGATTAGCTAGATATCCCCCAAGTATGAGTACTCCTTTTGTATGAATCGGACCACCAAGATTGGATTCACGTTCAATATCTATTACAACTTGGTGTCCAGGTGATATACTAGCTGTAACTCGAGATGTTTGTCCAAAAGCATGACCTGCAAGAGAGACTACCGAAAGTCCATTTACTTGTCCTACAGTTTCCCCATCAAGATCGATAAAAATTATATTCTTCTTAATAAGCTCACGAACCTTCTCAGAGTAAAGATTCAATCGGTATATTCTTTGACGGATGGCTTTTTTGATATGATCTCTTTCTATCGTGACACTTTTCTCTTCGCTCGCATAGAAGTTTGCTTCGCGTATGATGTCAGTTATTATGTCGAATCTTATAGAGAGTTTATTTTGACTTTCTGCTAGACGAGAGCTATAATCGATTACTTCTGCTATAGCTTCCGCTTTCAAAGGTCTCAGACCTTCCTTTGTATGAATCATACAAATGAACGAGCCGAATACATGGATGTTTTCAGGTGTGCGATCCATCGAAATATCAAATTCTGCCTTTACCTTGAAAAGTTGACGAAATTCGGGATCCTTATTGTATAGCTCTCGGTAAATCTCTTCCTCACCAATTAGAATTACTTGGAGGTCCAATGGGATTGGTTCAGGACGTAAACTCTTCACAGTAAAGAAGCTGACTGATTCCTGAGGTTCCTCGATGACTATCTCGCCATGTTCAAGTGCTCTCTTCAAAGATTGATATACATGTGGAGAAGTTAGAAGTTCCATTGCAGGAACCACTAGATATCCACCATTTGCCTTGTGAAGGGCCCCTGGGCGAATCATAGAAAAATCTGTTCTAAGTCCGCCATATCGTGGTTCTTTCTCAATAATGCCAAATAGATTGTTATAAGAAGGATTTGCAAGGATAACAACAGGAGCGCCATCCGCTCCCAAATTATCAACAAACAGATTTACTTTATATCTATGAGTGAATTCTTCCTGTAGAATTGATCCCGTTTGCGATAAATTCAGCTCATCTGATGAATCAATTTCTGAGAGTCCGATGAATTCTTGAAGATGTTCGGTGATATCCTCCGCAACGTCCTGAAACCATTGCGTAACCTTTGGCAAATCCCTGAACTTCTCCTTAAGGTCATCAATAAGTGGAGAGAGGGCATAAAGCACAGCATCACGTTCTTTATTCTGAAGAGCAGCACGAAGTTCACGTTCAATAAGACGTAATTGACGGAAAAACACTCCCATTTGCTTTTCCACAACTTTGCGATTTTCTGCGATTTTGTCCCGGATTTCCTTGGGCAGGTGAGTGTCTGTTTCAGGATTGAGAGGCTCACCATTGATTAGTGGTAGCAGGAGTAATCGAGTCTTAGAACCTTGCAATACAAACCCGTGTCTTTTGGCTTCATCTTCCATTTGATTGCTTATTTCCTGCTGTTTGTCTTTGAAAATCCTCAAAAGCTCATCTCGCTGTATGATATATTCCTCACTTTCTAGCATCTCAGAAAGCGTTATTTGAGCAAGTTCAATGAAACTCTCCATTTGCTGCTCTAATTGCAACCCTCTGCTTGATGGCAGCTCAAGAGCTCGTGGGTGATACTGGTCCTCGAAATTGGTTACATAACACCAATCTGATGCGTTAGATTCTTTTGTTGCAAGATTTTGAAGGAATTTTGAAACTGCAGTTGTACGACCAGTTCCTGGAATACCAGCAACGTAGACATTGAATCCTTTGTCCTTTATCATTAGTCCGAATCGCAACGATTCAAGAGCACGCTTCTGCCCAACGATATTATCTAGGGGGAAAAGCTCCGCACTAGTTCTGCATGCAAACTCCCTATCATCACAACGAACCCGGATTTCTCCTGATGTCAGTTTCTTCATAGATACGCACCTGTTTTATCATTAATGTGTCGATTCGATGGCAAAGCGATCTGGATCACTGTCAAAGGCTTTCTTGCATCTCATCATACAAAAGTAGTAAGTTTCTCCTTTGTGAACCGACTTTAGCTTGGTTGTGTTCTCATCTACTATCATTCCACATATTGGATCTCTAGCCATTTCCTTTGCCTCTGTCTATATATTTCTATTGAGATATATCGAAAACAATAATATCTAATCAGATATATCCTACTCGATATATATAAACCTTCTGTCTGCTGCTCTATATTGACTAATCTGACAGAATTAAGAATGCCCATCTTTATTAGGAATGAATAAAAGGCGCTGAAGTAAGTCTTCAAAACGTCAAGGTTGTTGTTGAAATCGAGGTCGATAGTATCGATAGGGAGCGTCTTATAGATGCCATGAATCTCTTGGGTTCCGAAGAGTATCGTATCAATTATCCCTATGGATATATCCCATAAGATACATTTATATTGATACAATCTAAATCTCTTTTAGTGTAGTCCATTTCTCAGAGTGATTGGGAAGAATCTAGTCAACAAGCAACTATTATAGGAAACTGCTTCGCGGAATGGGCTATATGTCACACCTGGAAACTCCTCGATTCCTTATTTGTGTGACTCACAACATTCGAGCTATATTGGGATGACACGAAAAATGACAAAGGAAAATGCAATTCAAGACATGAAAACACCCAATCCTGACATACAAGAAATACTGGCTGATTTCTCGCATTTCTATATCTTATTGATGTTGAACGAAAAACCATTGCATGGTTATGGTCTTATGAAAAGATATGAAAACCGAACTGGGAAAAAATTAAGTCCAGGAACACTCTATCCATTTTTGCAGGAACTCGAAGAAAAGAAGCTAGTCACCCAGAAGCAGGAAGACATAGGGAAGAAACGCAGGATCGTGTACTCAATGACGAGGAAGGGAAAGCGATTTAGTGACCAGTTATTCAAACGTTTTGCTGCGATCACAGTATCTGCTCTCGGATCCAGTCTTACGGCATGTGCAAGTTGTGGAGCTAGGGTTTTCGAAGGTGCGCACCATGAGGAAGTCAATGGTACAACCATGACTTTTTGTTGTGTTCATTGTGCTAAAGCGTTCAAACAGAGTTTATAGTTGACAATATGGTTTCCGATTGAAGCCGGTCCAATCACAAATCTTATATATCGAGTACGATATATCGTAAAAAACATTATTTCGAATTTCAAAAACGGTGAAAAGAGATGAGTCAGAAATCTGAACAAAGGGTTACCGCATCCAGAATGTCACTGCGTATTGAAGGGATGCATTGCGCATCTTGTGTGGCAAAGATAGAAGGTGCCTTAGTCGGTCAAGATGGCGTAATTAAGGCTAATGTCAGTCTCCTAGATGAAAAAGCTGTAGTTGAATACGAACCTGATTCTGTGAATAGATTTACACTAGAGAAGGCTATCGAGGATACGGGATACCGTGCACGACGACCATCCATGTCAATCACTCTAGATGAATCCGAATCACCTTTGGATTGGAACAGAATCCTGAAGACTTTGGAATCTATTGATGGGGTCATATCTGTTCACTCAATTGAAGAATCGAACCGCGTATTGATAGAATATGATGATGACGTGATCACATATAAGATTGTGAAGAAGTCGCTTCAGAGCATTGGAGTAACAATCTCAGAAGCAGAGGGTATTGATGCCGATCGAGAATCTCTCGCCAGAGAGAATGAAATTCGATATTATTCTCGACTTTTAGCGTTTTCAGTCTTGTTGACAATCCCTGTTGTACTGATCCACTTTGGTGTGTTTTCGACCTTAGTGCCATCTGAGGAAGTACGGAAATACATTATGTTCATTCTTGCAACACCTGTGCAGTTTATTGCAGGATACCCATTCTATAAGTCTGCTCTAAAAGCAGCTCGTCACTTTACAACAAACATGGACACTTTAATTATCCTGGGGACAAGCGCTGCATACTTGTATTCTGTAGCAGCAACATTTTTGCCCGAATGGAGTATATACACCCCATTCTACGATTCAGCTGTACTTCTTCTAAGCTTCATTCTTCTTGGAAGGACGCTTGAAGCAGTCGCAAAAGGGCGGACCTCCAAAGCAATGCGTAGTCTGATGGACCTGCAAGCAAAAGTAGCAACTGTCGTACGAGATGGAGAAGAACTGCTTCTGCCAATAGAGGATGTTGAAGTTGAAGACATTGTGCTCATCAAACCTGGAGACAAAGTCCCTGTGGACGGTGAAGTCATAGAAGGCCAATCAAGCGTCGACGAATCGATGATTACTGGGGAACCACTTCCAGTCAAGAAAAAGGTAGGCGACAACGTAGTGGGTGCTACAATCAATAAGAACGGAGTAC
Organism: Candidatus Thorarchaeota archaeon; assembly: GCA_048882325.1. Taxonomy (GTDB): domain Archaea; phylum Asgardarchaeota; class Thorarchaeia; order Thorarchaeales; family Thorarchaeaceae; genus SMTZ1-45. Next base: position 59,031 of record JBHLRS010000005.1, on the reverse strand, counting down.
TCAAGATAAGAGCTACAAAGGTCGGCAAGGATACCGTATTGTCACAGATTGTCAAACTTGTTGAGGAAGCCCAAACAAACAAGCCTCCGATTCAGCGCAAGGCTGATGCGATTGCAAATAGATTCACACCTGTGGTCATTATTTTGGCCCTCTCGACCTACATATTTTGGTTCTGGGTTTCCCCTGCTTTGGGTATTGTTTCACCAATCACAGGATTACCGGTTGAATTCACTCAGTCTTTGACCTTTAGTATTGCAGTGCTGGTCGCCGCGTGTCCCTGTGCACTGGGCTTAGCAACCCCCACCGCAATCATGGTCGGCATCGGAAAAGGAGCACAGCACGGGATCCTGATAAAGGCAGGAGAAGGTCTGGAAGTTATCCCCACAGTTGATGCAATTGTATTCGACAAGACTGGAACCCTCACAATTGGCAAGCCGACGGTTACTGATATGATCATGTATGGCGATTTCAGTGACGGAGAAGCTTTGCGTCTTATCTCCTCTGTTGAAAAGAACAGTGAGCATCCCTTAGCCGAGGCAATTGTTCAATATACCGAGAATCTTGACATTGATATTCCATCCAGCACCGATTTTGAGTCTGTAACTGGAAAAGGAGTAAAAGCGATTGTTGAAGGTCATCAGATTCTTGTTGGTAATGACAAATTCATGAGTGAGAATTCAATTGATATCTCAAATGCAGAAGCACAGGGTACAATGTTGCAGGAGAAAGGAAAGACAACGGTCTTTGCAGCTATCAATGGAAATCCCCTTGCACTCATAGCAATTGCAGACAAGCTGAAGGAGACCTCTGTCCAAGCTGTTCAAAGCTTACAGAAGATGGGCATAGAAGTCTGGATGATAACAGGTGACAAGGAAGAAACAGCGCATGCAATAGCAGATGTTGTCGGAATTAATAATGTTCTCGGTGAAGTTCTACCAGCTGATAAAGCTGAGAAAATCAAGGAATTGCAGAGTCGAGGAAAGACTGTTGCCATGGCCGGAGATGGCGTAAATGATGCTGTTGCATTGGCTCAGGCAGATGTTGGAATTGCGCTAGGGTCAGGAACAGACGTTTCAGTTGAAACTGGTGACATTGTCCTGGTCAAAGATGACCTCCTTGATGTGGTTACAGGAATCCAGTTAGGCAGTCGGACAATGTCAAAGATTCGACAAGGATTCTTCTGGGCGCTAATCTACAACATTGCGCTTCTACCAATTGCGGCAGGAATTCTATTTCCATCAATCGGTCTAATACTGCGTCCTGAGTTCGCTGGCCTTGCCATGGCGTTATCAAGTGTAAGTGTAGTTACCAATGCATTGACTTTGAACCGATTTACACCTGAACAGACAACTGCACCCTTGAGTGGAGTCCCACCTGCTGCTTATCAGGAAGGAGCTGTTGCAGTCGATCCTATCTGCAAAATGGAAGTCGACATCGCTACTGCTGACCTCTATAGTGACTATGAAGGCAAACGGTATTACTTCTGTAATCCAAACTGCAAAGATAACTTCGAAGCCAATCCTGAGCAATACAAGGAAGTAAATGCAACTGAATCCTAGATTCCTGAAGTTGCGGTTGACCCAATCTGCAACGAGGATGTGGCCACAGCCATACTCGTTAGTGGTTACGAGGGGAAGACGTACTATTCCTGCAATCCTTATTGTAAAGAGACCTTTGGCAAGGATCCAAAGCAGTACAAGGGTCAAGATTTCAGGAACAAGTCATTCAAGCAGTTCTTCTAACGCTGCTTGTTCATCCTCCTCTTCCTTCCTGACCTGCGCGTCCATCCGAGAGCGCTTATCAAAGACTCCTAAATAGAGAATGCTCATCAAGAGAATCACTAACGATGACGCAATGGCTATGTAAGCTGCACTAGCTACAAAATACTGCATGAAGGACACAGCTGGGTTTGTCGGATCAAACCCGTTCTTGACCTCCCAGGCATCTGGGAAATTGTCTAGATCGCTGTCTGGATTTGTGGGATCTGTGCCAATCTCAAATTCCTGAAGATTCGTCAAAGAGTCTGAGTCTAAATCCATCAAGGCGTCGGAGGCATTCAATGGATCTAGTCCGAAATGGACCTCCCAACCATCATAGATGGAGTCAAAATCTGAATCTGGATTACTAGGATCAGTACCGATTCTATACTCATCAATATTGAACAGGTCATCAGAATCATGGTCCCAACCTGCATCATCAAAGAACGGATTCAAGTTATTGTCTATTTCCCAATCATCTGGCATTCCGTCCATATCAGAATCAACAAACCACAGATTTGGAATCTCGATGGAGTATAAGGTTGAAACAATTCCATTTACAGAATCTTGTAGCAGAATCGAGTAGGTGTAGAAACCATTGGGAAGGTTGCCAATTTCAAAGTAGATTAATCCAGAACCTTCCCAATCTCGACTTTCTAGTTCAAATCCATTTCTATATAATGAATATGTCCCTTGATTACTCCATATAATCCATCTTACCTCAGCTCTGTCCTCCTCAATAATGTTAATGATAGGAGACTCATAGACTAAAGGCAATGTAAGATTTGTTTGTCCAATGGACCGTCCTAATCGATCTACACTTGCTGCACTTCCTGGAATCTCTACAAACGTATCACTAATTGCCTCCCAAAAATTGCCAATATGAGATCCATCGTCCCATTGGCTGTCAGTACTCGAGTCTCTTGCAGGTCCTATTCCTTCATTTGTCAATAGGTTTCCGTAGATGAGATATTCAGAACCTTCGTAGATGTTAATTCCATAGTTTTGCTGTCCAACAATATAGTTGTATGTGACCACAGATGAATTTGCATACGCAAGATCGATACCATTAAGACATGTCGATATGATGTTTCCGCTATAAAGACAATTATCTGAGTCGAACGCCATAATGCCGTTATCGAACACAGGAATATCAGAAAGGATAGTATTGTATGTTACTCTGATTTGATTTGAGTAACCTACTTCGATTGCATTTAAGGATGGATTGATGATATTATTATGCTCGACAATAACATTTGAACAGAATTGAATCCCAATGGCTGAGCCCGAAGAGAGATTGTTATAGGCAACTGTTGTATTCCAAGCTCGTAAAATGATTTTGGTTGCCTGAAATGTGTTATCCTCAATTGTGATGTATGCGGAATTTTGAATCAACCATTCACTGATTGGAGCTGATAAGAAACGGTTACTCCGAATGTCGCAATGTATTGAGTCCAAGAAATATAAAGAGTATTCACTTGAATCCTGAATTCTATTGGAGGACACTTTTCCTGATGAATTAACAAAAATCACTCCAAGTCGATTTCCGATAATTGTGTTGTTGGACACAGATATGTTAGACAGTTCAGCATAGATTCCTCCGTCTCCGTTATTGAGAATTGTATTATTCACAATTTCTCCATTTGCTACATTGATTAACTGAATACCGTCATCATATGGATCTGATAGTGCCATTCCCAGATTTGATGCGAGATAGCAGTTTCGAATTACGAAATGTGATGTAATGTTTGTGATTGTTATACTGTATCCTCTGTAAGTGATATTATACCCCTCAATAAAGTAGGGATTTGATGCACTACCGTTACCGCTCCAACCTTCCACGTTTTTCTGTGAGCTGAAGTCCAAATCGGATGTAATGTTTATTGGATCATGTTCGACGTAAGCAAGACTCGGGCTATCAGTTGATTCAAAACTCTCTATTGTGACATTAGCGAGATTTGAAGTGACTTTCGGAAAAGTACATAGTATACATAGCATGAAGATGATTAAAACCCAAGTTTTTCCATACAGATGCATACTAACCACTTACCAAAGGAATCATCATCACTTATCAGAGATTGAATGAATCTCCCGCGGATTCATAGCTGAACAATATATCATTTTCTCATTAAGTCCCGAGAAGACATGACGATACTTAATAGATGGTTTTAGCAACGATTCGATTTGCACCGCATGGGGGTATCACATTGCTCACACGGTTTCAGAAGGTCTACTTTGGAATGGCCAGACTCGGTCCAAGTATGATGCTAGACATGTTGGACCTCTCAACTACATTGTTCTACTTCTCGATTCAAGCTCTACCAGCAATCTTTACAGGAACTGCTATAGCCCTCAGTTACCTGTCAATCATTTTCTCTGAAGTAACTTTTGGAAACCTGAGTGATAGAATCCCCACAAAGCGATGGGGCCGGCGGAAACCATTTGTCATGGTTGGAGCTCCTTTAATGGCGGCTTCATTCCTATTGGTCTTCAGCCCTCATCTCTTCATCGCAGAAGGAAATTTGATTGGGCTCTTCTTCTATGCGACGATCTCCTTGAGTCTATTCAAAGTGTTCTACGGAATGACCATGACCCCTTTCCAATCTTGGATGCCTGAACTCACAGAACCTGAGGAGCGTCCTGCTGTTTCATCTTGGCAGAATATCGCAAACTTTCTAGGATTTGTGATCGGCACCTTTGGGTCTGCTCTTCTAGCAGTTGAGTCTCTTGGATGGGGACTACCGCCTGAGATTCTTTACATGATCTTGGCATTTATTGCCATCCAGCTATTAGGATTCCTGCCCTCGCTTCGAGGTCTTCATCAGGAAGGAAAGTTCATTCCGCAACCAAATATCAGAAAAGATCTCCGAAAAGCGCTCGAGAATCGCGACTTCGTTGGTTGGCTTGTAGCTCAGGGTCTGTTGTCTGTGGGTATCTCAATGGTTGTGAGGACAGCTTTTCCTTACATCAATGATTACCTGACTTTTGGTGTAACTGAGTTCATCATTTTTGGAGTTGAGCTGCTTTCAGTAGTCGTCATCTTCTTCCTCATTTACCAAGTTGCGATCAGGAAGAAAGGTAAACGGTTCACATTACAACTCTCAATGATGCTGACTGTAATCTCCCTTCCATTCACACTTTTCATTACGACATCGTTCGGTGGGTTTACTCTTCTTGCATTTGTAGGTGCTGGAGTTGCAGGATACTATCTCTTTCCTTACATAGTCTATGCAGACTTTGCGCATAAAGACGAAATCATAACCGGAGAAGGTCGAGCAGGTTTCTATACAAGCTTCCCTTCAATCCCTCTGAATGGAATGAATGCCTTCTCAGCCTTCTTGTGGGGTTTCATATTTGAATTGCCCAAGATTGTTCCTGTCCCAAGTGACCCCCTTGCAGATCCCCTATCACTGGGTTACAATATCTGGGGCCCGATAGCCGCCCTTTTCATATTTCTATCAGTGTTAGTGCTCTTCAAAGTTGATATCGATCCTGACTTTGATATGCTGAAGGAAGAATATGCAACTAGTGAACCTGAACTAGAAACATAATGGGTATTCGGAAAATACTTCAGCAGCTGAAGACTCTGATAATCTATCGAGGTCGTGTGTACATGAGTGTGAATGAGCGCGTCATAGTCAGGTTTGCCGGACCTGAGCTTCTAGAGTGGTGCGTTGTTAATGATGATTACGTCACTGAACAGGTAATCAGGCACAAAATTGTCAATGATGAGATCATTATTGCTGAACTTGATGGTCAACCAATCGGTTACCTGAGACTCGAGTATCTTTGGTCTAACATTCCTTATATTGGTGTTATCTGGGTGATTGAATCGTATCGTGGAGAGGGTATAGGTCAGAAGATTCTTTCCTTTCTTGAGGATTACCTCAGAGGACGAGGTCACGACGCGCTTTACAGTTCTTCGCAGGCTAATGAACCTGAACCTCAGGCTTGGCATCGGTCGGTTGGTTTCGTTGAATCAGGCATTATATGTGGCATCAATGAAGGGGACATCGGGGAGATAATTTTCCGGAAGTCACTAATCTAACTCATTAATCTCCTTTGGTCCATCTCATTTCAATACGCGGAATCACTGTAAATAGAAGAAGGTACAATATGGGTGCACCGGTGTTGAATTCGATAATACTATTGAATATGAGATTGAACCAATCGAGAACCCGTATCCCTGCAAGTAAAAGCGTTAGTTCCATTGAGAAGTGAACGAAGAAACCCACTAAGAAAATATACAGAATCTTCTTTGCACTTAGATTGTACTTACCCATGTAAGCCAGAATCCCCAGCAGCACAAACTCTGCAATAATTCCATACACTTGGTATATTCGTTGTCCTGTCATAATCCTTTGAACTGTCACTTCTGCGTCATTTACTGGTATGAAGAATGACAACAGACCAGACACAAGCCATCCTCCAGACAGAAACAGAGACCAACGAAGCATTTCCAACCTCGCATTTTCTTTCTTTGTATCGATTGAGAACATCACCTGTACATATGAGTACTCAATCATCCCATACGTAATTGAAAAGTATACAAAGAATGCGAATGGCGACATCCATAGGGGGAGGTTCTCTATTGTCCGGATTCCCTGAACATTGTACCATATCCCATAGTCCACTACCATGTTTATCAAGATTCCAAAGAAACCAAAGATTAACGGCTTGATGTATCCCTTCTTGAGGAGAAAGAAAATCCAGATGGCTGTGAATAGCAGGTCAAACAGCATGAAGTCAACATCAAAGATGCGAATGACCACGCTCTCAAACTGCATACGAGTTTCTTTGATGGACGGGATAAAAAGATGAGGATATTACCTATCAGCAAGTAGCCTTCCAGCATTATCAAACAACTCAAAGACACCTTTGCCTGTCTTTGCTGATACTTCAAAAACTTGAGCATTGAATTCCTCGGCGAATTCTTCTGCATCTTCTATAGGTACTCCCATCCCTTCTATGCGTTCATCTATCTTATTTCCAACCAAGAAAATATCACAGTTTGGTACTGTTCCGTGAATTCGTGAGATCCAGTCCTTCAATTTATGAAGTGTAAAGATTCGATTTACATCATAAACTGCTATACCAAGTTTCGAACCGATAAAGTAGTCTGATATAACATCTTGGAATCGAGGTTGCCCCCCAAGGTCCCAGATCAACAAAGTTATGTCAGTTCCCCCAACTCGAACCTTCTTGGTGGCAAAATTCACACCGATGGTCATCTTCATCTTCTGATCAAAACGATCTTCGGTATATCTGACTGCAATGCTTGTTTTGCCTACCCCGCCCTCACCTACAAGTACGGTTTTGTAGACAGGTATCCTAGTACTCAAGCTCTGCAGCACCGGGGAGATTTGTTGAATTCCTACATATGTACGTTCTTGGTCCATATGCTCTGTACACATCAGGGTAGGTAGAACGTTCCTTCAGCTACAAGACGGACTTTCCCGGAAACCTGTACCTCTGAGAAGCTATCGTCAGGGACTCGAACAACAAGTCTACTAGGTCGTTCCATCTCATAGCCTTGTTCTATATAGATTAGCTCTCCTATTTTGTGATTGCTGAGTATTTCATATTTCTCCAAGTAGGCACCACAGGGCCCAGCAGCACTTCCAGTCGCTGGATCCTCAACTACACCAACATCTGGACCAAACATTCTGGCATGAACATGAGAGTCAGTGTGTGTGGTTTCAGTAGAGAATATCAGGACTTGTTGAGTTTCGAGGTTGGAGAGGTTCTCACCGAATAGTGAGGGTATTGGTTCTGCTTTTTTGACAGCTGAAATACTCTTCAACGGAACTATGATGAACGGAAATCCTGTCGAGACGATTTGAATTGGACTATCTTGGTCAACGTCTTCCTCAGCGATGCCAATGACCTCGGACACTCTAGATACGTCATTAACGATGTTTCTAAAATCAGGCTTTGGTTGGACCATGCGAATGTTGTCATCCTCGAGATAATCAACTCGAATTGGTCCTACACCAAGTTCCAGGAATGCACTCTCCTTATCACTTCCAAGAAGTCCCTTATGCTTCACAACGAAAGCTGTCCCTAGAGTAGGATGGCCAGCGAATGGAATTTCAGCGGCTGGAGTAAAGATTCGAACCTTGGACAGACAATTCTTCTCTTTTGATTCTTCTAGAAATGTTGATTCCGAGAAGTTCATCTCCAAGGCCATTCCCTGCATCTCACTCTGGCTCAGAGATCTATTCACCGCGGAATTCCAATAAGTGGCTAACTGATTACCACCAAAAGACATTCGGTCGTCAACAAACACACTAGTCTGGACATAAGGAAGCTCTCGCATGGGCGTGCAAGAACCTACGTATCTTATGCTAGTTGCGGTCTACGAAAGAATTCAACACTTGACCTTGTCAAGCTCACCTTGACAAATCTCTCTGTCTTCTTTCCCTTCAACAGAATCAGTGGCTTTCTGAGCTTTTTCTACCCACTTCTTGCACTCACTCTTGTTCCCTGCCACCGCATGAGCTCGTGCGAGAGCTTCGTAGATGAAAGGCATATCCCAGTCCTTCCAATTCTCATCAGTCTTCTCAGCCTCCGTCGCCAACTCGAGCCCTCTGTTTGCATGGAATAGCGCGGGCTCGCTCCGGTCCATATGCGCGTAGATTCTTGCGAGCATATATTCAGCTCTGACTGCATTGACTGTTGTTCCGACTTTACTCCAATGATATCTTGCTGTGTGCGCCATGTGCATGGCTTCTTCAAGTTCTTCTTCACTTGGATTCTCGTTATCCAGAGTAGGCCATATCCCGTTGTTAGTCTGCTTTGCTATCTTAGTATGAAATTCCTTCAATGTCATCTTTTCGTCATCTGACATTTGCTTCATCTCCTAATTGAGAAAACAGCTCATTGGATATATATTTAACTATTGTTAAATATGCTAAGACAACAGTCACCAATGGATTTCGGAGTTCACGATAGTAACATAATGTGACCCTATTTTGTGACACTCCTTTATATACCAGAAATGATTGGATGTATGTAGAAAGACGCAACGCAGAGGACTTTGGAGAACATTTCAACGTCATGATGTGTTGAATTTGGGTTTGATGTAATGAAACCGATTGATGAAGATGAAACTCCACCACCTGAAGACATGCCTGATGATGTCGAAAAAGTGGAGTCTGAAATTGAAGAAGAAGAAGCGGCTAGACGTAGACCCCGAAGAAGCGGAAGAAGACGCAGAAGGTCGAAACTCCAACAGAATTTCTCGATTGGCAGTATGATTGCATGGATGGCATTTTTGATCTACTGGTTGTTCTTCCAAGCGGGTATCTATGAATTCTTTCAGAATGTTGCAGTTGTTTTTATTGCTCTTCTGATTGCAATAGCCGCAAACGCTGTCATGTACATACCTTTGGATGAAGGTTGGAAAGCACGCTCAAGCACAATTAGTGGTGTAATCTGGATTATCTTCTTGATTGTCTGGATAGTGTTCTTTGCTAGTGGTTTTGGTATCTATGAGAACATTGGTATTGCACTTGCATCTCTTTTGATAATAGGAGCAATCAATGTACTACTATGGGTACCATCTCATGGTGATGAGGGTGGAGGCAGAATCAGCGCACTTGGTGGTATAGGTTGGTTAACCTTCTTGGTGCTATGGCTACCTTTTGCAAATGATGTCAACGAGATTTACACGATATTTCCATACAAGAACATCGCAATAATCCTAGCTTCATTCTTGTTGATGGTACTCGTCGCGATAGCTCCCTGGAGGAGAGAAATCACGATTAGCATTGACGGCGATACTTCAGGAGGCGGAATCCGTGCAAAAGGGTCGCTAGGGTTATTCCTTCTGTGGCTCTTATTCATAATAATCTGGATGTGGTTCTTTGCAGGTGATCCAGGTCTTGCTTTAACAGGTAACCAAAATGTAGCTATACTTCTGATTTCATTTGCAGTCTTTGCTGCAATCCTTCTTGGAATGTGGCTACCTTGGGCACGCCGTAGAGGCGAAGGTCCTGAGAACTGGTGGGCCATTATACTTGCTTTTCTGTGGGTTATTTTCCTGGCGATCTGGTTCTGGTTCCTTGCTGGCTCTTTTGATCCATATCAGAACTTTGCAGTCTTCCTAGTTTCACTACTGGTTATCGCCGCAGTTAGTGGTGGTGCTCAGTGGAAGAAGTTACGTGACTTTGAAGCTATGGATTGGGATGACTGAATAGAATCTTGGAAAGCAGGTCTGACTTGCTTTCCTTTTCACTTTCTTTTTAATATGCTAACCATCCACCATCAACAGCGAGAGTATGGCCAGTGATATACTTTGCATCATCACTGGCAAGGAAACAAGCAGCACCACGTATCCATTCATTCTCTGCAAACATGGGAAGTGCGGTGCGTGGTCGGATTACTCTATCACTGATCTTCTTGTCTCTCATTGCTTCGATTGACATAGCAGTCGGGAAGAATCCTGGAGCAATCGCGTTTACACGAATGTTGTGCTTGCCAAGTTCAACTGCCAGAGCTTTTGTCAATGTCACCATCCCTCCCTTCGATACGTAGTAACTGATCTCAGTGAACTCGGTTCCACCAAAGCCAAATGTTGATGTGATATTGATGATGGATCCTGCTTTCTTTGGAATCATAACTTTCGCCACCTCTCTTGTTCCAAGGAAAGCTGATGTAAGATTGACATCCATGACTTTATTCCAATCTTTCAACGTCTGCTCAATCAATGGTTTTACAATGTACATCCCTGCGTTGTTTACAAGTACATCAACTGTTCCAAGTTCTTTAACAGTGGTATCAACGAGGTTGATGATATCTACTTCTCTAGTAACATCTGTTTTGATTGGTAGGGCTTTCACACCATATTTGTCAGACACATCATCAGCAATCTTCTTCAGCAAAACTTCTCTTCTTGCTCCCAAAGCTACGTTTGCACCTGACTCAGCAAAAGCATGGGCAAACTGCTCTCCAAGCCCTGCTGAGGCGCCGGTGATAATCACAGCCTTATTGTCTAGATTATACTTTACCATTCATTACACCTGCAATATTCACTCTGGTCATACCACAAATGCAGACTCCCTATTAAGTACCAACTTGTCACTCTGAGGAAGTTTCGGATGGTTCCATTGAAGCAGCCTGTTGGGTTCGGAGTTGGTAGAGTCTGAAGAGACCGATTGGTACGACAATGACCAACCAGATTGTGAGGTCACCAATTGTTGACATCAAGATGTTTTGATTTACAAGAGGATCAAAGAAGGAAGCAGGATCGAGCCATAGCTGCCCCAGTTTCATCATTCTGACTAGAGGATATACAAGAATAACACCAAAGATTCTCTTCAACTGAACTGAGTTTACCTTGGAGGCAAACCTTGATCCAAACTGTGCACCAATCAGCATACCCGCACCTAGTGCAATAGCGTAGTACGGATTGATATAGCCCTGAATGTAGTTCATCGCTGTGCCCGCAGAAGCAGTAAACATCATGGTGAACATTGATGTCGCAACAGCTGCATGCATTGGTAGACCCATCAAGACAGAAAGGACAGGAACAACTACAGCGCCGCCACCAATGCCTAGGAGGCCAGCAGAGATTCCCCCAATGAAACCACCAAAGAGAGAGATGGCTAATCTCTTGTCAGTAAGGTTCGACATATCATACTCAGCTAACTCGGAAGCGATGTCTCCCTTTTCCCGCTTGACTGCAAAGAGCATCCTGATTGCTACAGGCATCAATGCAAGTCCAAAGATCACTCTTAGTACATATGGACTTTGAATCATCGTCCGAAGAGTAACTCCGATGAGAGACCCCGGTACTGTTGTAATAGCCAGAAAAAGACCCACCCTTGGAATGATTGGTCGAGGATCTTGTCGCCAGTACGCAATACTACTTGCCACTGCAAGAAATAGAGCAGCAACGAGTGCGGTTGCTGGAGCAAACTGCTCACTCAAGAGAAAAACAATCAACAACAGTGGTGTGTTAAAGATTCCACCGCCAATACCAACCATTGATGAAATCGTTCCAACACCAATGGCATAAATCGCTATGAGGACTGCTTCTATCATCAGTTCTTGCATTGCTAGTCCTTCCGTTAATGGCCCGGCGCTCAGACCACTACTTAAGGCGTCCTATAGTGCATATCTACGCTGGTGTTTGTCGTTGGGAAATGCAGTAGCAACCAGACAGAGCTATCATTAGTCCAAGAAAAATCAAAATGGTGGCAAAGCTTTGCTCTGCTTCATCAATTGCAAATGAATTCACCACAAATCCTGATCCCAGAACAATGAATCCTAAAATGGTCACAGCGATAGCAGGTCGTGCATTGAAGCTCAAGAAGCTAGGGGGTGGTTCTTCTCTCTCAATTGTCGGAGCGTCTGAGAGTTTCACATCACTTTTGAAGAACCGTTTTTCATCCTCAGTGAGGGTTCCATTCAACTCTCCAGACACAATTAGATCCTTGATGAGTTCCACCACTTCGTCGGATGAGATTTCCATTCTGTCGACAAGTATCTCTACAGCACTGACATTCTCCTTCATAATGAGTCTGATTAGTTCGCTTTTCTTATCCGACAACTTTCAGCCACATCCTACTTGGCACGCAAGACATGAGACCATATGTCTTTTCCCTTCCGTGCCGCCAGAGCGCGGGTTATCAACAAGTCATGATATCATAACTTGGTCGCAAAGAAGATCACCTCGCCAAGTCGTGTCTCGAAGACCTCGGAATTTGGAAAATGCTTCTCGACTACCTTCTTGACACGCTTGCCTTCTACAACTCCCAGTTCAGGAAACAGTTCACTTGATGTGATTCTAATGAACTCACCAAGTGTTGGTTTTTTGGGTTCCTCAAAGAATGCAAATGGTGCATAGATTCTTAATTGTCCTTTTCGCGCAAGCACTCTCTTGCATTCAGATATTGCATCTGAGAGCTTTTCTAATGGGGGTACACCATGTAGATGAATTTCAGAGAAAGTTTTGCTTTCTGCTGTGAGTTTAGTGATATCCTCGCCAACTACATCGTAACTGATTCCTGTCTTCTTGAGTATCAAATCCGAGCCAACAATCGATAGACTAGTTTCATCTGAGGTCATCAGGAGTTCACGAATTATCTCAAGGTCATTGGTTTTCATGTGTGGGAACGCTGAATAGAGGATGTTGCCTTTTCCCTTCCGTGAGTGATTCTCTTCTGAGAAAGAGTACAGCTTCTGTGGATTTACTTGCCTGTATGCATCATAGAAGTGCAGAATCGTTTCAATACTGTTCTTAAGGGTCTCTCGAAGATGTATCTCAGCCTGGGGTCCAATCTCGTAGATTCTTCTGTAAGGTCCCAATGGACCAGGCTGAAGTGCACTAGTTACGAGGCCATCACTTTCCATTGCCTTCAACAACTTAGGTAGTCTTGTTCGACGAGGATCAATATAGCCAGACATTGAGTAAAGGATATCGTAAATCGATGACGGACTCCCATTCAACTCCAATAGTATCTTTCTTATCAATTCAGATCTGGCTGGTTTCATCACAAAACCTCAATGGAGATAGAAATCGCATGGGTGACTTAATACTAAGACGTTTCACGTAATATATCGAAAAAAAGAATGAAGACCTAATCATGCGTCAATAATGTCTCTTATTATCATGTAGACGTGATAAATATGGGGGCAATCCAAGGTGAAAAAGTGCCAATCTTGTGGCAAAACATTGGAGAGCAATGAGGAGAATAATCAGAAAGATGAGTACTACTGCAATCTCTGTTTAACAGAGGAAGGAAAACCGAGTCACAGAAATCCAGTTCGTGTCAGTGTCATCAGTTTTTGGCAAGAGCGCTCTTCACAAGAAGAAGGCTCTAAAGAACATGGCAGTTGAGTAGGTATTATCCAATCATAATGTCTAGTAATTTACCAAATGCGTTCTGAATGTTCTCTCCTGTCTTAGCACTTGTTTCAATGAATATCGGCTCCACCTTTAGTTTCTCTTTGAAATACTCGGTGAACTCTGTTCCTTCCTGAGTCGATACATAGGTTTCCTCAGGCTGAGTAACACGGAGATCGATTTTGTTGCCAACTATGATGATGGTGGGCAGTTCTTTCAAGTATTTGTATGCTTCAACAAGCCACTTTGATGCGTTGTCAAACGATTGTCGGTCAGAGATGGAATAGACAAGTATAATCGAGCTGCATCCCTGATAGTAATGCTTTCGAACTGTTTCAAAGCTTGCTTGCCCAGAGAGGTCCCAGATTATTAATCGATGAGTTTTTCCTCGGTGGTGAACATATTTCTGTGCAAAATCAACCCCCAATGTTGCTATATGGCTTGTGAGAAATCCCTCTCCTAGGTATTTCCTTCGTATGCTTGTTTTCCCTACTGCAGGATCTCCAATCAAAACGGCTTTCCATGTTCCACCGGTTGTTGATGTTTGCCTCAATTACATTATCCTCGAATAGACTAAATCATAATACCTTCACTATGTTCCTAATAAGGAATACCACTCTGATTCATAATTCGCTACAGCACGTAATCCTCACTTTCTAATATTCTGAAAGGTCCTAAATTCCTGTGGTCCAGATGAGTCAGGATGATATTTCTGATAAGGTTGGTCTACCTCCAGGTACGGTTGTACACACCGGCGAAGAACGGACTGAAGAAGTAACAATCAGCATAATGGAATTTGCAGGAGATCAGATGCGAGAGTACATCGCAGACTCCATGGACGACTGCAGTCCACCACTGGATCCAAAAGCAAACAAGTGGGTTCACGTAAGAGGTGTCCATGACGTTGACATAGTAACTAAAGTTTGTGAGTACTACGGGTTACACCCGCTCGTGGTTGAAGATATCCCCAGTGTAGGTCAGAGACCCAAATTTGAGATTATGCCAAAGAGTGTGTACATCGTCATGCGTGCGTATGACTTTACGCCTGAAGACAGCCAGCTTCACTCTGAACAGGTGTCCGTGGTCTTTGGAAAGAACTTCGTACTCTCGTTTCAAGAGTCTTCTGATGATATTTTCGTTTCTATTAGAGACAGAGCGAGACGTTCCGGAAGTCGAATACGCTCATGCGGACCTGACTATCTAGCTTACACGATTCTTGACTTGCTTGTTGACAAATACTTCGTCGTTCTAGAGAATGTTGGTGATATGATTGAGGACCTTGAGGACGAATTAATAGAACAAGCGACAAGTGATATGCTCAATCGAATATATAGGATCAAGCGAGACCTCCTTTCTTTTCGGAGACACATTTGGCCATTACGCGAGGTTGTCATGAAGATGCAGAGACAGACTCCTTCTTTGGTCAATGAAAGCACGCAGGTCTTCCTACGAGATCTCTATGATCATGTGATTCGTGTAACTGACCATGTTGAGACATATCGTGAATCAATATCAGGTATGCTAGATATCTATCTTTCAAGCATCAATAACAAAATGAATGAAGTGATGAAAGTCCTCACTGTCGTATCAACGATTTTCATCCCTCTTACACTGATGGCAAGTATCTACGGGATGAACTGGCGATGGATTCCTGAGATCGAGATTTTGGGCGCGGCTGGTTACCCGATATTCTTGACAGCTATGATGATAGTGACAGTGATTTTGGTTGTCTACTTCAGGAGGATTAGCTGGGTATAGAATTGATGCCACAACCTACAAACAATGCTAATATTAGAAATTAGCTGACTGTATTCGGTGAAAAAGATGCAACGATTCTTTTCCGTACCAATCATGCAGAGCCGTGGAGTAGCCGCTAAAGGTGTTGGTAAGGCGGGTATTAACCTGGAAACAAATGAGTGGCTTAATGCCAGCCTCATTATTCCAAAAAGTGGACCAGTTAGTGTCCATATCAATTTCTCAGGGAATAGTCCTAGTCCAAACTGTCAAATCTTTAGAGGCTATGTCAAGGGACGCCTGGATTTCCAAGAAACTTGGCTACCACCAAGTGGAAACATGACTCTTCCAGTTGAAGGTAGTGATTTGCAACAGAGGGACAAGCTCTTCGAGAATCTACAGGTAGATGAAGGCGAGTTCCTTGGTATTCGTGTTGAAAATCTGACCCCTGGTTTCAAACTCTGTGTATCTGGAATCTACATCCGGTACCTAGTATGATCCGACTTTGTCAGGCGTCACTAGGTAAGAACAACTATAATGACGCCTGACACTGTCAAGAGAGTTCCGAGAATGGACCAGTGTGAGAACTCTTCTTTTAAGAAGAATATAGAGATTGGCAGTGCAAATAAGGGAGAAACAGATCCCACAACAGAAGCTACTGTAGCTCCAATCAGCTTTACAGCCATTGTGTAGAGTAGCGACCCCCACGCCATACCAAAGAATGCAGCAACGAGAACTATCTTGGTTGCTCTTCTAGAGGGTTTTGGCATCCCTCGTTTCACATACCCAAAATAGATTGGTGCTATGACGCCTGCTCCAAAAATCATTCTGACCCAATTTGCGTCTACTGGTTCAACATCTGTAACACCAATCTGAAGCAAGACACTTCCAATCGACCAGCAAATTGCTGCTAGAAGAGCAAAGCTTAGTCCCACTTTATCGAACTTTGAAATATCTCCTTCAGAAGATGATTGCTCTCTAGATATCAGGATGATTCCTCCTACAGCCAATAGGATTCCAAGAAATCTGGTTAGAAGTAAGACTTCTTGAACAACAAAGATCGCAATGATGTAAGTAAAAATAGGATAGGTTGCTGCTATTGGATACGCGTACGACACTCCAATCCGTTCTTGTGAGGTTAGGAACAGGAGATCTCCAATAATCAGACCTATAGTTACAGATGATGCAAGATACAGGATAGCTTCGGGTGGTATGAAGAAAGGAGTGGGTCTGAATGGTAAGATCACCAACACAGACATCACAAAGAAGGACAACCATGTCTTTATAGCGGCAATGGATAGTGGTGTCGCTTCATCACTCTGAGATTTGTAGACATTTGTTGCCATCGCCCACAAAAATGCGGCAAGAAGTCCAATCATGCTTCCAATGAGAATGTCTGTTGAGGTTTGCATCTGATGACTTTTCACAGCTAGACCTGAACTAAAAGATTCCGAAATCAGTATTGACGCAAACCATCTTCCACTGGATGTTAGAACCAAGAGTTATACCTCTAATCCGAAAGACGAATATGATCGCTTTTCTAGGAGAACTTTGTGTTCGTCTATGGGAGATGAGTTGGCTACAGCAACCATTCAGTCGACAATGTTAGGTCCTTTGTGGGCGCGTGCCAAGTATACCAAGCTGTATCCAGAATTATTGAAGGACGACCAAGCAGGGGTCATCTTGGAAAAGGTGAAAGATCTACATCCCGATTATGATTTTGCCTTTCTTGATGAGTTTCTAGATGAATTGCTGGGTCTTTCGTTTGCCATAAGGGCAAGAACCTTTGATGATGTGATCATGACATATATCAAAGATAAACCACAAGCCTCTATTGTCAACCTTGGTTGTGGACTTGATACAACTTTCTCCCGGGTTGATAATGGAACAATTCTTTGGTATGACCTTGATCTTCCTGATGCTATTGAGTATCGTAGACAGCTTATCCCTGAAACTGATCGGAGCACATGCATCCCAAAGTCGATCTTTGACTTCTCATGGATGAAGGATGTTGACTTCGAATCTGATAATGGTCTGTTAATTTTTGCAGGGGGCCTCTTCGCCTATTTCGAGGAAATGGAGGTTTCTGAGCTCTTCAAGACAATGGTTAAACACTTCCCTGGCGGAGAGATCATCTTTGATAGTAGCTCATCCCGAGGGAACTGGTTAATCAACCGTCGATTTAGGAAGTATGGGGTCACTGGAATAGATCACAAATTCGAAGCAAAGAACAGGAACCAAATAGAAAGCTGGTCAAATAAACTGCAGATCATTGACTGGTTTCCATTTTTCTCACGAGTGGAAAAGAACTCTGACTGGGGTGTACGTACACGCTTGATAATGGCTTTGAACTCAATGTTCAGTCTTGCTAAGTTTATCCATGTCCGTTTCTTGGATGCTCATAGAAATCAATACCTATGACATCACTACCAAGTTTCGATTGGTTCTGTTTATAGGAGGGATTAATGCAAATCTTATACCATTTAGCAACAGACGTATAGAGGCTGACGCTTAATCCATTTATGTTCCAAGATATCAGCTACAATCAAATCCACTCATCAAGAGTTGTGGTTCGCATTTCATCCTCTTCCTCCCAGAGTTTCCTTATTCTCTGGGACCTCCCTACAAAGTAAGAGATCTGTTCTAATCTAAGGTCATCAGAGTTAATGTCCTTATCAGGTCTATGAGTCACTCCATATGGTCTAAGTGAAACAGCTTTGATTTCACCTACTTGTCTGTATTTCTCTTCCTCGAATCGCAAGAGTGGTCTCATCCTGTCGATGTACAAATCCTGGTATGAAACCTCAATTACAACCTCGGGTCTGACCCACAGATACCCCTCATTTTCATACAGTGGTTCTATGATATCAAGGACCGGGGAGGAGGGAGGAATCTGAGACCCATTAGCAATATCTACAAACTCGCCTTTCTCAGTCATGAGAGCTATCTTGGCTCCAAGGATTGGACCATCAGTGTAGTCTATACTTCCACCACATAAAGGACACGATTTCAGACCTTTCGAATACATGTCCCAGGTGCCTGTTCCCTCCTTGAGTCTCACGCTATCTTTGAACCAGTCTTCTGCTTTTATGACATCATCCCTGACAAGCTTCTTCAACCAAAACGAATCAAATCGGGTGTTGCATTCACTGCAGACAGGACGGATCTTTGTACTTCTTTGTGGGATTCGAAATGCGATGATTGCGACATCAAGAGTGTCTCTGTACTTCAGTTTATACCTCTCTCCATCATCGAGTATGAGAACCAGTCCTTCAAATCCTCTCTCTTTGATGTACTCATTCCAGAACGATTGAACCTCGTGCTGATGTTTTCCTATTGCATCATTATAGACTAGGTGATCTGCTAGGTGAACAACTCCACTATCACTGTGTGTCGGAAAGTCAAAGTTGTTTGTTAGCAACTTGAACCTCTCAATCGGCGTTCCCTTTCTTTCTAATTCATCATCCCTGTTTCTTATAGCTAAATCAAAGACTGCCAATCTGATTCTATTAACTTCATCCGAAGATTTTGGGTTCTTAATGAGACTCATACTCTTGTTGAACTCGGTCATATGTGCCTTCTCTCGTATCAATCTGGCAGCATAGGTTTCTCCAATGAAGGCTGTGTCTTTGTACTCCAAAAAGTCATTGTCAAAGATCTTGGTTACTGGATGTTCCCTATTCACATCCAGTGAGAAATAGCGTCTTCCATTTCGACTCCATCCCATAAATCTCTCCATCTCTGCATCCCAGAGAATTACAGTAAGCATTCCATTGTACTTCACTTGAACAATACCACTTCTATCATCAGGTAGGTCTGGCACTAGGTCTCTGTCCGAGAATCCATACTGCTGCATACTAGGCTTGATTTTATATAGAGATGCGCAGAATTCACGTTGTGGAGTCCCCTTTTCGAAGTGTTCCTGTCCAAAGAACTTCTGATTGAGTTTCATATACTCCCCTCCAATTCGCTCTTTTTCGGGACGCATATCTTGAATAGGGTTTCCTGAGATTATTACTCTCTTGATTCCTGTTTTAGAACTATCTCTTTGCTATACTCTTTCATTCTCATTCACACTCAGTTACTTGAAATCCTGATCTATTTTTAGCTCAATGATTTTGACACGGTCATCGAATCTAGAGAGAAGTTTTTTCTCTATCTCAGGAAGAAAAGCTTGAGTATAGTCCTCTCCTGCAAACTGCTTAATTCCTTCGAGGGTTTTGAAGTACATGATTGTGATGAATTCAACTTCATCATTCTTGTCGTTCCGGAATAATTGGAAACGTTCATACCCCTCAAGTTCTCTTTCCTCAGTTTCCTTGAATATCAAGTCCTTCAACGTATTTTCATAGTTGTCTGCATTACTATGCGTAGTCCATCCTCTCCAAAATCTACATATCATGCTTAGTTCACCTTATTTATTTCAATGAAAAAACGCACCACGTTGCATTGATATTTGCTCAAATGCTGTTATCAGGTATTCGTTATGACATTTCCATAAGAAGCATCTATAATTGTACTCTAGCTCCTTCGTCTTCTTGCCAGATAGAATTGGCGGTTACGGATTCGATACTCTCGGAAGAACTAATACAGAGTGGTTCTTTGTATGTGTGTGTGTGTGCCTATGTCAGAGGCAGAAGAGCTTGATAGAATTCAAGATGTTGCAAGGGTCATTTTCGACGCGATATTTGATGAGTCAGATTCAGTGGTGATTGAGGGAGAAGTTTATCCGATAAAGAAAACGTCTAGAAGTAAGGTGCGGCTGGTTGAGCGAGATGGCTACACCTACATCGAACAAAACCCTCACAAGGACTCCCGCTGGGCAAAGCTAGCACAGGAAGGGCATCAGATAATGTGGGTGATGCAAGGTCGAAGGTATCTAGCTCAGGTCAAGGATGGAAAGTTCTTGAACCTGAAGAGAAAGTGATTCTCAGGTCGCTTAGACTCTTATGAATGAAAGCCAGGAGCTGGCTTCAGGATAATTGTCTATCATTTGATGGTTAGTTTTCCAACTTCTGTTTCCTCTTAGTGTCTTGAGTAAACATCCAGCTAACCATTCCTTAACAGGGGTTCGGATGCCCAGGAGTCTCTTGACTTGTTTTGGAATTTGCTCAGCTAGTTGCTGGTTGAGAAAGACTGGAGTAACAACATCAGTCAAAAGCGTCGGTTCTTCATCTATCAGCCAAGCATTTACAGCATACATGTATCCAAGAAGACATTCCTGATGAAAGCGAAACATCTCCCTGTATATCTCATTTGGTTCAATAAATCTCTGAAATAGAAGAAGTGAGTCAATATAGAATCGTTCACAACAAGAGCACTCTGGATAGATTCGCTCACTCTCAATGTCTGTGCAGTTACCACAATCAAGACACTGAGACAAGGACTCAGCTGAAATTCCTTGAGTTTTTTCTTTATAGATTTCCTTCAATGATGCAGTTGAAGAAACTGTAGGAATAAGCTGGCGTCTAAGCAAATCCACAAGTGCGATCTTCTCTCGTGTCACCTCGCCAAGATATCTTCGAACCTTTGCCTCAAGCAGGGTCTCAGGTTCTCTCTGATTGATCCAAGCCTTGAATGCAATCTGATATGAGTTAAACAAAAACACCCTTTGTTCAAGTCTATCATCGGGCGAGGCGTGAATCCCCAATGAATCCCTAAGACCTCTTCCCTCACACCCTAACGTCCATGGTGTAGTAATCTTCTCATTACCAATCTCAGCACAGAGGATATCAAGGCTGGTTGGGAATGTGTCATCATTTCTGCACCATTCAGCTATGTGTATCCTTACATATCGATGATTCTTAGTGAGGTGTCCTGATTCTTTCTGCATTGTGTTCAATGCACGAATCTCATTATCCCATGTCCCAGGATCATCTGATACTTGGACGTTCCACCAGAGATTCCAGATCCCTCCTCCTCTATCTGTATGCATTGACATGTCATTGATCACTATTTCGAAACCCGCTGGGACATAATGATATGACAGGAGTCTTGGCGGAACCTTTTCCATCTTGTTCACTAGTTAATATATTGGAAGAAATCTATCAAAAGCTTTCTTGGTTCTCATATCACCCTTGGGACCTTTTTCACATCCTTTTCTTCCTCAAGACTCCAACATTATACCTTTCTCCCACAATCAATCTTTCTAGATACCAACCTGCTTCCTCTGCAAGTTCTGACATTAACTCCTTCCCACACATAAGTAGGTACCACCAATCATCAATTTCATCCTTGAACCTATTTCTGAGTTTCACTTGACCTATTGGTCTTCCTTTAGACTTGTTCTTTGCATGATACGCAAGATGCATCTCGTTGTCCGTTTTAGCAGGATCTCTTGACCCAGCCAAGATTATTGCATCATCTGCAGTGACATGATGGAACCCCTTCAGCATCTTGACTACTCCCTCGGGAGTACCCATTAATCCGAAGTTGTTTCCAAAGAGGACCACTGTCCGGAAGTCTGAGCGGTCCAGTTTAATATCATCCGCTGACATGAGATAGACATTTTCGAATCCACGCCTGTGGCAAAGGTCAACTGCAGTTGGCGAGAGGTCCACGCCATAGTATTCAATTCCCTTTTCCGTTACATAACTACCTACTCGTCCTAATCCACATCCTACATCCAAGAGAGGTCCCTTGATTTCCAGAAGCGCCTTCTTCTCAGCTTCTGGCCACTCATCATATGGCTTTAGATAGTTGTAACCAGAGGTGTGGCGGATGAACCCATCATCTCTCTCGATGATATAACTTGCATCCTTTCCTTCAACCGCTGCTTGCATAACTCTACCAAATGTATCAGTCATGGTCATGTCAACTGCTTGGTTACCGAAAAATGATTCGTTTTGATTAACGGGATTAAGTAAAAAGTCACAACGTGTGACCGCTTATAGTGACCCTCTCAAGTGCCTTTCCATTATATACTCCAATCTTACGTAGTTGTGATAGTTATTATACAATTGACAATGGGATTTGGTACTATGAGTAGGACCTCCAGCTTTATGGGCTTCACTGATGCCGACGAAAAGGCACTCCATTTGGGTAGAGTGCTAATGATACTAATCCCCGCTGCGAACATCATCTTCACTCTCAGCACAACATTCTACACTATCTTCGTAGCTGAGGCCATAGGTGGTGGGCATTTCATTGAAGGGTTAGGTCTTTTGGGAGTCCTTGTTGCTATCATGATGATCACCCAGACGATTCTTGATTATCCATCTGGAGCGCTTGGCGACGCGATTGGTCAACGGTATGTCATTGCAATCGGCAATATTCTCTATGGCGTCATGTTCTTTATGGTCTCCTTTGTGACTTCAGAAACCCCATTCTACTATCTATGCATTGTCTATATGATTCAAGGAATTGCTCAGTCTCAAATCAGCGGGGCATGGGGCGCATGGTTCGATAATAATTACAGAATCGCAATGCCTAATGATAAGGAGCGAAAACAGTATGGTGTCTTTTGGGGCAGAATGGGAATGGTTGGCCAGATCGCATCTACAGCTGCACTCATTCCCGGGAGTCTATTAGCAACTGTCTTCAACAGACCTTTCGTCTTCCAATTGGAAGCTGTTGGCGCAGTCATTTTCGCATTGATGGTGATGCGCTACATCCGCGACTTCCCTGAAGTCGAAGCTCAGAGGGCTGAACGTCCCTCAATGAGTGAGTACACAAGCCTGTTGAGAGAAGGAGTGAGCTACCTTTGGAACACACCCTTTGTCAAGTACCTGTGCATTGGCTCAATGTTGACTGCAAGTACGATCAGCGTATGGGGTAACTTGATTCTGTTCCCACTCTACTTCAGCTACCTCATCACAGATGTCGCAGTTGCCTCCTATCGAACAATAGCATTCATTCCTGGAGTGGCAGCTAATGAGCGGTCTGGTGTCTGGTCACAGAAGTTCGAACCGAAAAAGTGGATTCCGAGATTCAGGCTATTACAGGCTTGCGGTTTTGTATTCTACATTGCACTTGCCGCTTTGATGTTCTTCTTTCCACCAGTGGGTGATGCAGCAGTTATGGTGACAGTATACTTACCATTCACCTCAATCGTGCTCATCGAACTACCTATCCAACATATAGTGCCAATAATCGCATTGTTCTCTCTTTTCACCGTGACAATGTTCTTTGGAGGGTTTGCGGAGATACTGACACA
This sequence comes from Candidatus Thorarchaeota archaeon, assembly GCA_048882325.1. Classification (GTDB taxonomy): domain Archaea; phylum Asgardarchaeota; class Thorarchaeia; order Thorarchaeales; family Thorarchaeaceae; genus SMTZ1-45. Next base: position 35,534 of record JBHLRS010000005.1, on the reverse strand, counting down.
GAGAGAACTCCTGGATGCTATTCCCAATCGAAACAGGAACTCCCTCTATTCACTGCAACCGACAATTCTCTTGATACTATCGACCCCCCAGATTGTGGTGTTTGGATGGTTGATCCCAAGAATTGGGTTCCCTGCAACCTTGTTACTGTGTGCGGGAATTTCTCTAGTTGGCGTCTTTATCATACGATACGCGCTCTCACTTGAGAAACCAGTAGTTGCAGTTGAAGGCTCTGACGAAGATGTGGTAGGCACACCCATCGAGGTTGATCATGCTTCCGAAGCCAAAGTGCTTCTAGAAGAGCTTGCTGAAGAAGTCGAGCAAGTTGTTTTGAACCCGGAGTGACGGTCCTACTCCCGTCACTCCCCCATTTACCAGTTGGAAAGTAACTATCTGAAAGGACACTTGTCTAGTTATATAGATAAGAATCCTATAGGTTAGGTGCAGACCTTCACTCTCCTCGAGTGTATTGTTTATCGAATGCGTCTGTGAAGTACACCCGGAGTGACGTTGTTCGTCGTCACTCCCTTTCACCTTTTTTGTAGGGACGTTCTGATCGATGTGAATTTTCTCCCTCCTATTTCAAGCTCGGTTACTATATCCACTTTAGTACTATAGCTATTTTCCTATAGTATCTTAATAGTCTGTTTTTGTTGTCCTTTGAATTAAGATGCTTACCACTTAGATACCGAGTATCAGAAAGGTAAGTACTTCAGTTATATAATAGTTAACTATTGAAAACTATCAATGTGTAATCAAAGAACTGTCATTTGAAAACATTGACTGCGGATTTCGACGGTTCAGTAGAGGGAGAAAAATGAGAACTAGAATAGGCCTCTTGATAGGATTTCTGCTCATCTTGCTTATCTTGCCAACTGCACGTGTTACTATGGTAGATCCTGTGACCGTGAGTAGCTCGTCTAGGCAAGAAGCGATAAAGACTGATGCACCTGGTGAGGTTGATCCAAGCTATAACATCGACTTTCAAGCAGCATACCACTCAGCAGCGGACAGGGTCATAGTTTTTGGCGGGTGGAATGAAACACCCGATTATGCCACAGGTGAAACTTGGTCGTACGACCTTGACACTAACACCTGGACCAACATGCACCCGGATGTGAGTCCTTCACCTAGGTTCCTTTGTAGTATGGCATACGACTCACAGAGTGAGAAGATAGTAATGTTTGGAGGTTATGAAGGTCAAGTCCCTGATTTCACCTTCGATGAAACCTGGGTATATGACTATGCAACGAATAACTGGACTCAGGCTTCTCCCTCGGTTCATCCAAGTTGGCGATATGGTTTCCAACTAGCATACGACTCCGAAAGTGATGTCATCATCTTCTTCGGTGGTAACGAAGCTGGAGGTCGTGGTTTTATGAATGATACGTGGGCTTATGATGTTGATACTGACACCTGGACTGAGATGAGTCCTGCGGTATCACCAAGTCCTCGGTTTGATTACACTATGGAATATGACACACTGAATGATAGAATGATTCTATTTTGTGGATATGATGGATCCGGCTTATCTGATCAATGGGAGTATGATTATAACACAGACACATGGACAGAACTCACCCCTAGTTATCGACCATCTGCACGGAGTAATCCCTCGATGGCATATGACAACGAGTCGCAGGTTATGGTTCTGTTCGCTGGTAACACCGGGACTGAGCCACTTGATGATCTTTGGACATATGACTATGGCATGAACTTATGGACTCACTATGTTAATCCTGAGAATGCCCCATTCGTGAGACACAGACATGAACTTGTATATGATATTCAGTCTGACCGAATAATATCAATTGGTGGCGGTCTTGGCCCTCGGTTGGGTGCTTCACATGGTTTAGTAAACGATACGTTATGGTCCTACGACACGAACCATAACCATTGGAGACAGATGTCGCCTAGCTTTCCGCAGGGTAGAGGTGACCCTCTTATAACGTATGATTCTGATTCAGACAGGGTTCTCATCCACGGTGGATGGATAACGACAACGATAGGAGACTCCTGGTCATACGATTTCAATACAGATAACTTCTACAATCTAGCTCCATATCCAACTGCTCCCACAAGGCAGATCAGTGCCATGGAGTATGATTCCCAGAGTCACAAGACGGTCATGTTCTCAGGGCTTGAGATGTGGCCTGACGGACCTTACCCTGATGACACATGGATCTTTGACGCTGCTGCAAACAACTGGACTGAAGTGTTCCCCGCACTCTCGCCTTCGGGTCGTGGTGGACATAGAATGGCCTATGACTCAGAGAGCGATCGTATCATAATGTATGGAGGACGTGCCGCAGACGGGATCACCTTTCTGGACGACACATGGTCATATGATTTCGAAACGAACACTTGGACTGAGATGAGTCCATCGACTGGTCCTGGGGCAAGGTGGTATCACTCAATGACCTATGATGTTGAAAGCGACCGAGTAATTCTCTTCGGAGGTTTGATTTTTGGTCCAAGTGGAGGCGCGTTAGGAGATGTCTGGGCCTATGACTATAATACGGACACTTGGGAACCACTCCCTGCGACCACAAGTCCAGCTCCACGAGGAACTAACTCACTTTCGTACGACATCGAGTCAGACAGAGTTGTGTTGTTTGGTGGATATGACTTAGTGGGAGATTTCGACGACACATGGATCTTTGATTACAACACAAACAATTGGACACAGTCTCTGGCTCATCCTCATCCTAGCAATCGTGTGCGAGTAGAATCTGTCTATGACTCCGAATCTGATAGAGTCATCCTCTATGGTGGTATTTCCTATCCTTATCCATCAATTACCGATGAAGATGACTTTCCGATAGATCCATGTTGGTCATATGATGTAAATACAGATACTTGGACTTTGATGGACATCAACCCTGGTTACATTGGGGAGGGTAAAGACAGTGATTTAGATGAGTTGCCTGATTTAACCGAGCTTGCCATTGGAACTGACCCGAAGAATCCTGATTCTGACTCAGATTTGATGCCCGATGGATGGGAGTACAACAACAACCTCAACCCACTCGCGGATGATGCACTTGAGGATCCAGACCTTGATGACTTGGATAATATAGATGAGTATCTCTACGGATGCGACCCACACAATTCAGATTCTGACTCGGATTCACTTCCTGATGGGTTAGAAGTGCATACCTATGGAACGCTCCCAACAAAGGCAGACTCAGATGATGACCTCATGCCTGATGCATACGAGGTGGCTAACGGTCTTAACGCTATGGCGAATGACACGTATGACGATTTAGACTCTGATGGACTTAGCAATTACTTGGAATATCAACTCGGTACGTCTCCACAAAGTGCAGATACAGACTCAGACCTTGCAAGTGACAGTTGGGAGGTGCTCTATGACTTCGACCCATTGGATTCATCTGATGGTGCCGAGGATGCTGATTCTGACAGACTTCTAAACTATGAGGAGGAAGCACATGGAACAAATCCACGTCTCGCTGACACTGATGGTGATGGATACTCTGATTTCTGGGAGATTCAACATGGATTTAATCCGCTTGATGCTCATGTCCCGGTTACCCAATTGATTGTCGCAAATATCGGACTTGTCATTCTTGGTGTTGTAGGTCTAGTAGCGTTCGTTGTTGGATACAGATACATCCTTTTCAAGGAGGTCCGTGATCTCAAGAGAAGACTTCAGGATGAGATTGATGAACAGCGAAAGGCGGTGCAAGAGCTAGCTGAAGATGCCAATAACCACAAAGAACCAGAGAAAGAATTATGAGCAAGACGGAAAGAGGGTAGATAAGGAGGGTCAATTTGCAAAAGGACTCCGTAATGAATGACATGCATGGTGCACTATCTCACACCATTAGACGTCAAATCATAGCAAAAATCGGAAATCAAGACGCGGTATCATATACCGATCTTACAGAGTTGGGACTAGAACCCGGAACCTTGTATTTCCATTTAGACCACCTTTCTAAGTGTGATAATCCCCTGTTATCACGGACTGGGAATAAACTATATTCTCTTACTAAGCTCGGCCAAGCTGCATATGCAATAATGCAGGAGTGCGAAGACCAGGTAGAAGAAGTGTTTCAGACAACTGACCGGCAACTGAGAATACGAAGTCTTGTTCTAGAAATACTATCCATGAAACCAATCTCAGATAGAGTTCAAGCTGATCCCACACGTTTCTTCTTTGAGATTATTGTTTTTCTAGGATTATATGGATACTTCGCTGCAGAAGTGGGACTCCTCCCAGTCTTTCTGTTCTTTCTTCAAGGATTATTCGATTTGGGACTGACAATACTCGCTGCATTTACAGCTTGGATATCCACCTTCTTTCTCATTGAAGTGTTATCTATGGTAATCCTAAGTAAACGTGGTTTATCTTTAGGTCTCTTTGCTGCGATACCTCTTGCATTCGTACCTCATATGCTTATTGAACTATTGTGGCATTTCATTCCAGCTTGGGGTGTTCTCAGTGGATGGCTACTCACTTTACTCTTGACGGGAATCATCGCTTGGAGCACCTACATCCTCACAATATCACTATCACGAGCAAAAACGGTGAGAGTTTCTCGAGCAGCAATTGTGACACTTATCGTCACTAATCTGAACCTTCTCCTCTTGGCCTTGATTAGTGGAGCCTTAGCTTGAGGTTTTAAAATGAGTTCGAGAGTTCCCGAAGTCGCAATTCAAGGGAGTTGGAATAGAAGGATTATATACACATTAATAAAAGCATACATTGGTTGTGAATCTAGTTGATTAGGAGAAGATTGGTATTTGGATTAATGACATTGGCACTCATATCATCCATCTCATTACTTCCTGCCCAGTCATATAATGGCATAACCATCCTCTTCTGTGACTATGATCTTTGTAGTTATACAGTCGATACTGGATTTATCCATTTACGAGGTGATTTGCACGATGGTAGCCCTCCTTGGTTTCGATTCGGGAGTGCTAATGATTCTAGCGTACATAGAGCCTCCTACGAAGTCCTATTCTCTGCATTTTTCGAAGCCAATGATACTAACAGTGATGGTATCTTTTTACCTGACCAAGATGAATATGTGGGTTCCTTAGTTCCTCTTCTAAAGGAGAGTCACAACTGGTTGAATTGGTCTTGGGATGATCAATATGATGATGAAATAATAAAACGTGATGAACAGAATCAGATAACAACAGCTCTACACTTCAATTACACAACTGAATTCGAATATTCCCATCAGGCTCCCGAAACAAATACCACCGTACTAGGATGGACGAATATCGATGGCCGCTCAGATCCAATGGACCTCAAGATTGAGCTCCGCATGCATTTCTATCTACATCAGCCTAACCAGTTTACGATTGAATTGAGTGTCGATGGATGGAAATGGACTTATGATGATTCAATTCTAGTTTTTGTGGTAGAGATTGCGGAATATATAGAAACTGATGAAGGAACTGATCGTACACAGAATTTGAATATTAATCTAGAAAATAACACGTTTTCATTTGGAGAAGCTTGGTTGGAGTATGCCCCGACTGCTTCAACAGACAATGCGACAGATCAGGTCCAGGTCAATGGCTCCCAAGGTCCCTTTGATCCGGTATACACCACTCTCGATAATGTTCCTTATTTTCACAGCAAAGAATTGGAAGGGAATGCAACCTTCATAGCATTCGAGAATTACGGTGATGATACTCTTGAGTATGACCCAATCATCGGTGTAGGTCCGCCTATGAACCTAACAATTCCATCCACTCCCTCTCAAATTGGTTATGCTCAATTGCTGGTTACTGCAGGTTTAATCAGTGTCATGGTCATCGTGGTCCTCTTCATTAGAGAAACTAATGGTCCCAACTGATAGAGTACTCGGATAAGTGCTTGAGAAAGCATGTATGAACTTCGAGAGTTCTCGAAGTCATATTTCAATGAATTTGGAATAGAACGATTATATACCAAATTGATGTTGCATGTTCAGTGACTGCAAATTGCTATTGCGGCTTCACTTGGAGATTGACACGAAAATAAGGGAGAAAAATGACTTGTTAAATAATAGGAAACTAAAGCGCGGAATTCTAGCAGGTGCTATTCTTGTGGTGCTTACCTTATCATTTGCACAGGTTGCCTTTTTTGAACCAGTGACAAGAATAAACCAGTTTAGCTTCGCTGACCAAGAAGATCTTCCACGAAGAGGGAATCCAGGGATGGCATATGACAATGAATCTGATTTGATTGTCATATTTGGCGGGTGGAACACTACAGCTCCCCCCTCGAATGCCTGGAAGAATGACACTTGGGTCTTTGACTACAATACCGATACTTATACAAGGAAAGATCCATCTATAGCTCCGCACGGGAGGGCAGAACCGGGCTTGGCTTATGATTCAGTAAGGGATCAGATGGTGTTGTTCGGAGGAATGGAGTACTTTGATCTTTCTTTGAGATTGAATGATACTTGGACCTATGATGTCGACACAGATACTTGGACAGAGATATTACCGGCCTCGGCTCCTTCAGCGAGAAGAGCTCATGATATGGTGTATGATATCGAGAGCGACCGAATGATTGTATTTGGTGGCGAGGATGGAGCTGGTCTGAATGATACATGGGCATTCAATGCAGGAACAGGTGTCTGGCAAAAAATGAGTCCTACTTCAGCTCCTCCAGCAAGATTTGGACACAGAATGAGCTATGATATTGAAAGTGACAGAGTGATTCTCTTTGGTGGTAGAGTCTTTGAATCAAACGATTTCTTCTATGATACATGGGCGTACGACTTCAATAGTGATAGTTGGGAGAATCTTACAGACACTGTACATCCTTCAGCACGGGGTGTGCCCTCAATCTCATATGATAGTGAGTCCGACAAGCTGGTCCTCTTTGGAGGCTCGGATTCTTCAACCGCTCATGGTGATACTTGGACTTTCGATTATAACACTGCAACCTGGGAGGAACAAAGCCCATCTGCAAGTCCAAGTGCAAGAAGTCGTCATGGCTCAGCATATGACTGGGAATCAGACAAGGTGATCATCTATGGTGGAACTACAGGTTCTTACAACAGCAATAATCAGGTTTCGAGTGGGAAGACCTGGGCATATGATTTGAATTCTAATACTTGGACTGAAATTAATTTCCCACCGGTGTCCTCTACAACAACCTCTACATCAACTACAACACCCACAACTCCAACCTCTCCTCCACCACCGATGTTGATGTGGATTGCAATTGGTGGAATTGGTGTGGTTGTTGTCGTATTGGTCATTGTGTTGGCAAAGAGGCGATAGAAAACAAAGGGGCGCTTGATGCGCTCCCTCAGTCTTTTTTTGGTTCATAATCAACATTCATTCATCGAGCTAAAACCTGTTTCTTGAAGCAGTGCTGTAGCTCTTCTCTGCCGCGGGTCTTGAAAATAGGTGGCTGGAAAAAGAATCATTGGTTCTATTTTAGTTACTAGACCAAATTCCTTTGTCTTCTTTGCTACCAGTTCTACTTCATGTACGTGATTAACTGAGAAATGAAAGAAGAGTGTTGGTTCTGTTGCGGACACACATTCACCAAGTCTTAATGAACTAAACTCTGATTGTAACCAGGAGAGGACCTCCTCCTTGCTGGTCTTTCCGACGTTCCACTGAACTTTAGCAAGAACCTCGATACTCTTCTCATTCAGATCGTCAGATGTGTTAATTGTGAACTGAACAGCTTCGCTATCTTTCATCTGTTCAATAATTCTCTTGACTGAGTCTGACTCCAAACCAGTTTCCCTAGCGATCTTGCTTACCGACATCCTCGGGTCATCAAGTAGACATCTGAGAATCTCACGATGAGAACTTGTAAGGTCTATCTTTCCGCCCCAGTAGTGGAGAAACCTGAAGTTCAGCTCAACGTTTCGAATGTCTGGCAGAAGTCTTAGGTGCTCCGTCAAGGCTGAGAGTTCTTCCTGCTCAAAGTAGATTCCATACACAATATACCTACCATCCAAGAGTCGGGATGTTCTATACACAGAAGGATTTTCCCCTAGGAATCGGAGCAACCTCTTCTCGTTAGGTTCATTGATGAAGTTAAGGATTGCAATCACAGTGTCCTCATTCGACATTTGTGGACTCAGTATCACAATGAACTTCTCAATGACTCCAGCTGACACCATTCTTTCAATCCGCTTCCTAACATCATTTGCTGAACTTCCAGTCAGGTTAGCTAAATCTTGAAGACTGGTCCTGCAATTGATTCGAAGCTGGTCTATGAGTTTCTGGTCAACAGAGTCTATCATGTCACAGATGTGTTCAATGTTTGACGATATGAAGGTAACGAAGAAAATCCAGAGGACAATTTCAAGAGATTATTTAAGTTGCGTATCCGGTTGCAGAGTTTGAGGAGAGTTAGTATGTCCAAAGACTTGGCAAGCCGGATTCTGACTCTGCTTGCTCGCGAGTTCGAGTATACTCAATCTCTTCACTGTGAGAAAGAGGATATGATGGGCAAGCTTGGAGTACAGGACACTGATTCATTCGATACAGCCCTACAAGAGCTAGAGGGAAAGGGAATGGTCAACCTCTGGATAGACCCACGTGGAAAGATCAAACTTGCGAAGATCACTTGGCGTGGTTTAAACGAGATTGGTGATGTGAAGCTTCGCTATGGATTGGAGGTGAAATGAGGTGGATGCACTACCTTGGTGGACCGAGAAGAACAGGAGATTTGCGGCTGAGGTTGAGGAATTTGTCAACTCTGAGTTGAGACCTCTTGCTGATAAGATGGACCACCATCAAGCTATGGAAGTCCAGTGGGAAATCAGTAAATTCGTTGTGGACAAAGGATTTCATCCACTAGCAATGCTTGTAGAAGAAGAACATGGTGGTCGTGAGGAAGGCTATACTGGGTACACGATCCTCAATGAGGAGTTTGGTAGATGTTTCCTCAACATCAATCCACTCCTGACGACAGTATTCGGAGGAGGACCCATTCATCTCTTTGGTTCACCAGAGCAGAAGGAGAAGTTCCTTGAACCAATGCTCAAGGGTGAGAAATGGACTGCTATTTGTGTAACTGAGCCTGATGTTGGAAATGATGCCTCAAATGTCCAGCTATATGCTGAGAAAGACGGTGATGGGTATGTTCTGAATGGATGGAAACGTTTCATAACGCTGGGAGCAAAGGCGGATTATCTGATGACATACACTCTCACTGATCCTTCTCCCGAGGCACAAGCCACACACTCCCATCTAACTGCGTTTCTTGTACCAAGGGAAACTTCTGGGATCTCAATCGAGAAACTGAATGAACTCACTGGTGATGTAGAGATGTTCAATAGTGTAATCCGATTTAGAGACGTCAAGGTGCCTGAGGATAACATGATCCTGTTCGAGGGTGATGGCTGGACAGTTATGACATCCGGTCTCAACATAGAACGTCTCGGGATTGCCGCAACGGTTGGTCAAGCTAGAATGCTGGTGGAGACCGCTAGAGCTTATGGAAGACGGAGAGTACAGTTCGATGCGCCAATCTCTAGATATCAAACCGTCCAGCTGCGAATGGCAGACATGGCAATTCGACTCAAACTCGCGCGTACGTATCTCTATGCCCTTGCGGCACAACTTGATAGTGGCACTGCAGACATGTTTCAGTTCGGTGTCGATGCTGCAGTCTGCAAGATATTTTCAACTGATGCGTTGATAGATATCGCACAGGACGCTCTAGTCATTCTATCAGGAGATGGCTACACTGAAGAGTTTCTCGCATCATCGATTTTGAAGAATGCATTGCTTACTAAAGTCACTGGGGGAGGAAACGACATCTTGAAGCTCTTCATTGGTAGACAAGAGTTCAAGCAGACTCCAGACCCAATGATTCTACCTCGAGTGTTACGGGGTGTTGATCCTAATGACCTATAGGAGGAACTGTTGATGGGTTTTGAATGTATTAAGTATGAAGTGAAAGATGGCATCGGTTGGATTACTTTCAACCGACCTGAGGCAAGGAACGCTCTATCCAGGCAGACTTGGATGGAGCTAATGGAAGTGTTGACAGACACGTATGATGACTACACAGTCCGAGCACTAGTGATTACCGGTGAGGGTACAGCCTTCAGTGCTGGTCTAGACATCAAAGAAATGAGCACAGTTGGATTCAAGGGACTAGGCGAGTTCTTGAGTATTATTCTTGACCCAATTGAACTTCTTCAAAGATATCCCAAACCAGTCATCGCTGCTGTCAATGGCCATGCATATGCTGGAGGGTTTGAGCTGACACTGTTCTGTGACATCGTCGTTGCTTCAGACAAGGCAATATTTGCATTCAGAGAGAACAGACGTGGCCTGATGTCTGGGTTGTTGATAATCAGAGCTCATGAGTACAACATGCGCTACATCAAAGAACTCACATTTACCGGAAGAGCAATCGATGCACAAGAGGCCTTTCGAATGGGATTTGCTAACAAGGTTGTTCCTCATGATGATTTGGAGAAAGAAGTCACTGAACTTTGCGAGGAAATCAAGCTTGTAGCTCCCCTGTCCCAGAAACTCACCAAGGAATTCCTGAGGAGAGGTATTCGTGAGATTGGAGCCCTGTGGGAGCCATTCAATGAACTATTCCGTTCTGAAGATGTAATCGAAGGGTTTGAAGCTTGGTTAGAGAAACGACCCGCAGAATGGAAAGGGAAATAGGTGTTGAACTATAAGACAAAATGAAACAAGGAGAAGACCAACGTGCCAACAAAAGACGAATTGAAAGCATCATTGGAGAAGATGGTTGAGAAGATGGATGATGAGAAATACAAAGCTCGATATGCTGACTTCAACAGAACTCTCCAATTCCAGTTCACAGACAATGAAAATGCAATCTGTCACATTATTTTCAAAGATGGAACTGCTACAATCGTGGACGGTGTTGATGAGTCTGCTGAACTTGTTATCACAACAACCACTGATGCAATAATGGACATTATTGCTGGAGAACTAAGCCCAACACGTGCATTCATGGGTGGTAAGGTGAAAGCAAAAGGTCCAATGAACGATCTAATCAAACTACAGGCATTGATGAAATGAATCCTCCAGATGTTGGTGAGGATGTCCCACTCAGGGCATTCTGTGATCTCTTAAGGAGAAATGCATTGGACTATGGTGATATGCTTGCAGTCGTCTATGGCGATACTCATCTGACTTGGTCTGATTTGGATAATACAATCTCTGAAACTGCTAATGCTCTTCTGAGGCTTCATCCGCAATCATCTGGAATGCATGTCGCTATCATAATGGAGAATAGACCAGAATATCTCGCAGCCCTTTACGGCTCCATGCGTGCTGGAATGGTCCCTGCGCCGATTAGTACAAGGTTTGTGGGACGCGAGATTCGTCATGTCTTTGAAACCGGAAATCCTGGACTATGCATCTGCAGCGATCATCACAAACAGCAGGTTTTGGATGCGTTTCCGGAGAACTCTGAACGGCCACCGATGATAATTGTTGATGGGACGAATGAAAAGGATAAGAGAATTTCTTCGTGGATAGATTTTATGAAAGGTGTGTCAACAACACCTCCAGATATTTCTGTGACAGGTGATTCACTAGGAGTCCAGCTTTTCACAGGTGGAACGACGGGGCTACCTAAAGGAACTGACTTTACTCATCAAGCTCTTCTGGATGCATGTACTCTCATCCCAGACCATGGTCTCAAGCTAATCTTTGAAGGTGAAGTTCCAGAGTCAGCGCTACTGCCAACTGACCATGAACTGAAGTTTCTCGTTCCAACACCTCTGTATCATCTGTCTGGATTTATGCCTGTTATCATCATGACTGCAATGAAGCGACCTGTGGTATTCCCTGAATCACTAAGTTTTGCTCCTGAAGAGATTCTAAAGATAGTCGAAAATGAAAAGGTCACTGCAATCTTCATGGTACCAACACAGTTCAGAATCTTTCTGGATTATCCTGAATTAGACTCGTATGATCTAAGCTCCGTGACTCTTCTCTCCTCTGGAGGTTCAAAGATGTCCGCATCGATGAAGAAGGAGATTTTGAAGAGATTTCCAAATACAGTTTTAGTTGATGGGTATGGTCAAACAGAGAACATTGGAGCAGCAATCTACTCTTTCCTTACTGTTGACGATATTCCCAAGATCACTGAGGGTTATATTGGCAAACCAATCAGTGGCGTCAAAATGCGTGTAGTTAATGAAACAGGGGAGGATGTCAAACCAGGTGAGGTAGGAGAGGCAATCTACAAAAGCCCATCACTGATGCGTGGATACCATGGAGATGTTTCACGAACAAAGGAGTCGTTTGATGGAGATTGGTTCCACACTGGCGACCTTTTCCGTGTAGATGAAGATGGCAATTACTACTATGTCGAGAGGAAGAGCGAAGTAATCTTCTCGGGTGGTGAAAAGGTGTTCCCCGCAGAGGTTGAAGGTATTCTCTGTCAGCACCCGAAAATTGCTCAGGCAGTGATAGTCGGGATACCAGATCGGGTATGGGGAGAGATTGTAAGGGCATTCATTGTACCTGTATCAGGAGAAACAATCACACCAGATGATGTAACAGAGTGGTGCACCGGAAAAATGGCCTCCTACAAAAAACCGCGAGAGATTGTCATCAAACAGAAACTTCCTGTGGCTGAGGATGGGAAGATTTTACGTTCAGCCTTAAAGGACCTAAGTAACGAGCGCAGTTAGACCGAGAATACAGTTTTACCCCTCGATTTCTTGATAGACGCTTTTCCTGTTTCTACGAGATATCTAAGTATACTATGGATGAACATTCGCCTGAAAACGTCCCCCGGTCCGAGACCCATCCTCAAAAGTGACTTAGAAATTTGAGGTAATGTTGAAGGTTTTGACACTAGCACCTCAATCACTTTGTTATGAGCTGACTGTAAAGTAGTCTGCGCTCGTTGGATTGCTCCTTGTATTTCCGTTTTTCCAACAATTGGCTCTCCATGTCCAGGTAACAGTAGTCCTGGAGATATTTGGAGAATCTTCTCTAATGATTCCGTCATCCCAGCAAAGTCTGATGAGGGTGATGTCAGATTGGGTTTCATTTTGTGACGTGGATCAATGAGGTCTCCAGCGATTAGTATGCTTTCATCTTCATCATAGAATCCAAGATGTCCTTTGTGATGTCCTGCCAATTCCACCGGTCTATAACTCAACTCGCCTATATTGGATGATAAGTCAAGGGGATGAACATCAGAAATTGATTTAGTTCTTCCAAGCGCGACCCACATCGCTGCTCTCACAAACCACGATGGCGCAGTAAAGAGCTCGCGAAATGATACAACCAATGAATCACGTTCCAGCTCCAACAAGATAGGTGCCTGGCTTTCGACAAATGGAAGGGCCTCCTCAGAGGCCCACAATTTAGCTCCAAAGTCATTCTGGAGGTCGCCTGCGCCAGCCATATGGTCGATGTGACCATGTGTGTGTACACAGTGGATTTGCCTTTCATCATTTATTCGAAACCGATTCACAATTGTCTTCAAACGATCTCTAACTGAAGGTCCGCCACTATCAATGATATAGAGGTCTTCCGAGTTGTCTAGGATGATAACATTGCCTGACCTTCTCCACCCTGCAACTCTAGCGGGTGGGGGAACAAATAGATATACCCCACTGCTAATCTCCATGAGATGGTCTTCAGACATGATGCATCCGCAGGTACTGACACATCACTTCTCGTAAAAGTACTTACCCTTAGAATATATGATCTCGTCCCCGGCTGTAATTTCACCATCGATCATGGTCTTGATCATATCGACATGCACTGCAGACTCATTGGTTCCGTTGTTGTCCTTGTAGGCTCTACCAAGAGCACAGTGAACAGTGTCTCCTATTTTCTCGTCGAAGAGCATATTTAGAGTGTACTGCTTGATTCCTCGGTTTGTGCCAATAGCCATCTCCCCAAGTCTTCGAGCACCCTCGTCAATCTCTATAATCTCCTTCAGGATCGGTTCAGACTTCTCAGCTGAGAAATCAACGACCTCACCTTTCTCGAAAGTGAGTCGGACACCCTCGATGACCTTGCCCTGCCGGAGAAATGGAATGTCAAAGTATATCTTCCCCTCAACTGTGTCCTCAACAGGAGCTGTAAAGCACTCACCACTAGGCATATTTTTCTTGCCATCGGAAGCAACCCATATACGACCCTCTGTGGAAGCATACAGATCAGTTTCTGGTCCTGTGAATCTGATGTCTTTGTGCCGTTCAAGATGTTCTTTCATCTTCCACAGGTACTTACTCTCTTCCTTCCAGTCAAGCAAAGTCGCTCCATAGACGAACTCCTGATACTCATTCATACTCATATTCGCTTGTTGTGCTAGGGCTGCAGTAGGATGTACAGTAAGACACCATCGTTTCGAGAGGTACAGTTCCATGACTTTCGTCATTGTAACATCACGTTGGATGACTCTCTTTGGATCCACATTAGCCAGGGCCTTTGTGTTGCCGGGTGACCTTAAGGCAATGATAACATCAACATTCTCAAGAAGTTCTTCAAAGTGCTTCGGTGCAGTATTGATTGTTTCATCATCCGCTCCGTCAAAGAAAGCACGATCCATCTCCTCAGTGCTCATTAGAGTGATGGGTATAGCTCCTTTCTCAGCTATCTGCTTGTAGAGTGCAACAACTAGGTCATGTGCTTCAGGGGTTGCACGAATTCCTACCATGTCACCCTTCTTGACCTCGGTGCTCCATTCAACAAGGATCTTTGCGTGTTCCTCGATACGTGGGTCCATCTGGATTTCCTCAAACCTCCCACGAGGAAAGACTATCATATAGCTTCCGGACAAAGCCAATGTTAGATTTTCTTTCTGTTGTACACTAAGATCACTATCACAGCGATGACTGCAATTCCTCCACCAATGGCTATTATCGACATCGGTGGGAGTAAGGGTGGGGGTATAGAGGGAAGGGTGTAGTCTCCAATGGCATATGCCTGAGTCCAAACATCCCATGAAATATGACCAAAAGTGAAATAGACCAAGCCTGTTGACGTGACCTCCATGTGAACCCTTGCTCCATGTGCCCATGGCCAGTCATCGTCACCAATTGACCATACCTGAAGAAGTGTGCCATTCAATTCATACTTGAGAAGGCGGAACGATTCGTCGAATTGCCAGCCTTGGATCAATACTAGTAGTTCATCATTCTGCGTCAAGGCAAGGTCATGTACATCCAACCACTCAACCCAATCATTGGGGTATTCAATATCATAAAATGCAAACCAGGTTTGGTTTCCCTCAAAGTCATAATTGTATATCGGTACTCCATAACTGTAATCACTTGCATAGATGTTGTCGCTTTCATCGCATGTGGCTGCGTCTGAAGACGCATCCCAAAGCACATTCCCTTCGAGGTCCATGCACATTAGTATTCCCGACATGAAGTAGATGATATGTGACTCAAACACCCACAGTTTACCAGGAATGTCAAACATAGTGCAAAGGGGCAGTGGTTTGTTCCACAAAACATTCCCCGAACTATCGAATTTTAAGAGACTAGAGTTCTGATACGCTGGTTCAGGACCTCGAATGTTGTGGTCCGCAGCTAAAACATAGATTGAGCCGTCCTGATGAACATCTAGTGCTACACCAATTTGATCATGATCACCTCCCCATTCCTTCTCCCATACCTTCTGGCCAGTTGGAGTCCACTTTGTCAACATGAGATTCGCATACTCAGGAATCTCGTACCCCCAGAAAGAACCAGTGGTGAAGATGTTTCCCTCATGGTATGCAATTGCATATGCTCTTGTCATATTGTCATTTCTCACTAACCACTTACGATCAAGGGTTGGGTTATACTTAATCAGGAATTGGAAACTACCCATCACATGATTCTCAATGTAGAATTCATAGGGTGATGATATGAAACCCGTCAGGTAGATGTTACCATCTGAGTCAGTTGTCATCGCCTTAAGGTTATCTCCAACAGGTGTTGTGTTTCCGGCAAATCTCGGGAAAATGTCTGATATAGTTGTTCCAAATGTTTCATTGTAGAGTGGCGTGAGATGACTTGCTGGGTCTGGCTCAGCTTGCATAATAACTTGCAAGGTTATTGAAGCAACATGAATAACAGCTGATCCATCATTAATCGAGTTATTGAACTCTGGTGTAGGAGCTAATCCTATTCCCACTGTCAGTGTATCAGAGGGGTCCTCCTGCACGCCAAATGAGTCTTCTACCATTCCCCCAAATCCTTCAAGGAGATCGAAATAGTTCAGATTTATCTGCCGCTCATTGAATCCGGAATCATAGATAGTTGATGACTTGTATAATCGATACCAATTGCCAGATGAGTCGATAAACCATGTATACACATTGAACATGCTTGCCACTTCGGTGTCAGTAAAACCTCCAGACAATGATGCGCTATAGTTCAAATGCATCACAGCATCCTCAGGCATCTCTTCATAAGGCCAGTCGAAGGATTGAGTGAAATATACATTGTCAAAGTAAGCTGGATATGTTTCATCGTCGTCGTGTCCAACCTCAAGATTGGTCGCACTATCATGTGTACAATTCAACAACATTGTACCGGGACTGTAACTGAACGAAAACTCTCCCGAACTACCATTGACAAAGGCTTCTGGTTCTGTATCAAGTTCGGGGTCCGGTATGACCTGCGTGATGTCTATTACTGAGGGGGTTGCACCATCAATATTCTGCATTGTCCGCTGAGGATTCATAGAAATGTTAGAGGTGCCAAGTGGGATACTTGCTAGAATCAGGCTGATAATCATTAGACTGAGAATTTGCTTAAGACTGTCCATCAAACTCACCCATCCTGAGATGTCCTAATCAAACTTACTCATAAACTCATCGAACTCAAATTTTATTACTCGTTTTCATAACTCAATAATCAACTATTGTTAAGATGGAATGTTGGCCAGATGAAGGCAACCCCAATAGACCGCGACATGACCAAGGAATCTGACATACTAATCAAACTCCCTAAAGACAAGACTGCAATGATAGCCTGGTCTCCAGATGGGAAGAGCTTGGCTATTGGCAAAGATGATGGAACAGTTTCAATAATTGAAATGCGAAAAGAGAAGATCTGCCAGGACTCACACACTGCAGCGGTCTCTGCTATGGCTTGGAGTCATGATGGTTCAACTCTAGCTTCAGCAGGTCGAGATAAGTCAATCATGCTCTGGAAGAATGACAGGTTTGAAGCCTCATTAATGGGCCACAAGAATGTGATCTACTCACTCTCTTGGAATCCTGCCACAAGCATCTTGGCATCTTGCTCGGGAGACAAGACCGGTATTATTTGGACGGATTATGAAACGCTTACAAAGCTGACCGGACATAAAGGTGCAGTTACGATGATTGAGTGGAGTCCAAATGGTTCCACTGTCGCCACTGGATCTGCCGACAAGACTGTGAAACTTTGGAGTTCTAAAGGTGAAACTATTAACACCTTGGAACACAAAGGAGCCTTGGCATCCTTGAGTTGGAATCCCCAGCAAGACGACTTTCTGGCAACAGGTTCGTATGATAAGACAGCTCAATTATGGCGGAATGGGAAATCAGTGGCTCTCCTGAAAGGTCATAGAGACCGAGTGTTTGGAATTGGCTGGAGCAAAGATGGCAATTATCTGGCCACATCCAGTGGTTTCAAGGACGGAGAGATCGCTATTTGGGATTCAAATGGAGATAGAGTATCCTCTCTTGATGATCACACTAGCTCTGTCTACCATGTGCGGTGGAGTCCCACTCGTAATGTAATAGCATCAGCGTCATTTGATGGAACAGCCCGTCTCTGGAATCTTGAGGGTGAAATCGCAGTGCTCCGTCATCCTGGCCCAGTGTTTGCAGCTCAATGGAATAAGGATGGAAACCTTCTAGCAACTGCAGGTATGGGAATAGTTGCCATCTGGGATGTGACCAAATTCTCCTAGATTACTATGAGATTTCCCTCAGATTGAGAAAGAATGATAAGGTGTTCGCCTTTGATTCGCGTGTTTGATTCAAATGACTCAGAAGCTCGCAGTTTTCACAAACAATACAACATTCTTGAAATGGACTGACAGGTTCGATACGACTGTCTACTCGATGCCAAAAGAGAGTTCATTCAGAGTTAGACCACTACTTACCAAAGGCTGGTGGTATCTGAACCTCCCGCGCAGGATTAGATCGGTTTCAAAATCAGCTGACGTTGTGTTCGTGGACTTTCTTAGTGAGGTTGGTCAGAAGGTGACCCATCACTCCAAGAAACCTGTCTTCATGAGGATTCACCGGACAGAGCTTGACTTTCCAAAGCTGTTCGAAGGAGTGAATTGGTCTAATGTTGCAGCTGTTGTCGGTGTGTCTGAGCATTATGCTGGTTTACTGCGAGAGATGATTCCCAAAGAGGTGCCGATTGTGGTGATACCTCCCGGAGTTGATGATAAGAAATGGCCATTCAAACCATCTGACACAGGGAAGATCTGTGCTTGGGCACTACCTACTCCGAGAAAGCGAATCTACAGCTTGATGCTTGCTCTCAAGGACTATCCGATTTACATCGGTGGTTACAGTGCTGAAGACAGGATACTCATTGAGGCGAATGAGAGATTCGGACTCGGTCACATACTTGAACCAGATGTGAGCTTTCCTGAATGGCAATGGGACAAAGAATACTATATTCACCATGCTTTAGATGAGTCATTTGGTGTGGCGATAGCAGAAGCTATGCTTTCTGGAATGATCCCCTTGGTCCACAGGATTCCTTGCGTGCTTGAGTTCACCCCTGAAGAACTAACCTACGTATATGACTCTGAGCTTATTGACTTGATTGAAGATATGAGAAGTAGGTCTCCTGAAGACAGACTTGAATTGAAGAAGTCACTTCGGGAGATTATTCTAGAGGGATACACACACGAGAGGGTCAGTGAGAAAATGGAGCGGCTATTCCTAGAAGGGCCCTAGTCTAGACTTCTCGTTTCTCTGTAGCATGAGTTGCACCGCAATATGGACACTTCACACTTAGTGGCCCAACCCATTCAATCTCCTCAGAGCTCAGACTTGCACCGCAGTCAGAACAGAATCTGGGCGGCTCATGAACATATGATTTCTCCTTTGGTGCTTCATTTGCTGAGGCCATAGCGCCAAAGAGTCCGAAACCTCTCATAGATATTGAGTCCTTCATTCCATACATCATGATTCCCGCACCGATGAGAAAGCTAACCATTGGGACAACCATCACATAGAATAGTATAGATCCAACATCGTGCGTGTCTATCCAGAAGAACTGCATAAAACCACCGAAGAACCCGCCAACCATCACAATCATACCGATGATCATAGTTGCGATTCGTTTGCCTGAGGACATCGTTTGGTCTCCGTAATTAAGCCATTGAGCAATAAGATATAGGTTTCACTGTGATGCATCAAAGTTTTGAAGGATTATAACCTCTCGAAACTTAGTCTATGTGTTAGGACAGTTGGTTTGGAGGAATTCGAGATATCGACTCAGGATGCGAAATTTCATCAGCGTTGTCCAAGGTGCCACGCTCATTACATCTATTTCAGCAGTAAGATTAACTCGAATGGACAAGTGAGATGTCAAAACTGTGCGCAGCTAATGAATGTAGGAGAGGAATCCCTTGACCCAATAGATAATCTCCAATACCAAATTGAGGAATCTCGTCACAAGTCTCTCAATGTGGTTGTGCTTGTTGTGATTTTCATTTTCATTATTCTACTGGCACTTCTCTTTACTGTAGAGCTGCTACCTTACTTGCCTTCGGGGTTTCACGTCATGTGGGACTGATTTACTACTTTTAGATTCACTTCGCTCCAATAATATTCTATCAGATAATAAGACACCTAGAGAACTCAGAGAAACAAGGGTGCTACACTTTATATCTCTCGAAAGTGAATTGTCACTTGATATGATGATTAAACGGGTAGGGAGGAATGATTCATGTCATTATCTAATGAACGGTTTTCCTTGAGATGTCCAAACTGTAATGCAACATATACGTATAACACATCAGATCTGAATCCTGAAGGACAGGTAAGTTGCCAGAATTGCGGTCGCTTGATACGAGCTGAAGGACAGACAGTGACTGTCGCTCAAGAAAAGGCTCCAGAGGAATCTTATGTGCCAGATGAACAAAGAACTGAAGGGACTATGATGACCGTGGTTAAACTGTACGCCCACGGATTTGTATTTTCACTCCTAACGTTCTTCATCGCTGTGATCTTTGGATTAATCAATGTCATCTTTGCAGTCGCTGGAGGGCTAATTGGACTGGTTATAGCTTTCATAGTTCTAACCGCAATGCTGGGCGGAGTGAATATAGGACTGGCAAGTGCTATCTGGGGCTTAAATCTGAAATCTGATGCTCAGAGTGTCATCGCACAGGGTGGTGTTATCTTCATCCTGATGTTTGTCCTAAGTCTGCTTTTGTTACCGCTAATGATCTTTGCATACTCACTACTGGTTATCCTAGACATTGGTATATTCACCTTCTTCTACGGATATGTCTTTAGGGCTATTGCCTTGCAGTTCCAAATAGTAAGGGATGATACTGTAGGCGAAATATAATCGGATTATAGGAGTGGGAAGTGTCCAAACTGCATGGCCAGATATGCATACGCCCTGTCCTCTATGGACGAGAGTGGATATGTGAAGTGTCAGAATTGCTCAGAAGAGTTTCTGCTCGAGGTAGGACCAGATCTAGTTTGATGGGTTGTCGCCTAATCGGGTACATTCATTTGGTTCTTCTGCATCCGTCTAGACATGTTCGGAGTATTGACTGCATCATTGAAGAACTCGATAAAGGGTGAGTACATTCATGTCCATCCAATAGAGGCATTGAAGAATCTAACGCCTGAGATGGCTGCAGAAGTTCCCGGCAACAGTGAGCATTCGTGCTGGCACATCCTCTATCACATTGTGTTTTGGCAGGACTTTATGCTTGAGGCACTAAGAGGGAAAAAGAACGTGGATTGGCCAAAAAACAATGAACTAAGCTGGTTGAAAGAGCTGCCCAAAGATGGTAAGAATTGGGAGGAGCTTGTCCAACACTTCAAGGAAGGTGTGGATGAGGCCTATGAGATGACCGAGAATGTTGAATCAATGGAAGATCTACCCTCTTGGCCTAAGGTTCCACTATTTCGAGCACTGATGGTCTTTGGTCAGCACAATGCATACCACATGGGCGAGATTGTAGCTACAAGGCAAGCATTAGGCTACTGGCCGCCTTCCGAGGATCACAAGGTATTCTAAATCTTGGAGTGACTCACTCGTACGAGGACAGAGTTGAATCCAGGTGTGTGCCCAAAAGCTGTATGAAGGTCTTTTGTGAGGAGGTTGATGTTTCCATCCTCTTGCCACCATCCATCTGATGACCAGACTACTCTAGGATCGATGTCTGGCGTCAATTCAAGTCGCATGTTTTTAACGACCCCTCTCTTCGATTCGACATCAACCCGGTCTCCATCATTAAGACTAAGTTTCACTGCTGTGTCAGGATGCATCCTCAAGAACGCTCTATGCTTACCAGCTTCACCTTTAGTGGGCATCTTTATCGGTTCAGTCACTACATCATAGGGACAGACATCAACAGCACACTCTCGACATCCGATACATTTCTTCTCATCCCAAACCGGAATAAGCAGTCCTGTGATATTGGCTGGTATGTCAAGCTTCTCATCTGTTACTTGCACAGCTAATTCGCCAACAAGTGTGCTGAGTTTTTTCCTGAGTCTAGCTGGCTCCTCAGGAGCATGTTCTGAATCCTGCTGCATAAGGCTAGTGCTTGGCTGTGTCAAAGTAATAGCTTCATCGGGGCACTCATCAACACATTTCTTGCATGTAGTACAATGCGCAAAGCTCTTGACAGAACCTCCGACCTCAACTGTTGTGTATTGAGAATGTAGTCGTTCTCGGAGGCGACCTGTGATCATTATCAATGGGTACTCCTCAGAAACCCATGGTGTCGCTACGGGACTCTCGAAAGGTTCTTCATGGAATGGAAGTGGATCTAAACCCTCCTCCTCAAGCTCCGAAGCATAAAGGTGAACCTTCCCGGTCCTTGTTTTGAATTTCCTATCTGAGAATGGGATTCCTGGACTTCTTGTCCGTATTCCCTCGGGTTTCTCAAGTAGTTTCTCAAGGGTGATATCTCTACAGTCTTCACTCTGAAGTGCTAGTCTGATTGCATCAAGTTCTGTCAGCTGAAAATACTTGCCTAGCCCAAGTTTCTCAGCCACTCCCTTCCAGATGTCCAATTCACTCTTGACTTCACCAAGTGGATCCACCAGTTTGGGTGCGTACTGCACGATTCGGTGGAGTTCAGAATGTACCAAGTTGTGATGCTCAAAGATGAATGTTGCAGGGAGGACTATGTCACAGAGTTGAGCTGTATCAGTCATCTCTAAATCAATGCACACCTTGAATGGAATCTTATCCAGGGCTTCCTTTACCTTGTTTGTATTCGGCCATTGGGTCATGGGACTTGCAGCTTGGATGACGAAGACCTTGAGTGGACTGTCTTCACGGCTTAAAACAAACTCAGGAACATATGTTCCAGAGGGAACGACGGGCTTAATCGATGGGTCTAGAAGATCTGGTAACGCAACGGCCGCTCCATTAAAGGGGCTATTGTCAGAAGATAGATATTGAAATCCTCCACCAGAAACCCCAAGGTAACCACAGATGGCAAGGAGACTGTGGACTGCTCTAGCCGCCCAAGTCCCATTTGTGTAATGGTTCATGCCTGCTGGTGCAGTCGTGATAAGAGCTGGTCCATGGGTAGCGAAGACAGTTGCCAACTCCTTGATCATGCTCTCTTTGACCCAGGTGACTTCGCTGACCTTTTTAGTGTCATACTCTGACACTCGTGCCTTGTACTCCTCAAATCCATGGACATGCTTCTTGACAAATTCATGGTCGTAGAGTTCTCTGCGAATGATCTCACTAGCCATTCCTAGTGCCAAAGCTGCATCTGTACCAGGTCGTATTGTCGTGTATAAGTCTGCTATCTTTGCGTAAGGGGTCTTTCTTGGATCGATGACTATCAGCTTTGCTCCATTATCGATAGCCTCTTGGATAACCCTCTTTGAGTGTATACTAGACTCGAACTTGTTGGTACCCCATATGACGATGCATTTTGAGTTAGCCCAGTCCTGAAGTTCATGCGGCGGAAATGGACCCACATTGAATCTTGCTCCCTCATAGGCGCCCTCGAAGCATATCTCAACGATGCCTGGAATCATCCTGCAACCGAAGGCGTTTGAGAACCTTGCTGCATATCTAGGTGCCATGCCATCATTACCCGATCCAGAATAGATACCTACACTCTGTGGCCCATAATGTTCTCGAGCCAATCTCATGTTGTGGGCTATCTCGTCGAATGCCTCATACCATGACATTCTCTCGAATGATCCATCCTCTTGCTTTCTCTGAGGATAGAGAAGTCTATCGTCATAATACATTCTGAGGACATGCGCATACCCCTTGGGACAACAACGGCCCAACGTATATGGGTGCTGAGGATCTCCCTCTAGACGTACAATCTTTCCATCCTCAATATGCACTATGTAAGCACAGATGTCAGGACAATTCAGCGCGCAGGCTGTTCGGTGTTTCTCTATCGCCATTAGTTTCCTCATCAGAATTCCCTGACATTAACATTTCTGATTACGGTTTCATAACACTTATAACTATTCTACTGGTATAATAAAATCATTCTACTGGTATAATAATTAATGTGATTGCGATGTCCGACACAGAAGAATTCCTTCCTTCAACCTATCTTGCTGTTCTGACTATTATTGGAGAGGGTGCGGAATATGGGTACGAAATCAACAACATCATTGAGAAGTTCGGATACCGTGAGTGGGTAGACCTGCGATTCTCCTCAGTATACAAAGCACTCTCAGAACTCGAGAAACGTGGTCTAATTAACGGACAGAAGAAGGATGTATCTGTGAAAACATCCAAGAAGACCTATCGACTGACAAGAAAAGGTCGGAACCTCCTACACACGCAGGTCAAGATGTGTCTTAGCAATCCACCAAGTCCAAAGACACTCTTTGACCTCGGAGTCTCCTCTATGAGTCTATTGACACAAGACGAAGTTCTTGAAGCACTCAACACCTACAAGGCAAATCTCGAGCGAGGTTTGAAGTTCTTGGAGTCCAATGTCCAGAACTTTGACAATATCGAAAGGCTTCAGAGAGATGCTCCTGATAGTCTGGTTGGACAGATCACAGTTGAGGAGTTTGACAATATGAAGAACATTGGTGCTGTACGTGCTCTTTTTGACCGTCCTGCGTGGTCTGTTCGATGTCAGATAGCTTGGCTTGAATCATTTATCATACAAGTCCAGAATGGAGATGGGTTCGCTTTCAAACAAGCCAGTAAGAGGTGATTTGATGAGTGAAAAGATAATGTTAGACTTTGAGCATCTTCCAGATGGAAAAAACTGCATGACTAGCGCGCTTTGGAAGCTACTCAACCATATGGGCTACAAAATTTCTGAGGAGATGCTGGTTGGCATTGGCTCGGGACTAGGTTTCATCTACTGGAAAATGAAGCAGATGCCTACGCCATTTGTGGGTGGGATGAATGGGGGTCGGTTCCCCACAATCTTGGGTCTTGCAGTTGATAGGTTGGGTGGGTCATGGAAGGTTCTGAAATCCAGCTCAGTGAAGCGGGCTCACTCACACCTTCGAGATACGCTAGTAACGAATCAACCTGCATTGGTATGCGCAGATCTTGGGTTCCTTGATTATCTATCCCTCGGTGGGGACGACCACTTTGGCATGCACACCATTCTTGTGTATGGAATTGATGAGGAGAATGATGAGGCCTTTATATCAGATCGCTTCGCGACTCCAATCACTATCCCCCTATCACGTCTGCAGAAAGCTAGAGCTTCAGAGTTTCATCCATTCCCTGCAAAGAACAAGATGATGCAAGTGTCGATGCCTGAGGAACCAATATCTCTGGAAGAAATTATCCCTTATGCAATTCGTGAGAACATGGACTTCATGCTCAATCCACCAATCTCTAATATGGGTGCCAGGGGCATCCTACGATGGAAAAAAGAACTCAGAAAGTATCCAAAGATTCTCCCGGACAACCGTACATTACTGCAAGCCTTGATTGAACATTTTGTCTATATCGAGGTTGGAGGGAGTGGTGGGTCACTGTTTCGCAGAATGTATTCTCAGTTCTTGAAAGAGGCATCAAGCGTGATGAGAGACCCGGAGTTGCGGAGTGTTTCCCTGCTCTACGATGATATCTGTGAGCTTTGGTCACATCTCGCTATACAACTCACTCCTAATGATATGCCAAGTCTTGCGAGCATTCGTGAAATCTATGTTCATAACAATAGGGATATGGAACAGAAAGGTGTTGCTGCCCTGGAGGATGTGAAAGAGCGACTAGTTGATATTCCTGGCTTGATTGAGAGTGCAACCATTGAAGTTGAGAATTTTAATAGTCTTCTCTCTAGGGTCGAGTCTCTGCTTGATGAATTATACCAGCAGGAGTTGGTGGCAACTGAAAGACTAGCTGTTTGGTCTGCTTCATGAATCACTTGATGCGCTATCTACAAGTTGGCATCAAAGTAATCCACTAGATGTTTGAACATCTGAGTGCGTTGTGTAACCTCCAGGGATCCATGACCCATGTCCTTTAGTACAACATATTCGAAGTCTTCACCCTCTTTCCTACCTAGCTCTAGGAGCCGATCTCTGAAAATTGCCGCTTGCTCAATAGGACAACGCGGATCATTTTCAGTGTGAACAATCTGAAGCTTCGCAGTCATCTTATCTGCAAAATTGATGGCACTTCGATCTTCCCACAGATCAAGTACTTCCTTTTTTTCAGGTTTGCCCATTTGCTCTTCCAAGTAATATGATAATGCGGGAAATGTTTCCTTTGTCTTATCATAGAGATGTTTTATCGATGTGATACCCACAGCTGCAGAGGCTGCCTTCCACAGTTCTGGCTTTTTAGTGACCGCCATGTAAGTCATATATCCACCATAACTCCCTCCAGAAATACCAATTCGATCCGAATCCACAAAATCAAGGTCCTTCAAATAGGCCACAGCTGCCTCAATATCTTCCAAGTCCTTACCTCCCCAATCATTGAGACATGCGTCTCTAAACTCTACACCATATCCTGTAGAGCCTCGGACATTGGGTTGCAGCACTATATACCCTTTGTCAGCCAACACCTGTGAATAAGCATCAAACAAACGAGTGTAATGCGACGTTGGCCCTCCATGTGGCATAACAATTGCAGGTAGTTTCATGTCTGAAGGTAATTCTCTAGGCTTGTACAATAAAGCATAGATCGTTACATCCCCTGACTTATAGCTCACATACTCATCTGGATGAAAATCATCCGGTGTATAATTTCCATATTCAGCAGGAATTATCTCTTCATAAGAATGCGTTTCAAAATCATAAGTCAAGTAATGCATCCGATGAGTTGAATCCTGATGTCCTACAATGAGTTTCTTTCCATCTGCAGTGATATGACGGGCTCCGCACACACCTGAAGGAAGGTTCATTGAAACTTCTCTTCCACTATCAACTTCATAGAGGAGCAGTCTCATTTCTGCATCCGCATCTCGTCTTACAACTATGTGTGTCCCATCAGCAGTGAAGGTGATAGGAACTTCAGGACTTGCTTTGCTTCCAAACCATTTCATTTTGGCATCTTTCATGAAGTAAACTCCCGCCTGTTCAACACCAGAGTGGTCTGAACCGAACAATAGCATTGATCCATCTCGTGACCATGTTACGGAGATATCTTGTGAACCATCTTTGATTGAGATGAGCTTCTTCTTTTCAGAACCGTCTATTCTGACAATCCATACGTCCAGATTTTGGAGGTTTTCGGAGTCATTGGCTGTGTATGCGACCCATTTGTCATCAGGAGAAATCACGAAATCATACCAGAAAGCTACTGGGCGAACATGGTCAGTCAGTTGCAAAATATCTGAACCATCAATGTTCATTCTGAAGAGTTGTGTCTTTCCCTCTTTCATGTCTGATGCAAAGATGACCCATTTTCCATTATGACTCACTTCTCCAAGATCATCACGGCTATCAGGCGTGTCTGTTAGCTGTTTCAATTCTCCTTCTGGAACTGATATCGAAAAAACATCGTTCTTCTCATTCCCAGGTATGGGATCCTTTGTGAACAATATGGATGAATCATCTGGAGTCCAAACATGATATCCAACTGGAGATGCTGGAAATTCTCCGTCTGTTAGTTGAGTTATTTCTCTGGAATCTAGATCAAACAAATAGAGCTCAGAGCGGCCAGTCTTATTCGATACGTACGCAATTCTGTTAGTTGACCGACCTGAAGCGGCCCAAAATTGCAAAGGTAAAGCAAGCAGTTCCTCCAATACTAATTCTTTCTTCTTTTTTGACATGATTGATTCCTCACCACGAATCAAATCTAACCGTTGAGGTTCTATTTAAGCGGATACCCTTATGATACACTATATGGAAAGGCTAATCATCTAAGTGGTTGATTTACGGAGTGGTGGTAGCTTGTCAAAGAGAATCTACACAAGGGCTGGAGATAAGGGAAAGACAGGTCTCTTATCGGGTGAACGAATAGACAAAGACGATCCTCGCGTTGAAGCATACGGAACTGTTGATGAACTAGGCACAACCTTGGGGGTTGCCAAAGTTCATGCCTCCGAGAGAATAGCCAACTACTTGCATGATATTCAACAGAAGCTGTTTCTCATCAACGCAGAACTAGCCACAAATGAGTCCTCAATAAAATCTGATGACCCCATGTGGAAACTGCAACGGGTAACGGCTGAGGATGTAGAATACCTTGAGCAAATAGCGGATGAGCTGTCAGAAGAGCTTCCACTTCTCGCTAATTTCGTAATTCCTGGCGGAACAAAAGCTGCTGCATTCCTGCATGTAAGTAGAACCGTCTGTCGTCGAGCAGAACGACGCATCGTCTATTATGCAAACAAGGAGCCAGTAAATGAAGACCTCATTAAATACATTAATCGACTCTCAGATTTACTGTTTGTTATGTCTCGCTATGAGAATATAGAAATTGGTGATGGTGATCAGATCATATCTCGTGAAGGAACACGGAAGATGACAAAATAAACAGAATTTCGTTTTCTCAATGTTTTTCATAGTAACAATATGTGACCCTATCAAGTGGCTTCGCTATATATACCGAGATGATTAGCTCCTTATGCAGAATCGTAGGAGATACTGGTCACAAAAGTGGTCAGTTTGTCTCATAAACAGCATATCGTGTGACCAACCTTCGATAAACACGTCACAAGACAATGGAATGATGTATAGATGACTGAAGCGATTGGGATTGAAATCCTTGATTATAACGAATCTCTTGCCGAAGATGTCGCAGCCATGTGGAACACTTGGGACGAATTATGGCCTGGAGGATTTACACAAGGCGTTCCGTATACTGCTGAGCGTGTACACAAGCAGTTTGGCAAATCAGATGCTCTGGCTATCCTAATAGCTGTTGACAATGAAACGAAGAAACCACTTGGGTCTTGCACACTCTTTGCTCATTGGCGGGATACGGAAGCAGCATATGTCGGAACACTTGGTGTATCACCTGAAGCTCTAGGAAAGAAAATTGGAAAACGTCTACTTCTTGAGTCTATTTCCAGAGCCTCTCAGAAAGGTTATACTCGAGTCGATCTCAACACATGGGCAGGGAATATGAAAGCGGTACCACTTTACAAGAAAATTGGTATGATGTGGAACCCAGAGATTAGTGGAGTACATATGGAAGATTATGTCCCTGGAATTCTACAACATCCCCTCTGTCGTCCTTTCTTTGTACCACTTAGCGGCAAAGATGACTGGTACGACGTACACGTAAGAGACCCAGTTCAGGCTCCAGATGAATTTGAAATGGATGGTTTAGCGAGCTATCCATATCAGTTCACAAATGGTGATGACCATCTGTCAGTGATTGTAGATCGTTATGGACGTGGTATAACCTCAATTGAACGAACAATTGGAGAATCGAAACTCAAGGTTGCTGCAAAAATCAGTTCCCACCAAGTTCTGTGTGGATTATCATACACATACACCCTTAATGTTGTGAATGGAACCAAATCTGATATTTCTGTTTCAGCTGGGTTGAAAGCCTTCGATGGATTGGTGTTTGATGATAAATCGTCAGTTTCGAAAAAGGTGAAACCAGGTGAGAAGTTTGAATGGACTTTGCCTTATCATCTAGACCCTTCAGCACCGCTTTTTAGAGATAGTATCAAAGCACCAACTATCATCACTGAGGTAGAGGTTGATGGAGAAAAGTCAGAGCTCATCACAGGCCTCAAGGTGAAGCCAGCAGCTGAAATAAAGACTCGGTGGGGAATAGCAAGAATAGCAGCTGGCGGACAGACTTCTATTCCATTGACAGTTGTAAATAACTTGCCAACAAAAAGAACAGCAACAATCCAATTTGATTCTAATGACTCACGTATCAAGGTGACTCTCGATGACAAGAAAATAAAGCTTGATGGTGATGGTTTCGGAGGCACAGTTCTTCATGTATCGTCTGATTCTGAGCTTGAGGAAGGCGCTCACGACATTTGGGTTTGGTTTGAGATTGAGAACGGATCCGATTCCATTGTCAGAACTCGGAAGTTCAGGATACCCGTCTTCTGTCTAGGTAATAGGGGAGTTGTCGTTGGTCAAGATGATATTCGTAGAAGACTAGTGATTGTTTCGTCACTCTATCACGCATACTTTAGCATAGAAGGTGCAATTCTTAATGCAAACAACAGTTTCAGCCCTAGCGAGACTGGTCTACAAGTAAGATCTGCGATTGGTCCACCATTCGGTATCAATCCATTCCGGTTTGCCGAGCGCGAACCCATAATCACAACATCTGATTCTGAAACTATAGTATCTATGAGAGCTCATCACCCGAACAGACCTCTTGATATTGAGGATCGTGCAAGATTCGAACATGGAACTGGAATCATTCTCCATGAAATCTGGGTGACAAACACAAGCACCGAGAGTGAAACTTTTCAATTGCGATTAGTTGGCCGTGGTGGTGGAATCTCTTTCGCTGAGGGAGATATGTACATTCCATTAGCCTCAGGGGTAGTAAAGGAGAAACTTGGTAACTTCTATGCATCTTATCCAGCTATACCAAGTGAACCCTCTATTTTTTCTGAGGGTTGGATTGCTAATGAGCAAGGTGGCGTGTTCACAGGCGAGATGTGGGACAACTCAGCAATAGAGGAAATACGGGTTGGACATGCTCAAATGAACTTGATAAGCTATCCACAGGTCACACTAGAACCTGGAGAAACCCGAAGAATATCCCAATTGTGGTTTGTATATGGAGCTCAAAGCTGGGCACATGTAAGACGAATTTGGAGATCGAGAGTTTTAGGATATTATGGGGACAGAGTTGAATCATTTAGATCTGAAACGCCCAGTGCACTTGTCAATCTCGAAATCGAACCAATGGTCATCCCTCATAAGCAAGATACTGAGGGAGAAGTCAGGCTGAGTAAATCAACGGTTGTTCCTCTCAAGGGTCAGCTCCGCTGTTTTGCTCCTGAGGGTTGGACCTCCACAATTATTCCGACTGATATAGAACTGGAGTCGGCAGAACAGGGAGCTATAGCATCTGGTGGAATACACCTAACGCAAGATGCTACTTTTCAACTGAAACTGAATCCTGGTCCAAAGGTTGCTGATGAGTTTGGAGTCTATCGAGCGTTGGTTGAATTCAAAACAGATTGGGAGCTGAGGAAGCGACTTCATCTAGTACAGCTGGGTACAACGAAGGGAACTGTAGAAGTTCATGAAGATAAACAACATGGTCTCAGTGTGTTTCATGTCAAAAATGGATTGATTGAATTCACGGTGTCTCCAGACTTTGGTGGCTGTTTAATCTCTCTGAAGAATAGTAAAGGTGTAGAGTTTCTTGACAACTCGTTTCCAACACCAGCTCCTAAACCCGGTGGTTTCTTCGACAATTATTACGGAGGAATCCAACCGTTTGTCTTCGATGAGGAAATGGGTGAGGATTTAGATAAATCTCGAACAAATAAGGAGAAGATGAAGGGAATTGAATTTGAAGATGGATTCTGGAAAGGTGTCGAAATATCTTGGAAAGGTAAACTTCAGAAACTAGCAAAAGGTGTTGACTTTAAAATACGATATCTGACCACTGTGAGGAGTCCATTGGTCTTCATGCAGTGGGTGATTACAAACAGGACCAAAGCTCCATTGAAGTTCTGGCCAACGCTCCTAGTGGATCCGAAAATAACTGAACAACTTGCAGGTGGCGGCTTTCAGACAATTTGGGATGATGAAGCAGTGGACCTTCGAAAAGGAATGATTCCCGTAGCTGTGACTCCAACCCAGAACGTTGTTTGGTTAAAACCTAATAATGACCAGGATAGCACTTCAGGTTTCAGCTTCATGATGGGTGGTCATGATTCTCGAATGATTGCAGCTAATCTTGGAGAGTTGATGCTTCTTGGCGGAGTTGATGGGGTGACTTGGTTGATGCCAGGCGAGAAAAAAATCCTGACAGCAGGTTTCCTAGTCGATCCAAAAAGTATGGATGATGTTCGTGCTATACAGGAAGTTCTAGATGCCCTTTAAAATGAAAGTGGATGGAATGATCGTAAGCGCGTTCCATCCACTAAATTCTCTTATTCAAGCATGATAAATCAAAATAGATCGATGTTAGAGAAACTATACATATCTGAAGCAACGTACAACGATGTAAAGGGCATTTTAGAAATCAATCATCAGTTTTCAGAATCTCGAGATTCTGAAGATGGTTTCTTAGTGATTAAATATAATGAAGCAGATATCAAAGATTCTATCACTTCTCACATAACGACTTTCTATCTTGTGAAAGAATCTCAAGAAAACTTGCTGTGCTACGCAAGAGTATCGAAAGTTTTTGACGAAAAATTGCTAGATGGAATGAGGTGGAATCGTGAAGATAGTAGGCACCTTCTCTCATCCTTACTTAAGTCAAGGTATCTTCATATCAGTCAAGTTGCAGTGAAACGTGGATTTCATAGACAGGGAATTGCTAGTTTTCTCTATGAATATATAGGAGACTTCGGTCTTCCAATTCTAGTCTTTGTTGCACTAAAACCTTTCAGAAATTTCGCATCTTACTCTTTTCATGAATCCCGCGGATATACTCAAATTGGAACTTTACAAAGATCAGAATTTGGGCCATACAAAAAGTATGAGAGTCTTTGTTACATTAGACAAATATGATTCTTCAATAGAGTTAGTTTATGAGATAGACTATATCTTTCTCACGAACACGGTCTGGAACTTTAATGGCTATCTCTTGTCCTTTGCTTCCTGTTTCTATATCTGCTCTATCGACCTGCATTGATTTTATCGTCATCTCGAAGTTCGTGGTTGCGCCTTCAATGCTGATTTTATTGCCAACTGAAAGGCTATCCTCAAGCATGATTGCTGCGACACCAATCTTGTGGAAGTATCTAGTGATGACTCCGATTTGCTTCTTATCTCCCATATAATCACCTATTCTCAAAATTGGTACAATCATCAAGAAAAGTGCTTCGTCACCATCATATTTTAGAGCAAAACTGAATGTGGTGTTTTCGGAGTCAATTGACATGACCTCGAAACTACTAGTAATAATTGCCTCGGGTGATAGGGAAAAAGCACTCACTGCACTATTGTACGCGAAAAACACCATCAAGTTTGGTTGGATAGAAAATGTCAAGGTAATGTTCTTTGGTCCTTCAGAAAACCTCTTGGTCGGTGATACAGATGTCACAAACTCCGCAGCTGAATTAGCTAGCCTGGGCCAACCCGTGGCTTGCAAGTTTCTTTCAGACCGGGATGGCATATCAGAGCGAATTGAGGGATTAGGAATCGCTGTTGATTATGTGGGTAGTATGATCGCAGATTTACTAAAAGAAGGATATACGCCTATGGTCTGGTAACGAGAATTATTCCTCAAGTGGTGCTAGTTTGTACAGTACTCGCTGAACAACCTCTGACAAAGAAGGGTGGATGTGGATTGCTTCAAACAATTTCTCATCTGTTCCCTCGGATGTGTACATCAGGGTAATGATTTCTTGGATGAGAATCGGAGAGTGAGGACCCACGATAGTTGAACCCAGTATCTTTCTACTATCTTCATCTACTATTATTCTGACTAAACTTGGTGGATTGCCCATCGCAAATCCTTTTGCAACCCACGAATAGTCCGCTTCTGCAACCAGGAGCTTTTTGCCAGACTCCTTTGCCTCTTTTAGTGTCATTCCCACGGTCGCAATCGGAGGATAGGAGAAGATTGCTCTAGGTATAGCGTCATATTTCATAGTCTTAAATCGAGAATCATCTTCTGCAAACATGTTATGCCAAAGCACTCTGTATTCCTCATTTGCGACATGTCTGAATTGATATCGACCTATCGCATCACCGAGTGCCCAGATACCTACTTGGTTTGTCCTGAAATAATCATCAACTATAATCCACCCATTGGGATCGACTTGAATTCCTGCTTTCTCAGGTTGAAGAAAATCCGAGTTTGACCTTCTGCCTGAGGCTATAAGCAGGACCTCCCCTTTGAACTCCTTCTTCTCACCGGTTTCACGATTTTGGCCTATAGCAACCTTCAGACTATTTTCCTCTCTGACTTCTATAATTTCATAATTTGTGTAGACTTGCATTCTCTTAGAGAGTTCATCTTTTAGAAGAGTCGATACATCAGGGTCTTCTTTCTTCACAAGATATTCATTTCTCCCAATTATTGTGACATCTGTCCCCACGGCTGAAAAGAAATGTCCAAATTCTGCAGCAACATATCCTCCGCCTACAATCAGCATCGATGATGGTTGGTCCATAAGACGAAGAGCTTCATCATTCGTGAGATACTCCACATCTTGTAGTCCTTTGATATCTGGAATATGTGGTCTCGAACCAGAAGCGATGATGATAAATGGTGCTGTTATTCTCTTACCATTGATCTCAATTATTTTCTTGTCAGCAAACACTCCTGTTCCCTGGTAAAGATCTATATTTTCATCTTCACTGATCATCTCACGCTGACGATTACTCATCATATCAACGTGTTCCCGCATTCTTTTCATTATTCCCTGATAGTCGATTTCTTCCACCTTGAATGATACACCAATCTCACTGAGATATGCGGCTTCCATTATGATGTCTGCAAGATAAGTCAGTATTTTTGTTGGAATACAACCCCTATTGAGACATGTACCACCAATTGGACCATGTTCAATGACTGCAGTCTTCAATCCCTGTTGATGAGCTAAGCCAAGAATCCTCATCCCGACCCCGGAACCGATAACTATGAGGTCATATTCCTGCATAGTTGTCCGGAAAAATTGCTTCCACTTGATAAAGGTACTGGATACTCAGTGCTTACTCACAGATGGGTAACAGCGTTTCAATGATGGTGAATATGACCACCATCAAGTGGTGCCAACCGACCAAAAGCGCGCTGGACAACCTCGGGTAGCGCAGGATGAATGTGTATTGCTTGAAACATTGGCTGGTAGGTTCCTTCTGGAGTATACATGAGGTTGGTGACTTCCTGAATCAAAATTGGTGCATATGGGCCGATGATTGTTGCACCAAGTATCCTCCTGCTGTCTGCATCCACAATCACGCGAACCAACGATGCAGGATCACCCATAGCAAAACCTTTAGCCGCTACTGAGTAGTCTGCTTGACCGACCAACAGATTCATTCCCGTCTTCTTAGCTTCCTTCAGAGTCATTCCTACGGTGGCAATTGGTGGATAGGAAAAGACTGCACGAGGAATAGCTCTATAGTCCATTGTCAGAAACTCTGGCTTTGAACCATCATGTTGGGCATTTAGTGTCCTGACAAAATTATACCAGACAATCTGGGACTCATCATTTGCGACATGCCTAAATTGATATCTACCAATTGCATCGCCGAAAGACCAGATTCCTTTCTTGTTTGTCCTGAAATATTCATCTACAATCACCCAACCCTCGTTGTCTATCTTTACACCTGTCCTTTCAGGCTTGAAGAGGTCTGCATTTGAACGTCTACCTGCAGCGACTAGTAGAACCTCTCCGCGAAACTCCACCTTTTTTCCCGAATCACGGTCTTTGGCAATGACTATCTTTTCCCCATTCTTCTCCTGTACCTCTATGACTTCATGGTTTGTATGGACATTCATTCTCTTGCTGAGTTCTGCTTTGAGAATTTCAGATACATCAGGATCCTCTTTCTTGACCAAATACTTGTTCCTACCAATGATGGTCACCTCTGTTCCCACCGCTGAGAAGAAGTGTCCAAACTCTGTAGCTATGTAGCCACCTCCGACGATCAACATGGACTTTGGTTGCTCCATAAGGTGCAGAGCCTCATCATTAGTCAAATATTCGACTTGATCAAGACCCTTTATCTTTGGAATGCTTGGTCTCGAGCCAGCAACAATAATGATATTCGGCGCTTTGATTTGCTCACCATCTATCTCCATAGTGTAATCATCAACAAATGCACCTGTTCCCTTATACCAATCAATACCCTCAGCTTGGTCTACAGACTCGCCCT
>JBHLRS010000004.1:134524-149848 GCA_048882325.1 Candidatus Thorarchaeota archaeon | reverse complement strand
GGATACAGTGAGTATCTCTATCTCTCACCAGGCACTCATATTATCAAGATACCCGATCATGTTAGCTTTGATGGAGCCAGTGCAGTTGGTTGTGCGATGCCAACTGCAGTTCATACTGTTCTAAGAAGCCCAATGACTTGGGGGTTAAACGTTGCTATTCAAGGCGCTGGACCGGTAGGTCTCATGATTGCTGTTATTGCTAGTGTAAGTGGAGCTTCGACCGTGACAGTGCTTGATAAAGCAAAGAATCGTCTGGAGATTGCCAAGAGGTTTGGTGTGACTGACACACTAGATATTGGTGAGACCACATTAGAAGAACGAAAGGAAAGGCTTAGAGAGATTGCTGGTGGTCATGGTCCAGATATCGTCTATGAGGCAACTGGAAATCCACATGCAATTCCAGAAGGAATTGAGCTTGTCCGAGAGGGTGGTGCCTACACCATTTGTGGCCAGTATACTGACCATGGTACAACTGAGATTAATACCCACTTGATGAACAAGAAGCATCTTGACATAAAAACAGTCTGGGGATCAAGGACACTTCATGTTTATCGGGGAATAAAGACGGTTGCTGACAACTATGACCGATTTCCATTCGAAGATCTAGTGACTCACAGATTCTCATTGGATGATGCTCAGAAGGCTCTGGAGGTTCAAGAGAAGCAGGTCTCACTCAAGGCTGTCATTAAACCTCATGGTGATTGATATGGATTACACAATTCAGAAAGAAAAGGCGAAGCAAGCTTGTGAGATATTATGGGAACAGGATATTGATGCATGGATGGTCTGGGTCCGAGAAACCTCTCAGATGGCTGACCCTGTTCTCGAACTGATACTCGGTGGGGACCTGACATGGCAGTCTGCTCTGATATTCACAGGTGATGAGAAAATTGCCATCGTTGGTAACTTTGATGAAGATGGTGTGAAAGCAAAGGGCATCTTTGATACGATTATTCCATACACGAAAGGTATTCGAGACGAGTTAGTCAAGCAACTGGATAGAAAGGATCCCAAGAAGATAGCTATCAATTACAGTGTCAATGATGTTGCGGCAGATGGTCTAAGTGTTGGGATGCACAAGTTGCTTTTGGATTATCTCAAGAATACTCCCTATTCTAATCGGCTCATGTCTGCTGAACACCACATTCAGAAGTTGCGAGGCAGGAAGACCAAGGAAGAGGTATCGAGGATACGCAAGGCAATCGAGATAACTGAAGAAATCTTTCAACGTGCTGAGAAGTTCGTTAAAGTCGGGATGACTGAAATCGAGATCTATGAGTACTTCCACAAATGCATGAAGGACTCTGGAGTCACTACTGCATGGGATATCGATCATTGTCCAGCTGTTGACGCAGGTCCCTACAAACAGTTTGGACATGCAGGTCCTATTGACAACAAGACAAGAGAGGGTCACCTTCTCCATTTCGATTTTGGTGTGAAGTATAATGGCTATTGCTCCGACATTCAGCGAATGTTCTTCTTTGGTGACAAGAACGACATCCCCTCTGAAGTGCAAAGCGCATTTGAAACAGTTAGAGATGGCATTCAGGCAGCTGCGGACTGGATAAGGCCAGGAGCTGTTGGATATGAGGTGGATAATATTGCCCGTGACTTTGTGAAGGCCGCAGGATATGAGGAATACCAACATGCTTTGGGCCACCAACTTGGTCGATTAGCTCATGATGGAGGTACTCTACTTGGACCGAAATGGGAACGTTATGGGGAAAGTCCGATGGGTGTTGTAGAGGTCGGGAACGTATTCACACTCGAGTTCTATGTGACCACCGAACACTATGGCCAAGTCAGTCTTGAGGAAGACATACTCATCACAAGACAAGGATGTGAGTTCCTCTCGAAACCACAGAAGGAATTGATCTGTATCAAGTAGACCATGTTTCATTCGTTACTCTTAATCCGACATGTAGGGGTCGTCATCAACTTCGATATCCGCATAACCCACATCCTTCAAAAGGTGCTCAATAGACTCAGCACCTGTAACCCATGAGAGCGACCACTGACCATCATCCTGCAAATGCAGGTCCACATCTGGAAGATCTCCAAGCAAATTGTGGTCCATCTCGATGGCATCTTGATACGCGCCAGTTAACGCTAGCACAAAGCACGACCCACGAACATTCTGCAAATTGCCCACAGGAATCCCCTCACCCAGTCGTCCGTCAATTGTTGTCAAGAGTCTATTATCCTTAGTGAACCAGACTTCATCTGTCTTAGGCCTATAGAACTGAGCAATTTCACCATCCGAATCACATGTGATATCTACGAGACGAACTGTTGTCTGAGGTCTAATATGAAGATCTTGGATAGGTATGACCGGGAAGTGTTGTTCCACAAGAACATGGTCCGCAATACTGTTGAAGACGCTGAAGTTACCAATAACAATGTGCTCCGGACGCCAAAAACTTCTGACAAGTCCATCAATCTCGTAAGACTTTAAGTTAAACTCAGCAAGTCTTGCTCTAACTGCATTCTCGAGATTTCCTGTCACCATCTCTTGCTCAAGGATAAAGTCCAATCCTTCCAAAGTTAATCCGCTATACTTCTCATGAAAGGTATTCCAAATCTCTTTAATCTCCTCAAGTGACGTAGCGGTTTTAATGCGTTCCAGAGTTTTCCTTTCATCAACCTCTGTGACTTCAGAAACATATCTCTGCTCAGGCGGTGGAAAAATGGATCTCACCTCAAGCGCTTCGACCACTACCATAGTAGAGAGAGCTGTGACTCCTCGACCTGATTCAATCATTATGTTAGGTGGCGGGTATTTATTAGACATCTCAGAAAGTTGCGCATTAACCCCTGAAACTAACAGATGGGCATAACGATACATGAAATCCGCTGCTTGTGAGCTTGTATAGTCAATTGCCAAACCACCCCCAAAATCGATACTCTCGAGTTTTGACAATCCCTTATCCCTTAGTTCTGCAAATATTCCAGTCAGGAGTCTACCGAATTTTTCAAAGGATTCAATCTCTGTGATCTGAGAGCCAGCGTGTGCAAGAATAGTCTGAACCGACTCACCAAATCCAGCCTGCTTCAACAGCTTAACTACATCATAGAGATCATGGATGCTTAAACCAAATTT
Source organism: Candidatus Thorarchaeota archaeon (assembly GCA_048882325.1). GTDB lineage: Archaea > Asgardarchaeota > Thorarchaeia > Thorarchaeales > Thorarchaeaceae > SMTZ1-45. The sequence continues at coordinate 146,748 of JBHLRS010000004.1, read as the reverse complement.
CGAATCTCTCCCAGTCGAGTGTGACCAGTGTCCTTTCACACTCAGGTATGGCTTTATCCGTAGAACTAAGTGTGTATTTTCAGGTTGAAACTGTTTCACAATCAACTGTGCCTCGTAAACAGACTCCACCGAGATTGCCATGTTGTAACCATCATCCATGCACTGTTTGATTAGTTGCAAGTACTCAGGATCTTTTGCTCCGTTGCATACTATGAGTCGATGTTTCTCGGTTTCTATGACTCTCTTGATGAGAAGAAGTTCTGCCTTTGTCCCAGCCTCGAGTCCATAGTCTGTATCTGACCGAATGACTGCTGTGACGCAATCCTTACGCTGATTCACCTTGACTGGATAAATGCCAATGAATCTACCACCATACTCAAGTTCGTCTATTACGCGATGGAATGCTGCTTTCAACTTCTTGATCTGGTATGTCACCAGCTGGGGCACCCGTAGTGTAAAAGAGGATGCGTGACCAGGAGCATCACCATTCATCTCCTTGATTCTCTCAATTATCTCCCTAAAGGCGATGGTCTGATCTCTGAGACGTAGAGTGAGGTTGCCCTTCTCAGTTATGTCAAGAAAGTGAAGATCATTTCGATTTACACCATAGACTAGCCTTGATTTATCCACTGACCAGGTTTCTTCTGCCATTGGGTTAACCCCATATTGTTTGTGCTAATGAGGGTGGACTATTCTTCATCCTCTCGAATGGAGTCAAGCATTCCCTGAAATGCTCGGGCAAGTTCTCCAATCTCATCATCTTGCGAGATATATGATGCATCAACTTGAAGGTCTCCGGTATCGAGAGGTTGATCAAGTATCCTTGCTGCGGCATTTCTCTCCGCTAGGTCCATGAGATACTGCAATGGCCTAGTAATAGTATTCGAAATGGCAACAGCCACGACTCCAGCTACAATGATGCCTCCAATGGTGACAAGAATGATGTAGGTTGCGGCTTCTGCATTCTGTTCAGCAATTCTTGCCTCAAGTAATGGAATGCTCTCTAAGACTTCAGCAAGTGGTACAGAAATCACACAGATGTAATTTCCTTTTCCAACCTGTGTAAATACTAGTATCTTTTCAGCTCCATCTCGGACATACCTCAGAGTTCCCGAAGTTCCCAGAGCAACACTAGTTATCTGATTGACATCACTACTAGTCAAGTCTGAATTAGTTTCCACATTCAGCAATTCTGGAAGACCCAACAGATAGTCCTCATCTGCAACCTCTGGATGAGCAACAACTCCGCCAGTTCTGTCTAACAGGAATGCATAGCCCGTGTCCAGAACCTCCACATTGATGATTTTCTCTCTGATATCCTCTATAGTGATATCTCCAGAGATGACTGCAAATGGAATGTCATTACGATATACAACTGTTCCAATGGAAATCAGAAGCACATTATCGAACTCGTCGTAATATGGTTCAACAAAGGTCATAGTGTCACCTCCGGTCCATATTGCTTGATACCAATCTTCTCCACGTGGGTCATATGGCTCAGCGAGTCTCAGCACATCCGAAATTGGACCCAATATACTACCCGGATAATTAATGAACAAACCATCATCTGCAAATGCAATATACAGCCATCTGAATTCAACTTGGTCGTGTATAGCTCTAAAGATATAATCCATATTAGAAACACGCCCAAGTTTGTCTGCATTTGCGGGAATATCAGCATAGGTTGAGTTGTAGTTGGTTGAATCGGTATCTGCTACATACCAGCTGCTGTAGTCCCAAGAAACATTGAGACCATAATTGGGATCAAAATGATTGTCTGCTGGTGCGGGTGATACTGAATCATCTTCGAACAAGAGGTCATAGTACACCTCTCGATTGGCATAGGTCGAACCTGTGTCAAACAACGCTTCAAGCTCCTCTGCTGCAGCTGCAATCATCCCTTCAGCACTGGCAAGTTTCTGGTTGATGACGAGGGCTGTTTTCTGTGCAGTTGCATCCATGTTTATCTGAATCTGATTCTCAAGCGCAGTCGAACTCTGGTCTCTGGTTGAGTTGCCTATCAAGTTCACGAAAGTCAATGATACCACACCGGTGGCAGCTAAAGACACTAACGAGATCACTAGAAAAGTGAGTATCACGTTGGTTCTGAAACTTCCTTTCTTCTTAGTTTGGGTTGTAGACTGTACCATTCTCATTACACCTCCTAGTAATCTGTAGTTGTCCCTCCGACTTCCATCTGTGCCATCAATACACCAACCTTCTCAAACGCTTTCTCAATATCTAGTCGCACATTTGCGCTATCTACTACAGAGATGTATTGACCCTGTGGAACTCTCTCACAAATCGACTCCAGAAGCTCTTCTGTTGTGATTGGCTGTCCAGTTTGAGCAGATATTATTCGTTTGTCAGTATCTGCCCTTTGGCTTAATTCCTGTCCAACGCCAATTATGAGTAAATTGACATCCAGATGGTGGTCTCGAATAAAGCCCTCTATCGTCAGAAGTCTTTTCCTCTTCATTCGGTCCTTCTCTGTGATTATTCCCTCAAGGACATCCAAAGAGTAGATTTCAGAACTATTGTCCTGGCCATCTGTCAAAGCAATTACCCACCGGTGTTCGCTTGACTCGATTTTCTCAAGTTCCTCCAAGGCTCTTCCTAATGCGTCATAGAATGCTGTGGCATAATTAGGATACTTCAAAGACTTTAGAGTTCTTACGATTTTGTTCTCGTCATCATCTCTCTCTCCTTTCAATGTGAGCGGGAGGAGTTCACGATATGACGAGTTGAAAACTATCACAGAAACCTGGTCTTGTGGATTGACCTGACTATGCAGAATCTCCAACGCACCTCTCACAGCGGCTCTTATTCGATTCTGTGCTTGCATACTACCAGAGTAGTCAATCACAAATGTTACGCTCTTCTTGAACATGATTGACCGTCTGAGTTTCTCCGCCTTTCTACGAATCTCATGACTAGGTTTGTTGCGCTGATCCAAGACATCTGCCAAACGCTGCATTGCATACACAACCAGCCAGAGCTCATCAGTTTCCTGACCAAAAGCAATCGCTTCATTATACGAATCTTCAGCCTTCTTCCATTTTCCTTGAACTTGGTTAAGTTCTCCCTCATGGTAGTTAATGTATGCAAGGCTTCTTTGATAGTCAATTCCCTCTGCAATCTCTTTAGCTTCATTGAACTTTGACTGAGCTTGATTGTAGCGACCATCTCTCATCAAGACGAGTCCCATTGCATCAAACCTTTTGGCAAGACCATACTGGTTCTTCATTATACGATCGATAGCTTCTGCATCTTCCAGAATCTCCATCGCTTTATCCGCATTCCCGCGATCCATCTCAACAAGTGCCATGTTGTGGTGTAGAGATGCAATTCTCCCCAACGCATCCCGTTCGTCTGCACCGTCCTCCTTCGCCTTGGCTAACAATCGCTCAGCAATCGCCATAGACTTAGAATAGTAATCCATTGCGTTTCCTGTGTCACCACGTTGTCTGAACACATTTCCAATGTTGAGCAGCATTGTCTGAATTCCGACTTCAATTTGAAGCCTCTGACTGATCTCGAGAAGGTTCTGATAGTTGGCTAACGCTCGATTCAGGTCTCCTCGAATAAAGGCCTGATTTCCAAACCTCGCAGCCTCTTGAAAACTAAGAAGAGCATCTACGGTTGTACCAACCTCTTCATACATCGCACCCACCGTTGTGATACCCCTGGTAAAGTCCTGCCTTGCCATCTTGTTAACCAGTCGAGTCATCTCAGTGATGGGTTCAATGACAGAATTCGCTCTACGATATGACACAGCAGAGATTACTCCTGCCACAACCGCAAGAACGGCACCTAATGCAATAGTAAGAATGAGTGTCTGCGTTCCAACAGAATTCAACATCGCTGATGCTGGACCTATCACATCAGAGTTTGGAACAACAATGGCAAGCACATACTTTGTGTTTGTTACATTAACAAAAGCCATGTGCCATGTTTCTCCATTCTTTTGAAATTCTTCTCGACCAAACTCTTGAATCAAAACTGTGGAGGTTAGGAGACTTGCGAAGTCGAGAGCTTCTGTGCTAGTTGGTGAATCAAACTCTAGAGAGGTTATTGGTAGAGGGTCATCAAACGTGTCAAGATCGGGATGTGCAACCACAACTCCAGTATCATCAAGCAAGTATGCATATCCATTCTCAAGAACTTCGAGGTTCAGGACCTTTTCATTTATTGTTGCCATTGTTACATCTGCTGAAACTACTCCAATCAATGTCCCATTGTCAAACCGAACTGGTCTTCCCATTGAAATCACGAGCCCGACCGAAGGATCGATGTATGGTTCAGTGAAAACAACACTATCATCACCTGGGTCCTGTGCTACTACATTAGTGTACCAGTCCTCTGCATTCGGGTCATAGTCATTCTCTGGTGGACCAATCTCCTCATTTTCATCCCACTGGAAGTAGACCAAATCATCAAATGGATAATTCCTGAACAGGTGTTGATCTGAGATTCCAAGGTCGAATCCCATGTATAACCATCTAAAGTCCTCATTCATCTCATGAAGGGCTCTGAAGATGTTTACCATATTGGACGAAACATCAAGCGCGTACTGTGTACCCGGAGAAAGATCATGAGGATCATTGTTGTTAAACTCAAACCGAGGCATATAGTAACAATCTGTTTCAAAAGTGATGAAATCGGAAAAATACGCGTCAACGATTGCTGGATCTGTTTCGAATGTCAAATCTCCCCAATTGGGTTCCTCTGTTTGATTCCAGTAGTAACTATATCGCGCTGTCGCGTTGATTCGTCCATTGAAGAGGTCTTCACAATAAGATTCCATCATATAGACACCGTCAACGTAGTTCTTCCATCTCTCTTCGATGAAAAGCCCCGTGTCATTTGCGAGTCTCATCAGGTTTGCGAGTTCCTCTGCTTTGAGTTCCTCTGCGGCATCAGCTGCGTTTGCATTTGATACATCGTTTATTGCTAGTATCGATAATGTAGAAATAACTAAAATCGGTATCAATGCAACAGTGACGAATGTGACTACAATTCGCTTTGAGATATTCATCTATCTTTTACCTCTTCTCTGAATGATTTGTGAAATCGCCAACTCTTTCTAACCACTCCAAGCTGTAAGTTCATCCACCAAATTTCTCTCGAAATCATTAATGTCCTGTTTTCCCTCAAGTATGAACTCATCCCCGGATAAAGAACCATGTACAGTTCCTTCGCCGAGTAGTATGATTAGCGTACGCCGCAGAATTCTGCGGTCAACTCCTGTTTCCTTCTCAAGACGACGAACATCAAGTGTGTCCGTGCCACTCAGGAGTTCACGAAGAGTCCCTTTCACTTTCTGTATGTCCTGTCTTGATAGTGCCGGGGTACTTTTCTTCTTGGTCGTTTCCGTTCTGACGAATACATTACCGTCGATATGACCCTCAATCTCATCACTCTGGATCATTGCTTGAAGACTACGTTTCAGGTTGTATGCTGCAGGTCTCGGTAGAGTTCGTCGTAGAATTTTATCTAGTTCCTTCAGCTTGATTCTGCTATGTTTCGATGTGATTGAGTCAATACTCTCCTGAATGTACTCCTCAATCACGTATTCCTCAATCATCTCTAACTGTGCACCGCATGAAGAACATGTGGAGGCTTCGGGTGAGGTTGGAGCACCACAGTTACCACATTTGATGGCTCGTCTATAAAGGACAGTCTTGGTTGACCCAATCTGTTGAAGAATCACTTTCTCAGTTCTGGTTACTTTACCTGACTGCTGTACCTCCCAAAAGCTAAGCTTACGATCCTTTGTACTTACGACAAGAAACGCAACATCGGAGATGTCATCAGGTATACCAGTTGCCATTGCCCTTGGTGTGTTTCCAACATCAAGTCTTGCAATCTCATTTCCATCAATGTCCCAGATTCGAAGGGTTGGGGATTGATCTCCAGTAATGAATAGCGTTCTATCGCCGAATGAGAGTACAGCAAAGACAGTCAGATGTGAACCTAGCTGGAGTTCTTTCAGTTGGTATCCTGCAGATGTGAGAACCGTTATCATTCCTGATTTGTCAGCTACAACAACCTCTAGTTCAGTATCCTTGGTGATGTCCTCGAGCCACACGTCTGCAACAGGGTCTCTCATGGTCTTCGTGAAGATTGCATCTTTGTCATCGTTGTAGAGAATCACTCGGTTATTTTGAAGCCCGACTACTACCTCTGCAGCATCATCACCATCAACATCCCTGGCATCACAAGCAACCACATTGCTCTCAAGACGGATATTCCAGACAGGACTGCCTCTATGATCAACAACGAGAATCTTCTTTCCAACTCCTCCTACTAGGGCATCTTTGCCCTCTCCCTCAATGTCTCCTACTGCAATACAACGGACCTTACTGCTCCACTTTCTTGTGCTCCGAAGTGTGCCCATAGCATCAAACACTCTCAGACGGTCTCCGTAATCAAGCGAGAAGATCTGAGTACTAGCATCCTGCCTCTGACGAACGTAGACTGAATATACATTCGCAGAGGTGGCCACCTCCGCAACCGAGCGAATCTTCAACTTGTATCCTACACCTTGTGCACACTTGTTGCATAGCCATATAAGTGTGCATAGATTTCGAGCTGGATGATGAGTGCTTCTGATACTTGCAGGGTAGGATTTCTCTGGAATCCCAGTCTAGAGACCTTTGATTTCGGTTCGAAACACCCAATAAGAGTTGGAAGATTCCAAATGGTCCGAGATTTTCTTGAAGCCAACGACTTCCTTAGCCAATCCAATGTTGATATATTAACACCAGAGCCATTGCCTGTGGAGCTACTGCAGACAATACATGATCAAAAGTACTTGGATATCGTTAGGAGGATCTCAGAAACTGGAGTAGGTGAGATATCAATAGATACACCTGGCTTTCTTGGAATCTACGAGAATGCTAGCATAACTTCTGGGGCAACAGTTACTGGTGTTAAAGCGATTACCTCCGGGAAGATTGACCATTTTCTATCACCTACAGGGGGATTTCATCATGCAAAGTATGGTCAAGGTGGAGGCTTCTGTATCTTCAATGACGTAGCTGCAGCAGCCTATGAGTTGCGAAGTCAGGGTTTTCAACGAATTTTGATAGCTGACTTTGATGTCCACCATGGTAATGGCACACAAAGCTACTTCTACGAAGACTCGGATGTTATGCAGATCTCTTTCCATGAGGATCCAGAGTGGATTTTTCCTCACGATGGATTCATTCAAGATATTGGAGATGGTCCTGGTCGTGGATATAATGTCAACATGCACTTTCCTATGGACTCATGCGATGGAGTCTATCGATATGCCTTTGACGAACTCGTACCACCTCTTGTAGACTTCTATCAACCAGAGTTCATCATTTTTCTTCCTGGGTTCGACGCACACTATAGAGACCGTCTTGCACATTTAAATTTGACAACCGATATGATACGATACTTAGCGACGTATTTCCACAGAGCAGCTCACAAATTCAGCGAAGGATGCTTGGGTGTGCTTGCAGGTGGTGGCTATACTCGTGAGTCTTTCAAATGGGGGATTGGTGTCGTGATGTCAGTCCTCTCTGGATACAGCTATGAACCCCCAACTCAGAAGCCACCCTTTGAGGATGATGAAGAAACATGGGACACTGTTCGAGCAAATGTGGAGAAATTGAAGAACCTTGTTTTCTCTGAATTGGGAATCTTGAAGGACCGTTGACAATCAGTCTGGTTTCCAGAAGTGTAGAAGATATTCGAAGGTAGTTGTAAGGGTGATGTAATTTGAAGGCCATCCAAAGATGCCCACTTTGTTTACGATATTCCGTCGGTCCCAGATTATTGTATTCCGGAGTTCATAGCCTACATTTTGGAGTGCATCAACCACATTGATGTGAATTGGAACGCGTTTTCCTTTCCACCAATAATCAGTTATATTGATGACGCAGTTTCCTCTTGGCTTTAGAAGAGGTAATATTCCCCCAAATATCTCCCCGAGCTTCTGTGCGTATTCATCTACATCCATAATACCGAGGTCTCGCGGGTCCTTGGAATATTGCTGGACCTTCAGGAAATGTTCATCTTCACGTAAATCTCCGCGTTTGCTCTTGTTCTTGCGCTTTCGGTTCAATAAGTTAGCATAGGGTGGAGAAGTCACACAAAGACTGATTGTTTCATCTTCTAGGTAGTCTGGAATATTGAGTGCTTCATCGTGAATCGCAAACTGGTTAGTGCCATCAACACTTCGCGAAACTCTTTCATTCGAATATTCAACATATTCCTCTTTCAAGTCGAATCCTATCGCATTGCGTCCGAGATCCTGTGCTGCAACTAGAGTGGTTCCGCTTCCAACAAAGGGATCTAGAACCAACTCTCCCTTATGTGTGAATAACTCAATGCACTTTGAAGGAAGTGCGATGGGGAAAACTGCAGGATGGACATTTTTATCCCTGATGTCTCTCTTCTCATAGTAGAATTCCCATACTGCGACCTGAGATTGCATCCACTCCTTTGCTGTCAAGCAGTTGATATGCTTTGGTGGACAGTCACAGGTTCTTGCATGTCCAATCTTTAGAGGTTTCGAAATCTCCTGCAAGTGTATCATGTGACCCTTGTTCATCATCCATATGGCACTTACTGTTTACCAATCTATCTCACGGGAGTTTGATGGAATCTATGAAAATTGACTGAAAATCATCATGAGAAGCGAGTTCGACATAGTTGATCTGAGCCACAAGATCTTTGGCTAAGTTTCTTGCCTGCGATGATAGAAGAAGAGCTTTTGCACCTTCTCCTGCTGCATTACCAATCTGAACAATTCTTTCCTCTTTCACCGGGGGAAGAAGTCCGATACCGAGAGCACTCTCAGGGCGTATATAGCTACCAAAGGCTCCTGCTAACATCACAGAATCGATCTCGTTCACACTAATTTCAGCCTCTTGAAGTAGTATTTTGACTCCTGCACTCAGGGCTGCTTTGGCTAACTGAACTTGTCGAACATCTTTTTGATTGAAAGAGATTCTTCGGTTTTTTGGGGTTTCATCTACCAGAATGTAACTTAATCCAAAATCGCCATTATTATAGACCCTTGAAGAATTCTCGTGCATTCTTCCACTGCTGTCTAGGATATTGAATCTTCTAAGCTCAGAAACAGCGTCTACAATCGCTGAACCACAGATACCTTGTGGATTGGTACTTCCAATAACCGCAATCTCGGGTGGCATATCCGGGTCTTTGATAACAATGTGTTCTATTGCACCCTGTTGACCCCGCATTCCATGTCGAATCGTTGCGCCTTCAAATGCTGGTCCAGCTGCAGTTGAGCAACAGGAAAGCCCACCTTGATTCGATAGGACAATTTCGCCATTTGTTCCAACATCTATACCAATTACAATATGGTCTGACAAATCCAAACGCTGAGAAAGAATGAATCCGACTGTATCTCCACCGACAAATCCAGCTATATTAGGCGGTAGAAAAACCTCAATGTCTGGAAAAGACCTGAGGCCCACATCAAGTCCTAACGTATCAATAGCATCTCTTATCGTTGGTTTGTAGGGAGCAACACCTAGTGGTGCGACATCCGCACCAAGGAACAGATGATGCATAGCTGTGTTGCCAACTATCGATAATCTTGAGATGTTCTCTTTTGTGATCTTAGGCTCTTCTACAAGAGACTCAACGATAGTATCAATCTCAGAAACCACTATCTTTCTTAAATCCTCAAGACCAGCTTCTTCTCGAACTGCATGAGTTATTCTTGATATGATATCCTCACCATAGATGACCTGTGGGTTCAGAGAAGCTGCCTGACTCATCTGAACTCCTGAGTCCAGTGCGAGGAGATACGCAACAATTGTTGTTGTACCAAGGTCTATAGCAATCCCGTATTTGTTGTCAAAACCTGGATCGAGAGGCCATGGTGCATGTTCAGCAATCCCCTCAGTAAGAATCTGTACTTCTCCTCTTCTCGTGAATAGTATAGCACGAGTATCGTTCTTGACTCTATGTTGACATGCTAATCGAATGGACTGTTTAATTTCGTTTGAGGTTAGATGATTTGTTTCAGTAGCTGTTGGTTTTGGAGCTGGTTGTAGCGTTAGAGAGCATTTCCCGCATGTTCCTGAACCCCCACATTCAGACGGTAGATGAAGTCCAATTTGACGTACTGCATCAAGGAACGTGTCTTGTTCATCCACTGAAATTCGAAGACCTGATGGCTCGAATGAAACAATATTGTCCTTCAACCTACTCAGTCCTAGACTCTTTTTGATTACAGCCTATCGTTCTTTACTCTTCTCCTATAGAAGAATGTATTAGTTGCGCTGTAGAGATTGCACGATTAATTTGGAGAATATCTAATGCAAGTTAACATGGACATATGCAATCCTTCTTCTTGCAAGATAGATTGTCTTGAAGCCTGTCAAAGTGTACACGGAGTGGACTCACCTCTAAGCTTTCAGAAAGGTCAAAATACTCCAATCATCGATTTCAATACATGTACTGTATGTCTGGCATGTGTTCGTGCGTGTCCCCTGAATGCGATAATAACAAGCCACAGAGAGAGAGCAGGTACAGCAGCATCTACCACACCTACATCCTGTGATGTGACGGAATACTGTCCCTATGACGTTGCAGAATCCTTCGAGAGAATGTCAGAGGCTGATACGATTTTTGCTAGGGTTCAGTACGACTCAGAGTTTCAGTACTATCATCAGACAGAGTTCTTTGGTGCTGAACACATGATCTCGAAAGGAATTCCGGGATATGGTCGGTTTGAACACGAGCTTAGTGTTGCTGCCTGGAAGCTCTATGATTCTCGCCAGTCTATTGTTCGTCCAGGAATCGGGTTAGATCCTGAAGGAAGTGAGGTAGGAGAACGAAGAATTACAGAACCAACTGAACTGACGCAGATGGTGAAGAAAGCCGCCCGGTTCTTCGGAGCAGACCTAGTTGGGATTGCTCCTCTAAATCGAGATTGGCTTTATACGGTGAATAGACGAGGAGAACCTTACGATATTTCCGAATTCATGAAATATGTCATTGTTATGGCCATAGAGATGGACTATGACGCGATAGCTGCCTCACCGACTTTCACGAGTGCTGCTACAACAGCTCTTGGCTATTCAACAATGGCCTTTGTTGAAGTGGAACTTGCAGCTCTTATTCAAAGGCTTGGTTTCAATGCAATCACGTGTGGGAATAATGTATCTCTCAGTGTTCCTCAGGCAATCGATGCTGGGCTTGGTCAGTATGGACGACATGGAATTCTGATTACAAAGCAATTTGGACCGCGTGTTCGTCTTGCGAAAGTCATAACTGATATGCCTTTGACTCGTGACTATCCAGATGAAGGATTCTGTAAATCCGTGATACGATTTTGCGAAACTTGTGAGAAGTGTGCGATTAACTGCCCCTCTCAGTCGATTCCTTATGGCAAAGAACAATCTTGGGAGGGAGAAACTATATCGAACAATCCTGGAATAAAGAAGTGGTTTGTGAATGGGGAATCCTGCTATGGATTCTGGGTCGCGAATGGTTCAGAATGTTCAAACTGCATCCGTTCTTGTCCGTATAATAAGAAAGATGGATTCCTTCACAGAACTATCTTGTGGTTTGTGAAGCATGTCCCTTTGCTAAACAGATTGATTGTCAAGATGGATGACCTCGTTGGATACGGAAAACAGAAAGATGGGGCTCGATTCTGGAAGAAATTCAGGTAGTTCATCTCTCCTCAAAAGGCATAATTAGCAATCTTTCATGAACATCTTGATTGAACTGTTGAATAATACAATATGATTTATGCCAACTAATATAGGAAGAAACAGATTCCGGAGTATGAGTAAGTTGCCAAAAGAAAAAGGCAAGAGGGAAAAGAAGAAGAAATCATCCCCTACTCGTACAAAGACTCAGTTCAACCTCCCTGGATATAATGACGCACTTCTCAATGAAGTTTTCAACAACTCACATGAAGGAATCGGTATCATTGGGGACGACTATAAGATTGAATATGCAAATGAAAAGTACTGTCAGATTTTTGGTGTCAGTGATCTCGTTGGTCAAGATTTCAGAGATTATTTCACGAAGGAAATGTCAAAGATACTCACAGAACGATATGAAGCAAGAAGATTGGGTGAAAGGCTAACAAGTGTCTATCCAATGGACATAGTTCGCAAGGATGGAGAAATACGAACCGTTGAGGGTCGCGGGTCAACTGCAATAGGTCCTGATGGTAAAACGAAGATTATCGCACATCT
>JBHLRS010000004.1:19761-134424 GCA_048882325.1 Candidatus Thorarchaeota archaeon | reverse complement strand
GAAGATGCAGTTCAGTTCTATCTTGATCTCCTCTCACATGATATTGCAAACCAACTTCAAGTGATTATGACTAGTAGTGGGCTTCTTGAGGAAGAGGTTCCTCCGTCCTATGTTGATGATGCAAGGAAAGACATCTTAGATGCTGTAGAAAGATGCAATAGACTGATAACTAAGGTGAAACGAGCGGCTCAGATTCGATATATCCCACTCTCTCGTATTGACGCAATTCCAGTTCTGAAAGAGAAAATCAAAGTCTTAGAGCGTGTATATGGTGCAAAGGTTCAGGTGAAGGGTCTGAAAAAGAGCTTCTTAGTAGAGGCAGATGTTCTTCTGGGAGAAATGATTTGGAACCTTCTCGAGAATGCAGCACGTCACAATCCCAAGGAAGAGAAACAAGTATGGGTCACTTGTGAAGCCAAAGAAAACATGTGCAGTTTGATAATTGCTGATGATGGACCTGGTCTTAGTGATATGAGGAAGAAGACACTGTTCAAAGAACGCAAACATGGGGGTGGAGTAGGAATTACACTTGTTTCTCAGATGATCCGAAAATATGGAGGAACCATTGAGGTGCATGACCGAGTAATCGGCAAACCAGCTATGGGCTCCAAGTTTATTGTCAACCTTAGAAGAGCCAAACCCCGTAAAGCACGGTAGATAATCGTATTCTACCTAATTCTGTTCTCTAGTCGTTCGTAAAGGCCTTCGAAGAAATCCTTCTTCTTTATCTTACCTTTGTTAATGGTGAAGAAGTTAGTCTTAATGCGGTAAAGCTTGTTCTTTATCTCGCTGTACTTCTTGAGTCTTTTCTTTCCCACAGCATTATTTATGATCGTCGTGACTGCTTCTGGGAAGTTGTCGATATACTGACACTGTTTGATTTGGATGTGAAACAGTGTGCTACGTAGAATGTCGGCTCTAGAGATACATTTGTTCTCCATTGTCATATGCACGGTCCCCACCTAATCGGGGTGGAATTTTTCTTAAGAATATTCTAGAAAAAAGCTTCATGAAATCTAGTAATACTGTTCGAATATTAGCTTGTATGGGTTGAAATTATAACCAAGGATACTAGGGAAACAAGTGGACTTGATAGAAATGCGTGTGGCATCTATTATAGACATCAGTCTTGTTGACGTACCAGGAATTCCTGTCACTGTACTCTTCACCGCAGGCTGTAATTTGGACTGTCCGTACTGTCAGAATGCTGAAATCATTCCTATCAATTCCGGGGAAGAAATGGCAATTGGAGATATTGTACAGCAACTTCGTGGTAACCTTTCAGATGGATATTGTATCACTGGGGGTGAACCCACTATTCAGAAGGATCTACCTGACCTTCTCAAGGATCTACACTCTGAGGAGGATAAGCATGTCAATCTTAATACTCAAGGAACCGTTCCTGATATTTTAGAGAAGAGCATTCCTTTCCTTGATTCCATTTGGTTTGATATCAAAACAACACCTGAACAATATCGTGACATGACCAGAGTGATGAATGACCCATGGCCCCGAGTCGAGAAGAGCATCAAACTCATCCTAGACTCAGAAGTTGCTTTCTGGCCAAGAACAACATACGTTGGGGGTCTCACTAGACCATCCGACATTGTCCGAATATCCCAACTCTTGATTGACCTGGGTTTCAATGGAGACTATACTTTACAGAACTTCATCAAGTCTGCAGGTACAAGGAAATCTGATGTAGAACAATTTACTGAACCCATGATTGATGAACCTAATTCCATCGTCGACCAAATTCCCAAAGGTGTCAGCCTTTGTTTAGAATGGCGTTAAGACTCTGCATATGGCGAACACACAGACAACCTTTTAAACGCCCTAGGAATGACGTTGATTTGACCACACCAGTTGCTAGGTCAGATATTGCTGGAGTGTTGTTGTAAACATGTTTCCCACACAGTCAATGGGTTATGATAGAGCAATTACAGTCTTTAGCCCTGAAGGGCGATTGTATCAAGTAGAATATGCTACTGAAGCGGTACGTCATGGACCACTTGCAGTCGGAGTGAAAGCCACGAATGGAGTAGTCTTGGTTGGAGAGAAGCGCTCTCCTCATCCAATGGCAGACCCTGACTCACTCAAAAAGATTCTACTTATCGATGACCATGTGGGAACAGCAATTGCTGGCTTGCATGCTGATGCCCGAAAGCTCATCGATCAGGCCCGCGTTCAAGCTCAAATCAACAGACTAAGCTATGATGAGCCCATAACTATATCCTCTCTAGTAGTAAACATCTGTGATACAAAACAGATGCATACTCAGTACGGTGGAGTTCGCCCTTATGGAGTATCCCTACTTGTTGCAGGGGTTGATGATCATGGTCCCCAGTTGTTCACAACCGATCCCTCTGGGTCATTCTGGGGATGGAAAGCAGCCGCAATCGGTAAGGAAGCAGATGTGGTCCGCGATTTCTTTGCTGAGAAGTATAAAGATTCTATCAACCTCGATGGAGCTCTCGATTTGGCTATCGAAGGCCTTTTGAAAACGACAGATAGAGCTGAAGTGAGTCCAGGTGAACAGGCTCGGACAATTGAGATCGGGAAGATTGACGTCAAGACTCAAACATTCAGCATTTTGAGCAATGAAGAAGTCGAAGAGGTCTTGAAAGCACGACTAGCGGCTTGATTGCTCCACAAGTCTATCAATAATTAATGAAGCAATATCTATACCTGTCACTCGTGATAGTGCACTCCATGATGGAGCGGCGTTCGCCTCAATGACACAAGGACCATCCGGCGACTCGATGATGTCAACACCGGTATAATCCAGTTTCAAAATTTCTGCAGCTTTAATCGCACATTCTTCATATTCAGCTGTCAGAATAGTCAATTCTGCCTTACCGCCTCCATGAACATTGGTTCTCCACTCTCCCTCTACTCCCTCTGGAAGATATCGATACATTGCACCGATCAGTGTCCCACCAATCACGAATGCGCGAATGTCTCTGTTTGGTTTCTCAACTAACTCTTGAACATACAACACTTGTCCCAACTGATGAATGAACTTCATTGCACGGTAGGTGAGTTCACGATGTTCAGCCCTAATTGCTCCCATTCCCCTTGCGCCAATAAGGGGTTTGACGACCACATCCCCCACCTCATCCACAAAGTCAATTGCCGCCTCAAGATTCTCTCCTATGTATGTTCTTGGTACTTTGATTCCTGCTTTATGCAGAGCTGTCAAGGTCGCATACTTGTCCTTTGCTCTACGGAACGAATATGCTGGGTTCATCACATAGATTCCTGCGTCCTCAAAATGCTCGAGAAGACTGATTCGGAATGTTATCTGGTCTCCTGTACCAAACCCAATGGTCCTTACTAGCACACCGTCCAAATCTGATAGATCCTCTTCTTCCAGATACATGAACTTGTTGGGGAGTTGAGCGGAAATATCTGGGAGTCTGAATGGCTTTGAGATGTGTCCTTTTGCCTGTATAGCTTCGATGAGACTCTTCGTTGCCCAGTTGTTGACATTCTCGTGATAAACAACTCCAAATTTCAGACTAGACATGGACATCACCTGCTGTTTCCATACCATGAGATTTGGTGTTCCGTTAAAAGAGCTATCCACTGAAATGCCACGCTGTGTAGACAGACCCAAATAGCATGATTGGATAGGCTGTCTCATGGGACTGCCTGGTATTACTACTTTACAGATGGAAGAAGTAGACCGAATAATGATGGAGGAATTGCAGATTTCAGTTGACCTGATGATGGAACTTGCAGGTAACAATCTTGCTAGATTGTGTGTTGATCTTGCGCCTGCTGGCAAGGGTTTCTTCAAGGTGATTGCAGGTCCTGGTAACAATGGTGGTGGAGGTATAGTGGCTGCACGGCATCTCAAATCCTGGGGACACGATGTAGTTATCTATCTCCCTCGAGGTATAGACACACTAAGAGCTATTCCAACTGAACAGCTCAGGCGTGCGAGAGCTTTAAACATTCGAATATTCGAGGGTCTCCCCAAACCAAACAAGGCTAATCCCTATCTAATTATCGACTCGTATCTTGGTTATGGATACCAACAGAAGGAGGACTCTGTTTCTGAGGAGGTGTTTTCATTTCTTCGAAGCGAGTCAAAGATCGTATCACTTGATGTACCTTCAGGTCTAGACTCGACGACTGGTCAATCGGAGAGTTTGTTTAGTCCTTACGCAACCATGACCATTGCATTCATGAAGAGTGGACTGCTTACAGTCCCCCAGAATCTGACAGGCGCTCTCTTCGTCGCTGATATCGGCGTTCCCATGAGTGTCTATGAATCTCGCTTGAACCTCTCATGGAAACCTCCATATTCGTTATTCAGTCTCAATTCACTATATTTAGCATTTTCAAAGAATTCTTTGCAGAGAATCATCGTGACCAAGAAAGCCGAAAACTTCACTTGGTCTGTCGCACACTAGATAAGCTAGAATAATCATACGCTTCAACTTGCGAGTGTCAGATATGATAAACGAATTCGTGCAAATCTCAAGAAGAATCGCCAACGAGCGAAAGCAGGATCCGGTGCTCAGGGCAAGGATGGAGCTTGCTACTCAGGGCCAATCTCCCAGATACCTCCTTATCTCCCCAATTAACAGGAGTGGACAAGATCTTCAGTTATTCAACATGAGCATAGGAGATGCTTTTCATGCTACTCGAGTACCAGGACACGCTTTGCTATCTCCAGATTTGTCGCCGACTCTGCTCAAGTGGCCTGCAGCATATAATCACGAATTTCCGAACAAAAAAGGAGTAATAGTAACATTTGATTTTGATGAACCTTTAGAGGTTATTCGAAAAACCATAGAGAGCATCTCGCTTTACCCAGATTTGCAATCTATGCCAATCATTGCTTTTCAGGTGAACTACAATACAGCTGACCTGAAAATAATTGTTCATGGCAAAGGTCGAGATTATGAGTCTGAAATCCAATTTCTCCGGAGAGTCAGATTACCTGATGAAGTTGACACATCTGTTCTCGTCTTCATCTGCTCAGACTCCAGAGTTCGTCCACCTTATACCAACAAAGGAATACCAATGTCTATTCAGACACTGGGTGGTTATATCCCCCCTTTGACTCGGATGGAAGATGAAACTAGGCAATTGAATAGATTTTTCCAAAATTGGTTGCAATCCAAAGACAATGCCAAGAGAATCCTCATTGTTGCACATGGTAACTTTGAAGGAAATGGAGCATCCTGTGGAGTAGGTACGGCTTCTTTGAACCCGGCGGCGATATCAAGCAAGTTTCTGAGACAGGCGATTGAGGAAATCAGACAGGCTGCACAAGAATTTGAGACAAATAATCCGACAACTCCTGAAGACCGTGTGAAATCAATGTCAAAAGCTGTTCGCAAGAACCTTCTTACTTACCCCGCTATTGCAGAGGCACATGATCTCTTTGGGTTGGAGATTGATGAGATTCTAATGGACACTGTCACAAACACGCTTTTTCAGTCTGATGAATTGAAATTTCCTGAACAGGATGCAATCAGGTCTTCATATTGATGTAGGTTCAGAATGAACGAGTTTAGTTTGAAAATAGGTACAACTGGTACACCTTCATGAAGCTCTACCTCCTCAACGAGCCAAGTCACAATTACTGGAAACAGTTGGTACTCTCTTCCCTCAAGACTCCCAAGTTTATCAGCTAGTCTGTCTAACTCCACACTCAGTTCTTGTGTTCTGTTCTTCTGTTTCTCCGCCGCTGTTTTGAGTGCTGATGCTTTTCCAGTTCGAGCCCCCCACATCTTGGCATCGATTGCAATGATGTTCATCCCCTTGACTCCGATAACATCAATCTCCATACCGTGCATCAAGGAGTTACCTCGCCTTCGAAAGCTCTCGACACACTTGTAGTTGTTCGATATGAGGATAGCGGCTACAAACCCCTCAAAGTCCTTCCATGTCAGCAATTCGACAATGTCACCAATTCTTGCGCCAATTTGGATTGCTCGTTTTGCGAGGTCGATTCGCTCAGTTCTATTGATGACGAACTTATCCTCTGTTTGTAGAAGTCCCAGCTCTTCCAAATTCTCTTTCTTCAGGATGCTACTTGGTAATATCTCACTATCTTCCCTAGTACGTTTTAGAACTTCAGATAGTATCTTCAGCATCTCTGTTGACATTGTCATTTTATAATAATCGCTCTAGTTTATAACCTCAATTGATAACACTGTTTTAGGTGGACCAATGTCAGAGAAAGAAGGATGGCATCGAGTTCTCAAGGCTTTTGAAGATTGGATATACTATGAGAGCTCTGAATTTGGACCATACACAGGTTATTTTTCACTAGAGAATCTGAGGGATCTCACCAGTAAGGAACGGATAAGCTGGATGCAGTCAATGTATGATGAAATCATTCCTGGTAGGGTTGAGCGTTGCAGGAATGCTGGTATTGCATTCGAAGATTTTCTTCCATATATGCCAGACCCTTCAGCTCGTGAGGTTGTGCAGTCAATGATAGATCTTACCCAAGTACTGTCTGATGATATGTTAGGAATGAGTGACACAATACACTCAATGAAGGAAGAATACGAGTTGGGAGGCTTAGAGGAAATAGTTCCATACCTCACAGACCTTGCGGATGCAGAGGAAAACATTCGACATCACATGAGTCTTTTCAGCCAAGGTTTTGGTAAGCTCAGAAGTATGGGTCTTGAAATGCCTGAAATGGAGTAATTTTCACACAGCTGGCAAACCTTAAGTACAAACAACGATTTGGCCAAACTGACCCAAAATAAACCGAGGTGAAAAACGAAATGGGTGCTGAAACAACTACAACTGCCCATCGACATCGGGTCTCGAACACAAAAGGTGACAACCATCCAGCAGGTGACTACCAAATTAAGTCACGAGGTGAATGTGTTCTTAAGTGACCGTAAGGTCTCGACGACTAATTTTCAAAGTCTTGCTGCATCGTTCTTCAGACTAGCAGAAACTAGGTTGAGCGATACGCAGAAGCAGGTACTACGAATGAGTCATGAGCTGTTGAAACATCGTGATTTGACCCTAACAGCTCTCGCAGACCAAGTTTCACGTCACAGTAATGTTGCGTACAGTACTGTAAAGTGGAATTTACGCTCTCTGAAGAACATGGGACTGCTGACTGGTGGTGATTTGAGTAATAAAGGACAGCTTGCTTGTCTAACACAAGAGGCCCAGATGTTGGCAGACTATCTAGAGAATACTCTCTAGTTCATAGGGGACTTTGAAGGTCCCCGCTCTCTTTTTTTTGAGGCTATCAACAGAAGAACTGGGTGCTTCCCAGATCTCAACAAGAACTGCATTACTTTACGTTCTTGCTTCATCGTATCTTCTTGTCGAAGAGCTGCCATCCTTTAGGGATGAGAGCCTTGACCTCTTCGAAACTGGTCGCTGATGCAATGATTGTGTCGATCTGGTTGCTTTCTCCCGGTTCCAAGTTTCCAAGGTTCCACTGGAGTCCAGTCGCCACATCAGCCGGCCCGAGCTCATTGTTATTACGTAGATCCGGGATTTCTTCGTTGACCAGCAGCTTGGTCGGTGCTGAAATTTCCCATCGGTCCGGGTCTGGTTGAGATGCCAGCGCGACTAGTAGAGGATTTCCATCATACACCAGCATAAGGCCAGTGTCAGGCTCGTAGAGACCCTGATCATCTTTGTAGCTAGCAGGTCCTCCTATATCAAAGTCCATAAACTCGAAGAGTTTTAGGTTCTTGATGGGTTGTCCTGTTACATTGGTTGTCTTATGCCGGATAAGCATGAACGGTTTATTATGGCTCCAGACCTGAATGTCCATCCTTATAGTCGGAACTCCGTCAAGTAAGGGCGAATGGGTCAGGGATACACTCAGCATTCCTTTTCCATGCGCTTCACTCACCATAGAGAAGGAGTCATTCTCAGTGGACGCAGCCATGCAGAACATCTCATCTGCATAGTAGGTCAACCAGAAACCCCCTTTGTATCCAGCAGGATTCCGGAGTAACAGGCGGTCCTTCCCGCGGGAATCTATCAAACTGAGGCGCTTCATGAAGAAACCCAGACTACCTCGGCCTCAGGTTATGCACTCAACGCAGTACGTGAGATCTAGCCTCGGCTTCCGATTGCCGGTTTCCAAGGTCTCAGACATGACTGATCACGCTACCAATGCTATTCAACTCTAAGTTCGACTTGATATAAACGTCGTGCTAATTTGATGACGGTGCGGTGTTTCACCGTTCATAAAGTTGATAAACCACGCACAAAACCCTGTCATGTCCGGGTGAGTTTTCCTATGACTAACCTTAATGTCGAACAACTTCAGAAATGGTATCGAAAACAGCTTAGAAAGCAGTCAAAGGATTTCATCAAATACGCAGAAAAGAGCTATAGAATTGTTGAAACCACGCTGAAAGACATAGAGCAGCTAACAAGGGAGTTCCAAGATGAAGAGGATGAAGAACTCGAATCCGGTAGTATTGCTTCGAGATTTGCCATGAAGATTGGGGAGATTGTATCTGACTTTTATGTGGACAAAGACATCACGTACGAAAACACTGAAGCCATGAAGGAGGAGATTCAGAGATTCATCCAAGAGCTCTGGGGCGCTGGTGCTCGATGGATTAAGAGGATGGACAAGCGATACAAGAATGTGATTAAAACACTTGACACATACATGAAAGAACTCGCACGTGAAATGAACAAGCTCAATAAACTGCTCTATGAATATAGTTGGATAAAGGACTTAGAACGAATTGGGGGACGGATTGACACACTCCATGATCTAACCTTCAGTAGAGAAATCTTTGAGGAACAGATCCAGCAGGTTCGTCGAAAGATAGAGACCGCGCAGACCGAATATAACTCTGCAAAGAAGGCTTATGACGACTTCACTGAATCCTCCAACGTTGCTGAACTCCTCAGCTTGGACGAACAGGCAGATCATGTAGGTAGTCTTCTCAGAATGAAGCTGAATCCCCTGAAGAAGCAGGTGAAGAAATTCTTTCAGCATGATACGGGCGTTAGAATCAGTCCAGCTGGTCAGAAAGCATTAACAGAGTACTTTGAGGACCCCTATACTGCGATTGTTGAGGAGTCTGAGGGTTATCCCGGACTTATTGAAGGTCTATCTGGACTAAAGGAGGCAATTGAAAATGGAAAACTCCCATTGAAGGATCGACTTGCAAGAAGGGCAGTGGAGGAGGTAGAAGCAATTCGGAATGGTGCCCTGCAAAAGTACCAAGATCAAGCAAAAGAGATCGAAAACAAACGCCACACCTACGCTGGATCAGATGTATACACGAAGAATGATACTCTTCAAGGTGAACTGAATGAAGCAACCAAGAACCTAGAATATCATCGAAATGACCTTCTTAGAATTCGGGACGACATCACAAGGCAAATTGACAAAGTGAAGGATTTCAAGAGCCGCATTGAGTCAGAGATTCTTGAAACCTTTGGAGAGAAGGTCACTCTACAGGTGGAAGTTAGTCTAGAACCATTACTTGAGCTGTGCCAAGTCTAGCGATATGGGAGGAGGTATCTTGCGGATATTAGTCACCTCAGAGCAAGACACAGCCAGCTTAACCATCAAAGACATCCTACTTAGTGAACATGGTTTTTCTTCAACCACCAAATCATTTGAAGGCCACCCCATCTTTTCAAAGGGTAACGATGTGCTACTGATTACAACAACACGTGATATGATTCATTGTGACCATCTTGAAAAACACTTTGAGGCTGATGCTTTCATCTTCTGTTCTCGGCATCGTGCAGAATCCGGAAAACCTGCATTTCTAGTACATAGTACCGGGAATTTGGGTAATGAAGCGCTATTTGGAGGAAATCCCCACCAGCTCTCCAAGTCAGCTCCATCTCTGGTTTCTGTTGCACTTAGGAGGTTGTTCAAAGAACGAAACAAGAACAGGTTGGATGAGTTTGATGTGTCGCTTGAGGTGACGCATCATGGTCCAACTACACTAGACACTCCCCTCGTCTTTGTTGAGTTAGGAAGTTCCGAGGAATACTGGATCCATCAGGGAGGTGCAAGAGCGGTGGCGTCTGCAGTGATGGACTGCACTACTGAACCACTGAATGGAAACGCGGTTATTGGATTTGGTGGAACTCACTATGCTAGTAAATTCAACAAGCTGGTTCTTGAAAAGGACTACAAGATAGGCCATATGGCACCAAAATATGCAGTAAATGACTTGACGGATGAAGTACTCAATCAAATGATCACCAAATCGACTAATCCCATCGTGTCTGCTGTCATCGATTGGAAAGGAATGAATGCTGAGAATAAAGCACATGTACTTCCAATGCTAGAAAAAGCTGGGATCGATGTAATCAGGGCAAAAAAGGCATAGTTCCCTTCACTAATCACTCATTTCTCGCACTCTAATTACTCTTCCAACCACATTAACTACATTCCCGAAAGGCTAATTACTTTCCCTGCTACAGAACGGACACAATCGCCATTATGAGTAGGGGATGCTATGGCCACCGAGAAAACAGATGCTGCAATCAAGGAAATCCAACAAAAGATAGACAAAATGTCTGAGGAGATATCTAGTCTGCGTAAGGAGATCCCTTCAGTTTCTGATGTTGAAAAGAAGTTAGATGAGCTGTTAAAGTCTGTAAAAGGACTTGATGCTACAAAGAAACTGGATGATCTTGTCAAGTCCGTCAATGGCATCGACACTGCTGTCAAAGAAGTCAAAGACTCAAAGGAATCTGCAGTCATCATAAAGAAGCTTGATGATATACTTGTGTCCATTGCTGATGCTGATGTAGTACCAAAGAAATTGGATGATTTACAGAATTACATTGCTGAGTTCTCTGGCATTGAGGAGAAAGTTCAAGATCTCACTGGTCAGTTTGAGGAAACAAAGGAAATAGTTGGAATCATTGTTCGGCAGTTGGATGACATTGAACGCAAATACAATGTTGCAATTGATAAAGTCACAGAAGCTGTTGAAACACTCACTGAGTTCATAAAGTCTGGTGCTGCCGAATCATTTCCTGAAACCAAGAAACCTACAAAGAAACCGAAAGATGAAGATGAAGATACCCCCAAGGTCAAACCTCCAGATAAGACGAATCTTCCATCGACCATTGATAACCTAATGGACAATCTGATGACTCTTGTGATTCCACAGACCGAAGCAGCTGAGATGGCTGAAGCACTTGAGGAAGTTCGTGATGAACTCACGACGATGATCAAAGGTCATACACCGGTACTATTTCAATTTGGCAAACGTGCTCGTGAGCTGAAATCATATCCCCCCACTGCAACTTTGAATGAGAATGACATCGCAAGCCTAAGCCGTGAGATTAAGTCATGGAAGAGTAAATTGAAAGAAGTGGCTGCAAGTAGCTGATATTTCTCAGATTCGAACCCAAAAACAGGGTTTGCTAAAACAAGGTTTATCTCGGTCAAACCACAATGCGCAACATGACTCACTTTCGGTGGAATCACCGTAAACGAGAACAAATGGAACTGACATAACTCAGCTTCTGTTGAATGATATCTTGGTGGACATGACATATATGAATCTCAAAAAACACAATGAAGAACTTGCAGTAAGAATAGGTCTACTTGACACTGTGGCTGACAATCAGCTAGCACAAGAACTAATTGAACTACATGAAAAAAAGTGCATAGAGTGTCAAGAGGATAGACTTAGTTGCACTGTCAGACCCGCATGTAAGGATCGGAATTTCTTGAATGCACTCATTGAGATTGGTGTCAAGCCACAAGATCTTCCGAGTTTTTGTTTCAGTCAGTATCTTGAACAGATACGGCGTTTCATTCTAGAGAAAAAAGGTCGCGAAATGATTGACAGAAGGATTCACATCAAGGACCTTCTTTCAACACTTGATGTAAGTTCTATTCGTCATTTTACGACTAAATTCAAGAAGACCTGGAAGAATTTCTCATCGGCACATGAAGACAATGTTATGCTTGTACTCGGTGATGGCCTGATGTTCCGCTTTGATTTTGAAAGAGGGATCGTCATGCTAAACCCGATTCATGATAGGATTGAGAATTATCAATTATTCCGACTTTATTGTCAGATATTCTCAAACTACTATGGTCTAGAATCAAGTGTAACTGACCTGACACTGAATTGGTGGCTTCTCTCAATCGATGTTGAGGGACAAACTCCAAGTACTGCAAAGAGTCAGCTGAAAGCTGGGTCGTTAAAGGGCTTTGATGCTATTTACGTGAACGAGGCTGAAGATTCCATAAAAATCCAAGCTGAGGTCCTTGCTGGGGAGGAATCATCAGCTCTTCAAGCAGGTCAACTGAGAGACCTGTTTGAGCGAGTATCAAAGTTTGAGAAGCAAGAATAATCTGACAATACGCCGTGCATGATCATGGTACGATTGTCAGTGGTGGGATGCTTAAAATGAGTGATGAAGCAGTTACGGAAGTAGTATCCGTATTGAAGAAGAATCTCGACATAACAGATGTCGAGTCCAAGGCTTTACTACCAGTATACCTTGGCGGGAACATGACTGCTGGTGGTGTTTCTCTCATGTCCGGTGAGAAGATTGCAACAGTCAGGAAAGCCCTTCAGCGTCTAGCTAAGAAGGGGTTAGTCAAAGAGATTGATGGGATAGTACCTGTGTATCGATCTGTGCCACCAAATCTAGCTCTATCTGGTGAGCTTTCATCGGTATTGGGTGAAGTTAAAGGTCTAACCAGCTTGTCAGAAAAGACATTCAGCTCTAAAGGTGAAGAAATAGATAAGAATGTGGAAAAAGTAATCAAGTCTCAGACTAAGTCTTTAGATACAGTGAGAACGTCCTTCGCCAAATATGAGGATGACATGCTCGAGCTTGTCAGTAGTCGGATTGAACAGGTAAAAGAAACAGCCACTGCGGTAATGCTTGCTTTATCCGAGGACGTCGAAGACATTATGGATAAGCTGGACACCTCACTCGATAACAGATTAGGTGCTAAGCTGACTGAATTACAAAGTGAAATTGACAAGAGCCAAGTAAAGCTGGAGAAGGAGGTTAAACTCATCTCTCGTGAGTTTGACAAATGGTTGAAAGTTGAAAGAAAGTCCACACTCACCTCAATCTCTGGATTTGAAACAAAGGCGCAATCACTCATTGTATCAGCTCGTAAGGCAGTTACTAAAGCACTTGAAGCATCCTCTGCAACTTTACGAAACATCACTCAAGAAATGACAAAGGCACTGAGCTCAATGACTTCCAATGCATCGGACAACGGAGTCTCGATTCTCAACTCAGTGACCAAGGACCTCACTCAGCTACTCACGCTTGTAGAAGGCGAATTAAACCAGACATATACAGCTGGACAAGAATCTCTGCGAGAGGTGTTAGCTGAAGTACGAACCATCCCCACTGAGTTCGGTGAATTCACAAAGAACAAGATCAAAGCAGCAGCTGAAATTGTCGAGGCCGGTAGTAGAGAGATTGACGATTGGAAAGAGGAAG
This sequence comes from Candidatus Thorarchaeota archaeon, assembly GCA_048882325.1. Taxonomy (GTDB): domain Archaea; phylum Asgardarchaeota; class Thorarchaeia; order Thorarchaeales; family Thorarchaeaceae; genus SMTZ1-45. Next base: position 120,990 of record JBHLRS010000004.1, on the reverse strand, counting down.
TATCGAGCTTCATGGATGTTGCATCCCAATCCGTGACATCACAACTTGACCAGGTCGCCTCCACTGACGCTAACTACATTGAGGTCTTAAAGAACACCCTAACTTCTCATATTGAGAAACTTAATGGTATGATTAGTGAGGAATATCATCAAGTGCAAGGCTTGGCTACAAAATTAGGCACAGAGTGTGAAACTACTCTTGCAGACACCCGGGTCATGGTTTTAGAGCTTCTTCAGACACAAAACGAAACTGAACAGACTGGATGTGAAGAAGCCGCAAAGACACTCCATTCTGAGCTTGATAAATGGGTAAAGAGTACAGTTCAATCAATTGACAATAACTTGACATCAACATCCGCTGATATTGCTTCTATTCTCGAAACTGAAACAAGTGAGTTGAACACGATGGCAGAGGTTATGAATAGCAGATTGAAATCTGCATTCAACTCAATCATTAAATCAACCACCACAAAGAATGAAGCTCTCATTTCGTCTATCAAAAAAACAACCCATGACTTTGAAGCAAGTGTCGGTGCAACACTTGAAGAATTGATATCCAGCTTCACCACAAAGACAGAGAAACAGGTTCTTGACTCAAAGAAGCTCTACGAACGTCTGAGAGACCGACTTGATAAAAGAATGAATCAAAGAGTTACTGCAATAAGTTCTCAGGCGGATCAGATTGAATCTGCTATTGATGCCATTATTACTCAACAAGTTAATAGAATTGACCAGCATACTCTTGGAATCCGTGAGGAATTTCACACTCACCTTGAGGATATTACACGTCAGTTCATCACTCTAACACAGGGGATTGAAGCAACCTTCAATGGTCTGTTGTCTAGTCAGACCGTTGAAGCTCGTGATCTTATCGCATCAACTCATTCCGAGTTTAAGAACACGTTAAAATCTGAAATGACTAGTCTTAAGGAAGACTCTCAGAAATTGCAACAGGAATACTCCACCGAGCTAGGACTCAAGATTGATGAAGTTGCGTCTTCTGTCGCTACAGTCAAACATGCACTTGAAGAGCTCGCTGTTGAGAAACGTCTTGCCATTTCTGAGAGTATGGCTAAGGCGCTTGACACGCTTGAGAAATCAATTCTAAGTACCGAAGATAACTTGCGTAGCATGGAAACAGGTATCATCAACCAGTTTACTGAGAATTTCGACCAGGTTAGTCAGGAGTTCAATGTCACTGTCGACGGTGCAAGAGACACCATAGCTGAGAGACTGGATAACGTTCGACAGGTGACCACTGATGCATTAGAGAAGAGTACAACTGCCGCAAAAAGCACAGCTGATGCATTCATCGAAGAGCAGAAGGATCACAAACAGCGATACTTGGCTGATACCAGCAAGAAAATCAATAAGCTAGCCACAAAGCGTGTAAAAGCCTCAAAACTGACCATCGAAGAATTCCGTGCTGAACTCTCTGAGCGAGAAACTAGTGGTGTAAAAGGAAGAAATGCAGCAAAGGAAGAGGTCCTTCAAGCTGTCGAGGCAAGGAGAACTGAGGTAACACAAGCCTTTGATGCGGCCTCGGTTTGGGTTGATTCCACAGTTGCCAATGTTGCCACATCCCTGGAAACCTTTGGAACTAAACTCGGAAATGAAATCATATTGATGCAGACGAACCTAATCAAAGCCGCTGAGGAAGCTGCAGCAACAGTGATTGAACGTGGAGATGCAGATATCGACAAATTCGCAGATATCACTTCTACACTATTGCAGGATGCCGAGGAAGGTGTACACGCTAGAATTGATGACTTTGGAAGCTCTTGTGCAGCAGCTCTGGCTAAGGGCAGTGAAGCTTTTACAGCTATGCCTAATGCTATGGCTGAAAAAATCACAGAGGTCGATGAAGCAATCAATCAAGAAACAACCCAAAATTACGGAATGGTCACGGATCAATTGGTGTCATCTTTCACTGAGATTCAGCGGTCCTCGGAATCAGCTTCTGAAGAGTTTCGCAACTTGCTTGAACAGGCATCAATTCAGACCACCGAGAAACGGAATGAAGCAATCAAAGCTGTGCAAGATAGCGCAATTCTAACGAATCAGCAAGCAGCGAGGAAATTGGAAACGATAGGGTTGGATCTGAAGACACAACTTAGTACACAGACTTCGACGTTGATTGAGAAGGCACATTCTGATTTAGCAGCTAAAAATCTGGCTTTAACAGACATTGTGACCAGTAGTAGCAATCAATCGAGCGAGGGCATCACGCTACTCAGACAAACACGAAGTGATGAACTATCAAAATTCAGTGATCAAGTAGACAAGTCCTTGCGTCGATGGTCTAACAAACAAAAGAACGAGATTATGGAACTAAGTAACAATGTCCAAGAAACAATCACAGGCATGGTTAAGATGACTACGACAGCAGTTGAAACTCTCAGAGCGATTCACTCCGCTAGCGAGAAGGTTCTAGAAGTACCTACTGAACGAACTTGGTATCTTAGTGGTTCAAAAGAAGCGTGCGCTCATGTTAGTGATATGGCTCAAAGAGCTGAAGAGTCAGTAGTTGTGTCTGTTCCAAATCTGTCTTGTCTAGATGTGAAAAGGCTTGCTAGGGTTAAAAAACCCAAACGACGAGTTCTCATCATCCCCGAAACAGATGAACCCGATCCAGCACTTGAAACTATGGATGGCTGGCGTATTTGGCAGACAAAGACTCCTATGCTTCTCACAGTCATCGACGATCGAGAGATCTTGGTCGGGGGTGGAAGCGATTCAGATACCCCAATGGCAGTAGTTTCTGAGGATGCTTCTTATCTCAAGCTGTATCATGATGTCCTAGGACCAAGACTAATTCGAAACAAAGTGGCTTGATCATAGATTCAGAGAGTAAACAAGTGCATCCTCATCAAAGTAATATCTCGGAATCTTCTTGGTAGCTGAGAATCCATATGACTCATAGAGTTTCCTAGCTGGTTCGTTGCTTTCCCGAACTTCGAGATAACACCTTCGAATCTGATTGGTCTTTTGATGATCAATCACGTGTGCCAATATTCTAGACCCATTTCCTTTTCTTCGTTCATTCACAGCAACAGCTAGATTGAGGATATGCCCTTCCGCTTTTCTCGTATCAATCTCCCATACAGCATAACCGATAACATGACTATTCTGTTCTATAACATCCATCAAGAGAATTCTCGATTCATCTATAACAACTTCTCCATCCTGAAAGCAGATATTGAGGAAGATTGTGTACTCCCAAGCTACAGGAAAACTAGTCCGCTCAATTCTCATCACATCATCGAGGTCTTCCATTCGTGCTCTTCTAATCATGTTATCCGCTCACTGTTAGAATTGTTGATCCTCTCCGAATGTTCGTTCTACTGGATTTCCACATGCTGAACAAAACGCTGCATTCTCGGGAATAGGATTACCACAAAACTGACAAATCGAGCTCACGCGGAGGTAGGTTGGTCTTCCTTGCGGTTGAGCGAATCTTGCATCTTCAATCCACCTCTTGTTAACCCACCAGAAACACATCATCATGACAAAGAGACTGATTACTGCAAGAATGGGTGCGAGATCACCTACAAAGAAGAATGGGAACACAAAGAAGAAGGTGCCATCTCCTCGATTCAATAGAGCGACACCAAGTCCAAGTATTATGAATCCAATTGTGATGATGACAAGGTCTCTATTCTCCAAGTGAATCTCTCCGTTGATTCGTCTTCGGGTTTCTGATTGCGGCTCCATTTGGTGATTACCTATTAAATTATGGCTACAATCAACAGGAGTGAAAATGCACACAAGACATATCAACAACAGTTGCGATAATGTCTACTGCTGAGCCACCCAAGTAGTTATCACATACGATGACACTGAAGGTGTGGGGGTTTGACTGGATGACACTATCAGACAAGAAGAAGAAGCCCCAGAAGAGGGCAAAATCAAAGTATCTCTTCAAAATCACAGTTGTAGGTCCTGATGACACACTCCTTGAGAATGTTCTCTCGACATTTGACCCAGTTGTGAAAGTCGATGGAATACGAATAGTGTCAGCTGACCACACAACAGACGATTCTGAAGTTCGGGCAGTCTTCATGTCACCAAAGCATGCTGCGCTTGATATTCTTCTGTCTTTGACCTTCAAAGGCGCAAGTGCTGTGATTATTGTGTTGAGAGACCCTGATCCTGAAATTGAAACTGTATACCGAAACGAAATCCGTGAGAATTTAGGCGCTAAGGTTCCTACCCGTGTGTGCACTATTGGACCCAGCTTTGATGAGTTCAAACGAGCTGAGGTTCATCATACATTTGATGAGCTAATTGAGGAAATCCTTGCTCAGAGGGAGAAGGAACAAAAATCCAAAGACAAGAAGAAGAAGAAGAAAGAGAAAGAGAAGAAGAAGGATAAGAAAGAAGAAGACAAGAAGAAGAAGAAGGCCTCAAAGAAGAAGAAGAAGAAGTGACACGTAACACGAAGCTTTTTTTCGTTTCTGGCTTTTTCCAGTTCGGTGTCAGTAGTGGAATCTGAGAAGAAACGAACAGACGAATATTGGATGGGCGTCCGTGATGCTCTCCGCATGATTGACAGCTTTATCAAGTGGGCACGAAGAAATGAAGACCGTGCCAAGTCATTGGATGATTTCATTTATGATGGCCTAGTAGCTGCGGCGAAGCGATGTGAGTCTTGTTTAAAGGATGATCTAGGTCTCAAATTTGCGGAAGGTGAATCCTCAACCGAAACATCGGAGGTTGAACAGGTTCCATCAGGATATGAAGCAGGTTCCACGATGGAGATTCCTGCTGATGAGACCTTCGAATTTACACCTGAGGACAAATCTCCAGATTCTTCTGATGTGCCAATCGTAACAGAAAGCGATTCAATTAGTATAGATAGTGTCGGGCGTCTTGAGGAAGAAGAAATCGAGGATTTGTCAATAGATGGGCCACAACGGGAATTTTCCACAGATTTTGAGTTGGTAGAACCAACAGACCTTGTGGTTGACTCAACTCCTGCTGATGTTGAAGAACCACCAATTGCGGAACCGGAAGTTGAAGAAGAGATTTCTGAGGAAACTGAAAGCAAACCTTCATTCACGTGGGCAGATTATGAAAAAGCAGTTGCACCAGCAGAGAAAGATCATGAACTCGATGAGGGTGATGAGGATGTTGAGCTACCCCCACCGATGAAGATTGAGTCAATGGATGAGTCGTCTGATAAAGTCAGTACACCTGAACCCCCCGAGCCTCCTACTGAAGAATTTGAGAGTGTTGTATCAGAAGATGAAGAAACTTCAGACTCCTCCGGACCAATAACAGAACCTCCGGCTCCACCTCCACCACCAGAGAGCGACGAGGACGAGGATGAGCGAAGACGTCGGGCTCGAAGACTTTTCTTTGGTGATTAATCTACGTTGCCTAGAATGTCTTGGAAGAGTTTCGTGGCTGAGTCAGCATCAGTGACACCCTTCACAATTATATTTCCAGCAGGCATGACAGTTACGCGAATCTCCGGCTCTATACTGACAATGAGGAAACGCTTTCGCCGCTCGACAGAGTAGGTAGCATCCAATTTGCTTGCCAATGAGTCTAGGTCGAGTTTCATCAATTTTCCTGGTGATACATTGAAACTTTGTGAACAAAGCTGTGAAACACTGAGTTCCCTCTCGATTCTCGAGGTTTCCTTCAAAGGCTTGGAGCAAACCTCACAATCTTCTGCCTTTCCAATTTCGAAGAAATCTATACTCAGTGAACTCGTGTCTATGGTCATCAAACGGTTTGCCAGATCTGGCTTTCGACCGAGAGCAAGTTTCAGCGCCTCATTCGCTTCGACCGATGCGGCAAACGAGAGCAGTGTCGGAGAAACTCCTACTCGGGCACATGTATTCTCTGGATTATCTTCAGCTACTCCCATCACACATTGGAGACATCCTGTCTTTCCAGGAATGAAAGTTGTGAGATTAGCGTAGTACTCAACAGCTCCTGCAAATACATATGGTATCTTTAGTGTCAGACTCGCTTTGTTTAAAGCCCTTCGAGCTCTGAAAGAGTCTAGCCCATCGACAATAATGTCTGCTCCCTTTATCACATCAATGGCGTTATCATCATCAATGGATACACAAATTGGGTCAAATTGAACCTCTGGGTTCATTAGTTCAAGATTATCTGCTGCAGCTTCGGCTTTTGGTTTTCCAATATCTTCGGTGTTGAAGACTGTCTGTCTCTGAATGTTTGAGAGTTCAACAATGTCTCGGTCTACAATCCTTATTCTACCGAAACCAATGGCTGCAAGTAGGCGAAGCGCCGGACTGCCAAGACCACCGGCCCCTAGTACAGCAACAGTTGTGTTCATAATAGTGTCCATATCTTCCTCGGAAAAATCCCGAAGTGCAAGCATACGAGAGTATCTCTCTCGTTGTTCATCAGTGAGCTTCATCTCTCAGATAATGAAGACAGGGACTCACTTAAAGCCTTGGAAAGCAGATATGACGACTTATGGAGTCTCAATCTGAAGTTGCGGTAGGCTTGAAGCGAAGCCCCAGTGAAGCATTGAGAATAGCACTATCTAAGTTGAGTCATCCCATTGTCCCACCTAATGAAGTGACTCGCGTTGTGATTAAACCCTCGATTTATAATCCAGATCTGCCTGGAAACACCGACTGGAGAATGGTCCTTGGAATTTTTCAGATGTTTAGGTCTCTCGGACCTGTGACTGTTGTAGAAAGCGATAATCCCCTGAGAACTGCAAGGGAAGCATTCACAAAATCTGGTTATTCTGAATTTGTAGAAATGGGTATTGAACTAGTAAACCTCTCAAATGATGATATGGTTCAGGTGAAATTTGCAGGGCATTACTTTGACGAACGGAAAATGCCTCAAATTCTACACTCCAACGCTTTCATGGTCAATATAGCCACGTTAAAAGCAGAACCTGATGTGTGTGTGGTGGGTGCTGGAATCAAGAACCTATTTGGACTCTTGCCTGAGCTAGACAAGAGTGTCTATCACTCAACAATTAATCCAATCTTAATGGACCTCCTCCTAGCCTATAGACCAGATCTAACAGTGATTGACCTTTCCAAAGTCGTCATAGGAAACAGGGAAAATGGACAATCGAAACATGTCGGAGGAGTGATAGTTGGAACCGATCCTGTAGCTGTGGATTCGTATTGCTCTTTTCTACTTGGTATTGATCCCATGAAGGTGGACTATCTTAGAATAGCTCATTCTCTAGGTCTGGGCGAGGCATTACTAGACCGGATTGCAGTAAGAGGTACGGAGCATCAGATTGAAGAACTGACTCAGCTTCTCAGAAAATAGGTCATTAGGAAAGAGTTTATCATTGTGTTAAAGGCAGGGTGTAGACCTCGAAACACCTGAAACGGTGTCTGCAACCTTCTAATGATGGTGTTTTACATGGACTGGACATCTCACACCATGGAGCGAATTCCGGCATCCGGTACCCTCAAGATGTTTGAAATAGCGAAACGTTTGGAATCTCAAGGGAAGCGAATATATCACTTTGAGGTTGGTCAACCTGATTTTCCAACTCCTGATAATATCATCAAGGCGGGGATTGAAGCACTAAATCATGGATTCACTAGGTACACTTCATCAAGAGGTATTCCTCCACTACTTGACGGTATTCAAGAACACTATACAGGTCGAGGAATCTCTATTGATGGCTCAAAAAATGTCATAGTGACACCAGGAGCAAAGATGGCTCTTTTTCAAGGGTTCCTCAGCACGCTCGATCAGGGTGATGATGTACTCCTACTGTCACCATCTTGGCCAACCTACCGTGTGATGATCAGAACAGTCGGAGCTAAACCAGTGGATGTAGAAACGCATCCGGGGTACCGGTTTGACGAAGAAACTCTCAAGAGTAGTTGCTCAAAATCTGTAACTGCCCTGGTGATTAACTCTCCAAATAATCCAACTGGTGGAATTCTTGAGAAGGATCAGATGAAATTGATTTACGATCTCGCAAGAGACTACGATTTTGTCGTCTTCTCTGATGAAATCTATGAGATGTTAGTTTATGACGGTTTCAAACAAACATCAATGTTGGAAATCGATCCTAATTTGGATCACTCGTTAGTCATCAATGGTTTCTCTAAAACATACGCAATGACTGGGTGGCGACTAGGATATGCAGTTGGTAATGAGGAAACCATCAATAATATGGTGCGAATTCAGCAGAATACAACCTCTTGTGCAACATCGTTTGTTCAATATGCGGGTTCTGAAGCATTGAAGGGTGACCAGAGTTCGATCAAGATTATGATTGAAGAATATAAGAAACGACGAGATATTATCACCAATATTTTCCGCAGTATGGAAAGTGTCGAGTGTCTCAAACCAAAGGGTGCTTTCTATGTGTTTCCAGATTTCTCAGCTTATAATCTCAGTAGCAGTACGTTGGCTGAGCTGATTCTCATGAAAACTGGAGTCACTTCAACACCTGGAATCTCATTTGGAACGAAGTATGATAATCATCTTAGATTTTCATATGCAACTGATATATCAGAGATAAAGGAAGGTCTTTCAGGACTCTCAGAGTTTCTCTCAACACTCCTCTAGGTACAGAGAGAGGGTTGTCATGTCTGGAGGATTTCTCCATGAATCCCAAGAGTGATGCAATCCGGTTTGAATGCACAAAATGCGGAGCATGTTGCAGAGAGAACTCTTTGCTGGTCACAGTTACTGGACGCGATATAGCACGTATCTCGATGGGCCTTGAACTTGATTCAAACGAAGTGATTAGGGCGCTTGATTTCTATCTAGTTTCCGGGAATGACATACCAAAGGGACTTCTGGACATTCCTGCTGTCAAAACTGAACAAGGACCTGCATACATCGCACTCAAGAAGCTAGAGAATGGAGATTGCATCTTTCTGAAAGACGATCTTTGTATGATTCATCCCATTAGACCAGCTGTTTGTATGTCATTCCCATTTGTCTTTTGGGATAAAGATGGTGAACATACCTGGGGACTCAGTGCAAAGAAAGCAATCTGTCCCGGATTAGGAACCGGACCAGAAGTTGAAGTGTCTGAGCTACAGGAGCTTGCGGTTGTTGTTCTAGAAGAACTGGCATTGTATGAGGAATTTGTCGAGAGATGGAATTGCGAAGAAAAGAATCCATCTTCTAAGACATTCATAGAGCGGATTCTTTCCAATCCTACATTCTCAGTCTAATGTTCTATAGTTTTGTGAGGATTTGCAGGATATTTCCAAAATTGTGTTCTATGGTTCTACTCTTGTCAGCGTACCCTGCGAGGACATCCAGTTTGTCATCCCTTTCAGCTCGTTGACAGAATCTTTCTGACCGAATCTCAGCGTGTATCTTCTCATTCAGTTCGATAATCTCATCAGATGTCTTTAGAACATATTGCAGCATCTTGAGAAGCATGTTAAACTCGTTGATATCCCTGAGCTGCAGGGTCTGGCTATAGAATTGGAACTCCAATCTAGCAAGCCTTTCTCTCATCGATACAAGATTCTTCACCCAGTCTTCCGCATTATTCTTCTCAAGCTCTTTGCCTAGTACTGTCCAATAGTTCTGTTGGTCTAGAAGTTGAACCAGATAAGTTCTGAGGAACTGAAAATGGTCTACACCGTTCTCGATGTCGTCTTCTGTACCAATGGGTTTCATCATTTTATCAGTCTGGCTATGTTTCAAAGCAATCATGAGTGAGAATTTGTCCACGTATTTCTTCACTTCAGCTGTTTTTTCTTTCTCCGTCAAGTTATCCGTAAAGGTATCGCCCAATGTAAGGATGAACTTGTAAAGACACTCCGAACATATCTCAGCACTACTAGTAATCTCCTTTGTTGATAGAAACTGCATTGCATCTTCCAAGTCATTTCCCGGAACATCCTTGCCATGGATTCTCAGAACCCATCCTTGTGAGATACAGTAGACCTTGTTGTCTGGATAGTTGATGTAAATTGATGCGTAGCACACATTACCTTCAGTAGCTCGCTCTTCCCTCATGCTGTCTTTGTCATAGTGAAATGAGAAGATTGAGGGATCTATCTCAATAGATTCAATCTCGAGTACACTGTCATTGTTGACACATAGCTTCTCGTCCCCAAACACCTTGTAGCAGGGACACCCCCTAACTAGTTTGATGCTGGACCTTTGCTTTTGCTCGCTTGTGTCTAACACGTTCTTCTTCTCCAACTCAAGCAACTGCGCGCTCAAGTCGCTCTTCGGGACCGCTCCTAACTACAATTGGAGGGCATTTAGCAGTTATTATGTGGTATGTGTGTCGATGTTGTGGAGGGCAGACACGAGATTGCTAAACTTGTACTCCGTTGTCTTTCTTGTTTCAGAATGTTGCATAAGCATCTCATGTATATTGCTAGGCAACGCGTTTCGTTCAATGAGGTTGTTTGTCATTTCTCGGATTGAATTGTTCACACTGATGACTTTCTCAGAAACTCCAACCATGAATTGAAGAACTCCAAGCGGGTCCGTTTCTTCGGAAGGATCTTCTAAAGATAGTACTTGGAATAAGAAGACTGATTCCAATCGTGCAAGAGTTCTATAAGCATCAATCAGTTCAATCAACTCGTTTTCTGCGCCTGATTTCTTCAGATTAAGAATCATTGCTGCCCAATGTGACCTGCTTCTATTGATTTCTCTTAGATAACTCCAGAGATGTTCGTTGAAATTGATTTGCTTGTTATTACCATCATACATGCTCAGTTGCACTGCTATGTTTGTTGCAAGCTCCCGAACATATGTCGCAATAATTTCCTCGCGTTCGTCATCTGTAAGAAAGCCCCCAGAGCTCTCACCAAGGGTTCTAAGGTATCTATAGAGACAATCAGAACAAAGAACACCGTCTCTGCTTTTCTCCGAGGTCGTAACGAATTTCAGTGCATCATCAATCTCAGTGGTTTTGATATCATTATCGTTGATTCGGATTCGTTGGTTTTGACTAACGCAATAACAAAAGCCCTCTGCCCTGTCCAAGAACATCAAAAGATAACACATGCTGATGTTGTCACTTCGAAATTCTAGTAACGAATCTCTCGAGTCCAGTTGATGGAAAAATCCTGGGTCGACCGAGATGGCATTGATTGGAAAAACAGTGTCATTGTTAAGACAGACTTTTTCGTCACCAAATTCACGATAGCAGGGACAACCCTTCACTAGATTGGTTGGATGATCTGACGCATCTGAAGGTAGTTGTGGGTCTATGTTCACTCGCTACGCCTCTAGACGAATTTTGATAACACTACTTGAAATTTGAGATATCTCTTATCATATATTCACCAATAAGAGATAATATCAAAGTTTCTTCTACAGCTAATGCGCCTCATGTGGTGGCGCGTTCGCAGAACCCCGTCTCTGAGTTCGCATTTGAATGAATCTAGGATGTTAGGAAAAAGAATGGAGCTTGTGGGGCTCCATTTTGAGATCAACCCCACAGCTCTCTCTTGAGCAAGTCACGAATAGCAATTCGGATGGCTTCGGATCTGTTGGGATAGAGATTGCTCTCTACAAGCTTCTCTAGCCCATCGACATAAGTCTCCGGTATATGTAATGTTACGAGCTTCATCTCGATAATCACCTGAGTATGTTCAGCGTCATACGTGAATATCACTGTGTGTAATACTAGGTTGATATTCAATACCGAAATCATCTCTATCGTGATTGGAGGGAGCATTACAGCTCCCGGTTCATAAAGAGATGAACGCACATACGCCGGGAGGAGCAATGTACGCTCAGAAAACAATCCGAGATTTCTCCATATGTCAGCTTGTATATTGTAGCCAATACTGGGTCACTACTCAGAGTATGATAAGGAACTACTCAGGGTATCGTCAGGGTCTATTCTATGAAGAATCAAGAAATCGACAAGATATGGATTTTCTTCGTTGAATCCCGACTTCTAGGAATACATTTATGGTAGCTCATAATTACCCGGTCCGTTCAACAATACGTTGAGGTGTATAACACAAATGGCTGCAGATGCAGAGAGTAAAGCAGCTGGTAAAGCCGAGGAAGAAGTAAAAGTCGCAAAAGATCTTGAATCTCTCAGATGGATTCGGGAGCGACGCTCTATCCGAGAGTTTACTGGCGAGAAAATACCCGATGAGGACGTCGAGCTGATATTGGAAGCAGCTCGACATGCTCCAAGTCCCGAGAACATGTTGATGATGCGTTTTGTTGTCATACGCGACGACCAAGAAACCAAAGAATTTCTTGCTGATATTGCACAGGAAATGGCTCAGACGGCTTTTGGAGGAGCTCCATTTGAGCTCACTAGTGGAAGAAACTGGTTCATCAGTGATCCCTATAGGGCTGCTGTATACGCCAGACTTAGAGATGGTGAGCTATTCAGATATCCCGAAAAGAGTGACACAGTAATCATCGTTTGTGCAAGTGATTCATGGCATGATGCTGGATATCTATATCCCAACTCATTATTCGGATCAGTTGTCTGTGGAATGGCAGTTCAAAATATGTGGTTGACCGCCACTGAACTTGGCTATGGATGTGCATATGAGGCTCTTGTCTGTTCAGATCCACGTCATGCAGAACTAATCAGAGATAGGCTAGGAATCCCGCCGATTTGGGAACCACTAACCGCATTTTGTATTGGCAAACGTGTATCCCCGAGAGCCTTAGGCCCAAGCAGAGCTCCACTTGAAGGACTCATGTATGAGGAACGCTGGGGTAAGCCCTACAAGAGGATAGCATTCAGGAAGGAGGACAAATAATATGGACGTCAATTTTGAAGGAGAAACTCTAGAAAACATGAAGAAATTGGCTGAAGAGGCGGGTCTAACTCCTGAAGGTTTCATCGAAGTTGTAATGGAACAGTTCTGCGACAACAAAGGTGGACGTGTCTACACTGGTCGTTGGTCCGGTGGAGTAGTAGATGGAGAGAAAGGATTCCGCTATGTTCCACAATGGCCTTTCAGACCTGGCTTTAAGGAAGCCACTGGTGACAAGGTTGCCAGGTGGAAAAGCGGTGGAAAATCCTATAGACCACATCCAACAGGTGAATGGCCTTTCTATCCCCGACTTAAGGAAGGTGACATCCAACATGAGTACTGGAACACAAAGAAGATGATTCACCAGGCTTTCATCAATGATAGAAAGGGCAGAGTGGTTGTCCTAATGGACGGCGACAAGTATGATGCATTTCTTGACAAGGTGAAAGAGAAGAAAGGCAACATCTGGGCGACATCAGTGGAAGCTGTAATGCATGAGGCAGTGGATGACTGGATAGCAAAGGAGGACTAAAAGATGTCTCAACTACAAGAATTTTTCAAGTTCCTTCAAACGCAATGCAATACAAAGGAGGACCTAAAGAAACAACTTGCTGATTGGGTTGGTCCATATCATGGAAAGATCCTTCAGGTACACACTGAGGAGGGATCGCAGTACATGGTTGTTACAAAAGAAAGGATTGACCTCTTCGAAGGTGTTTATCCCAGTCCTGATGTTATCTACAAGTCGAATGCTGAAACTTTGCTTGGTATATTCACTGGTGATATACCATTCAAGGACACCATGAAGGACGGCAGTCTTGAAGTGATTGGAAATGCTCATGAGAGTGATGCTCTTGCCAATCTTATCTTAGCTGTAATGATGGGTGCGATGTAGGAGGTCATACAAATGGTCAAAAAAATCGCGGTCATAGGCGCAGGGCTGATGGGTGCGGGTATAGCCTATGTTTCAGCATGGAATGGTTTCGAAGTCACTGTCGTAGACATAAAGCAGGAGTTTGTCGATGCTGGCATGGAGCGAATCCGCACAGATGTCATGACTGGTATCGACAAAGGGAAGATTTCAATGAGTGATGCAGAAGGTCTCATGAGTCGCCTAAAAGCCACAACCAACACCGAGGAGGCTGTCAAAGACGCTGATCTGGTCATCGAAGCTATCTTTGAGAACATGGAAGTCAAGAAAGAAGTCTTCACTAAGATAGATGCGGCTGCACCAGAGCATACGATTTTGGCGACAAACACGTCCTCGTTAAGCATTGATGAGCTAGCAAGTGCCACAAAAAGACCTGAGAAATTCATAGGAATGCACTACTTCTCACCTGTCCCAGCAATGAAGCTCCTTGAGATAGTTGTTGGTGATAAGACAACTGATGAAACGATTTCTACTTGTGAGAATGTAGGCAAGACCCAAGGAAAACAAACTGTGATAGCTAAGAATAGTCCTGGCTTCATTGTCAATCGCCTTCTAATGCCTGCCATGCGTGAAGCACTTCTGATGCTAGAGCGTGGTGAAGCAACAAAAGAGGAGATTGACACAGCAATGGTTAGTGTGGGAAAGGCGCCTGCAGGTCCCTTCACACTTGGGGATTTCGTTGGTTTGGATATAACCTTCAATGCTATGTCGACACTCTATCGAGAGATTGGAGACTGCTTCAAACCTCCTGAAACCCTCAAGAAGCTTTTTGATGCAGGTCACATCGGTATGAAGTCCAAGCAGGGCTTTTATTCCTATGGTGCTGAAGAGGATGAGGTTAAAGATCCAAAGGGTGCAGATCCTAATTGGATTGTTGAGCGTATCAACATTCCCGCTATCCGAGAGGCAATGCTTCTTGTTGATGATGGTATTGCATCCGTAGAAGACATCAATATGGCTATGAAGCTCGGTGCAAGTTGGCCTATGGGCCCCTTCGAAATGCTCGAGCAGTTTGGTGTCGACAAGGTCCGTGACTTCATCAAGAAGCTGCACGAGGATTTTGGAGACTGCTATTCAGTGCCAAAGTATCTAAGCTAGAACAAACTGACAGGGTCAAAACCCTGTCTAGTTCTTCTTTTTTAAAATCAACTGAAAGTGGGCAACCTACAACCTCGATAAATGAGGTTTATAAGTCATTCACTACTCTCGAAAAAACATAGTCTCCCAAAAGGTGGATATACGTGCCAGAATATGAAACATTACTTTACTCAAAGGAGGGTTCGTTTCTTTCACCTGCGAAGAACGTAGCCGTAATCAAGATGAATCGCGTTGATGCCATGAATGCCTTCAACGCAACTATCCTCAACGAGCTTGTTGAAGCTCTGAAAGAGGCTGAAAACGATCCAGAGGTAAGGTCAGTCGTAATCGCATCAACGCACGAAAAAGTGTTTGGTGTTGGTGCAGACTTGAAGGAGGCGCAAGCACTCCTGAGCACACCTGATGAAGTCCGACCGCTTTTGGAACAAGGTATCGAAGCTATTGATACTGTTGCAAAGCTCTCCAAGCCAGTAATAGCAGCCATTAATGGGCTCTGTCTTGGCGGTGGTTTCGAACTTGCTCTCGCCTCTGACATCCGAATCTGTGATACTGAGGCAAAGCTTGGAGCAGTAGAGGTTGGAATTGGATTAATTCCATCATGGGGAGGATGCGCTAGACTCCCAAGAATCGTTGGACTCGGAAAGGCGATGGAAATGATTCTAACTGGCGGACAGGTCACAGCGCAAGAGGCTCTGGATATAGGCCTTGTGAGCAAAGTCGTTGGCAAGGATGAGTTGTTAAGCCAAGCCATGTGGTTCGGAGCGAAGTTTGGTGGAAATGCACCAGTAGCTTTGAAGCTTGCAAAACAGGCGACACATATGGCTTTCGAGAGTGACTATAAACAAAATTTCGAGTTTCAAGTCGACGCGGGTGTTCAATGTTTCCACACTAAGGATCTTGCTGAGGGAATTGCCTCCGTTTTTGAGAAACGCCGAGGCAAGTTCACTGGAGAGTAAGATTATTCGGTCCTCCCCCCTTGGGAGGATCTTCTCTTTCTTTGTCACTCACTGACCTAACTTACCAGATTATCCTATCCATATCACGTGCACGCAATGACTTTGTCAATTCTCCCAAATGATACATGCAATGTCGCATGACATAGATGTACTTGTGTAGAATCGATTTGAATCCCCTAGGTGCAAAACCATCGTTTCCCAGAACATCATTCTCACTCAGGTTCTCAAAAATCTTCATTGTTTGATCTTCTACGCGGGAAACATAATCTTCGAAGAATTGCTTGTCCTTCCTCAGAAGTGACTCCGTTTCTTTCTTCCTGGAGTTTGCAGATACATCATTGATTGGCTCCCACTCTTTTTCTGACGGACTATTATAGAACTCAATCGCTTCCACGATATGGAATAGAATGTAGGCGTATACCCAATCTTTCTCATCTTCTTTCCAGAAGTCGCTATCCATTCTCGATACAGCTTGTCGAATCATCTTAAAGGTCGAACTCATCTCAAAAATTAAAGTTTCAGCAATTGTCATACACCTTATACACTAGATTGGCGTCATTAATGTTGCCTCCACCCAGAAACACGAAATCATACCCTATCGAATATCAACTCCTTTTTGATGACTAATCGTCAACCTTAAGACCCCCTACTTAATGGAGAGTTACATACTGTAAACAATATGAGCTAGCCTCTGATATAGCAGAGATGGCTCTTCCCATGGAGGATAGAAAACTTGGCAAGAAAGGTTGCTGTGGTCGCAGGTGGCCATAGCAAGTTTGGAAAAAGATACGATGCCACAATGAGAGAACTCTGTGCTGAGGCCTACAAACCAATATACGACGAAGGAATCAGTCAGGACAAGATTGATGCAAGTGTCCTCTCATATGCTGCATCACAGTTCAGTGGCCAAGGTGCAGGATC
Organism: Candidatus Thorarchaeota archaeon; assembly: GCA_048882325.1. GTDB lineage: Archaea > Asgardarchaeota > Thorarchaeia > Thorarchaeales > Thorarchaeaceae > SMTZ1-45. Next base: position 104,384 of record JBHLRS010000004.1, on the reverse strand, counting down.
TGCCTTGATTGCTGACTATATTGGATTACATGATAAACCGCATATGAGAGTTGAGTCAGCCTGTACAACTGGAACTGCTAGCCTGCGTGCTGCGTGGGGAATGGTAGCATCAGGTCTTTATGATGTCATGCTTGTTCTAGGTGTTGAGCAAATGAATCGTGTTTCATCAGCTACAGCAACAGAGTACATGTCTCAGGCTGGTGATATGCGTTGGGAATACCCATTTGGTATTAGTTTCCCTGCATTCTATGCACTCATGGCTTCTCGATATATGAGCGAGTATGGTATGGAACACGATACATTGGCGAAGATTGCTGTTAAGTCGCACCATTATGGCGCTCAGAATCCAAAGGCACATCTACCAAAAGAGGTGTCGTTTGAAGAGGCGAACAATGCAGTACCAATCTGCAGACCATTGAACCTGTATGACTGCAGCCTCATCACAGATGGTGCAGCTGCTGTGGTTATTGCAGCTGAGGATCGTGTGAAAGAGTTCACAGACAGTCCAATGTGGATCACTGGTATTGGCGCAGGAGCTTCTGAGATGATGATTCAAGACCGTCCTACTCTAACATCAATTCCGGGTGCGAAGCGTGCAGGCCAAGCAGCATACAAGATGGCGGGTCTCGAACCTAAGGATATCAACATGGCCCAGGTGCATGACTGTTTCACTATAGCTGAACTGATTGCTTACGAAGACCTAGGATTTGCAGAACCCGGTAAGGGTCCGGAGCTCGTTGATAACAAGGAGAACTATCATGATGGTAGAATCCCTGTGAACTGCGATGGTGGACTTAAGAGCAAGGGCCATCCACTTGGTGCGACAGGAGTTTCAATGACCTATGAAATCTTGAAACAGATGAGAGGCGAGGCTGATCAACCGTCACGGCAAATTGATGATGTTCAATACGGTCTGGCACACAATGTCGGACAGTCAGGTCAGTTTGTCAACGTATTCATATTTGAGAGGGGCTGGTAGAGGATGGCAGAACAGAAGGAGATCTATCTAGGTTACTCCACAGACAAAGCTGTGACACCTTTCTTCCAGAAGTTTTTGGAGGCACTTAATGAAGGTAAGCTCATGAAGAGCAAATGTCCCAAGTGCGGATCTGAATATCTCCCACCAAGACAACACTGCCAGAAGGATATGACCGAGTGTGAACTAACAGAGTTCACTGAGCGAGAAGCTAAACTCTACTCATTTGTCATTGTGGATTTTGCTCCCGCAAGTCTGTCATCAAAGCAACCTTACATTGTTGCTATTGGTGAGTTCCCATCAGGTCTGAGGCTGACTGCACACATTACCAATCCAATGGGTCCTCCTACAGTTGGAATGCCACTGAAGCTTGCTTTTGAAACGACAGACAAGATGACCACATACAAGTGGTTAGTATAGCTAAAGGTTGAGCCTTCGGGCTCTCCTTTCTCTTTGTTTTCAAGTCACCTCTTCCGTATGCTGTCCCGAAAAGAAATGCATCCATTTGGACACTCTTCAATGCAGTTTCCACATTCCTTACAATACTGCACATGAGCCACTTGCGGTTTCTCATCTAATTTTTCATAGACACCATATCTACAAGTTTTGACGCAAGTCCCGCACCCGTCGCAACAATTCTCGTCTAGTATTGTTGGAATAAAAATCACCTATTTGGTTTGGAATCCATAATTAGAAATTTCATATGAATGGTGGTTTAGTGACATTATATTGGAACTAGGAATGAGAGTATTCTGAGAGGGACTCAAGAACTGCTGCCCAACGTGTCTGCATCGTCACAGTCTTCAGAGTTTTAAGGTATACCTTGGATGCTTCATCGGAATTACAGTGACCTATCTTCTCCAGAGCGACATCAATTACGTTCTTGATGTCTTCCAACCTTCGTCTACCATCATTCCTTCTATAACTGGAGAAGACAATGTAGTCCTTCTTAACACCACTCAGTCCTTCAAGGAGTCTTCTCTCCTCTTTGACAACAGTCTTGAATTCATAGGAACTCTCAAGAGATGCCTTCATTGCACTAAGGCTCTTAATCCAGACATTTCTCTTTTCAGAACTCGTCAATATTCCTGACTCCGGAAGGTACTATACAGAACTACACAAACGAGTAATTAAACATTGAGTGATGTCACGATATTACGCGCGTTTGCACGTTCATTATGACTGATTGGTAGTCATGGGATTAGGTTTTCTTAGTTTTGTAGATAGCCACCACCACAATGATGATAACAGCAATTGAACCTCCGGCAATGGCAATCACCATAATGTCAGGTAATTCTCCACCTGGTCCGGTTGGCGTTGTCGGGCTTGTTGAACTTGTGGTCGTTATAGCGGATGTCACGTTAACTATGACTGTGTCACTGACAATATTCAGTGAATAGTCATACAATTCTATTGTGTAGTTATAGATTCCCTCAGTGAGTCCATCGATGTCTACCACTATATTGGTTCCATCCCATACGTCTGAGATGATTGGAAGGCTATCTTTGTATACAATATAGACCAATGGATTGTCATCTGATGCTTGCCAAACGATCTCATGTCCTGTGGTTCCTTCTATGTACTCAATATACCCCAGAGAACTCACCTCAGGAGGCGGGTTTGGTGCCCTCCAATGGTAAAAGGGATTCTTTGAAATTTGATAGAAATTCCCAGCAGAATAGTCAGTGAATATGAAGGGACCACAGTTAACATTCGGATGCGCAGGATTCAGCACAGGATTCCAGGTGTTCCATCCCGCGTAGCCGATTCCATCGACATCGTTGAATATATGCTGAGGAATGATGTACTCGAAGGCAAAGCTTCCGAACTGCCAATATGATTCACTGTCGAACTCAATGACCACCGTATAGGGATTCGGAGCATAGGCTGCGACAAGATCATTCAAGTCTGCTGCCGCAGGATTTCCATACGTCCCACTTTCATACTGATAGACGAACGTGAACGCCACATCCTCAGCTGTAAGAGGCATCCCATCAGTCCATGTCGCATTCTGAATTATGTCAATGGTGTATCTTGTATGTCCTGTGGGCACAGCAGGATTGTCTGTGTGTGTTTCGACTAGCATCGACTGAGCCAGGTCCATTTGAGGTGTCAAGTCAGGACCGTACTTGAACAGACTTGCGTGTAAATTCTTCAAGATAGCTGAAGAAGAAAACGAGTTCGTAACATAGAAATTGAAGCTGTCCGGTTCCTGGCTGATTGCTATGGTAACTGTACCTCCTGTTGTTCCATCTATGTTGTGGATTTTTCTCATAGTCCATGGTCCTGTAATATACTCAGCGAAGTCTGGAACATGACCAGTGAACTGGTCATTTCTGTATGCCTGAAAGTAGACGTTTTCATATACTACAAGGATGGGTACATTGTATTGCAGAATACTTTGCATCTCCGATGCTGCCTCATAGACCTCCTCATAGGTAACACCATAGAGAAGCTGGTTTCTCCAGCTGTCATATGTAGCATTCTCGAAGTTTGAAGGGTTTTGATATACCACATCAGAAAAAGCGCTCCAATATTCATATGCCAGCCAATCCACATCGTTGCTCCCAAAGTTCTTAGCTAGGAAGACCATGTCATATGCTCCGTGGTTGTCCAACCTGGAAATATAATCATTGAAATCTGAAGCTACCGCACTAGCATCAATATGGAGTGCTGTAAGTGCATCCACGGCAATCTGAGCTACACCTCCGCCAATCTCAGGAGATGATGATGGATACTCGACTTCAATATCAAATGCTGCCCCATTGGGAGCAAGTCTAAATCCTGTTCCACCATCAATTGCAAAACCCAAATCATTGAGTATTTGGTTGCCTATTGCAATCTGTGCCGTGTAGTAGTGATACGGCATTTCATCCTCAATACACCATGAATTCACATAGGGAATCACTGAGTCATGCTCCTGAGAGAATCCATCCATTATATCTGCTGTCACATTGGTCTTGTCGAATGCATAAGCAAATGCTCGTCTGAGTCCACTGATATTCAACGGATAATCTCGGCAATTGATTGTGAGATAGCCATATCCATTTCTCAAAGCGCTGAAAATGTCTATATCTGGATCCAAGTCCAAGGCTTCGAGATGCACTGGATCAAAGAAACTTGCGTCAAGATCAACCTCATCAGCTTGGAGTGCTAGGATCCTTTGGTCAGAATTGGTAATAACTTTGTAAACAGCATTGTCCACATAGGGACCTATTTTCAGATTGATTGGCATTGGTACTGCGGTAGCATGACCAAAGCCAGAAACAACGATTAACGATATGAGTCCGATACTTATTATCGATGCAACGAGCTTAGGTTTCATTCCCTTCCTCACCTACGATGTAATTTCATAGGCTAGAACAAGTGATATCTTTTTCGAATTTCATCCTCACGAAGGCTTATTACTCACCTTTGATTCAAAGCGAGCAGTTGCAGGAGGAAGTGCTGTGTCTGAACAGGTAGTTCTCTACGAGGTGAGTGATGGAATCGCAACCATCACAATTAACCGACCGGATAAATACAATGCTCTGAACACTGTCGTAAGGACCGCTCTCAATGAGTTCTTCAAGAAAGCCGAAGAAGATGATGCTGTAAGAGTAATTGTCCTGACAGGTGCTGGAGAGAAAGCTTTTGCTGCAGGAGCTGATATCTCTCAATTCCCAGGTCTGGATTCAAAAGGAGTGCGTCCAGCGGCCAAAGCAGGACAAGATCTGAGTGTGTATATTGAATCGATTGACAAACCAGTGATTGCAGCAGTAAACGGATTTGCTCTTGGCGGTGGTTGTGAGCTTGCCATGGCATGCGACATCCGATATGCATCAGCAAATGCAAGATTCGGACAACCTGAGATTCTTCTGGGTGTCATTCCAGGATATGGGGGGACAGTTAGACTCCCGCGACTTATAGGTCTTGGAAATGCCAAAGAACTAGTATTCACAGGAGACCAGATCAAGGCTGATGAAGCATTACGGATGGGTCTCGTAAACAAAGTGTTTGACTCCATTGAAGCACTCTATGAAGGTGTAAGAGAGCTTGCCGCAAAGCTCGTTGAAAAACCTGGAGTGGCAATCAAAGCGGCTAAACAATCATTGAACAGCGCATGGCAAAGGAGTCTCAGTGATAGTCTAGCATTTGAGCTTGATTTGTTCTGCGAAACCTTTGACACTGAGGACAAAGAAGAAGGTGTAGCTGCTTTTCTCGAGAAGCGGAAGGCGGAATTCAAGCATAAGTAGCCTACCGGTGCGACTTCAGTGTCAGACTGATTCAAATAGTGCAAATACTAGTGAACAACAGATATCGAATAGAACCTTTCGTGAGGTGAGGTGATGACGACCAAAACAAAGGGGACGTCAGATTCTAGGAGTGAGAAGAGAGAGGATGCAAAGATCGCAGCTGGTCTTGAGGCATTGAAGCATGTATGGGCACGCAGGTCAATCCGAGAATTCACTGGCGGAAAAATCCCAGATGAACACATTGAGTTGATACTGGAGGCAGCTCGACATGCTCCAAGTCCTGAGAATATGTTAATGCTACGGCTAATTGTGATAAGAGATGATCAAGCCACAAAGGAATTTCTGGCTGACATCGCTCACGAAAACGCTCAGACGGTATTTGGAAACTCCCCCTTTGAGCTCACAAGCGGGAGGAACTGGTATATCGATGATGAATTCCGAGCTGCGGTATTCTCTAGACTCCGTGATGGCCAGCTCTTCAGATATCCCGAAATGAGTGACACAGTCATAATTGTATGTGCGAGTCAGGCATGGCACGACGCAACAAAGTTGTATCCCAATGAACTCTTTGGTTCAGTGGTGGCTGGAATGGCTATACAAAACATGTGGATGGTTGCATCAGCAATGGGTTATGGTTGCGGATATGAGGCTTTGGTATGTTCGGACTCAAGATACACTGAGATGATTCGAGAAAGGATTGGAGTTCCGCCAATATGGACTCCGCTGACAGCGTTTTGTATTGGGATTCCAGTCAGAGATCGACACATCGGACCAAGTAGACCTCCGCTTGAAGGACTATTGTATGATGAACGGTGGGGAAAGCCATATACTAGACTCGCATTCAGGAATAAGGAGTAGTGATTGATGAACGTCAAGAAGATAGCTGTTATTGGTGCTGGTCTTATGGGAGCTGGTATCTCATATGTATCCAGAGCATCAGGATATGATGTTACAATGACAGATCTCGATGATGATGCGATAGGTCGTGGTTTGACGAGATTTAACGGATACGTGGAATCGGGGATTAAGAGAGGAAAACTATCACCAGAGGATGGAGAGAAGCTAATCAGTCAGTTAGAAGCAACTACCAATCTCAGTGAAGCTGTCAGCGATGTGGACTTGGTCATTGAGGCTGTATTCGAGAACATGGATGTCAAAAAGAAAGTTTTCAAAGAGATGGACAGTGCGGCCAAACCTCACACAATCCTTGCGTCGAACACCTCATCACTTAGTATAACTGAGCTTGGTAATGTCACTAAGCGTCCCGAAAAAGTAGTTGGGATGCACTACTTCTCTCCGGTCCCTGCAATGAAGCTCCTAGAGGTTATTATTGGAAAACAAACCAATGAGGATACCATTCAGACTGCCTTAGAGGTCGGTGAGAAACAGAGAAAGATTACTGTGAAGGCGATAGACAGTCCTGGATTTATAGTCAATAGACTCAGAGCGCAGATATCGAGAGCAGTACTACACATCTATGAACAAGGTTTGGCGAGCAGTGAAGAGATCGACACAGCTATGAAAGAGAAGCTAGGTACACCTATGGGGTCCTTAGAATTATCTGATTTTGTAGGAATGGATGTATCAATAGGAACAATGAGTACACTGGAGAGAGAATTGGGAACCTGCTACAAGGTTCCTGAAATACTCAAGAAGTTTGTGAAAGAAGGAAGAATCGGAAGGAAAGCTGGTAAAGGTTTCTACGCTTATGAGGATGGTAAGAAAATCACCCTTGACGAACCAAAGGGTGCAGATCCAGATTGGTTGGTCAACAGAATCATCGTGCCATATCTACGAGAGGCCATGATTGAATACGAACTTGGAATAGCTTCGAAAGAAGATATTGACAAAGCTATGAAGTTGGGTTCAAACTATAAGGAAGGCCCCTTTGAAACCATTGAAAGACTTGGCCTTGATAAAGTGCGCGAGGAGTTGAAGAAACTTCAACAAGAGTTTGGGGATTGCTACGCACCTCCCAAGATGCTTCAGTAATAATGGACGTGTGAAAAAAGTGTCTGAGGATCTGGTACTTTTTGATATCGAGCAAGCAATAGCGACTATCACCATCAATCGACCAGATAGATACAATGCATTGAATATTGCAATCAAGAAACAGCTGATGAGTTTGTTGAAACTTGCAGAGGAGGACGCATCCATCAGAGTGGTTATCCTAACAGGAAACGGAGAGAAGGCTTTCATCTCTGGAGCAGATGTTACTGATTTCGTGGGTCGGAACTCAGAAACCATTCGGGAAGTTGTAGACCCGAGTAGGGATATCGCGCAATACATGATCTCGATGAAGAAACCCGTCATTTGTGCTGTGAACGGATACGCGCTGGGTGGCGGATGTGAGTTGGCTCTTGCATGTGATATCCGTTACGCGTCTTCGAATGCAAAACTAGGTCTTCCTGAAATAAAGCTCGGAACTATTCCCGGTAATGGGGGGACTGTACGGCTCTCAAGGCTTGTCGGTCTTGGGATTGCGAAAGAACTCATATTCACTGGCGATTTGATATCCGCTGATGAAGCTTTAAGGATTGGTCTAGTGAACAAAGTCTTCAACTCCGTTGAAGAATTAAGACTTGGTGTATCTGAACTCGCACGACGGCTGGCGCAGATGCCTGGAGTTGCTCTTGATTTTATCAAGCAGTCCATACAGAATGCATGGCAACTACCCATTGATGAGCATCTTGCCTTTGAGCTAGATGCATTTTGTAGGACCTTTGACACTGAGGACAAAGAAGAAGGTGTAGCAGCATTTCTCGAGAAAAGAACAGCAGAATTCAAACATAAGTAACATAATGACTATGATCGCAATACTTGAAGGTGGCCATCCTCGATAAGAACTAGATCCATTCTTGAAAGACGCTCAACATGCTTTCCAAGCATTATCTCTTCAAATAGTAAGTAGACCGGATAGGGAATTCGTGGGTAGATAATAGGCGTTTGAGCGAGCTGCTTTATAGTGTCAACTCCTTCAGCAATACAGTTGAGGATTGCATCATCGCGTTTCTGGAAGAATGTCAAAAATCTCTCAAGTTGATGTCCAATCTCATCAGTCACTGGACTTATGAGGTGACTGCTGATTCCCATTTTTGGTTGCAGATCAATAATCCTGGTGATTGACTCTTTAAAGTCCTCAATATCGCTGACAGTATTTCCATACCATGGTCCAAAATCTGTGAGGTCTATATCAACGAGGAGGATTTTTTCGTGTCCGTTGATACCAAAACAAGTGTGGTCGTGCGTGTGACCTGGTGAATGAATAGGGACGAGTTCAATTTCTCCACAATCTATTGGTTTATCCTCTCGGAACGTGTCATCAACTATATAGTCACCCTTTACATGTGGCATTCTTGATTGGAGCATACCCAACCACTGGTCTTTTGTGTCTGGTCCAATTATCCCAATGGTTTTCATCATGGCTTCAAAGCTCTCGATGGGATCTCTCGCAAGTGGGTGACACAGCACTTCACAATCTGAAAAGCGTCGAAAGAACATGGTATGACCCTTGTGGTCGGCATGATAATGCGTCAACACTATGCGGTCTAAATCTTCTGGCTTATGACCCAGGTGTCTAAGAGTCGACAGGACTTGTTCGGGGTTTGAACCTGCATCCACAAGAGTGAGGATTTCATCATCAATCAACAATGTGTTTGCTTCTGGAAATCGAGCCTCATTTTTCCCTCTAACAAGATGAACATGTGAATCAATCTCAATGTGAGCGGGATAGTCTGCCATTGACAATCGGATGTTCCTATGTTAAATAACTCTCATGGTAGGACAATCTATATGCAGCCTTGTGCAGTTCATCAACTAGTTGGTGTCGTTGATGAGTGATCGTCTGTTTGCAGTTTTTGATATTGGTACAACTGGAACGCGTTCTGTGATTGTCGATGAGGAAGGAAGAGAAGTCAGTAAGGCGTATGAAGAATACCCACCTAAACCCAAGGATGTTGGAACACATGAACAGCTTGCAGATACATACTGGCGTGCATCAGCTAATACAATGCAAAGAGCACTAGCAGGTTGCAAACACGGGGCTGACGCTATAGTTGGTGCAATTGTCACAACTGCAAGAGACTCAATCACACCTATTGACAAAGACGGGAATGCCTTGGCACCTACAGTGACGTGGGTTGATTCCAGAAAGACTGAGAAGAGTAAGGACATGGCTGAGGAGATCGGTCAACGGAATGCAGTCCGGAAGTTGATGTGGTTCAGCGAGAATCGACCAGACCTATTCAAGAAGGCATACAAATGGCTACATATCGATGCTTTCATCAACAATAGATTGTGTGGAGCAGTGGTCAGTTCTCCAGGTGAGGCTCGTTTTGGTCCATTCGACTTTGAGAAACTCCAGTGGTCTGAAGAACTGTGTGAAGCAACAGGTATCCCGATTGACAAACTTGCAGACATCAAGAATTCAGGAACAACCGTTGGTGAGGTCAGCTCAGCAGCCGCGAAGGCGACATCACTGCGAAAAGGAACGCCTGTAATTCTAGGTAGTGGGGATCAACAGTGCGCAGCCTTAGGGATGGGGGTGATCGAAACTGGAGTTGTCAAGGCTACTACTGGAACAGGAACCTTCGTGATCACACATATGGACGAATATCTCGAGGAGACCTTTGTCATGTATTGCCATCCCTCAGCAATGCCCGGAAAGTGGATTCTTGAAGGTGTGACTCCAGGGACGGGACTCACATACAAGTGGTATCGTGATCAGTACTGTGAACCGGAGATGGCTTTGGCTGTGAAAACAGAGAAAGATGTGTATCAAATCATCGAAGCCTCTGCGGCCTCTGTTCCTCCAGGTAGTGATGGACTTCTCATGTTCCCATTCATGGCATATAACCTAGGTATGCTCTACAATCTTGGATTCAACCACACTAAAGCTCATGTTGCTCGAGCAATTCTGGAGGCGAACGGGTATACTATCTCCTTCTATCTTCAAATGATGGAAGGAATGTTAGATGTTGAGTTCAAGGAGCTCCTTATTGCTGGAGGTGGTGCCAATTCTCCGCTTTGGCGTCAAATCATGGCTGACTGTGTGAATAAAACCGTAGTTCTCCCCAAGGTAAGAGATTCAACCGTGATTGGTGCAGCTGTGCTTGGAACAGTCGGCACTGGAATCTACGGAGGATATCGAGAAGCCATAGAAAATATGGTTCATATTGAGGAGCGACGCGAGCCTATTCCAGAAAATGTTGAAGTGTACCAGAAACAATACGAGATATACAACAAACTCGTGATAGAATATTCTGGACGAATACTGGACGCAATTTCCTGATACTATTCCTCTTCTTGTTGGTTGTCTTCCCAAATTCGACCAAAGAATACAAGCGCAAGAACCAGTTCGGAACCACTAGCATTCTGTGCAATATACTCAATTGACTCACTGATTGTGTCTTCATGCTCCCAGGCTTGTCGGGCGAGGGTCACAATGTCTTCAAAACGATGATCCGGGATATCAAGGGCTTGAGTGAGTTTTTTCACATCATGGTTACCGATAACAAGCGTACCTAGATCGTAGTTTGGCATAGTGTATTCACTAGATGAACGCCAGAGTGTCTCCTTTTAATGTAATCTTGGTTATAATTTTCCCACTTATACAATCCGAAACCTTAGTATTGCGCGTTGGTTCAATACATCAACTGAGTCTCAGAAACTAAGGAAAGATGCGCATGACTGAATCCGAGTTCGATGTAGTGGTGATTGGTGGTGGAAGCACTGGTACTGCAGTGGCTCGAGATTGTGCGATGCGCGGTCTGAAGACATTGCTATTGGAACGTGATGATATTGCATCTGCAACGGTTGGTACATGTGCAGGAATGATCTCCTCAGGTCTAAAGTATCGGGGTGAACCTGATATAATGAAGATATGCTCCTCGGAAGTCGTGTTTCTCAGGAGAATCGCACGTCATATCATCATGAAGAATCCAATCATCGCTCCTATTCTAGATCTCAGTCTAGCAGCTAGTGATGGAGATTATATTGATGCATACTCCGAGAATGCAGATGAACGGGATGTTCCTGAAATGGTATTCATCACTCCTGAGGCAACACTAGCGCTCGAGCCAATGGTTCATCCGGATGTAATAGCAGGTGTATACTACGAAGAATTCTTCATTGATCCATTTCGGCTTTGTCTTCTCCAAGCTCTTGATGCGAAAAATCACGGTGCTGAGGTCAAGACGTATTGCGAGGTAATCGGATTCGAAAAATCAGACAATGAAATTCAAAGTGTTCTATATTATAATCGAATAACCGGACAATCAGAGAAAGCAAGCACAAAACTGGTTGTGAATGCATCAGGTCCCTGGGCACACAAGATTGCGAGGAGAAGTGGTGCAGAACTCAATCTTCGGCTCAACAAAGGCGCTCACATTATTCTAGACCGTCGAGTTGTGAATGTTGGAGTTACTGCAAAGGCTGTTGACGGAAGATGGATCTATCTATTTCCACATGAGAATTCATCACTTCTTGGAACAACCGCTTTGGACACTTGGGAGGATCCTGATACGATAGTAGCTTCTTTTGACGAGATTGAGTATCTGTTTCAGAGTATAGAGTCTGTCATACCATCAATTCGTGAAGCTCGTGTCATCAGGACAATGGTTGGTGTTAGACCTCTCGTGCCTGATTGGAATGTTCCTGAAGATAAAGTGACACGTGGATATCAGGTTATAGATCATGAGAATGGGATGATTAGCTTTACGGGAGGTAAGCTAGTTCTGTGTCGGCATATGGCTGAAACCGTCACAGATCTTGTAGCAAAGAAACTGGGTGTGAAATCCAAGAGCACAACTCATGAGCAACCTCTGCCTGGCAATGATAAAGATATTGACATCGAATCTCTCTCTATCGAGTATGGAGTCAGTCTGCATGCTTTAGAACGTCTTCGAGCTCGTCGGGGAACCGAGCTAGTCAAGATCTTAGAAATGACAAAGGACAATCCTGAGTGGAGGACTACAATCTGCACTTGCGAGCCTGTTCTCGAAGCAGAGATTCGATATGCAATTAGAGAAGAATTTCCGCAGACACTGAACGATCTGCGTAGACGAGTTCGACTTGGCACTGGACCTTGCCAGGGAACCTTCTGCACCTACAAAGCCGCCTCCATTTTGGCTGAAGAGCTTGACCTACAGGGTGATGACTTTCTCGTCGATATTCTGGACTTCAGAGCAGAGCGATGGAAAGGCATTCGCCCATCAATGAGGGGTGAACAGCTAGCTCAGGAAGAACTTGCACAGGGCATGTATGCTTGCGTAGCCAACCTAGACCAATCCGATGTAGACTATGACCTCAAACCATGGGAGGAGGGCTCTTAGATGGAGATGAATTGCGACCTCCTTGTGATTGGAGGAGGGATGGCTGGACTGGTTGCAGGTACTGTTGCAGCCGAATCTGGCTTTTCTACTGTCATTCTCAGGAAAGGTCAGAGTGCTACAGCTTATTCATCAGGAGCCATTGACATTATTGGATACCTGCCAGATGCTTCTGAACCATTCATGACACCTGAAGAGGGATTGACTGCAATTGCTGGCCTCTACCCGCTCCATCCCTACAGCATCATTGGATACAGTGAAAACGTTGATCCAAGTAATGTTGTTTCTGAGATAGTTGCCAGAACAGACGAAACAATGACTTGGTTGAAACAGAATCTGAAGGATTCAATCGCTTCATTATATGGGGAATTCAAGACGAACATATTCCCGATTACAATCTTGGGAACGACGAAACCAACTTGTCTTGTCCAAGAAACAATGTACTCCGAAAGTCTTCACAAGAATGAGAACAGTGTCCTTCTCTTTGCTGGAATCTTGGGAAACGCAGACTTCAATCCATCAACAGCAGCGAAAACTTATCTGGAGGAAAGAATCGCTACTGGCGGATCACCACGAAAAGTCGGACATTGCCTGTTGCAGGTTTCGCCCTTTGGTAAGTCCTATAATATTTCTTCCATTGAGATAGCCAGACACATGGACCATGAAAGCTCAATAGAAGAAATTGCAAGACAATTGAAACCTCAGGTTGACAAACTCGGAGCTACCCATGTTGCATTTCCACCAGTCCTAGGTGTGAAATCAGCTCAAGAAACCAAACGAAGTCTAGAAGATCAAATTGGAGCAGAGGTTTTTGAGTTACTTGGATTTCCTCCATCGGTTCCTGGAATGAGGCTGCAGCTCGCTCTAGATGATCAATTCAGAAAGAAAGGTGGCAAACTGCTTATTGGCCATGAAGCTGTTTCTTATGAAAGAGCCGAGAGTCGCCTTGTAAGTATAAAAACAAAAACACCTCGACGGTCGTTTGACATTACTGCCAAAGCGTTCATTCTTTCCACGGGCAAATTCATTGGTGGAGGACTTAGCGGTGACAATGCTGGAATTCGTGAAACTCTGTTCGGGTTGATGACAGTTACAGATTCATACCATTCTGCTAGTGAGATTGTCCCCTCTCGTTATACAAACCGAATTGCAGTAAGTCCAGAAGGTCATCCTGTCAATTCATGTGGTCTCACTCTAGATCCCCAGTTCAGACCTGTCGATGATGATGGTGTTGAGTGGGCACGAAACTTATACTCCGCAGGGGCTGTCCTCGCAGGATATGATTATTCCATCGAGAAAAGTGGTTTAGGAGTTGCAGCGATGAGTGGTTTTTCTGCAACAAGGAATGCAATAAACCACATTAAGGAGGTGACTTAATGTGAATGAAGATGAGGCCTATGAATATGCTAAAAACACTCTTCGAGAGGAGAAAATAACCCCCTATCATTCACACGAGTTTGAAGCAGTGAAGTCAGTAGAGCGGTGCATCAATTGTGGTCTTTGTCTCAATCATTGTCCGGTCGTCGCGGCAGTCGGAGTTGATCGCTTTAGTGGCCCGAGAAGCATTGCTGTTGAACTAAGCAGGTCCCCTCCTGAATTTTGGGCTGCCGCAGACAAAGTGTATCTTTGCACTGGGTGTGGCACTTGCCGTGAGGTATGTCCGAAGAATGTGGATATTCCTGAGGTTGTCAACTTAATTCGCGCAAGAATCTTTGACCACCGCCCTGATTTGGTTCCCAAGGGTTTCCATATCGTGAGAGAGTCTCTCACCGAACACAGACTTGCATTTGTTCCCTGGGAGGATAGGGAAGAGAAGAACGAAAGTCGAGATATGCGGCTTGAGCGTCTAGGTCTACCCTATGTCGAGGACAAGGTTTCAGATAATGCAGAGGTTTTGTTTTACCCTGGTTGCCAGGCAGAGGAACGCGCTCAAGAGGTTCGTGAGGCGGCAAAGGTGATCTTGGAACACTTTGAGGTGAACTATACTCTTCTCGAGGAGATGTCCTGTTGTGGATTACCATCTAGACTCATTGGTGATCATGAAACAGACCTCCACCTGACAAGTGAGCTCAGGAAGAAAGTCAAAGATTCAGGAGTCACGAAGATTGTCACAACCTGTGCTGGATGTACTTCGAGTCTGTCCGACATCTCTTATCAACAGGATTGGGGTATATCTGCAGTTCACATCCTTGAGTTTCTGGTTGAGGATATTGGTCTAGAGAAACTACGTGCCTCTATGGAAGACAGTTCAGAATATTCTACCGTTCATGTGTCTGTACACGACCCGTGTCATCTTATCCGACACACCTCCCGTCAGATCTCCGATTATGCCATTGAAATCCTGCATCAGATTCCAGGTGTGAGTGTAGCTGAATCAGATGCCCATGACTCTTGCTGCGGAGGTGGTGGAATGGTCTCGTACCATTCTGACGACGTTGCTGATGCTGTGGTGAGAGAGAATCTAGAAGCCATAAAGAGAACAGGTGCTGATCGAGTCGTGACACCTTGTCCACTCTGTACAGCACAAATTGAGAGTAACCTCTTCAGAACAGGCAGTTCTGTTGAGGTTGACGACCTAACAGTGTTCATTGCTCAGAGACTCCCCAAAAAGGAGTGAACTGTAAATGCTGAATGATAAATCGAAGAAGAAGGCCTTTGAGCAAATTACTAAGGTTGTAGGTCACGACCATATCACTATGCAGGAAACTGATAGAATCCTGAATGCTCATGATGCATGGCCTCTTAGTGAAGCCAAGATTCGAGCAGGTGAAATGCTTCCTCTTGCAGATATGATTGTATTTCCTGGAAGTACTGAAGAGGTCTCCAAAGTATTGACTGTAGCAAACGAGTTGAAGATTCCTGTTACACCCGTTGGAGGTGGTGCAGGAACCAGTGGAGGAACCCTCCCCATCTATGGAGGAATTCAGCTCGACTTGAAGCGACTTGATAAGATCTATGAGATTGATCATGAATCAATGTTGGTGAGGGTACAAGCTGGAGTGGTCGGTATAGATTTAGAAGAAGCAGTCAATCGTCACGGGTATACTACAGGTCATACTCCTACATCACTTCGTGCATCAAACATTGGTGGATTCCTAGCAACTAGATCCGGCGGGTCAATGTCATCTCTGTACGGAAAAATCGAAGACATGGCTCTTGGACTAAAAGTGGTTCTTGCTGATGGCTCAATCATCAAAACTAAAGATGTACCAAGACATTCTGTTGGCCCCGACCTTCGTCAGCTCTTTATTGGCTCTGAGGGGACTCTCGGTGTTATCACTGAAGCTACATTGAAGCTATTTCTCATTCCCGAAGAACGTCGCTTTCGTAGTGTTAGCTTTCCCGATGTCCATAGTGGACTTGAAACAATTCGTAAGATATTCAGAACGGGAATTATTCCATCAGTTGTTCGACTCTACGATCCTGAAGATGCAGCATTGAGCTTTTCAACTCATTTCGAATTTGAGCAAGGTCATTGCATTCTCCTACTGGCTTTTGATGGCAAGCCGAAAAAGTTAGAGATTGATGAACAAGATGCAGTACGAATCTGCCTAGAGGAAGGAGGTGTTGACCAAGGAGAGGGCCCATCAAAACGATGGTGGGAACATCGATACGATATGTACTATCCGACTCGACTCACCACTAGTGGATATTCCATAGGTGACACTATTGACATTGTCGCAACATATGACAAGCTCGAGAATGTATACAGAGCTATGAAAGAAGCAATGGAGGCTGAAGATGCGGTAGTCATGTCTCATTTCTCGCACATGTATCAGAACGGTGGCAGCATTTACATGATTTTCTTCACAGCGCAACCTGACGCGGAAACAGCGTGGGTAACATACAGAAGAATCTGGGATGTTGGTGTGGCTGCCTGCCACAAAGCAGGCGGGGTTATGAGCCATCAACACGGTGTCGGACTCACTCGGAGCAGTTATACGGAAGATGAATTAGGCTCAAGTTTCAGTGTTCTGAAGAAATTCAAAGAGGCACTGGATCCAAATGGGATACTGAATCCTGGAAAGTTGGGATTGGGGGTGCGTTCGTGTTAGATTCAGACACAATTGCAGAGCAAGTGAGAATGTGTGCAGCATGCCCCAAGATGTGTCGACATGTTTGTCCGACATTCTTTGCTTGGAAGTCAGATGCACCTACTCCTCATGGTCGTGCTCTTCTGCTTCATCAAGAAATCACTGGTACACGCGAGATCGATGCACGAGGCGTAGAGGTATTGTATCAGTGTCTCGAATGTAGTCACTGCCTCACATGGTGCAAACCAGAGATTGACATAGCTACACTTGTTGAAGAAAAACGACGAGAACTTGTGAAAGCAAACCATCAACCTGAAGGCGTTGCCAGAATTGCTCAACTCATTAAGGAAACGCACAATCCTTTCGGGGAAGACCAGCTGACTCGTAATGAAGAGATTACAATTAGGAATTCGAAAGGAACAAAGATCCTTTACTTCACAGGCTGTACAGCAGCCTACCGAGAAAAGGACATCGCTCAAAACACTGTGCTTCTTCTAGAACAACTTGGCTACACTGTAGAACTATCTGCAGATGAGTGGTGTTGCGGTAGTCCACTATTCAGAACAGGAGATCATGACCTTGGCTTAATGGCTGCAAGGCACAATATTGAGGTCTTGAATCGAAGTGATGCTGTATCCATCTTAACTACATGCCCTGGGTGTTATCGCGCGTTAACAAATGACTATCTTCAGACTGATACAAAGCTTAACAAGCCTGTACACCATATCAGCGAGTTCCTTCGAGAATCCATAGACAGGCTGCCACAAGGCGGAATAGAGGGTAAAGTCACATATCACGATCCCTGTCATCTTGGAAGGCATTCAGGCATATACGATGCACCACGAGAAATAATCGAAAAGGTAACCGGATCAAGTATAGTTGAAATGGAGCGAAACAGGGAGAATGCAATGTGTTGTGGCAATGGCGCTGGACTCCGAACACTGTTCCCAGAGCATGCGAAGGTAATTGGCGCAGAAAGGATTCAGCATGCGAAAAATGTTGGTGCCCGTTATCTCGTGACCTCATGCCCTTTCTGTAAGAATATACTATCCTCCCAATCAGATTCTGGTATTGAGGTGTTTGATATACCAGAGTTTATTATCAGAGTGATTTCTGGCAGGTATAATAAGATAGATTAGGTGTCATTTGTACGGCCTGAGGACTTAGAATGGATGTTGATGAACTGCTCCGACTCAAGGTTAGACTTCTTACAGAGGGGGCTGTCCTACCAGAAGACAAGTTCAGCGGAAGAAAGGGAGGTGCAGGACCCGTTGGTGCAATGTATTTCTTTCTACCCAATGGACGTCCGTGTGGCGTACCGATCAGACAGGGAACCATGGCAGAACGCTATCATTCTGCGCAACTTGAGGAAACCAATGATCCAAAAATATGGCTATACGATGGCTCTGTTGAACTGAAATTAGTTCCAAAACCTAAGTTCTATGATTATTCAACTGCTGATGGTATTCCTTACTCCAGCATAGCTCTCTTACACGGTTCTCGTACGCTAGCTACTACCGTATATCAAGGTTGCAAATATTGGGACCAAGGTTCACAATGTAAATTCTGCACGATACCTCATTCTTACACATCAGGCAATACGGTACTGGAGAAGACCCCTGAACAGATAGTTGAGGTTGTGCTGGCTGCCCAGCGTGAAGGTGCAATCGATGATGTTCTGTTGACTACAGGAACCACTGATTCACCTGATATGGGAAGTGCCCTACTCATTAAGATAATCCGGGCCATACGTGACTCGACTGATATTCCCGTTGGAGTCCAGTTTGAACCTCCGGTTGATCATCAGCTGATATCAGAGGTGGCTAAAGCAGGAGCAAATGCCATAGGTATGCACATTGAAAGTACTGATGAATCAGTTCGAAAAAAGATGGTTCCAGGCAAATATGATTATGGCTCATTAGATTTCTATCGGGAGCGGTTCAAAATCGCTCTAGAACACTTTGACCGTGGTAATGTTAGTACGTACGTTCTTCAAGGATTAGGAGAAGACAGTGAGCAAACACTCCAAGTAGTAGAGGAACTGGCATCTATTGGAGTTCTTCCAATCGTCGCCCCAGTCCGTCCAGCTTTTGGTAGTCAGCTAGCACAGTATGTCCCAACTTATGTTGACAACCTCGAAGAATCCGTTGAGTTTTACAAAAAAGTTGGTTTGATTCTATTCAGAAATGGGATCAACCCTGAGAAGACAACTGCTGGTTGCCATCATTGCGGTGGTTGTACACCAGAACAAGAAGCATACGATTGGGCAGCTCAGACTAGCACGAACTAGATAAACCTCAGGAATTATAACACCAACCAGATTTGTAGGTCCTGATAAAATTGGATAAATTCTTGCCAGAAGAGATTCGTATAGTTGAATTTGAAGAGAAAGATGCGATGGAGATTTCAGAACTCTTCAAAGAAGTCTGGCCGCTCGCTCTCGAGTATCCGGAACATTGGCGGAAGAAACGTATCTACACACCTGAGCAGGTTGTTGCAGATATGAGGAATGGCTATCATTACTTTGGTAGCCGATTCAAAGGCAAGATTGTTGGGCTATACAAAGCACAAATCACGGAGAAGGGTCTGTTTGGAGAGCATCAAACTGTGCTCCCAGAATGTAGGGGTTCGGGTCTCGCGTCAGCTATGTATATTCAATTTGCTGAGTATGGACGTGCTCATGGGTGTGTTCGTAACTATTGCAATATTCTTGTTGGTCAGGAGGTAGGAGAGAAGCTCATGAAGAAGTATGGTTTTCGCCCATGGGGTGAACCATATGAACAAGCTAAAGACATGTCTGTTCAGCTGTATGAACGCATCTTATGAAGGGAGATGCATATACTTCAAGTATGTCAGGACTTCATAGAAGTATTTTCCACCAAAGAGACCACTCATTTTCAATCCACCTAAATGTGGATAGTAGTCATCAAAGTGTAGATGATCCGTGTTAACTGCTATTCCCGGGGCTTCAATCTCGTCAAAGAAGCGTTGCCAGATTTCAGGATCGTCGCTGTAGACTGATGTCCTTAATCCATACGGTGAGTTGTTTGCTTGGTTGATCGCCTGTTCAAATGAGCTCACCTTCATGACTGGTAGCACTGGACCAAAGGTTTCATGGTACCACATCTTGCAATCGAGTGGAACATCACTCAGAATTGTTGGCTTAAGAAACAGACCTGCTTTATCGCGTTCACCTTGAGCATTTAAGCGATAGCCACCAGTTTCTAACCTAGCACCTTTACCGACTGCTTCACGAATCATATCGATGTTTTGATAGAGTGCACGAGCACCAATAATGGGTAAATCAGTGTTTGGATCTTCTGGGAAACCAACCTTCAGTTTCTGGCTTTTCTCAACGAGCACTTCCATGAAATCATTGTAGATTGCTTCATGTAGAAAGAGTCTCTTAGCAGCTAGACAGATTTGACCTGAGCCAAAGAATCGTGCATGGTTCACATAATCTGTCACTCTGTCTATGTCTACATCTTTCCAAACAAGGCTTGCACCACTCCCTGCAAGTTCAGGTACGAAATGGAGCCCTCTTTGTACAGCTTGTGACATCAGTTCAAGACCTATGTTAGAATCACCATAGTACACCATTGCATTCAAAGGTGACTCATTTACCATATAATGAGCAATGCTTCGAGCAGGACCGATGACTGACTGAAAAGCACTCTTCGGGAAATCTAGATCATTCATTGCTTCAGTTAAGACATACGCCAGCTCCATGTTGGTCAAGGGCATCTTTGATGGCGTTCTAGTTACTGTCGCGTTCCCAGCCCAATAGCTTGAAATGATAGCCATCCCCCCTAAACCGATTGCTGCGTTGTATGGTGGAAAGAGTCCTACAGCGCCAAACGGATAGCGGCTCAGAATGGTGCGTTCTCCTTCTGTCGAGCTAGGAATCTCTCTGGATTCTATCCTAGAACTTGCAAAGTCAATGTGCTCTTTGTATAGAGTCTTAAACACACCTGTTGTCTGCCAATCAAACAATTTGACAGGGGTTCCCTCTGCTATACCAATCTCCTTGAAATCATCATAGTGTTTCCAAAGCACTTCCCCAACTTTGATCAGACTCTCAGCACGTTCTTTAAGGGTTAGACCCTCCCCTTTCTCATAGTACTCCTTATGCATGAAACGACGGATTGCATGAGCCTCCTCACATGCAATCGCTGCTTCTTTGGGTCCACCAATTGCGTACCCGGCAAACATTATCTCCTGAATTTCATCATCTGACGCTTGTGGATATCCATGGACCTTGATATAGTCCTTCAGCAATCTTATTTCTGGTGCCTTTTCAGGCATTTGTCCTGAAAAATACCTAGCTGCAAATCTACTTAGTGATCCTTGTTCTCTAAGTGCCATCGCGTAAAGCAGTCTAGGATCTCCGATTGCTTTGTTCATGTTTGGGAAGAAGCTTGTCTGTCCTGATACTGGTTCTGACTTCTCACCCTTTATGAGATGACCAAAGAAACGCATACGAAATCCTTGTCTCCTCTTCTTAGATTAATCTGGTGAGGATAGGTCGGCGATGAGAGGAGATTTAAGAGCTTCTAAACTGCGTGCGGTTGTCTAATCGATTGAATCGAAATTTGGTGCTGATATATGACTCAAATGAATGATGACATGTTGTTATACACAAAAGATGAGCTCGAATTTCGCTCGAGGGTTAGAGAATGGGCTGAAAAGGAAATTACGCCACTTGTGAACAGTATTACCAGCCCTGATTTCAATCATCGCAGGTATTTCAAAAAACTAGGAGATTTCGGTCTCTCAGGTCTCTTGATACCTAAAATGTACGGAGGATCAGAGAAACCATTTATGTATCAGCTGATTGCAGGAGAGGAGATTTCTGCAATCTGTCCTTCAGCAACTATGATGTTTGGAGCGAGCTGCACACTCTCAGCAATTCCGATTCTTCGTTATGGGACAGAGGAACAGAAGGAGAAGTATCTAGTACCGCTGGCTCGGGGGGAGAAAATTGGTGCTCTTGCCATCACCGAACCTAAAGTTGGCAGCGACACAGCTGGAATGGTCACCAATGCAAAGTGGGATGAAAAAGAAGAGTGTTGGGTGCTCAATGGTGAAAAGCGTTACATCACAAATGGTAGTATTGCAGATCAGATTGTAGTGTTTGCGATAACTAATCCTCATGTGGACAGTAAGAGTGGCATGTCTGCATTTATAATCGAGACCTCTTGGGACGGTTTTAAGGTTGAGAAAGACTTCAATCTGATGGGTCGCGATGGTGTTCGCGTGACACATTTCAGACTGAACAATCTAAAGGTTCCAAAGGAGAATCTTCTCGGAAAGCAGAATCAGGGATTCCTAATCTTGATGAATGAATTGGACTCAGAGCGAGTTGGAATTGCTGCAGAGGCATTGGGTTGTATGAGGACTCCATATGAGATTGCTGTTAACTATTCACAAGAACGGGAACAGTTTGGTCAACCCATCTCTCGATTTGAAGGAGTTTCGTTCAAGATTGCTGATATGGCTGTGAAAATGCGCAATGCAAGACTTCTTCTGATTTCTGCTGCACGGATGATTCAAAATGACCTTCCATGTACAAAGGAAGCTACGATTGCTAAGCTCTACGCAACTGAAGTTTCGGTAGAAGTCTGTGACATGGCGATTCAGGTCTGTGGAGGGGCGGGATATGTCAAGGACTTCTACCCACTTGAAAAGTTCTACCGTGACGCAAGATTGGGTACAATCGGGGGCGGTACCTCGGAGATTTTGCGATTCTTAATCCAGAGAGAGGTCTATATCGAAAGTAAACGTGATAGCTCTTTCCAAGTCTTGCCTGACATGGATGCCATTGATTTCGATGCCATGATGTCCAGCATTCCAAATGGATTTCGACCTGAACGCGCAGAAGGTGTATCCGCTGTTATTCGATTCTACTTTGATGACACTGATTCGTGGTTGTTGAAGATCAACGATCAGAAGTGTTCCATTGAGAAGGGTGACACAGATACTCCAGAGATGACTGTGAAGACAGACTCAGCAACATGGCGAAATATCTTGCTAGGGAAACTTGATGCCATGCAAGCCATGATGACTGAGAAAGTCGTTATTGACACAGATGACATGGAGTTATTGATGAAATTCGCGAGAATGTTCAGATTTACTCCAGAGATTCTTCAAGGTACCAAAAAGACCGATGAGGCTCCTATTGAAACCAAAAGAACAGAAAAAGAATCCAAGTTTAAACTAGGCAAGAGTTTGGATGAAATAGAGGTCGGCGAGATAGCAGAATCAACAATGTTAGTAACAGACGAGCATATTGATCTATACGCTCAGATGTCTGGTGACTATAACGCACTTCACGTGGATGATGAGTATGCAGCTACAACTATTTTCGGAAAACGTATTGCTCATGGTCCAATTGGAGGTGCACTAGTTGCACGTGTTATTGGAACGCAACTTCCAGGTTTGGGAACACTAGCGTTCAATATGAAGGTAAACTTCAAAGCACCAGTCTATCCTGGCGATGAAATCAGAGCAGTTGTTGAGGTGACTGAAAAAATCCCAGAGAACAACCTGTGTCGACTTAGGTTTGATGTCTTCAATGCAGATGGTGTAATTGTCATGGATGGGTATGCCAATGTTATGCCTCCGATAAAAAACAGACAACAAGATTGAACAGTAATATAGCTTCAGACACAGTGTCATGAAACATGAACAATCTGCTCGAACTGAGGCCATCAATGCACTTGTAACGTATGAAAAGTCTGCTACTTCAATGAAGACAATCTTGCGTGAGATGCAGACCACCTCAGCAGACTCGCTTGTATCACAGTTTCACACCCATTCATTATCTCTCTCTGTTGTCCGGTTCAGAAATAGTATCGACTTTATTCTTACCCGATCGTTGGGAAAAAGGAAACTTACTCGTCTTGGTCCACGTGACAGGAACATGCTTCGTTTGGCTCTGTATGAGGTCAAGTGGCTCGAAACTGATTCTGATGAAACAATATCAAACTATCCGAGAATAGATTCACACTATCAAAAGGAATTCAGGCTTGCGACAGCATATAATCTATCTAACATAACAAAGAAAATGCCAGTAGTCAATAGACTTAGCTTGGATTATTCACATCCAACATTTTTAGTGAAGACTCTACTTGACAATATGCAGCAAGATGATGCAATAGAGTTGATGAAAGCAAACAACGGGAAACGAATCTACTATGTCAGACCCAATAAACTTCATGAAGATTACGATGAAATCCTTGCATCAATAGAAGGTCTAACAACTGAAAGCGACCCTGATGTACCTGAGATATATAGAGTTGTCGAGGGAGTTGAGTCTGTTGTGGGGTCTCAACAATTCAAGGATGGTCGCATCCTTATCCAAGACAAAGCCAGTGTAATCACAGTTGATATTCTAAATCCACAACCGGGAGAGAAAATATGGGATGCCTGTGCAGCTCCTGGAATGAAGACTCAACTCATATTAGAGAAACTGGACGGAATTGGCCAAATTGTGGCAAGTGATGTCTATTTGGATCGCGTTAAAGTGGCTATCGAACGGTCCAAGCTACTTAATGCTCAACAAATTGAATGGATTCATTCTGATGCTTCAAAACCTGAAGTCCATGATGCTGATAAGATTTTGATTGACGCTCCTTGCACGTCAACTGGTATTCTACAGTCCTACCCTTCTTTCAAATGGCGTTTGAAAAAGGAAACGCTGTTTGCCCTAATGACCGTTCAGAATAAGATACTCGAAGGCATACTCACGAATTATGCAGATCGCCCTGAAACAGAGATTGTTTACTCTACTTGTTCAATTCTACCTCATGAGGGCGAAACGCAGATCGACTCAGCAATGAAGCATCACAGTATTGAGTTATTGGACCCTCCAAGTTTTGGAAATCGAGGATATGGAGGATTTGAATGCTCAAACAAAGTCACAAGACTGTTCCCACACAAACACAACTCAAGTGGTTTCTTCATCGCTCGTTTGCGAATCAAGCACTGATACTTCTCTCAACCGATTCCATGACACGTCTAGCAAATTCTCTATCATCTTTGAATGACCAAGGTATCTCCAAGAATTGTTTGTTCACAGTAATCATAAGATTCTGATCCCTCTCAATCAGGGCTCTGAAGACTAGTTTAGTCCAAACAAAGCAAGGATGTTCATTAAAGGTCTGTGCTTCACCAGACTGCGCAGTAGTCTTTGTAAGATATGCCATACCCTCTTTCGTTTTTCCCAACATCAAGTCTGCTAATGCTCCCATACATGCGAGGGTTACAGCATTCTTTATCATGCCTGATTTAATGTATGAAGCTGCCCCATCTTTGTACTCTTGTGCCTTCTTAGTGTAGAGTGATCTTCCATGACTGATAACCAAATCCTTTGTGTGTTCCTTTGAATCTGCTTTCTTGAGAGTCACTCCTCCAAGTACAGCCGCTTTCAGCTCTGACTGGAGTTCGGTGGTCGGTGCGCGTTCAGCAACCTGCTCGATCTTTTCTATTACTGCTTCTCCTGCCCTCATCAGTTCATGCTTTATTTCGGCTGCTGTCAGCGTTGGATCATTCTCTGCTATTCCTTCTTCATACACGGTTCGAACCGAACAAAACAAGTCGTATGCCTTCTCCACCATATCATTCTTGTTCGCAAAATTGATTGCCTTGATGTACGCTTGAATTGCATTATCGGTTTCACCAAGATTCTCAAACTGTGAAGCAGATTCAATCAACCAAGGAAACGCATCTGTGCTGTTTGATTCAAGAGCATCCTGTCCCCTAGCAAGAGAGGAATATGCGTCAATGCAGATTGTTGCACGTTCAGGTTTCATACACTTGCCCGAAACCTCTCCTTTGGGCAATTCCTGACCTCTGAGACGGCAATATGGCTTCTCATCCTCAGTGGCGCCCAACCAAGTGCATCTACCTTCCAATGCCAAGCAGTCTTCACGTCCAAGTTGTCTATGTCTTGATGCCACTTGAAAGTTAAAAAACCAACCCTCGCTGTATCGTTATCTTTAACTGTGTCTAGAAAGGGCAAAACAATGAGGAATTCACACTGAGCGACGATGACACAGAGCTTGCAATGATCAGAAGGAAGAAAATGGCAAAGCTAGTGGCACGTGAAAAAAAGTTACAGGAACAGAAAGAGCAAATGGAAAAGACTGAAGTGGAACGTACAAAGCTTCTCCAGAGATTCTTGGACTCAAATGCTCAGAGCCATCTATCTGCACTCAAAAAGAATGAACCACATATTGGAAAGCGAGTGGAAGATATCCTCCTCTATCTAATTGTATATCGTGGGCTTCGTCAGACCATAACTCAACTTGATGTTCGATATGTGGAGCGTCAGGTAAAGGGTGAAGGTCCCAAGATACGTGTTCAGCGTGACGGAGAAACCTCTGATTTTGGTTCATATGTCCGGGAAGCT
This sequence comes from Candidatus Thorarchaeota archaeon, assembly GCA_048882325.1. GTDB lineage: Archaea > Asgardarchaeota > Thorarchaeia > Thorarchaeales > Thorarchaeaceae > SMTZ1-45. The sequence goes on along the minus strand of JBHLRS010000004.1, from coordinate 78,399 downwards.
ATCAAAGAGAGCAAGGACTCTGAGAAGGACTAGACCATTGAGCGTGCTCACATCATGGACTTGTTCGATTCCCACACACATATCGATATGAATCATTTCAAGAATGACAGAGAACGAGTCATACAGAGAGCAAAAGAGGCTGGACTTTTGGGCATGGTATCTAGCTCAATCGGGTCAGCATCATTCCGTCGAACACTGGGTATTGTCAAGAAGCACCGCGGATTTGTGCACCATTCAGCAGGTTGTAGCGTGTCTCAGCTCACCAAGGAGGAAGCTGATAAAATCATTGCACTCACAAGGAAATATGCAAACGAAATTGTTGCAGTGGGTGAGGTGGGATTGGACTATTACTGGATCAAAGATCAACGAGGTCGAATGAACCAAGAACCTCTGTTTCAGATGTTCATCAATCTTGCAACAGAGCTAGAACTTCCCATTGTAATTCACGCTCGAAAAGCGGAAGATCGCGCCACTGAAATTCTTGAGAAGGAGTTCACTGGAGTTGTCCTTATGCACTGTTTTGATGGATCTTCCGAGGCCGCCAGGAGAGTGGCTGATAATGGTTGGTTCATCACACTTCCTGCTAATTTTGGGAAATATCGGAACAGAAAAGATGCCGCCACTATCCTACCGCTTGAGCAAATTCTTCTTGAAACAGATGGTCCATACCTCTCACCAACATCTGAGAGAAATGAACCCGCTAACATCCTGTTTGGCGTTGAAACTCTTAGTGATTTATTGGATCAGTCCAAAAGTGATATTGCAAAACAGACTACTCGGAATGCGTTCAAATTCTATAGACTTTAGAACTCCCTCACCCAAAGTACCAAATGGGTTCAATTCCTCCTTTAGTTATGTTTACTCGACGGTTCATGGATGTTGACGCATCGTCTTTGAAATCCCCCATTGGTATAGTTGGACTACCAGGAATTGCCAATGTTGGAAGAATCGCTATTCAGACACTCACAAGGGTGCTTGATGCAAAACATGTCATGGACTTCTTCAGTAACGATTTTCCCCCTCGTGTTCTCGTATCTAAGGGAATCTCACGGGTACCAACTTCTTCAATATTTCTTTATAGAGCAGCACCAGATGAACCTCATGACCTTCTCACATTGACTGCTGATTTTCAACCAGCTTCAGGAACCGGTGTATTCGAGTATGCAGATTATGTTGCCAACGAGTTCTCTAGACTTGGTGTGAAAGAGATGTATTCGCTTGCTGCATATGAACAGGGATATCAGGAATACTTTGGCTCATTTCCTGCACCTCCTCGTGTTTATATCTCTGCAAGCTCACAGGACTTTCTTGACAAGATTTCACAGGCTGATGGAATGATTGCCACAGAGGAAGGCGTTGTTGTTGGAGCAAATGGAATCATTCCCAATTGGGCTGCCTCCATCTACAATATGGAAGGTGCATGTCTCTTGGGCGAAACTATGGGCGTGATAAAAGCAGACTTCCGTGCTGCAAGAGTCCTACTCGATCGACTCACGGACCTTGTGGGGATTAAAGCTCATTTTGATGTTATTGACACTGAAGTCGAGAAGGTGGTTGAATTCATCGAGTGGGCAAAGGATGAGATTGCTCAGAAAGGTCCAATTGCTAGTGACGATACCAGTCCCTCTGACAGATATATTGGGTGAGTCACTCAACAAGTTCAGGGTGTAATATGTCCGTTATCCAAGCTTGACTATCAAGATTGATATAGAAATAATGATCATCATGCTTGACTTTCACCGTGAAGGGAAATCTCTCTGCTTTGTCGAGTACATCTGGAGGTACTCTCAGGACTGTCCGTTTACTACATATAGGGCACTTTGCATATCTTTCGAAGGTCATGGGTCTCACTCACCTGACTTCTGAATCATCGCTAAGAACAACAGAAGTGTCATACAGATCTGGACTTTCAAGAGCTTCAGTGAATATCCGTATCAGGTCCTCTTTGCTTTGATCTGCAAGAAAATCTGAATCAACAGCCACAATTCTCAAGTTCTCATATACTCCAGCTTCCGCTAGAAAACGTACTTTCTTTCCTTCCAATGAGATTTCTAGAATGAGAAATTTCGCCAGGTCCTTAAATTCATTCTTTGGCCCTCGAAGTTTTCCTGGTATCCTTTTGATTTTGTTGTCTTTTACAACATTGTCCAACAGGTAGTCACGAATTATCTGGTTTCCCACCTTCCTACGGACGTCGATGAACTCTTCTATATCAGATTCATTCCTGTGTAGTTTCCATGTTGGTCCTGAGTTCATCTCACAACAAGGGATTACATCTTTCATGCAAATATAGAACTTGTCTGGGCGTATCACACGGTTTTACAAGAGCGGAATATCTTTATTTGCCGGCGCACCGTTCAAGTTTCAGAAGGTTTAGGATGGAGTCTTAAGGATGCAGCCAGCTGAGATCATTATTCGAGAAGTCCACGCAGGATTGTGGTTCTTAGTAGTAGGATACTACTTCTTTCTCTTCATATTTCTGGGCCGAAGATGGAGGAAATCTGGAAATCCTTTCCAGTTTGCGATGTCATTATTCTTCCTTCTCTTGGCGATTGGACGTTGCTTCTATTTCGTAGGTGATTTCTACGCAGACACCCAGAGTCTAACGGGAATCTTGGCGGGTGAACTTCCATACCTCGGTGAATCTTCATTCTGGCTGATGGCTGGAGCATTCTTCCAATGGATGGCATTAGCCTTACTGTCAGCCACTGCTGGTTTCATGATAATTGGAAAGAGATGGGCCCAAATCGGATTCGCAATACCTGCGGTAGGAATCGGCATTCTTCTTGGGTTTGTCCCATTTGACTCCACAACAAGAGTCCTTCTCTCAGGTTCAGCAGGAGCAGTTTATGCCCTCTTCATACCGCTTCTGTTTTGGTATCTTGCATGGCAGTCTGGTGGCAATCTACGAAAGTCTAACCTATTTCTTGGGTTAGGATTCTTTGTGTTATTCGCAGGAAGAGTAGTTCACGCTGGACGCTATCTTCTGAGAGATCTGGTGTTTAATAGTACTACAATTCCTGGAGTTCTAGCACCTGGTCTGATAGTAATCGGACTCATTCTGATTGCAGTTGGTAATGAGTGGGGTCAATCATCATAATTAGCAGATCAGCTCCTCACTCAATTAAAAAAGAACAAACAACAAGTTGGATATAGCCAGGTCTTATCCAATCTCTTTCCATTCGAGGATTTTCATGTCCTCAAGAGTATGGAGTGATTTCTGAACCTCTTTCATATGCATTCCCAGTTGGTCAGCAATATCCCTTGTTGTGAGTTTTCCATCACACTTCTTAGCGACATCGAAAGTTACCTGACTCATCTGTCCTAATCTTACAAGCATGGGATTGACCTTTCCAGTGAGAACTGGAACCACGATTTTGGTTTCAGATGCATGACCTTCCTTTGTGATATCATCAAGTTTTGAGTGGAATGATTCAAACGGTTCGAGATTACCGTCCCACTCTTGGAGCATGTTTCCGAATTGCTTTGTGAATGCATTATTGACCTCGCTGAGGACCGCCATAGCAGCGTTCCCATCATCAACCTTGTCAACTGAAGCTGCGACAATTACGTTGTTTTTCAACGAGAGGCAAATATCGAATGCACCAAAATCAATAACATGAACTCGGTTTCCGTCACTGAGTTCACGTCCAAATTGTATCAGAGCCGTAAGAAACCCACTAATTAGATTGGGATCCATATCTGCCTCGCCATATTTCCTGTCGAGGACACAAAGGCCGCTGTCGGCAATCAGGATGTACACGGCTTGTATCAAGGTGCGTAGCTCCCACTGCTGAAATCTTTCTGGACTATTGCGCCTATCTTTATATCACTTCGTGTGGCCTCCTCCTTCTATTGAGAGAGGTTTATCTGGAGCCTCTGAATCATAACAAATGGTGACTCTCGTGGATACTGCGAAGGATGCTAGGCTACTCGTGCTTGAAGATGCACTAAGACGTCTGCATGAAACGATGGGGAACAGGAAGCTAAAATTTCATGTGGACTACTCAAAACTTGGAACGACTCTTCAACAAGCAAGCAGTTTGATATATGAGGTCAAGTACTCTTATGTGCCTGCAGGTAATGTGGCTGAACTTGATGCAACAAAGAAGATTGTTGAAAGCATTGCTGAGTTCCGTAGCATCCTTGAGGACTCTATCAAAACATCTGGATACAAACCTGTAACTCTGAAAGAATCTCTGACTCTGGCAGAAGTTTTCTATTCATTTCGAATTGTTGAGGCGCTGATCGAAAAACTTCAGGAGTTCGATGATGAACCTGCTCATGCAGTAGACATTCTTGCTGTGGAAGTCAGTCAAACACAACCTGTACCGGACTCGAAAAACCTTATCGAATGTCGTTGTACTGATGGAACAAGAATTTGGAAGATTGTGACGAATATCCAAGATGTAAAGACTGGAGCAAAACTAGCCTGTGCTGTTCTTCCTCCTGTTGAGATGATGGGTATAGTTAGTGAAGCCATGTTTCTTGGAGGTGGGTCACTCCCCATGGACACACCTCTAGGACCTATGAAGAGTCCTCCTGCATCTGCGTTGGATCAAGCCCGGGCTCAGGTTTTACTGATCACAAAGAGGATGATATAGATGCATCTCCGAGAAATTCAAGACAAACTTGACAAGTTTGACAAAGCGCGTGGATGGGACAAATTTCCAGCTTCACTAGTGTTTGCTCATCTCATTGAGGAACTTGGTGAAATATCGCGTCATATCACTGTGAAAGAGGGGTACAAAGTGATTGGATTGGGACACAAAGCTCCAAAGGAAGATGAGATTGCTCGCGAATTTGCTCAGTCCTTCAATCTCTTCATGCAGATTGCTAGTTCATTTGGTGTGGATCTCCAATCAGCTGTACTATCTGAGCTAGAAATAATGGAGGAAAGATTTCCAGTCGAGGAATGGTCTCAGTATATGAATAAGAATGACTTTTGATGGAGTGTCTTCATTTTCAGAATTGACTTGTCATCTAAGCCATTTTTCTGCTTGCTTCAAGAGCCTTCTTTGCCATATCTTCAAGATCTTTTGTTGCTGCAAGAAGTCCCAATGCTTTGTTATGGACCACCTTGATATTCTTCTCCTTCGCCCACTGGGCGAGACCTGTGACAAGTGGTCCCAATGCAGTTCGGGCAGCCTCAACAGTTCCCACAGCTTTACCAAGAAGTTCAACACTGTGCTTCTTCTCTTTCCCAGCCTCAGCCACTCTAAGCCATACAAGGCTGTGAACCATGTAAAGTGCGTCTAGCATCAAAGTTGGTGACTTCGGATTATCCTGCACTTTCTTCAGGAGTCTTCCCTGTCTCTCTTCAAAGACTTCTTTGAAAAGGCTAAATGCCTTCTTGTCGTTTCCTTTGTCCAGTTCAATGATGCCTTTCTGTAGTTTTTCGTCAGCTTCTGACAATGAAATCACTCCTGACCAGTGGTCATAGACGTTTGTCTTCTGTGTAGTTATCTATTATGGGTTTCTACTTCAGACCCTTAAAGGCGTGTATTTCCTTTGTAAATATCACTCACAACTTTCTTATGTCGGGTTGCTGCGCGCCTCTGACTATACGTTTGTCATGGAGACTGTAGGATGACTAAAGATACATTCACCTTTCGGGAGTTAAAGAGAACTAATCATCGCGAAATCAAGGAGATTCAAGACAAGAAGTTTAGGGCATTCATTCGGTATCAGGTGTGGCCTAACCACAAATACTACCGACAGATGTTCAAGAACAACGATATTGACCCCTTCAATATCACGTGCATCGAGGACTGGGCAAAATACAACATACCACTTGTCAAGAAGATTGATTATCGTGATAACATTCAGAAGTTCGTCCTTAATCCTACAGAAGTTGATGGTAAGCCACGTGATTCTTCTGAAGCTATTGGAAACCTCATGAAATACGCAAATGAAGCAGGTCATAGGGAGCTTGCAAAATTCATTCGAAATAACGGCGCGAGGGTAAAGCTTGGTATTGGTAGAGCAGCTGCAACTTATCGGTTGAAAGAACGAGCAACCTATCAGTTCTCGCCACTTCAATTCTGGTTCAGTTCAGGAAGGGCCTCTGGATTGCCCTCTCCTGTCTTCCTAACTCGATATGACAACGATTTGTTGTACAAGAACTGTGTGAAGGTTGGTCAAATGGCCATTGATCCCTATGTTGATAGTAGTTGGGAGCTTACAAGTATGAACTTATTTCCGTATGCACCACATCTCGGTTGGCACGCTGTCAATTTAGGTCTAAAGCAGATGTCAAAGTTCTATGTTGCTACAAGTGCTGGTGGTGCGATTCCAAGCGAAAGACTCGTTGAGCTTGCTGGACTGTTCAAGGTAAATGGATTTGCTGGTATGCCGAGCTATCTTCGAAACAGGTTCTTCAGAACAATGAAAGAGGCTAAAGACTATGAAGCTCCAGAGAAGTGTGTCATGTTGCTTGCTGGCGAGAAGATCTACGAACCAGTAGTCGATGACATGGTTGCCACTCTGACCGAGAAGGGTGCAAAAGATGTAAGAGTGGTTGGTGGATACGCATCATCTGAAAGTAAGATATCATTTGCAGTTCAATGTGAGCGTCATGGACCATATCACAACGTTTCCCCTCTCATGCTTGCATTTGAACTGGTTAAGTTTAATGATGATGGTACCTATGACTTCGTAGGTGATGACGAATCAGGTCATATGTGTCTGTTCCATCTGGATGGAACTGGGACCGTTTTTGAAGGATTTCTCCTCGGTGATGTAGCTTCGCATCAGGAGAAAGGAAAGTGTCCTCACTGCGAATTTGATGGCCCCTTCTTCTGGAATATTGGTCGAACCAATGATACTCAGGCTCAGATTGAAATCATGGGTATAAGTGAGAAAAAGATCAAGGGTGCAACGGTGAATCTGACTGCACTCAGAGAGATGCTACTAGCAATCAGTCAGGTTGAGGAAGTTCAAATTGAGGTTGCGAAGGAGGATATGTCTGACCCGTATAGCATGGATGTGTTGAATGTCTATATTGCTCCCAGAGGTCCCGTCACTGATGATTACAAGTCCCTAATTCTGGAGATTCAGAAGACAACAAAGACAAACACAGAGGTCACTCCAGGTGTGACGATAATTGGTTTTGAGGAATTGGTCGAAAGAGCTGGTGGCATGAAGTTCATGGAGATTATTGACAATAGACCCAAGCCAGCGTAAGTGATTGACATCTAGTCTATACGGAGCAATTATAACGAAAGGCAAGTAAAGTCATAGTGTGAGGAGGATTTCACATGGCATTTGAAGACGACTTAGGATTAGACCCATCTCAGGCTCGTACTGGCTCTTATGAAGTGAGTGCTACTGGCCTTGTGTCAAGAACATTCAATTTGTGGACACGCAAACTAGTCCAATATATCATAATTGTCGGGTTGGCAGGGGTGGCACTTGCTGTTGCTTCTTTCCTTATACTATCAGTGATTTTTGGCTTGATTGGAACTATCGCGACAAACCCACTGTCTTACATTTTCAACCTTTTCTCTTTCTCAACACTGCCAATTGTGGACTTGATTATTGTGTCAGTCGTGTTTGCCACTGTAGCATTCATTGTCAACGCTTGGATAACTGGAGCTGGAACCAAATTCGCTCTAGATGATTACGGCGGAGAACAGGTTGCGGATGTTGGAACAAGTTTTTCCTACGCTACTGGGAAGACTTTGAATATTATACTTGTAAGAATAATAACCACGATTCTAGTCACTGGAGTTCTTACACCCGCTTTCATACTTTTTGCTCGGGCACTAGCTGGCATTGACATATCGGATCCATTCAATCCAATCATATCGCCGGGCGCTATGGAAACGATGCTGGCTGCAATGGGGTATTTATTTATCGGAGGGTTATTCGCACTCTACATTTCCATTAGATTTGCACCTGTCACCGCTATTGTTGTTGACACAGATTTGTCAGCGATTGATTCATTGAGGAAATCTTGGGAATTGACTAGTGGTAATGTCTTCCATGTTTTTGGTGGAATGTTTCTGGTTGGGATTGTTATCGCTGTCATTGAATTTGCAGTCACATCCCTTCTCTGGTTCAGTCCATACTATCTGGTGGTTCAAGTTATAATATCCTCTTTGCTATTCACTGCAATTCAAGTGGTCTTTACTGTGGTCCTGTACAGGGACCTAAGCTCCCGTCGTGGAGATTCAAGTCTAGATTCCCTAATGGTTGGATAAACCACGGATTGGGAGCTTAGACTGCTCCCAACCTTTTTTCTTCTGCCAAATAATAGTTTACTTCAGGTTGTGTTTCTTCACAAACTCTGTCAGAATATCCTCTAGATTGGGTCTTCCAATCTCTTGGAGATCATACCTCACTCTGACATTAGGTTTGTCAATTTTGATGACACGATTAAGGTCAATTGGAGTACCAATGATAATAGCATCAACATCAGACTTGTTGATGGTCTCTTGGAGTTCATCCATCTGTTTCTTACCATATCCCATTGCAGGGAGTACATCCTCCAGATGTGAGTATTTTTCAAAGGTATCCTCAATACTTCCAACAGCGAACGGTCGTGGATCAACAATGGTTGCACCAGCCTTTCTCGCCGCTATGTAACCTGCACCATATGGCATATCGCCATGAGTGACTGTAGGTCCATCCTCAACAACAATCACACGTTTGTCTCTAATCTTTTCCATATCGTCGATAGTGAGTGGAGATGCCGCATCGACAATCGTTGCTTGTGGATTGACAATCATGATGTTCTCTCTGACCTCTTCAATATCCTCATAATCTGCAGTGTCTATCTTATTGATGACAACAACGTCTGCCATTCTTAGGTTGGTTTCTCCTGGATAGTAGGTTATCTCATGACTGGGTCTGTGAGGATCCGTTAGAACAATGAGGAGGTCTGGTTTGTAGAATGGGAAATCATTGTTTCCACCATCCCAAGTTATGACATCTGCTTCGGTTTCAGCTTGCTCCAGAATCTTACCGTAGTCAACGCCTGCGTAGAGGATCACACCCATGTTGATAATTGGTTCGTATTCCTCTCGCTCTTCGATTGTACATCGGAATTTGTCCATGTCATCGAGTTTCTCGTATCGCTGGGCAATCTGAGTAGTCAAATCTGGGTCATAAGGCATTGGATGTCGGATATTGACGGGCTTGAGGCCCATGTCAACCAGAATCTGATTCACACGCCTTGATGTCTGACTCTTGCCACAACCAGTCCTTACCGCACAAACTGCAACAACTGGCTTTTTGCTTTTTATCATCGTGGTTTCCGGACCCATAAGTCGCATATCTGGTCCTAGACTATTCACCCACGCAATTTTATGACCTACGACCTCATGTGGTAGGTCTGAGTATGCAAGTATACATTGTTCAACTTCATGCTTCTTGATGAGTTCGGGAAGTTCTTCCTCCGGATAGATCTTGATGCCCTTTGGATAAAGTGGTCCCGAGAGCTCAGGCGGGTACATTCTGTCACCAATTCCTGGTATCTGTTCCGCTGTGAAAGCAACGACTTCGTAGTCTTCATTGTCGCGGAAGTAGACATTGAAATTATGAAAATCTCTACCAGCTGCACCCATGATTATGACTTTTTTCTTGCTCATCATTTCTCTACTCCAAGTCTTGGGTGGTCAACGGTTTCTCGAAACCTCTGAGGCACGTTAAAAAATGTCTGGTCTAGTCAAATGAGGTAGAGCGACCATCTTTTGGAGTCTGGTCTCCAAAATATCGGAGACTATCCCGAATAATGCAGTCTCGCATTTTTCGAAAGAATACACGGAGAGTTTTTCTAGATTCTTTAAATCTCAGCTTCGTGTGATATGTGAGTAATACCTTCGATAAACCGCCGGGAACTCGTATAATGGGGAAATTACAAACCCATAAATACGAGCCGCGATAAATATGGTGGAAGTGTGCTCATTTGAGCAGGCCGCCGGATTTCAAGTGGGGTGCATAGTTGAAGTTAGTAGATCTGGCCAAGGAGTCAGTCAGAGTTCTCAAGGAGTGTGGGGATGAGGGGATTAGGAGTGATATCCTGGCTGAGCGACTGGACACTCCAAAGCGGCGTGTCTATGATGTCATTGCTGTTTTGAAAGCTCTTGAGCAAGTAAGTACAACTCGAAAGTTTGATGGAACAATTGTCAAATGGATTGACAAGACCAAGGAGTTTGTACCTCGCACAACTCATGATGAATTAAAAGACCAATTGGAACAAGAGAGTTCTGAACGAAAGGAATTGCAAGTTCAAGTAGCTGAGCTCAAAGAACAGGTCCGAATATCGAAGATTAAGCTACGACGAGAGTCCATTGCAGTGGAAACTTCTGATAAGACCGAGTTCAACACCACTCAGCTTCGTGTCCGTGCACTATCAAGCAACGGAATCAAAAGTGTGAAGCACTCAGGTGTAGAAGTGAGAATTGAAACCCATGAGGCTGGAATGGTTGTGGACCCCTCAGAAGTTGAGGTCGATGAGAAGAAGGCTCTGCTAACCAAACTTCAACGTCTCTGAATACTCATTCTACCAATCGAATTGTGACTAGGCTCCCTCTCCGAACACCAACTAGGGCATCAAGTTCTGATTCGTCGGATGTTATCCTTCCTATTACGTTCACCTGACTAAATGTCCGCTTATCACTTAGGTAGATGTCCAATGAGTCACCTAGGGGTTGATATGCAATATCGGCTTTCTTGACATCATTCGTAGGTTTCGCATTACCTTTAGATATCCCTAGTGTGATTTTCATTTCATCACGCATAAGGGCAGTTCTACCCTCCAAGGGCAGTCTAGATTTGATCTCTTCAACAATCAATGGAGCATAGATTCTGTTTATGATACCCTTCAGAACGAGTTCTCCTTCGAATACAAACTCTATCTGAAGATCAGTATCACTCATATCGTACATACTGTTTCAACTGTTAATGGTCCTAAAATCTTCTACGCTATGCCTAGCAGCAAAGGCTTAATTGGGCATGAATCAAGCTTGACTTGGAGAGGATTGGGCTGGCCTCCACCAAACTAGACGTAGCATTTGTAGTTGACACAACCGGGTCGATGAAGGACGATATCAAGGCAGTCAAGGATAGTCTTTTTGAGATCGTTGGACATATCACGAGTCGCACAGAAGGACTAGAGATTCGATTTGGTATTGTTTCATATCGCGACCATCCTCCTCAAGACAGATCATATGTCACGAGAGTACATGATTTCACAGAGAAAATAAAACGAGTTCACAAGCTAATCTCGGAGCTACGGCCATCTGAGGGCGGGGACACCCCTGAGGCTGTTGCTGATGGTCTATATGATGCAAGGACAAAATTGTCTTGGGAACGTGATGCATACAAGGTCCTTCTTCTAGTAGGTGATGCTCCACCACACGGAAAGTTGTACAACAGTATTGGTGATGACTATTTTCCCGAGGGTTGCCCGAAGGGGCATGATCCTATTCAGGAAGTTCAACAACTTAGAACTGATTTTGGAAGTACTGTATTCATTTTTGTATGTGGTTGCAATCCACTTGTTGAAGAGTCATTCAGGAAGATAGCTGCTTCAGTTGAGGGCGGGAAATATTATTCACTCTTGGAGGCACATGAACTTCCTGAGGCAATCCTGCAAATACTCGAGGGCGTGAGCGACCTTATTGAAGCAGACCGAAAGGTTCTATCTTACTATGAAGCAAATGATGGCACCTTTGATATGGGTGAAGCAGCACCCCATCTGGATTTAGAATTGAGAGAACTGAAAACTTCGCTGTCCCGACTTCTTGAACTGGGACGGATCACTCGTTGGCCTAAAGGAAAACCTCTTTCTCCTTCTCAGATGGGCCTCATTGTGAGCTTGGGTGAAGTCCCTAACAACATCGTAGCTGGGAAAGCTTTCAATTATGATTTGAGAGTTAAAAATCCAAGTCAGACTGTAGTCGGCATTCGTGTAATCGCATCATTGGTGACATCTGACGGTGTTTCTGAGGTTACAAATGAACATCATGATATCGGACCAAAGTCTGATAAAAAGGTCGAACTGAAACTTGTACCAATGACAGACACAAAGGGTAAAGCAAGTCTAAGGATTGAGGTGTTCTACGGTTCTCGCTCAGTGGCAACTAAGATCTATAATACCCGGATCTACTAAAGGAGGAGTCTTTTTGAAATTGCGCGCAAGACGGGGACGAAATCAACAGGGTCTCTGTTTTGTGCCTTCTGACTCTGTTGTCCCATCTATTGAAACCTGTAAAATCTCGACAGAAACGAATTCCACTTATTCGGATATTAGGATTTCAGCAAAGGTTCCTGATGGAATCATCATTTTCGACTCACGTGTTTTCGATTTGCTAGGTTGCGACGAGGGTGATGAGGTCACTGTGATTCCATTATCGGTAAATCCTCCTCTATGCACTGAAATTCATCTGGATGTGGTTTCAAATAGAGACCTCCAAACTCACACAATCGCTACAGCGATCTCTAAGAGAATTGATGATTTCCAAGAGCATTTTGATGGACTTGTCTTACAACTAGGACAAGAACTGGTCTTGCCTGAATTGAGAGTTGCTCTTGTGGTTCGATCGATGAAACCACTTGACACTTCAACTCAGTTAGCTCGGATTAGATGGAGTGAACTTATCAAAATTCATCTTGGGGCTGTTGAACATCAACCAAGCAATCTGTGCATTATAGCTGAAGTTGCAGCTGCAACCCAAATTGCTGATGTTCAGAATCAAGAAAACAATGATGGTGAAAGCATTTCACGTCATCAAGCTATCATTAGTGCCCTCGAGGTTGTAGAACAGCATCTGATTTATGACAAAAATCTACGGTTCATGGGAATTGCTTTTTCTGATGAAGTTCATCCTTTCATTACTTTTGATTCTGAAACTGGTGATGAAAAGGAGATAACCACTCTAGATTCAGCTTCTCTCATTGCTGCTTTCAGGAATTGGTTTGATACTGCTCTAGATGAGTATTCGAACAGACCCTCCAATCCTGGAGCTGCGTTGAAGTATGCATTAGACCGGTCATCAGCATTGAATGAAGGCAATAGTTTCCCATCAACGATTATTCTCTTCTCCAGTGGAGTCCACTCAGCTGGTCAAAACCCAGTCAAGATGACTCGCACAAATATAGGCGATCAAGCAACCAAGCTTCTTTGTGTTTCAGTTGGAGAAAGTTCCGCCGCAGACATTATGAGTGCCATTGCTAAGGAAGGAAATGGGATTGCTATCCATTTGACTAGTGTTGATAGGATGAACTTAGTCGTGGATGCTCTCAATGAAATATCAAGAACATCCGGGTGATTCAGTTGAGTAATGATATAGCCACCCACTTACAAGCGTTGTTCCATAGCGGACAGGTATCCAGCTATATTCACTCAAAACTGACTAATGGACCATTAAAGACAGGTTGGATTGAACAGGGTCTCTTGTCGAAAGGTATGACTGGAAAATTAAGAGACAAAATGAATCAAGAAACGCTCGTGATTCCAGCAGATCGATTTGCCCGACTTGCAAGAGACCGTGAGGACGGACAGGAAGTCGCTTTAGTCATCATAGGATCAAAAGGTCTGGTTTCTAGTAAATTCGTGGGGTTGGTCTACAAACAGGGAAACTCTCAGACACTAGTCGCTTTTCAAATTCAGAAGACATCCCCTCTTGAAATAATCAAACTCCTTCTTCAATTCGCTTTGAGTAGAAAGACATCTAAAGCATTTCATGAACCCAACTTAGATTACGTTGAGCAGCTCAGATCAGACGTTTCAGAAGGCTCTATCGATGAGATGACAGTTTTTGCCCTCCCCAAAAAGCAAGTCAAAATGTCAGAATGGATGAAGGATGCATTACTCAGTCCCTCCTCAGAGAGTATAGAATTACAGCATGGAACCTCTAATCGAATTCCAAAACTTGCTGCTTTACTCACAAGGTGGTTAACTGGACTCGAACTTTTCAAGGGGACCTCCAATGGAATTGCTACACTAGTATTCATAGGTCGCAAGTCAATAGATGCATGTTTCTGGGATCAACCTCAAAGAATCGCCGCCTTCATGACCTTCAATCACGATAATCTTGACTCACTGGCAATGAAATACTTGAATCCTCTCTGGATTGATGCAGGGGAAAGCATCAAACCTCCCAAACCTGTTCGAGAAGTGACTGTCGAACCACGAAAATCTGTTTCAAGTATCCCTAAATCATCTCAAACTAAATCAGATGTTCCTTCTATTGCAGACTTAACAAGACGAATAGATTTACTGGAATCAAGTTTGAAGTCCTCCACAGATGGAACAGAAGTTTCTGGAACTGCCCGTGGAACAATGGATATACTTCAGTCTCGATTGGTTGAGAACATTGAGCGAATTGAGTCGTTATCCAATCGATTGGGTGATCTTGAGAAGAGATTGAAGAAACTGCGAATATGAGTCGGATGTGTAAGACAAGTGAGTGATGACATGGGCTTTTCAAAGGAACTTATTATTCTTGGGAAACGAATCAAAGACCTTGAAGCGATAATGAGTTCAACCAAAAAACTCAGCAGTTCCGAGGACCCCGAATCACTCAGTCTAATTCTGAAACGAATAAACGCTATTCAGACCCTAGTTGACCAGATAGAAGTTGAAATCGACAAACTCGAGATGAGACTTTCCGCCATTGAACACATGGGTTTTAGACTCAGAACTGGTGCTCAGTAACGCCCCGAGTCAATAATTCAATTGTGTTAAGCAAATATCCCGTAAATGCATGGTTTGAAAAAGATTCGACAGGTAGTACCCGAGAATTCAGTCCCTTCAACATCCTCAAGCTACTCTTCATGTCGCCGTTTTTCCCCAGAGTAAGAATGTCGAGCTGATATCTATCGTATTCAGAGATTGCACGAAGAAATGAGAGATGCTCTTCATCATAGTGTCCGACACCATTGCTTAGCACAATTGCTAATGTGGGTCTTTCTGGGCCGAAGTCTTCCAAATACTCTGCAACTGATCGATAAGCTCCTGCCATATCTTCATGTCCATCAACATCTTCTATCGCATCCATGATGGAATAAATCAGTGAAATGAGAACTTCCTCCGATTGCAAATCCTCAAAGAACTCAACATATGTTTGTACTTCCTTTCCTCTTTGTATTGAGAACTTCTCTGATGTTTCCCCAAAAGTTACGAGTGCAAGTCTCCCTTCAGTTCGGTTGTGTATCAATATGTTTACAATCGTGAGGGCTGTCAAGGCAGCAATCTGAGATCGTGAAACAGTTTTTCGTAGTCTATCAATGAACGATACTAATTCTGGGACTTTCCTTGTCAGCGAACTAAGCTGACTTCTTGCTGCATGCAACGTTTTTAGAGATACATCCTTCGTCTTCATCTTCATTCCTTTGGAAACGCATACAATCAAATTGATCTCACGAAATGCCTGCTGAGGTCTGAATTCGGCTGTTTCCTCTTTTAGTCTTCCAACTTGTCCAGATTGCAGCTGAGGCAACGAGTTCTCTAAACATAGATTGACTTCTGTTGCCTCACTTCCTACACTAAGCCGAGTGTCCAGTCCGACTAAGGTTCCATCGATTGTGTTTCGAATCTCCTTATCATGAAGATGAATGAATGATGTGAGTTCTGCGTTGTCAAGATTGTTTGGAGCAGTAAATGAGAAAACAGCGTTGGAAATGTCAACGATATCGTTCTCATATTTCACAAGATTCACCACAGATGAGTTTCGAAAACCAAAAAGAGAAGCATCTGACTCAGAGACAACAATGGACCTCTCGCCACACCTTGGATGTTGTCTTGCTTCACCAGCAGCCCATCTTCCAGTACTTGAATCCAATGCAAGGAGGTAATCTCCAGACACGATTTCCAGTGCAGACATATCATTATTACACATGAAGAAGATACCTGGTTCAGATTTTGCTATCTCAACTCCAAAGTGAAGTGCTGAGAGAATCTCTTTGGGATTCTCCACCTGAAGACAGGTTAGAAGCGCTTGATCAAAACGAGTGAGATGTGCGGGAGACCCATAGATTGGTCCCTCCAATTTTGCATTAGCACGGACTAGTGTGTCGAGTAGCACACCATCACGTGAGATGAGGCTGTCTGAAAAAGCCTGTTTCCATCCAGAAACCAACACAGATCCATTCTTCTCAAGCAGAACAACAAGACTTGTTGCTTTGGGTGATGCTGGGCTCTTTAATGATAATACAGCACTATCAAGATGGACTCTCCCGCCATCGCTATCAATCATATAGTCTAGCGAAACCACACCAAGGGTCTTTCGGGCATCAAGTAACTGCAGAATTCTAGCAAGCTCGTTCATTGCAGCTTTTCCAAGACTTTCTTCAGCCACAACAGAAGCATTGTTGTCTTCGTAGACCAGAAACGCTGGTCGTGGTGGAAGAAGAGTGAGAATGTTTCCACCTAAAATCCGTTGAATCTCTTCAGGCTCCGCAGCCAAATTCCGACTCAAAAGATAGCTGAAGACCTCTGACACACTATCTCCAAATTGGGTCTCAGGGTAAGATGATGCGAATATCAATCTCTTAGACCAATTGATGTCACTCTGTTGTTTTCTCATATGTCGAATGATAGTTGATAAAGACGATATTGTAGCTCCAGAAGTCAAGACACGACTACCCGGAACATCAAGTAAACGTGTGATTTCCTTTCCCCATTCTTTGTGGTTCTTAACACTAAGTATCAGATTTGGTGTCTTGAGCCCAGCCTGCTTTAGAAGAACCAACCATTCAAGAAGGGGATCTAGTTCAGAAACTGGTCCGAGCTGAACGAAGATTGGCTTTCCTGTTTTAATGGAATCAATCAAGTCTTTCCGATTGGATCCCTTCAGGATATATTTCAGGTCCTGAGCACTAAGAACACATCCCCACCCTTGCTCTGTTCTCCTATCGAGTCGCATATCTTGGAGATGCAACAATCTTGGACTGTAAGGGGGAACTATTGACCATCTATAAATTGACTCTGCATTTGCGTTCTGTTGAAGAGTAGGGAGCATTGTGTCACCAATGCCAATCAGTGGTTTTACAATAAGATAGTCTGCGATCCAATTCGCTTGTGATGATGATTCGTGATAGAATTCGCCGAGTAACTTCGGTTTTCTCAAATAATCATAGACTCTTCTTGGAAGATATTTGAATGCTCCCGGATATTGTGCTGAGAAATCATGCAGTTGACTTTCAACCATGCTGTAAAATCCAAACGCTCTATCAGGATCAAATGTACGAATGTTGGCTCCAGCGCGAACGATGCCAAGCTGAATTGAACTGTCAACGACAAGAAAGCGGTGAATCTCATTTGCTTCAGTGTCTTCGACAACAATCATACTGCATGTCTCCGGAAATACCTATCTGAACGTCAACGGAAGTCGATATATGCATAGTGCCGATTTCTATGAGGCAATACTTTATCACCAATGTAGAATAACCCTCATTCTGGAGGAACTGACCATTTATGCTCGTCGTTCGAGCTCTTGAGAATATACCCAACCGTGGAATAAGTAGGGGTGATCAGTTTCGTCTGTACATCGTGGATGCTCATCATCATATGGGCCGAGAGAAAGGACACAAGAACACTCCTGCTGGTGCGTATGATTTCTATGCTCAGCTCTGGTTTGAAATCCAAAAAACAGTGAAGACTCTCTTAGAAGAAGATCGGCTGTTGTTTGAACCTGTGGGCGTTGAAGCTCCTAATCTTGCTCAACAGCTATTCCAAAGTAAGGCGAACTGGGAACGATTGAATCATGGCTGGCTTGTTGATCGAACAATCGTATTTCCGTACACTGATGATTATTCAATGCCCAGTAAAAAGGGGGAACCATCATTTCAGATATCAAATGATAAAATAGCATCATGGACAACTAGAGCGCCACATTCTTCCCGTTTGATTGGTTTTGCACGAGTTAATCCGCTGGATGGTTCTAACAACGGACTGCCAGTAGCTGTGGAAGAACTTGAACGAGCAGTACAAACGCTTGGACTCAGAGGGTTGAAGCTTCATCCTCTGGCTCAGCTCTTTGTTGATTCCATCGAAAAGAATGAACCTCGTGAGGTTGTGAAACGAGCTGGAGAGTTGGGAATTCCTGTAATCTTTGATACACGAAACATTCGCACAGTTGTTCGTATTAAACGCCTTGTAGACTCCATGCGAAATGACCCTGACTGCGGAACCGCAATAAAGGGTCTAAGAGTTATACTTGCGCACTGTGGAATGGCTCCAGGGGACTCTCGTCTGTACGAAGCATTAAAAGACCCTCTGATTTTTGCTGAAACCTCAACACTTCATGATAGAGATGTACCTGTCCTTTTTGAATCCGCAAGTGAGAGACTAAATGCCTCACAACAAGAATGGTCAGAAAAGATACTCTTTGGAACCGACTACAGTTTCTTATCAGTGCAAGCAATGGACATCATTCTTTTCCTTTTATCCAGGGAATTCCCTGGCACATTAGCTGATGCGCAACGAGTTCTCGCAGGCAATACACTATCGCTTGTTAATAGTCCCTTTAGAACATCTACAGGAATTTCAAGTACACCTGTAGAGTATGTCTGCAGAGATAAATCATTCACCATTCAACGTGACCTTGAGCAATCTGTTGTAGATATTATAGCAGAGGGGCCTTGGGACCTCAGCTCGCTTGACTTTATGATTCCTCCAATTGGTACGTGGCCTGAACCAGTATCCAGGTCTGAGGGGTGGTTTAATGGAGTCGATTTCGACTCGTATGTACTTACCTTGAAATCCAAAGACAAAACCAGGGAGCAGCATATGTGGATGCGAAGACGTCCTGGTGATTACTTCAGTTGCGCACTCTTAGCCACACAGGGTATGACTCGGTTGGAAACCCTGGAGAACGCATCCCAGAAACTTGGACAGGTTCTACTAAGATCAATCTCAGACCATTCACAGACTGTCCAATCTTCCTCTGAGATTAAATCACGCATACTCGAACTTCTTGATTGACGCTGACTCACAATTCTTTATAACCCTAGAATTGGAGTGACTTCTTAAAGGACTTGAGGAGGCAAATGCCATCACCAAGAAACTGACCTTGGAGATAATTGACGGCGGAGACCTAAGAGGATTCGCCAATCT
Organism: Candidatus Thorarchaeota archaeon; assembly: GCA_048882325.1. GTDB lineage: Archaea > Asgardarchaeota > Thorarchaeia > Thorarchaeales > Thorarchaeaceae > SMTZ1-45. The sequence continues at coordinate 59,333 of JBHLRS010000004.1, read as the reverse complement.
ACATCCAAAGATTGCGAAGAAGCTGGACGCAGATATAGGGTCTATAGTAATTTTCGAGGACCCGCAAAGTAGTTTCTGGGGCGCAGCTGAGATTAGAAAAAGTGAGGATGCCTCCGAAGATGGCATAATCATTGATACTTTAGTTCTCGAAGCATCGCTCTTAATGGAAGGTGACCAAGTTGAAGTCACACTCTACGATGAAGACATGCTTGCATTAGAATATGTGGAGTTTGGACTCAAACCACTGACTGAAGATGCAAATACAGAGGACTTAGTAACCAGAGCTGCAGAGAGAGTTACGGGTCTTGAGAATATCATTGGTGGTCGGTTGGTATATCCTGGTATGTCATTCAACTGGCCAGAACTTGATGTGAAAGTGGAGATAATCAACACAAAACCAGATTTAGCTGGCAAGAAGTTTGCCAAACTTGCATTTGAAGCACTTCGCGAACGGACTGGATACCAGTTCAAAACAGTAGGAATTGCATCGCCTTTCAACGCAGTACTCTGCATTGATACAAGTGGTTCAATGAAAACCACAGATGTCCCAGTGCAGGACATTGCGCATGCTCGTGAAGGTCTGAAAGATCTTGCTGGAGACAGTCCTGAAGTTCAAGCATTCCTGAACCGTTTCGAAGAGGGCAAAAACGTTAGTCGAGCAGAAGCTGCAGCAATGGCTGTTCTTCTGTACTTGGCGGAGAAAGTCGGTCGAGGTTACGGTGAGAAAGTTGGAGTGATTACTTTCGAAAAAGAGGTCAGTGAGATGACCTTTCTAAACTCCGAAACCGGTGAAGTTCAACCGTTTGTTGAATGTACTGGCAGAGAGAAGGCTTTAGGTCTGCAGATTATCAGCACGCATGTTGTAGATAAAGTGGAAGAAGGTGGTACACTCACAGACATGGGCACAGCTCTGGCCAAAGCCCATGAGATAATGGAGGAATTCGGAGACCCTGACAAACCTACTATGTTAATCATGCTTACTGATGGAATGACAACTTCAGGACCTCCACCACTCAAAGTCTTAAAAGATCGATTCACGGATCGAAACAAACTCGTTATCTACTCCATTGGACTGGGTGAACGAAGTGAGATAGATGAGGAATTGATGCTAGCTATTGCACAATATGGAAATGGTAGTTATCGTCATGTGGACAATATGAGAGACCTGCTCGAGTGGTATGGCAAGTTAGCTGGTGAGTTTGCTGTAGTAATTCGTGGATCTGAGTGAACAACTAATCACGAGGCTCGAGTGCCTGAGTCAGTCCTTTGAGAGTTTCAAGATCCATTTCCTGAATCTGCTCTTCAGGAATTCCCTCCAACATCACTTCAGGTATACTGATCAGAAGCTCAGCTTTTTCTTCTCCGAACTTTTCTATGAACTCTTGCTTCCTTGGGTCGACTTTCTCTTCAACAGGCTCTTCTTCCATGGTTTCAGGTTCACTTTCTACTGTTGATGAGAGAAGTGCTTCAAGCTCTTCAACACTCAAAGTAGAGAGAGTTTCATCACCAACCTCTTTTCGTACTTCTGCAGGAAGTTTCTCGATCAACTCGTCCTGAGCAGTTAGCTTCTTCTTCTTCTTGACCTTCTTCACTTTTCGGACCTTAACAGCCTTCTTCTTTGGTTTCTCTGATGGGATAGATACTTTGAGCTTTTGCACTAGTTCTCTAGCAGAAGTTGGAGTAAGCCTTCTGAGGTCCTCTGGTGGAAGCGTTTCACGTAGTTCATCAGGTAAATCACTAAGAATCGCTTCAACCTCTTCTGACACGCCACCTAACTTTGGAGCATCGATACTTGCTGCAGCCTCCTCAGAGAGCAAGATTGGAGCACTCTCAAGTTCCTCCTCAAGAGATGTCACATCAATCTCAATGTCAAATCCTTTGCTGCGCCAATTCATATAGCGATCTATGGACGCGGGTTTCAGTTTAATATCAGTAAGAAACTTGTTGATGGCTTCTTCTGTCATATCTGGGAAGTCTTCAATGAAAGCCTCGACATCTTCTTCAGCTATTCGGGCCCAAATTGGTCCATTAAGCAATTTTGAAAGCCCTGCAGCACAATGTGATCTCACCCATGTACTGGAATCTTTGAGACCCTTGATCATAATAGGAACAGTCCGCGGTTGATGATAAAACGCAAGTGCCTGTGCTGCTGCAATTCGTACGTCTTGCACGTCATCTGACAGAGCTTTAACAATATCAGTAACAACAGTTGGATCCGCGAGGTCAATTGATGCGATCAATGCTCTCTCTCTAACAACGTCTGATGAGTCAGAGAATGCCTTGATTAGGGCTTTTCGTTCTGTCTTGCTCTCCCTTGCGAGTCGCCCAACCTCATCTGTTTCGAATTCCAACAAAAGACTCCTTGTCTTTGTCAAGAGTACTCCTCCGAGACGCGCTCAACTTCGGCTGTTTTTGCTATAGTATCTTGCAGCTTACTATCTTAATAGCCTTAGGTGGGCGAATACTGTTGCCTACTATTAAGAGTTGGCACTACATATACAATATTCTCTGATGGATTAACTACCGGAGTAGATTTAGGTAGGAAGATAAGAGATTGAGCAAGGCGCCAATTATGACGGATACTCGGCAACAATCATTTCTTAGACTACTCTTATTCATGTGTGCGATGTTCCTGATTGCTCTTTCAGCACCAATTGCAAATATTCTGATCTTTCTATTCATGTTCACCATAGCATGGGCATTTGTGAGATGGGAGGGTGGTGAATCCATTGTTGAACTAGGGCTTGATGTTGATGATCGATTCGGTTCATCCATCATTATTGGTGCAATTGCGGCCACTCTTGCAGCAGCCCTTGTTACTTTAGTAGCGTTCTTCTTTGGCGGTCAGCTCCGTCTAGTCAGTGAAATCACAGGTGATCTGATATTCACTGTTGTTCTCAATGCTGTTCTATTTTCATTCTTTGAAGAATTAACACACAGAGGTTATATTCTAACAAGAATGGAGAATTTAGCTGGTCGGGGAGCTGCTATCATATTTAGCTCTCTCTTTTTCTCGCTTCTTCATTTTAGTTGGTGGGAACCTGCTGGTTTTGACATTCTCCTAATTGCCCTGTTTACGTTCAATATTTTTCTTGGCGGAGTTGTGTTGTCATTCAGTTACTATTGGTCCGACCGGAAACTCTGGGTGCCAATCTCATTTCATTTCACATGGAATACACTTGCCTACATTCAGTTTCCTTCTTTCCCCCAAGTAGCTGTTATCCAACCCGAAATCTTCCAGATTGAATGGGGCATCACAACGGTTTTTGGATTCTTGTTCGGACTCCTGATTCTCTGGAGTCTATTGACAAGCGCGAAAAAATAATGAATGAGAAGGGTTCGGTCTAACCGTTCCCTTCCTTTATTCTAGATACTATTGATCCAAACCTGGGATGTCATCTGGTCTTCTGACAATCATTGTCATGCCTGTGATATGGTCTATGACCACCTTTTCACCAGATTTGATGGGTGGTCCGTCTGTTCTTGCCCACCAGATTTCAGCACCAGTCTTTACCTTGCCCTTGGGATTGAGATCAGTGACGGCATGGATGTCGCTGTACTTGAACTGAGAGTATGTTGGCCAATCAGCATAGTTTCTCAGAAACGCAGAGTAAAGCAACATCAAACAGATAACAGTACCAGCCATGATGTACGCTGTAAGCTGTCTCGTTTCATCAATCAAGATAGATAGGAAGATTGCTACTCCATACAGGGGAAACAACTTCAACGAAACCTTAGCATCGATAAAGCCACCCTCAATGAAGCTACTCCCGCCTGTGAACATGGTGAACATGAGATACATGACAGCAAAGATCACTATAAGCATCCAATCTTTGAATGTAAATGCAGGATTAATCCACACCTGAAAAACAAAGAGGATGATTACTAGTGGAACCGTGACCTGTGCCATTGCTTTTCCTGTTGCGGGTTCGAGGGTGAGTACAAGCAAAGTGAGGAGTACGCCTAGAAGTATCAGGCCAACGAATGGATCAATGGCTAAAAATGGCATGACCATTCCCAATGCTGAGAACATGAGCATGACTACGAAGATCTTTATCCAAGCATCCAATTTCATTCCTCCTACTCATGAAACAATGAGTTTATTCACCTGATCCTTTGTCTTTCGGTACTCTCATTCCTCCAGTTCCAGCTGACAAAGCCACTGAGGTTCCAGCGGCAATTCCGACTTCTGGAAGGTTTGTTGGAATCATGATGATCAAGTTGGCATTCTTTGAGATCTCTTGCATGATGTTCCACTGACGAAGCATGAAACCTACATTCGACTCCTCATAAATCCGAGCCGCTTTCAGCATGTTCTCTGAAGCTTCGAGCTCAGCAGTAGCTAATGTGATTCTAGCTCTGCGTTCTCTTTCAGCTTGAGCCTCACGACTCATTGCATCCTGAAGTGCTGATGGAATCACGACATCGCGAATTTCGACACTAGTTACCTTAACACCCCAATGCTCAGTCTTCTCGTCGATGAGTTCCTGAAGATGCCCTGCAATCGCATCTCTCTCAGAGAGGAGTTGGTCAAGAGTTACCTTACCAGTAGTTTCTCTCAGGGTTGTTTGAGCAGCAAGCTCCACGGCAACGGTATACCTCTCAACACTGAGGATTGCCTTCTCAACATCGATGATTCGAAAATACATTACCGCATCTACGACAACTGGTACGTTGTCCTTGGTCAATGATCGTTCTGTCTTGAACGCATATGTCAAAAGTCTGAGCGATACTTTCATAGCTACTTTATCAAGAAGGGGTGTGACCCAGATTACTCCAGGTCCTCTAATGTGCTTGAACTTTCCTAGACGAAGGATTGCCACACGCTCCCATTCCTTCAGAACTTTGATTCCACTAGCTACAAACATCAAGGCGAAGAACGCTATTACGACGAAGAACATCGTCCACAAATATCCTAATCCAAACTGCAATTCTCGTTTGCTCCTTCCTTCCACACACACGATTGTGTAGACGAATGGTAGAAATGTGTCCGGAAACACAACTTCACGAAACATTTCGCTTGAAGTCTTATGAAGCTTCGTCTCTGCTCAATTTAGGATTGAACGAAAATGTGGTGTCGGAGGAACGCCCGTTGTTTCCTCCGACTAATTGAGGTCTTCACTCCTCCTCATTTCGTGCGAGCTATATCTCTTCCTCCGATAATTCAAGTAACTCAAATTTCCATATGCGAGATAAAGGTAAACCGAAATCTGCTCTTGAGAGCCCTTCAACTAATCCATATATCACAATTGCAACAATCAGTGATCCAACGATTCGCTCAAAAGCGTAAAGTAGAATGCCAACCTCGAAATATCCTACAATTGCAGGGAGTCCAAAAAGTGGTGGGAGGTACCATCCTCCAAAAGCTGAACCTACTGCTTGATCCAATGTCACGGCAACGAGACTGAACATCCAGATGCTAGCAAACATTCTCCATCTATGTACGTCCACATTGAGATTTAGGGGGCTCATTATTTTAGAAGACACCCCCGGGATAATAAACAATAAAGATAGAATGAAAGCAATCATGTGGAACCAGATGAATGCAGGCACAGCATTGCCAACTGGGCTAAGTTCGTATATGATCATTGCAAGTATGAATAAAACTGGTACACTGATTCGAAATCTTGTTCTCATCACACCAGCTGCAAATGCTCCAGCAGCTGTAGCCAGAACAGTAAAAGGTCCGATTACTGCAAGGAGGTTGTTGATAAACATAGCAATTGACGAACCGATTATTACTGCAATCACTCCAAAAAATGGACCTAGGAGAAATCCGATAATTGGTGCAGAAACAAGACCGAAAGATATCTCGCCACCTCCACCAATACTAAGATTGAACGGAATCAGTGTTATTACGAGGTGCACAGCTCCGAAAATCCCAGTAAGAGCCCATGGATAAGCAAATGACTTAGTGAATCCAGACATCATTTTCACCATTGTAGTGTAATTTAGTAAACTACATAGGTAGCTTTGTACACTAAATTGGCGTAATAAACCACTATATGAAGATGTTGGGAATGACAACCACAGGCAAAATCGGGTCGCTTTGGCCTTATCTTCTCTTTCTACCTGCCAATCCTGAGAGTCGAGATGAATTCATCAGATCTGTTTTGGCATCTCGTTTGGCTAGAACTGTACTTTCCAGTTTTGATGAAACCGGACGGGTCCTTCAACGAGACCTGGTTGAAAGGCTACCTCATTCAAACAAGAGCATCCTTGCTTATCTTAAGACTCTCAAAAACTTTGGACTCATCACAACTGGAACAACAATATACCAGGGAAAACGAGTTGTCCTCCATGAACTCACAAAGAATGGGTGGGGATTAGCTAGATTCTATTTTGAAGGTCTTCCATCAGATGTCGAAGAACTCACAGCATTTCTACTCGAAGATTATCTTGTTCGATTAGCAACTTTGTTCCGTGATGCGGGACTCCCTGAATCAACTCTGTTTGAGATTTTTGCAAGGACGAGAGCGAAGGCGATTCTTGAGGGGTCAAAGAAATATAAAACGCCTGATTACCTCATATTTGGTGCATCAGCATTCTATACTCAGATTGATTGTGAGAAGATACCTCCAGTAGGAGGTCTGTCTGGTTGCAGTACTCCTTCAAGACGTTCTGGTGGGCCCTCAGTTGAACTCGCTCTTGCTCTATCTCGTGAAGGATTCAAAACCTCCTTCATATCTTCAGTTGGGAATGACATTGATGGGTGGAATATCCTTGCCAATCTAATACAGGGCGGAGTTGATGTCCACCACGTGTTTGTTGAAAACGATAAACAGACAAACCAATCAATCATCATCGATGAACCAAAAGGTGCTCGAATACTTGTTGGAATAGGTCCCGAAACATCACTCTCCATAACCTCTCCCTCTCAAGTCCCTTGGAAACTCGTGGAAACTGCAAGAGCAGTGTATATTGGGGAACTATTCCTAGAAGTCGCCGCTTCAATAGCTGCAAATGCGAAAACTCACAATATACCTGTTCTCTATAGATGTTCAATACCGTACTGGGAGATGGGGCTTAATCGACTGAAGCCTGTGTTATCTCAGGTTGAAACTCTACTCATATCAAACCGTGCATGGCGCTATCTCAAGAAGGAGGTTAAACCTCGACCTCTACAGAAGATACAAAATATCACTGAGGCCAGAATTATGATCAAAGAAACCGTTAACAAATATCGGGTTGTTGAGAATGGTGAAACTCAGTTTGTAGAAAGTGACTCAGGTACGGCTGAGATAACTGAATGGTTCGTGTCCGGTCTCTTACAGAAAATTGGTGAGAGGTCTGACCTTTGCAATGCTATTCAGCATGCAGTTAAGTATGAGAAGAAACAGCTAGCTGCTTGATGAAGCTGCTATCCAGAAGAAGAGGCCTCCGAGAATCCAGACAAACAATCCTGCCCCCAATACTATGCCAAGTGTAGCCCCCATTCCGGAAGAGCCGAGATTCACGTGCATGTTTGTGAAACTCTTGAATCCTCCCACATACTTGGTTTCATAATTACAGTGAAACTCCTTGTCAGTCACAGCTCCACAGATCTCACAAACAAATCTATTCTGCAAAACCGCCCCAAAGAGACTGTCGAGATTGCACCCAATCAATGCTGTCAAGATGGACATCGGAACGAGGACAATCAACTGTTCTGTTGTACTTACCGCCTCAACAAGTTCTGGTGTAAAAAGTGCGAAGATGAGTGCGAGAACTCCAATGAAAAAACCAGCAAATAGGGCAACACCCTCTCCAAGAAGAGAAACTGCGCCGATAGTACCTCGTGGGACCTTCCTTCTCAGGTTAGTGATGAGGCGTGGTTTACTCTTACTAAACACACCAATCTCACTCGCTAAAGTGTCTGCGGTCGTAGTTGCTACAGCTCCGATATATCCTCCAAACATTAGGAACGACCATCCAGCGGCAGCAAGCTCTGAATTCACTCTAGGTCCGGTCATGTACATGGCTATCGAAAACATCATTGGAATGATACCGCTACCTAAGACATTGACCCAAGAGCGTTTACCTTTCCCTTCTTGAGCTAGGTTTTTCTTGGCTTTCTCTTTGTACTTCATCTTTGTCGCCAAACCCGCACTCAAAAAGAAAAACAGAATAATGACAAATGACACGACTCCTCCAGTGTACCAGATTGTAAAACCAACTACAAATGCACTGATCAATCCTGAAATATCGACAAAGTTTAGCTTGTATGCTAAAGCTCCAACTAGTGTCATAACCAGTAGTCCGGATACAGCCGGATGGGTCAATATATCTAGCATTCGCTTCACATCCAAGTTGGTACTGAGTTCAAACATAGGTCATATCGTCGAAGTCATTGTCGAATGTTCTATGAGTATATATCATATCCTAATTGTTGGGTCCGATTACCAATTCGCGGCTCAAAGTTCGCATTTATAGCTTTGCCTTGGGAATACTTATTTCCAAGCATTTCTTAGCCAATATAACAATTTTCATTTGAATGTCGGCAAATGTCGAATCATAATTACACGAAGAATAAATCGGCAAAGGCCGTAATCCCTGCATGCCTCATAATGAAACCTCATAAGCCTCCCCCAATCAAACACAGGATTATGAGTATTTTATAAGTATAGAACTCTTCCTTTCTCAATACACTGTGAACTGTCGTTTAACGAGTTCCACTGCCCTCGAAGGCAACGGACGTCCCGATTGTAGAATTACTGCATCTACATAGTATCCGGTGACAACATCAATTGGTGGTGTAATCCAATTGATTCTGACTACATTTTTCTTTGCATCAGGATCTGGCAGTGGCACTTCAAACTCTTTGACAACATCACGTCTTGACATGATACGGACACTAAGTGTTAGGTCTCCAATCTTCTCTCGAACGCTTTCAATCGTTGTAATGATATCCACAGTGGACAACCTTGCTACTAGTCCTGGTATCTCATCTCCTGACTCATTCCTGATTGAGAAATTGATCTTAAATAATGGTTCTTCTATTGCTTTGATCTTGAACCTCTGTTTCTTCTCATAGGATCTGTCACCACATCTGAGTGTAGCTCTAAGATGTGCTGTGCTCATCTCTGCACTCAATGGGATTCTCACCGGCACAGGGAACAAACGTTCCTTCCCCGGCTCAAGTTCTATCTCCTGTGTGAGGAGCTCGCTGTTTCCACCAACTGATTCCAATTCAACTGTTATAATGCACGACTTCTTCTTCTCAACATTACTGATTACTTGGACTGTTGGCTGAATTAGATCATCAGGCGCTGTGAAATTGGGAAGACCAACAAACTCAATCTGAGCCATATCCATCTGAGGCCCACCCATGAGGTCTATGTCACTTGACCTCCTATCAACCTCAACTCCAGCATAGCTCAGTGTAGCCACCAGTGTTACACCTTTGTGGTTTGCAGTCACACGAGGCGCAGGGATGACTATCGGACCAAAGGCGATTGATAAATTCTTACTCTGTTTGACGGGTTGGCTTAACACATGGTGCTCATCACCATCTGGAAAAACGAACGTCATGTTGAGTATTGCAGGTTCTCCACTCTCTGTGTTCCTTCTAATTCTAAGCCAGCCTGAAACCTTACCTCCTATATGCGCACGTTTGGGAACCCGGAGTGAATCAATGTTGACCCTAGCTGTGACCTGCTCAATTCTGAGTCTTTCAGACTCTGCAGAAGCAACGATTTGTCCTTTCTGCCTGAGTGATGCTTTGATGATACCCACTCTATCAGCTGAACTTTCAATTAGCAATATGGGTATCTTCCAATGAAATCCCACTGCTCCAGCTGTAAATTCCTCCTTAAGAAACTCCTCTATGAGGTGCGTACGACCAGAGTCGCTCTTGAACTCTAGCAGTAACCGTGTGTCAGTTGGGATCCGTTTTCCCAAGTTAGTGACAAGGATTTCTCCTGAAATCAGGTCACCAAGTTTGTATGTACCTGTTAAGTCTGTATTCAAAACAACTTGTGGTCCTCTCTTCACAAAGCCAACATAGAATGGTTTGGAAACGGCTTCTGCGATCTCGGTCCCATCTTGATTAAAGAGACTAAGCTGAAGTATACATCGTTCAACTCCATCAGCTGCATCTGATGGGACAAGAATGGGCAGAAATTTCGTGTTGTCAAGTTTGGTTGCTTCACCGTTATCAACCAGAATATTGTCTTTTGAGGATACCAAAACCTTCTCCATACCAGGAGCAATAACACTGACCTGACACTGAACTGTAGTCTGTGTCGGAAAATTCGTTTCAATCTGACCATTGAAGAGGACTGGTGTCTTACCATCAGCAAACTGAGTGGTTGTTCCAGGTCTTATTTCAGCTTTCATCCAATACATGTTGATTGTGCTGGTAAGATTGATGACTCTACCAACAAAACCCACTTCAGCAATGATGTTGTATGCCGGGATATTCTTTCTTGTCTGAAATGACACTTGGGAAACGTGTATCTCTCCATCCTGAATACTTGGAATTGTAAGGACATTATTCTCGACAACATTTCGTTCTGAATCTTCAATTGAATACGTGATTGTGATGCTCTCAAGTGCCCTTCCTGTAAAGTTCCTAGCTAGAATATTGAATTGGACATCTTGCCCTGCAAAGACCCTCTCTGCATCGTGCACAATCTCAGGCTCAAGACCTTTCCACCAGCATAGCCATGTGGGTAAATGCGGAGAACCTTGAATCGGGTCGTAGAGCCAATTAGTGCTGCATTCTCGTGTCACCTCTGACAATCGTTTCATCAACACAACCATATTGTTGTCCGATTTAGCAAACACCTCTAACTGAAAATCCGCACCAGTTGTTCTTGGTTCAGCATATTCACTTCCATACACTGAAACAAGGAGAGCTTGCATGAATGGATTCTCAATGACATTCAAATCTTCAAGTTCAGTTCTAATCAGATACAACATTGAAACTACTGCGTCACCAAGAAACCTGTTCTTCTTGCCTTCGTTGATCAGACCGTCATCTGCGATTTGGTGATTGTAAATTCTAACGTAGTCTGACTCCATCGTCTTTTCACTAGGTCGAAACGGTCCCCATAGTCCTGCAGACAAGGCTGAAGCTCTGTTGGCTGCAAGTGTCTTTGGTCCCACATCCGGTATTGTTTCTCCTCTCTCAACCATTCTTTTCGCTTTGAGGGCTAATGCTTGTAGCAATAATGCCAATCCCATACGCCTAGGGATCGAAAGCTGCGTGTCGAAGACGCGCACTTCGATTGTTCCATAATCAGTAAACGGATACATATCCACCATGCGAGCGTAGCTTCGGTTGACATGTCGCGCGAAAGCTTCTTTATCTGAACCTCGAAGATAAGGAATCAACTCAAACTCATTTGTTGGACCCATCTGTGTCGTGTTTCTGAATAGTCTAATAGACCTCTTGCATCGTGGTGCACGTACTCGACCATCCTCAGATATAGTAACCTCATCGCTTGGCTTCTTGTTCTCAAATGGTGAGTTGACAGAAAGTGCAATGAGGTGCGGAAGGAAATTTCGTAGCATATTGTAGACTGCAATCTTTGTCCTCTCGTCAGTACTTTTACCAAGTATATGATGATGTTCACCAAAGGAGAGATTTCTCAGGTACTCTTGGGTCGGATTCAATCCTGTTGAGACAAGTACCGCCTTCGAGTCTACTGGCAAAGACTCTTGTGAAATTGCTATTAATGTCTGAACCCACCAAGCGAGTTCTTCGAGTGTTGTACATGGTGGTGTCGCAACTTCAAGTATCCAGGTCAAGCTGGTCACATTGGGGTCGTGACCTAAGAGAGTATACTCTGTAGCCTCACCATTAGGATTATCATAGGTTGCTACAATCCTCGAGCCTCTTTCACCCTCCTCAGTCTGCGCTGACAGCTTGTACTTTCGTTTTACAGATTCAACAGATGATGCCCGTATCTTCTTGTCTAGCAAGCTCTTTGCACTGGAAACAATTTTGTCGAATACCTGAAGAATGTCCTCACCACGAATCCACGTCCCGTCTTTCCGAATCACTTGGAGCTCGACTTCTATTCCATGGGGAAATGGTAGTTGCATCTCACCTTCTTTTTCAGAGCTCATAAAACACACCTAGAAAGAAGCTAGCATGTTCAACATCTGAATTACAAGAGCATCATTTTCCACAACTTCGCGAGATAGTGTCAGCTCTGCTACCAATAGATCATGGATTTCGCGGAACGATCTTATAATCTCATAGACTAATGGACCTCCGCCAAACTCACCCTGGTCGACGGTCACCACTAAACCAAGTTCTTCTAACTCATTCTCTAATTTCCTCAATATGATTTGTTTTCCACTAACGAACCTATCTCCTCTAACAACTACCCTATTCCTCTCTAATGGAGATGGAAGTTCTGCCCACCTCAGATTAATCACAAATTCCAATCGTTGTTTCTGGTCTTCCGCATGAAGCATATTTACAACACTTTCAACTGTCACTTGCGATTCAGTACGGTCACCAGCTTTGATGAGGGCTGGGATGTTTCTTCCCCTCCCTTTCTCAGCCAAGATCTTTTGCAGTGGGTCTCCCTGAATAAGTCCTGTAAGAACACAGACGACTCCCTTGGACACCCCTTGCACATACTCCCCACTTGAAGCAAAATCAGTGACTTTCATTTCCTGTTCTATTGGCTTTAACAACATATTCAAACCTGCTAGAGTCGAGAGTAAATCCTGCAAAACACCCTCTGTTCTCTCAAGCTCATTGAGAAGACTTCGCTGATTATTGGATTTACTCAAGGTCACGACCACTCACTAAGGGTTGCCCATTGTCAGGGATTGCGATTGAATCGTTATTATCTTTGTTAGCTCTACACATCATCATGCGTCTGCGATGAGTTCGATTAGTTCGGATATCTTCTCACGAAGCTCCTTTAGTCGATACCAAGTGGACTCTCGTCCTCTCTGCTCAACTAGCATCTTAATCAATAGGTCATAATCCATTCCTGCTATATCGCCAAGAATAACCATTGCTTTTTCAGACTTGAAGTGTGATTCATTCACCCTCCCATCCCTGAACCGCTTTGTGAGCGGTAGTAATGCTTTCTCAGCAGAGTCAACATTGATCAAAGCATGACGATAGTGTTCCTTGTCATCCTTAATTGCGTACCCACCGACAAGCGGTGTCATCCCTACACCAACTGACCCCTTGAACATTTCATCCAGTGCGTCCTGAGCCGCCTCGAAATATCCATCACCATCCACAAGGCATTTCTTGATTGCTCTGAGAATTCTTGGTCTATCTTCATCCTCAGTCATCATTTCACCTCATGGATTTGAAAAAGAAGAAAGGAACACGGGTGGCCAATGGGCACCCGTGAATTAACATCATTATGATCACAGCTGGGCATCAGGTAGCTCGCCTGCAAAGTGACATGCTACAAAATGACCTTCACCCATATCGCGATCCTCAGGGATTTCTCTGACACAGATCTCCTGTGCGTATGGACATCGTGGATGAAAACGACAGCCTGAAGGGACATTGATTGGACTTGGTGGTTCACCTTTAAGGGACTCGACTCTTCGCTTCACTGTTGGGTCTCCAGATGGGACTGCTGAAATAAGCGCTCGAGTGTAAGGGTGCATCGGGTTAAACGCAACCTCATGTGCTGGACCAATCTCCATGATTTTTCCCAAGTACATGATTCCGATTCTGTCTGCAATGTATGTTGCTACAGCCAAGTCGTGTGTGATGAACAGGTAGGTGAGACTAAGTTCCTCCCTCAGTGTGAGTAGTAGGTTCAGAATCTCAGCACGGATAGACACATCGAGCATTGATACAGGTTCGTCAGCAACCATGAACTCAGGGTGAAGAATCAACGCTCGGGCCACTGAGATTCTCTGTCTTTGCCCACCCGAAAGTTCGTGAGGAAACCTGTCGATGTAGTCTTCAGCTGGTGTGAGTGCGACACTCTCTAGCGACTCAAGAACTCTCAGACGCCTCTGGCTGGGTGAAAGTGGTATCTTGTGAACCAATAGAGGTTCTTCAACAATACTGAAAATACTCTGTTTGGGATTGAGTGATTCATAAGGATCCTGGAATGTAATTTGCATTCGCTTTCGCAGTTCCTTGATCTCGTTTCGGTCAAGCGTGGCCAAGTTCTGACCAGCATAGATCACATCGCCATCAGTTGGAGTTTCTAGGTGAAGTACACATCTACCAGTTGTTGTCTTTCCGCAACCACTTTCCCCTGCAAGTACAAGTACTTCACCCTTAATGATGTCGAATGTGACTCCATCAACAGCTTTCACGAATAGCTCCTGCTTGTAAAGCATGGATGAGAGAAAACCAGTATTGACTGGGAACCACTTTCGCATGTTCTTCACAGAAATGAGAGTTTCACCATCTTGAATATCTGAGGAACCCTCTAGAACTCGTGTTTCATCAATTGTCATCATTAATCACCCCAGGTCTAAATCAATCTCGCCTTTGAGTTGCTCTGCGAAATGACAGGCCACAAACCTGTCAGGTTCAATCTCATCAAAGGATGGGTCCTCCTTTGAACAGATGTCCTGTGCATATGGGCATCTGGGATGGAAACGACATCCTGATGGAGGCGCGATAAGGTCAGGCGGTGAGCCAGGAATTGAGGTGAGTGTTTTCTTCTCGGCTTTGACCATGCTAGGAATTGCTCCCACTAGTCCTGTTGCGTATGGATGCACTGGGTCCTTGAAAACCGATACCACATCTGCAAGCTCTGCAATTTTGCCTGCGTACATGATAGCTGTCTTGTCACATGTTTCAGCGATAACACTTAGGTCGTGTGTGATCAGGATGAGTGATAGACCCAAGTCTTTTTGGAGCTTCTGCATGAGCTTCAGAATCTGTGCTTGGATTGTGACGTCTAGCGCGGTTGTCGGCTCGTCTGCAATTACTAAGTCTGGGTTGCAAGCAAGAGCCATTGCGATCATTGCCCTTTGTCTCATACCCCCCGAGAATTCGTGAGGGTAGTTATGAATTCGACCAGGGTCAAGACCAACCATTTCAAACAGCTTTGCACATCGATCAAGTGCCTCTTCCTCTGTCACATTTTCGTGCATGAGGATAGCTTCAGCAATCTGTTCTCCTATCTCGAAAACGGGATTTAACGCGTTCATCGCACCCTGGAAGACTATCGCTACATTCTTCCATCGGATATCCCGCATCTCCTTTGCAGTCTTACGAATCAGGTCATCTCCTTTGAAATAGACATTCCCTCCGACAATATTAGCCGCTGGAGGAAGGAGTTGCATGATTGAATAAGCCAAGCTACTCTTTCCGCAACCTGACTCACCTGCAAGCCCAATAGACTCTCCCGGCTCAAGTGTGAGAGAAACATCATCGACCGCTTTTACCAGACCCTTCTGAGTCTGATAGTACATGCGTAGGTTCCTAATATCTAGCAGGGGCATGTTTGTAAACTCCATCGAGCCATATAGCTCTGGGCGTGGAATCACCTCACCCTTGTGGGGTATCGTTGCCCGATGGTTGGCTTAAATATGTTGCTTTCAAAGACATTCATCAGCGGACGCACAGTTCAAGAGTAATTACGATTGTGAATTTTGGAATTCCTCCTAGGCTGGTTTAGAAAAGGTAAAAGGCAATTCACTTCCTACGAAAGTTGTTGATATCAATGCCAGAGATTAGGTCATTTCCCCGAACAAGGAACGAACCACGAAAACGGATCCTCTTGGTACCAGTTGTACTAATTGTTCTTGGATATTGGATGCTTACAGGATGGTGGATCTTTGGTTTTTTCCCTCTGCAGTTCTTTGGTGCAATTCTCTCCTTAACTGGCGTTCTTGTTGTGTTCTTAGTTGGAATGGTCTTTGCCGATCTCTGGGCTGCCCATCGACGGACGAAGGACATTATTAAAGCAAGAGAAGAGAGAGGTCTCGAAACCGAAGTGGTAGAGGAGATAGATGAGGATCCATTTGAGGAAGCCTATGGTGATGAGTAGATGGTTGCATACCCGAACTAATTTCGTCTACCCGAACCAATTGCTTTTTTAGGGAAATTTCGGGGTTTTCAAATTATTAGACGAGACCGGGGATTGGTTCACTTCCTTCCCACCTTCCCGGATGGCTTTGACTCAGTCCCTAAAATGGAGGATATCATTTGTCTAGAACAGAAAAAGGTTGGAAAGATAGCAACTGGTACGTTGGCATTACCAACTTTTGGAGAGAATATCGCAAGCATAGAATTGGACTTATTGGACTTGGAATCATGTTCATTTTCTTTGGGATGGCTGTCTTCGCTCCTTACCTTGCTACTCATGATCCAACGCCGCAGGCTAAGGTTGCTCCAACATACCTCGCACCTTCTTGGCTTTCAGTTTTTGATCCCACTGGTGTTGTTACTGGAGAACTCGTTACTGATCCGACTCTCTCACAGGAGCCAATAATCCGTGGGAACGGATCGAGTGGTGAATTTTCGGGTGCGCATGCGCCTATTAGCCCAACGAACAACCAAAGTTACGTGAATCTGACATGGTCGCATACAGCTGGCACGGAGCTAGAATATTGGGGTGAGGATCCTGATGAGATTCTACCTTCATTCGGTGAGTTCGCATACTTTGAGGTTGACTTTGATTGGCCATACAATAACCGGCCAAGTGACGTCAATATGTCAATCTCGTATTCGACACATTTGACTGGTGATTTTGCTGCTGGGGCTCAACCCTACAATAATCTCATGTTCCGAGTTTACGTTTGGTTGATTGATTCAAGTGGTGAATGGGTTAGAGTATACTCATCAAGAGAAGCTACTTACACTGACCAAGTACAAGAGAAGCGAATCAGTCTGAACTACTTGAGTATCAAGGATGTGTTCGATGGTATGATTACTGTCAATGGAACACAAGAAGATCCTGATAACTTTGTTCGAATTGTTGCTGCTCTTGCTCCTACAGACAATTTCTACTTCTATTACAACGCTTTTGATGGCTACTCGATTGAAGCTTGGCGTAATTACACTGGTTCAGTGACCTTCACCTTTACCAATCTCAAAATGGTTGCATATGGTGAGTACTTCGGTCTTATGGGTACTACTAACTGGGGTGCCGATGCGTATTCGCAGCTCATTTACGGTAGCCGAATCTCACTGATCATTGGAATATTAGCCACTGCACTTTCCACAGCGGTGGGAGTTATTGTAGGAATGGTTGCCGGGTACTTCGGTGGCAAAGTCGACGAAGTACTAATGCGTATAGTAGACTTTCTGTTAGTCATCCCCGGCTTACCGTTGATGATGGTGCTTGCGGCGTTCCTCGGAGCGTCGATTGAAAACATCATCATCGTTATCGCAATATTAGGATGGACTGGAACGTCTCGGTTGATACGGTCTCAGGTCCTGGCGGAGAAGAACAAGGCCTATGTCGAATCAGCTAGGGCAATAGGTGCGTCTGACACGTACATCATGTTTCGACACATCTTGCCTAACGTAACACCAATCCTCTTTGCTAACATCACACTAGGAGTGGTTGGAGCTATCCTCTCTGAGGCAGGTCTTTCATTCCTCGGACTAACAGACCCAGAAGATCCAAGTTGGGGCCGCATGCTTGCTGATGCAAGAACAGGTGGCGCGTTTACAACAGGAGCTTGGTGGGTTGTATTATTCCCAGGACTGATGATCACGTTATTGTCGTTGTCCTTCACCTTCGTCGGACACACATTAGACCAGGTCCTAAATCCACGACTCAGGGAGAGATAATCTCTAGAGGAGAATGGAGGTTTTCTAAAACCTCCTCCCTCCTATTCTTTTTCTACAAGTCTTCGCCGTGAGCATTACGTTTATTAAGCAGAGGTTTAACACATCTTTTGTTTCAGTACTTAGCGACGCTAGGTATTATCAAGTATCCGGTGTGAAATAAAAATGGGACTAAGAGAGTATGTAATTCGACGAAGCATCTACATGATTTTACTTATCATAACTGTAGTTTGTTTCAACTTTTTCCTGTTTAGACTGCCTACTTTTGTATTTGGTGCAAGTCCTATTAGTCTCATGCTTAGTGACGAACTTAGACGTAATCTTACACAGGACCTACTAGAGCAGATGTACGCTAATTTTGGCCTCGTACCAGATCCGGACATCTTTGATTGGATATACATGTTCTGGCGTTACTTGGTGAGTATGTTCACTGGTAATTTTGGGGTTTCATTCCTTACACAGCGTCCTGTAATCGATTCAATTGTTGAACGCCTACCCAATACACTGTTCCTCATGGGTACTTCATCTATGGTTTCCATTCTGCTTGGGATTTGGATGGGTGTAAAAGTTGCGGCGGAACCTGGATCTAGGAAAGACGTTGGTGCGGTTTCAGTTGCCTTATTCATCTATGCGTTACCAATCTTCTGGCTTGGAATGATGCTTCTGCTTGTCTTTGGCTTCATGCTTCCAGAATGGACTGACGCTGTATGGGGGGTAAGGATAGGCTTCCCGCAGTTCGGAACGATAAGCTATGATGTCTGGGAGGTTGCGCGAACCCATCCATTGGGTGCTCTTATGGTCACAGGTGATCTCTTACATCACCTGTTCTTGCCAATGATAACTCTGGGTGTAGGTGGTTATGGAGGCTACTTCCTCTATATGCGAAACAATCTCATTGACGTCATGACGGAAGACTACATTCTCACAGCTCGCGCAAAAGGTCTTGATGAGAACCAAGTGCTCTACAAGCACGGACTCAAGAATGCGATGCTGCCAATGGTGACGATCATTGCGATGACTTTCGGATTTCTTATAGACGGAGCCACGTTAACAGAAACGGTGTTCACGTGGCGAGGTATGGGCCGATTCATTTTCGACAGCTTACTATTATTTGACTACCCAGTCATACAAGCAATTTTCCTCATCATTGCTATAACTGCTGTACTTGCTAACTTCGTAGCAGACCTTCTTTATGGAGTGTTAGACCCACGAATCAAGTACGGATAGAAATCATACCTATGGGAGCCTTCGCTCCCAGCTTTCCTTTTTCACAAAGTTGTTTGACCTCAACTAAAAATCCCTACATCCGCCTTGAGCATTACTTTTATTAGGTTGATATTCGTGGTACTTACTGTCATAGTACTTAGTGTCACTAGGTACTATTGTCTTTCGGAGTGAGTCTGGCAATGGGACTACGTGAATACATAATCCGACGGAGCATCTACATGGTACTACTAATTGTAGCTGTAGTATGTTTCAACTTCTTCTTGTTCAGACTGCCCACTTTCATTTTTGGAGCAAGTCCAATCAGCCTAATGCTGAGTGACGAGCTTCGACGAAACTTGACTCAGGACTTACTTGAACAGATGTATGCTAATTTTGGTCTCGTACCTGATCCTGATATCTTTGACTGGATCTACATGTTCTGGCGATACTTGGTTAGTATGTTCACTGGTAACTTTGGAGTATCCTTCCTGACCCAGCGGCCAGTGATGGACTCGATTGTTGAGCGACTACCCAACACTTTGCTCCTTATGGGAACATCTTCAATGGTAGCTATCCTGTTGGGTATCTGGACTGGCGTCAAGGTGGCTGCAGATCCCGGATCAAGAAAAGATGTTGGTGCCGTAACGGTAGCTTTGTTCATTTACGCGTTACCGATCTTCTGGTTGGGAATGATGCTTCTGCTTGTCTTTGGCTTCATGCTCCCAGAGTGGACCGATGCTGTTTGGGGAGTACGGATTGGCTTTCCCCAGTTTGGTACGATAAGTTATGATGTTTGGGAAGCAGCACGTACGCATCCGTTTGGAGCGTTAATGGTGGCTGGAGATGTCTTGCATCACCTCTTCCTACCCATGATCACACTGGGAGTTGGTGGATATGGTGGTTACTTCCTCTATATGCGAAACAATCTCATTGATGTCATGACAGAGGACTATATTCTCACAGCTCGCGCAAAGGGTCTGGATGAGAATCAAGTTCTGTACAAGCATGGTCTGAAGAACGCAATGCTGCCAATGGTGACAATCATTGCAATGACCTTTGGTTTCCTGATAAACGGAGCAACGTTGACAGAAACGGTGTTCACATGGCGGGGTCTTGGACGGTTCATATTCGACAGTCTACTGTTGTTTGATTATCCTGTCATTCAAGCAATCTTCATGATCATTGCGATAACTGCGGTGCTTGCAAACTTTGTGGCGGACCTCCTCTATGGAGTGTTGGACCCACGAATCAAGTATGGATAGTCATCAAGTATGTGGGAGCTTCATGCTCCTACTTCCTTTCTTTTTCTAATCTTCACGCATTTATCCGAGGAAAGTCGCCTTTCCTGAGACAGTTGTCTCATCAGTCTCATGTATTGTATCACTGTACACAACGGTTACAGCATACACAACGCTTTTATTTGCCTCCCACAAACGGTCTGTATCCGAAATCGACTCGGAACGGAAAGGAGATAGAGAGAACATGCTTACTGATCGTCAGAAAAGATTGGTCGCTATATCCTTTGCCACAGCTTTTCTATTTATGGCAGTTTCACCAGCTTTAGGTGTGGCTGTCGATGTCCCAGCAAATCTTAATGTGGGACCATATGTAGACAAAGTTGTTTTCAAAGTTATAGCAAACCAAGATCAGAGGATTCTTGCTCTCCAAGCTGGCGAGATTGAAATGGACAATAGTTTCTTTGATCCAGTTCATCTTGAGGCTTTGGACCTGGATCCAGATATAGACATCTTCAGTGCTCTCCGAAACGGTTATGGTCACATTACAATTAACACTCGTGACTATCCGTTGAACATCAGCGCTTTCCGAAGAGCTTTTGCCTATGCTTTTGATAAGACAGCAGTCACATCAGAAATCATGGACGGCTTTTCACAGGAACAAGATTCACTTGTGCCTTATCCAAATAGCTGGTGTATTGAAGATGATATGCCATACC
Organism: Candidatus Thorarchaeota archaeon; assembly: GCA_048882325.1. Lineage (GTDB taxonomy): Archaea > Asgardarchaeota > Thorarchaeia > Thorarchaeales > Thorarchaeaceae > SMTZ1-45. Next base: position 38,493 of record JBHLRS010000004.1, on the reverse strand, counting down.
ACTACTACACAGCTCAGGTTGCCACTGGAAATGCAATTCTCGATGCTGCTGGCTTCACCATTGACCCTGGTACAGGCTACAGGCTCGCACCTGATGGCTCACCATTCGATGTGGTCATTGAGTACGCCTCATCATCACCCGAGATTGCTGGTGGTACAGCTCAGATTGGTGTTGACGCTCTCAGGGCTCTAGATGTAAATGCTAGAACCCAGGCAGCTGAGTTCAACGAGTACATCTCCAGACTAGACAGCCACGGAGACTATGACATGGTCTTCTATGCTTTCAACTTTGGAAGTGATAACGTAGACTGGCTTGCTTATGAATACTGGAGTGAATACGCTGACGTGCCATACCAGAACCCAACTAATTTCGTAAATGCAACCTATGACAGCTGGAGAGATCAGCTCCTGTACGGAACCGATTATGCTGAAGTATATGAGGCAGCTGCTGCAATGCAGATGATCCTACAGGAGAACGTACCCAGACTTGTTGTGTACGAGAACACCTACATGCAAGGCTACAGGAACGACGTCTTCACTGGACATGTTCCCGACCTTGGTAGCTACATCTCAGGTCCATGGACCTACAGGAAGATCCACAAGATTGATGGTACCCCAGGTGGAACTGTCCCAGTGGCAATTAGCCAGGAACCGGACAGCTTCAACATCTTCGTTACCAACTCTGCTTACTCGATCGCTATCCTAGAGAACCTATGGCCTTCACTGTACACAATCGCACCTGATCTGACACCATATCCGAACTTGGCTGAAACTTTGACAGTCGAAACACATGCTGACAACGCAGCGGTTCCCGATGGTCATACTCGTTTCACAGTGGATATTATTCAGAACGCGACATGGACTGATGGTACAGCTCTGACAGCTGAGGATGTGGCTTTCAGCTACACCTACTTCTTTGAAAGCGGTGTCTTTGGAAACCCTGCAGCAACAGACCTAACTGATCTTGTGGCTGCATATGCTCCAACACCCTACAGAGCTGTAATTGAGTTCAGCACTGAGTCTTGGTGGCACTTCTCGAACTTCGCAACCGACTGGATCATACCAAAACACATCTTCAACGATGTCGATGGTATTGGCTATGAAGGTTGGAACACTTGGAACCCAATGTTCGATCCTGCAGAGCCCAACGTCAACTGCGGACCATTCGAACTCACTGATTATGATCCTGGTGAGTTCTACGAGATTTCAGCTAACCCTGACTTCCACTACTTCCCACAACCATCCACAACCACAACAACTTCATCAACCACAACTACTGAACCAACAACCGGACCAACAGGAGATAACTTTACTCTAGCTATCGTGGCTGGTGCAGTTGGCGCTGCAGTTGTGATTCTTGTCGGTGGTTTTGTGCTGCTCAGACAGAAGTAGTTTAGCAACTATTAGGGGACTAATGTCCCCTTCCTCCTTTATTTTTCTAATATCTCATCAATGAGATGAAAGAAGATTTACATTCCCCATATAATTGCGTGAAAGAGAGCCCCTTTAATACAACATAACACAGGAAATCCAAGGTCACGCACATGAGGATTGACAGACCACGAATCACAGTGATTGCACTCTCCATTCTTCCATTCATTGTTGGTGGAGGGCTTGCCAGTATGATCCTAGGATCAACAGTCTTTGGTGAGCTTCTTAGTTATAGTCAACAACAATATTCTTTCATTGAAATCGCCATTCAGACAGTAATATCAACCGGCCTTGGATCTCTGGTCGTTCTCTCTCTCTTCTACACTATTCAGAAGCGAGGACCTGCTGCAAGAAGGACATTGGTTGCACTTGTTGTATCACCCATTCTTACTATTTCGTTCTTCATCGTTGGTCAGTCACTTCTATTCATTCTCTTCAAAGGTGCTGACATTATTGCTAGCGTACTTTCACTTGCATCACTGGGTGTCCTGTTGATGTCTTTCGTATTCATCCTTATGGACTCGGTGCCTTCGTATTTGAGAAACTTCTTCGTTGTATTCTATGGAAGTGTGTTTGGCACATTTCTTGGAATAGTTTCACTCACCGCGAGTATGATTGTTCTTGTTGTGGTTGTTGTGATGGAAGATTATTTTCTTACACGTTACTCTCCAGCAGCTGAAGCAGCTGTCCTGATTGACACACCTGGTTCTGATCCATTTGACTATACGCGAATACAGACTAGTTCAGCTGCGGTCGGAGTGGGCGATTATATTGCCTTCGCTTTGATTTCTGCACACTCCTTACTATTCTTTCCATTCTACGTATGGGTCATGTCCGTCCTACTAGCGAGTCTAGGAATAATCATCAATGCGACAATTATTGCAAGGGATGATGAGGTATTACCTGGCATACCACTTCCTGCATTACTTGCCCTCTTCCCATGGATAGCTCATCTCTTAGCTTTTCCTCTGTTCCTGTAGGATGGTGAAATCTGCGTGGAGCAAAAGGAACATATTGAGAGTGTCAAAGCTTTTGGGTGTGAGATGTGATGATAGCGAGTGAAAGAACTCAGAACGTCATTATTTCAGTCACCATTATTGCAGCGCTCCTTAGTTCGGTCTTCTTGGTCAGCAATGCAGTATACTTTGGTGGTAGCTATGCACTGGCTGGGGGTCTGGAGGTGACAATCCAAGAAACAACCGTCAGCAATGTTGACCCCACAAATGAAACGGTGTATCCTCACCTTTCATTCACTTTCAACTTCTTCAGTGATACGGATATCGAGGGTAATGTCCGTATTATGTTCATGGGTGCTCAAATCACGCTGAATGATGATCTGCTCTCCTACACTTCCTTTGCATATACATTACCTGAGAGTTTGCAGCCACTCTTTCCGAACTATAACCGTAACTTCACGCTCGCTAAAACGACAGGAGCGACTTGGGATCGAGATACGGTCAATCTTGCTTACAACTCTGATACTTGGCATTGGCAGATTGTTTTCCGTTTTCGTTTCATAACCTTTGACGAACCAAATACTATTACTTGGCGATACATCAATTTTGATTACACAGGTAACACTACTATACGTCTTGCATAGGATAGTAATCATTCCAGCTCTTTCTTGAGTCTAGAAATCTGATTCACTGAAACAGGATTTACACCTCGAAGTTCCGCCAGTTCTACTGAAACCAAGTCGAGATAGAGTGTAAGTGCCAACATCTCTTCTAACTCGTCTTTGCTCCCAATACTAAGACGTATTGGTGAAAATCCCTCTTCCTCGTAAAGTGAGGTCGTGATGTCCATCCTTCTTTTGAGCCGTTCATCTTCGTATGAGCTTCTTAGAAACACAGGAAGAATATTGAACTCGTTATCAGCTATGAAGCTCTCAATTTCATTATGGTTTGCTTCGGGAATCTCTGAATAGAAAGCCATGGTTTTTGCATTCTCGTTGATCTGACATTTTGCTCTGTAAGCAACTGGTGTGAGATGCGAAGAACCAATGAAGACTGGAACATATCCTGTAAAATCCTGAGCCATGGCTCTAGGTGTTAACGCTGAGTCATCCCACTTAGCAAGTTTCGCAAGGAGAGATTTACTTATTGTATCGAAATCTGTGAGATTAACACCAGCCAGGCATTCGACTAGGTTCAGGGCCACAGAAAAGAAGATGGGGAAGGCAGCTCTCGGTTGAAAACCACCCGGAATCTTGATGATCATTGTGCTAATGTTTTTTGATAGGAGCAGTCCCCCTGATGTGATTGCGAAGATGGGACAGTTGCGTTGAGCGGCATGATTATACGCTGCAAGAGTTTCTTCAGTGTTACCACTGTAACTTACAGCTATAGTCGCCCATCTTGAGTCTACATAGGCTGGTAATGTATACACCTGGTTTACTCTCACCGGGAATGTCGCCGCCTCTTGTAGTAATGCTTGAACATAGAGACCTGCTATGGAACTCCCTCCCATCCCAAGAATTGCAACTCCTCCCAGTCCCTCGTCTCCAAGTCTTACACAGATATCTTGAGTATCTTGATCGATTTTTACTCTAGTAAGTAGATTAGGAAAATCCCTCACCATACTTCTCATATCTGCATTTTCAACATCTTTCACTTCTTCACTCTCTTTTTACTCAGTGGCAACAGCACCTTTAAGATAATCCCTCCTAGGCTTTGTTTATCAGAAGGGAGAGATGTAGATATGATGCACATTGTAGAATTCAAGTCCGAGGGATACAAGATACATGGAAAGATTACCCAGCTGGAATCCTCCAAGAATACAAATGTCATCATTTTGCATCCGCATCCACTCTATGGCGGCAATATGGAGAATCATGTTGTCACAACTTTGGAACGCATCTTCGTTGATGAAGACTTTACAACTTTCAGATTCGATTTTCGTGGTGCACCATCTTCTCCTCAAGGTTACTCCGGTATCGACAGTGCCATCACGGATGCACTGAATGCGATTGAATTTCTCGAATCAAACAAAGACAACAAATATACTGCGATAGTTGGATACTCATTTGGAGCATCCACAGCTATTAGACTCGCCTTGTTGAAACCACCTCCATTTCTTATAACACTCAGTGCATCTAAGTACTTGATTTTAGAGGATGGTTTTGATATTGCTCAGCTCATCAACATAGAATGTCCTACAATGATGTTTCATGGAAAATCTGACAGTATGATTCCTTTTACCGACCTATATGATATAGCTAAAGCTATTAGATCGGAACCAATAAAGATAGAACTCCTAGATGGTGAAGGTCACTTCTATCAAAGGTCTCTACCAATAGTAGAGTCCTCAATCCGTGATTTCATAGCTACTCTCTATGATTGATACATCGATTGACTCAAGGTTATCTTTAAGTACCGTTTCCAATAGCTCTCGAAAGGTGGCTCTTATGTTGAAAGCCTTGGTGTTTGACATGGATGGGACAATAACCCATCTGACTCTCCCTCTTGAGGCGATGAGGAATGACACCAAGAAGTACTTCATTTCAAGAGGGGTTCCCTCAACTCTCTTCGAACCTGCTGACGGAATCTCTAGCGCAACAGGAAAAGCTCGGGACTATTTCTTGAATAATGGACTTTCTCAAGGACAGTGGGACGCTATGGAAACTGAATTGGACTCTATTCTCAGTCAGCATGAGGGATTCGCTGCAGCCACTGCAACTCTGATTAATGGATCCTTAGAGATAATCAAGAAACTTCGTGATGTTGGATTCAAACTTGCAATTCTAACTAACAACGGTCGTCCGGCTCTGGATAAAATCATGACTCAGATCCCCCTGGCTGAGAACTTTGACCTCATTCAGACTCGGCACGAATCTCCTAAGCCTAAACCCTTCCCCGATGGTCTTTTGAAAGTGACCACTGAATTGGGTATGCAACCTGATGAAGTCGTCTACGTTGGTGATGCTCTCATTGATGGCGCTGCAGCAACTCGAGCTGGTATCGAATTCTGGGGTGTTGCCACTGGTGAAACAACTGTGGACGACCTCTATGATGCAGGTGCGTCCAGAGTGTTCCATTCCTTAGATGAGGTCCTGGCTGCTGCTCTCTCAAATCGTGAATAAGACACCAACTTTCAGACTGGCCATTTGTTAAGTCATTCGAAAAGAGGGAAGCACATCGAAAATCCAACTTCTAGTAGCTTTCTTCGCATTGCACGATTCGAAGAGGTTATTTGCAGACCATCTCCCGAAACGGCGTCTAGTCGAGCTCTATTCAATCTCTGGAGGGTCGGTTTCTCGAGACGCGCTCGCCTGAAGGTTATATACGCTTTCGCGTAAGTATCCTATGTGACAATCAGTACGAGAATATCCCAACATTCGCAAAGCACGCTAGAGGTAAATGACTCCATGACGATAGACGAGGGTACTTATCTGGTTCTTCGGTCAGCATCAGGTGCATTCACCTGTCGCTATCCACCTGTCCCAAAGAGGTGGAACTCCGTTGACCGACCTCATGTTGCTCTGCTTCTACCAGATGCTGGAGGGATTTTCTCAGTCTTCCTGTCTAGACCTGAGGATGGTGAATCGAAGAATGAACAGTCACTTGAAGTGGCTGATCTCAATCGTATCCCTCCGAAGTCAATCATCGAGATTCGTCACAGCAATGCACAGCTTGCATACTATCGCCGTGACAACGGGTCATGGACCAAAGTTGCTGAAGCCAGCGATCCCTTTGTGGTTGAGGTGTTCTCCCATGGCTATGCTCCCATTGTCATGAATATGATACCTCAGATGTAGAGATTGTCTTTTCTTTTTCGCACATGAAATTTGTAGAAGTAGTTTGAAGGTGAGAGAGGCGCAGAAAAATTGAGGTTCGCATGGTTGCTTGAGGAGGAGAGGATAATGTTAGGATTTCAGGAGGGAGTTTGCGCCTCTCAACACTTCACTTTCTGTTTTTTCCACAAAAGTATATAATAATTGTGGTAATAACCTCAATTTTATCGTTATTTCATTGCGATTTTCGCAAAAAGGGAATGAAATACACGAGCTAAAGCTCACAAATCTAGTCGCTCACGGAGCAATCGTTCTTCCATGCGGGTTACTTCTTTTCCTGTTACATCGTTACGTCCGACTGCTCGTAGTCTAACTAACACATGAGGATAGGGATCAAGGAATTCTTCCTCAACGCTTCGTCTAACTGATACATCTATGTCTGAGAGTTTGTCATAGATTACCTGTCTTTCATCCTCAGATGTGAAACGCGGATCGACTACCACAGCAACATGAAATAATACATTCTCGTCCCAAAGACGTTTGGCTGCGATGAATGGAAGGTCTACGAATTTACCATGACACCCAGTCTTCTCCTCGAAGGATTCTGGAAGTCCACCTCTGATAGACAACCTCACATGTCCAACTGTGTTCGAATCCGACGATGCATATTCGACAATCTTCCTGACAAACTCTCGGTCCTGTGAGATGACAACACCGTTTGACTCGATTACAAAAAGATTGAACTTATCCCTGTTCTCATGGACTAGATCGAGGACACCTAGCAAGTGTGACGGGCATAATGTAGGTTCTGCTCCACTAATACGTGCCTTGCGAAGATCCTGGACTTTCATTATCTGTCTGAGCTCTTGATACACCTGGGTGGGGGAGTAAAACTTTCCATACTTCTCTGGCCAATCTCTACTCCAGTCAACCCAACAGAAGACGCATCGATAATTGCATCCTACTGAATAGGCAGTTGCTATGCCTCCATAGACACCCACAGCGTAAAACCTCGTATACTTACGCAGAAGCATTCCATCTTGAGACTTGCAGACTGTTTTGCGAGTATCTTTTGCTAGCCTTATTGGGTCTACTGGAAATGGAGGAAGATAATTTCCCGATTCATCGCGAATTGCATATCTTGTATCTTTGTTATATTCACTCATATTGGAATGTCACCGCTCATGAATCCGTATAAGTCTGTGCTGAGTTTTAGGACGTTAGCAAATCTCAAAATAGATCAAAACACACTCTCAGGGTCTATCTCTGACCTTCGTAATAATGCCTATCGTAATCTTCCCTCACATATCCCTGGCGGATTATTTGTTGAACATTTCGAATCACTGTATCCTCTCCAGCAGACTGAGATCCCCAATTGAAATTACAGATTCCTTCACCACCTCCGCTACCGACGACGGTGAGGGTGGCCTGTCCAAAATCCCCTTTTGATTCAACAATAGATGTCAGAGTTTGATATGACCCTGTTCTGAAAACGTACTCTTCATGGATGAAAATAGCCATTATACTCTGATCATTCTCTGAAATCTTCCTGGTCACGGCCGCATAATTGCTAGAAAGATAATTGATGACTCTTTGCACATCTTGGGCATCAAAAGATAGTGTCTTCAAACTTCTTCCTCCTGAGAGGCTTGTATTGAACGAATATAGAACCTTCCTATTTCAGATCCAACAAATCAACTTCGAAGATTAGAGTTGAGTTTGGAGGGATTAGTCCATCACCAATATTGCGGTCTCCATATGCTAGCTCTGGTGGGATTGTCAACTTTCTTTTCCCACCAACCTTCATAGTTGCAACACCCTGATCCCAACCTTGGATGACTTGTCCGATTCCAATCTGAAACTCGAATGGCTCACCTCTGTCGACTGAGCTATCGAACTTCTTTCCATCAGTCAGCCAACCAGTATAGTGGACAACAACAGTCTGTCCCTGTTTCGGTAAATCCCCAGTTCCTTCAATAATATCCTCAATCTGTAGTCCTTTCATAGTTATTATCAAACTAGTAGGTCTATTATCTGTTTTCAAGTATACTCTATTGTGTCGAAATCCTCTTCAGTTGATTCAGCTTCACCTTTGGTTTCTGTGAGTATCCTCTCACGATCTTCTCTGACCTGCCAAAGTTTACCGTGCAGTCCCCTGGTCGCAACTAGTGCAAGTCCTATCATTGCTATTAGCAAAGCTCCAGTGCCTGCGACAAAGATAGGCGGCCTACTTGAGCTGACCGACTCCGCCCACACACCTGCAACAGCCATACCTCCAAGTTGAGCTGTGTTAATCATCATGCTTTGGAGTGAGAACACCTTACCCCTCATCTTATCCTCGATGATTTCTTGCATGATCGCGGCGTTTGGTACCCCAATAGCTACATTCACAGCTCCCACAACTGACATGAGTAATAGAGCAGGAAGGAAGTCCCCTGCTGGGACAAAGGAGAGGAGGCTCATCACAACTCCAACGATGACCATCGCTCCCATCATTAGATAGAATGGTCGCTTTATGGTTGACCTCTGTCCAAGAATAGCCGCAGCAATCACCCCAGACACTGCACTACCACTCATTATCAAACTGAATAAGAACTCGTCAAAACCAAGTTCCCCTTGGAAGAATGGAACAATGATGGCATTTAACATTCCACCAAGAAACATTAGTGCGGTGAATATTACAAGGAGAAATGAGACAATTGCACTTCTTCTTACAATTCCTCCTGCCTCACTTAATTCACGAATATACTTTCTTTCAATATCTGGCACCATCTCAGGTATAAGCGATGTTTTGATAGTTGAGAGTACAATACCGGATGCAACGAAAGAAGATGCATCTATCAAGAATCCCACGAGGTAGTCTGGTGCAACAATGGCCATCAGTGCTCCCCCGAGAGGCGTGAAGATTAGAGCCACGAGTTGAAATGTCATTTGAGCCAAGGAGTTAGCAGTCACTAGTTCTTCTCTGTCAACAAGTCTAGGAATAGATGCACTCCTTGCAGGGAAGAAGAAAGCATTGCTTGTTGCGTATACAAATGCTAGGACATACAACCACATGAGAGGACTGACAATAGAGGGAAATAATGCAACAAAGGGGTAGAGAAGTGTGACAACCGCGCGAACGATGTCAGCTGCAATCATGACCTTTTTTCGATCCCATCGGTCTATGTATACTCCAATTAATCCAGAGAAAAGAACCATAGGTAAAATTTGCATCATTGCCAGACCTGCCATTGCCAGTTCTGAGCCAGTCAGTGCAAACGCATAGAACAAGAGGGCAAGACTCCCTACTGAAGAGCCTATATTGGATATAAGTTGTCCAATCCAGAGTTTAGTGAAGTCTCTGTTCTTTATAACAACGGAGAATCCCTTCTTTTTCACTGGTTTATCAAAGATATCTTGAGTGGCGTCGTTCAATGATGTCACTTGACAATGTACATATCTCTGAATTAGATAAGTTGTTTGATAGAAGTATAGAGAATCTGGTAATGATACTCATGAAATGCAGAAATTTGTAGTAAGAGTCTCCGCAATCTGACATTTGCTTAAATATATTCTAAGCAATACTAATTATGAGGAACAGGGAGCCTTTCTCTCTCAGAAGCAGTTTCTCTCCTCCTTCCATGTTCTCTACGGCTCCCTTCTCCCCCTCTTTTGCTATCTACCATATAAGCCCATTCGACCTGGGTAGGTAGGTGGTCTCGTTGATGTATCTCGTACGAAGAGATCTTCTTCGATAAACCCGAATAGAATTCTATTGATTAGACGAGCTGCAAGAATCTCACGTACAGTTTCTTGGTTTATACCAGAACGCGCGTGAATTTCAGAAATATCTATGCCTTCAACGTGTTGACTCGGGAAATATGAACCTGCAAACATTCTCTTCAGTTGCTTCGTTTCGACCGCATTCAACTGTTGCCTGATAACGATTCATTAGAAGTTTTATTGTAAAGAGATCGATATCAAGTGCTATCTGCCCTCTTAATTCATCACCTTCCAAGAATGTTCTAAGGCTCTCTGGAATCGGTTTTCCTTTACATGCGATTTTGACGCTTCTTGGTGCTTCTTCAGGTCCAACACTGACTTTGATGACTGGCTGGTCAACCAACCTGTTTTTCACAAAATACGCAATTGTACTATGGAATGCAAGTGGGAGAAGATTATCGCCGTCCACAGTAATTGGTGCACCATATGTGAACTCTGATTTGAATGCATGATCTCCCAAAAGTTTGGTCGCTGATTTGACAGCGTCCTCGAAAGCCTCCGGAAGATTGACTGGCCATAATACTTGATCAAGGCTCTCCTTTATCCTTGTGAGTTGGATGACTTGTTGATTTAGCATTGCGGCTTCTCTGCTGAGGTCGCTTGCAGCACTGCGAGTCTGCATATCTTCCTCACTATTCTGAGATGCCATTTCTAGTATATCGAGATAGACAACCAAACCTTGCAATAGATTTCCCATTTTATGAGTCCACATCTTCAGGTAGAATTCACTTTCCTGTTTTGAAAGATTAAGTTCCCTTGTTCGCTGGGCAACCTGGTTCTCCAAGAACCTGTGAGGTTCGATGATTGCTGTTAGAAACTGCACTGATCCTATTATCAAAAATCCCGATATGATTGAGGCTACCCAAAGTAGTTCAGCAATTTGCAATGGGTTCCAAAGAACTATGATAAAACCAGTCCCCATGGTCCATACAGCTAAAGCAAGCAATAGTGAAAGGTCAATTATGTTTCTTGTCTTCCACCACTTGTACGCAAATCGAATCAGGGCTAATATCTGGGAGATTAAATACACCATTGATAAAATTGCCCCAATCAAAGTCAGTCCTTCGACGCCTCCATCTCCTATAACCATGATAAAGACAGGTTCTTGGCTTAGGAATAACCAAAGGCTAATGCAAGGCATTATGAGAGTTCCCCAAGTTATGAGGATGAGTTTGATTGAACGTTTGGGTTTCACTTCCCCTACAAATGATCCCAGAAGGATACTTGGCACAACAGCGAGAACCAACGCCATTGCAAGTGTCCGATTTCTATCCCTATCAGAGAAGACTCCTGACCATAATTCTGAGGATGGGTGTGTTACTAGAAACAAGAATGACCAAATCACGATGTTTGCACCAAGTAGTATCAACATGAGGTGTCTTACATCGCGAATCTGAATGTACAGAACAAACGAGTATGTTGATACTGCCATTGCAGATATTGCTAGTCCGATAGTAAGTATTGTAAGCCAGAATGAGAAAACTTGCTCTGTAATGATGTTCCATGCGAATCCTGAGAATGCGAGGAGGATAAACAGGGAAGTTAGAATGATGAATATGGATGTGACTATGAGCGTCGCCCAAGCTGGTCCTCGACTCTTCTCCAAATTATCCACTCTCGTTACTGGTTGCTCACATCCAATTTCAACTAGTTGAACATTAAAAGCCATAAGTGTTCCTTTTCTCTCTCGAGATACGGATATATCAACAATCCTTATATGCTATTATTATCTATTATCTCTTAGGAACAGGGGGTCCGATCGCGACCATCATGAATACTGTCACTCCCTCCCTCTCTCAAAACGTCCGACCCGACTGGCGAACAACTCGCTTGTTTTTGCGGGCCCCCTCCCTCCTCACTTCTTCTATAGAATCATCTACCTAACTGCCATTAGAGACTTCTTCGATTCTCTTGTGCATCTATTCTCCAGCCAGAAGGTTTTAATGGAGTTCGCAAGGAGCCATGGCAAGGCGAGTGAAATTGTCTGTGGCAAAGAAAGCTGTTGACAGCACACTAAGGAAAATCCTGAACTATACTGCTGAGATTATTCTGTCAATAATTTTGCTTGTAATTATTTGCATTCCACTTGCGTTCACTATTCCGCAGTGGTTCCAAACTATTGCTTTAGGAATACGAAGGGATCGACTTGCCCTTGACCCGGTTCATTGGTTTGGACTCGATGGTGCAGTCTGGCTGACACTTCTACTTGGAGCTGTAAGTTTCCTACTTGGATATGTCTTCATCCTCCGGCTGAAACCCGGTTCAGTTGTTGAAGAAGAGTTTGAGGAGGATGAGGTTGATGAAGAAGGTGAAGAGGCGGAAGAAGAAATAGAAGAAGTAGAAGTTGAAGATGAAGAGCTCGATGAAGAAGAAAGAGAAGAAGAGCTACTCGAAGAGGTAGAAGCTGTCACTGAGGATGTCACGGAGGAAGAAATGCCTGAGGAAGATGATGATGTCATGGAAGAGGACTGAACCATTCTCTTCTTTATTACATCTATTACTCCATATTGGTCTTTTTGGCTAGTTTGTCAACAAGTGCAGCAAAGGCTATTGCCGCTTTTGATTCTGGTTCCCTAATCACAAATGGGGTTCCTTCATCACTGAGAGCGATAATCCTAGGATCAAGTGGCAAAGTACCTAGATGGTCAACACTTAGTTCATCTGAAGCCTTTTTTGCAGCTCCTTCACCAAAAAGTCGGTGTGCCTCTCCGCACTTTGGACAGATAAACTCGGACATGTTCTCAACAATTCCTAGAACAGGTACTTGCATTTTTTCTACTAGTTGAATTGCTCTCCTTGCATCAAGAACAGCGACCTCTTGGGGTGTAGAAACAATCACAACACCATCAATATCTGGAATTAATTGCAGAATACTAAGAATCTCATCTCCCGTTCCAGGAGGTAGATCTACAACTAGAACATCAAGCTCTCCCCATCGGACATTCGCTAGAAACTGGCTGATTGCCCGGGCAACCAAGGGTCCACGCCATGCAACAGCATCATCGTCTTTCCTTAGAAGAAAACCCATGCTCATGACCTTTACCTCTTGGGGACCAATAATCGGTAAAAGGAAATCTCCGTCAACAGTTGGATGTTGACCTTCCATTCCGAGAAGTTTAGGAACATTGGGACCATAGATATCAACATCTACAATTCCCGCACTTCTGCCCCTCTTGGCAAATGACACAACAAGGTTGGTAGCAACAGTTGTTTTTCCAACACCACCTTTACCGGAGAGAACCACAATCTTGTGTTTTATTCCTTTCATATTCTCAGCAATATCCGTCGTGACTGGAGGTTTTGACATTGTTATCAAAATCGTCGCGCAAGTGAGAATCTAATAAAAGGTCGTATATGTCTGAAATGTTAGCTTCCGTTGAATTTAGCTAAGATTTGCCTAGCGAGGTTCTCAGATGATGCAGCCACGAAATTCATCATTACTTCAGGCCTAAGAGGTGGACAGAATCTTCCTCCATTTTGGTCGACAACAAATCCCCCAGATTCAAAAACCATATGTGTTCCACAAAGGTGAATTATTGGCAGCATATCCCTTAGATCTACCATACCATCTATGAAACCTGCAGCTGTCCAGCACAGATCAAGAAGATTACTCGCAGTTCTTCTTGTATCATGGACTGCACTAATTGTTCTGAATGATTTTGTCATGTAGTCCGAATCCCAAGTCTTCTTCAAGTCGTAAGAGATAATGGCATCTTTGAGCTCAACGGGAGGTGAGGGTTTTACCCGTACACCATTCCTTTTCACACCTTCTCCGGTGATAGCTAAGTATGTTTCATTGGTAAAGACCGAATCAATGATACTGATCTCTGCGTCATCTGAATTCATTTCTTCTTTGTAAGGAACTATCGCGATTCCAATTGCTACCAATGGGATTCCTTTCTCCAGATTTACAGAACCATCTATTGGGTCAATGAGAGCAAGGTATTCTGGCTTCTTGTCGTTCTTTATGAGGCCTTTCTCCTCAGATAGAATCTCAAAGTTAATGCTGGAACTGGTGAGTATGCTGATTATAGCATCCTCAGCTTTGACATCAAGTAAGAGTGTCTTGTCACCATAAGGATTCAAATCACCTGTGCGCTCTTGTGCAGCATCGAGATTGCTTATTATGACCTTCTTAGCATCAGCTATTGCGTTCTGCAGTATTTTTTGAAGTGTCATGCTGAATTCATCTTGCTAGTATTTGTCGGCTCTATATCACTTGTTGGGTAGTGATTACAATACCTTAAATGCGTCAAGACACGAGTAGGAATCGTAAGGCCAAATCTGGTGGAACAAATGGGCTTTCTTAGCGGTAAGAAAAAGGTAGATGCAGAACGCGGAATTCTAGAAATGAAGGGTACAATGAATGCTCTGACCCTAAGGATTCGTAGACTTGAAACACGCATGGTCGAGGAACAAAGGTCTGCACGGGAGGCTATCGTAAAGGGCAACCGAGCAGTGGCACGTTCTCATCTAGGCATAGTAGTAGATCTTGAGAATCGAAGGGGTCGATATCAGCAACAATTCCTCACGCTGGAAACTGCTTTACTAAACTTGGAGGAAGCCAAAACTCAGGCTGAGGTACTAAGAGCCTTCACCATAGCAAACGATGCTCTGACAGAAGCACGATCAATGTTGCGACCAGAAGAGATTCAGACACAGTTAGACAAGCTATCTGAATCATTCGAGCACATTTCAATTGCTGGTGAACTCCTGTCTGAGGATTTGTCAGGGACTGACTCAACAATAGAGGATGAAGAGCGGATAGATCGTCAGCTCCAATCAATGGAAGCTGAGGTGTTGCTTGAAAAAGAAGGTGTCCTACCACCACTCGGGACTGAAGGAGAAAAACCAGTAAAATCCTCTGAATCCAAGAAATCTGACGATAAACGAATTGATGAGCTCTTGGCTGATCTTGAGAAGGAAGCTCGAGAAGAAAGAGCTCGAGAAAAAGAGTAGATTTCATTTAAATCAGGTAATTTTCAGGTGTAGTTGAGATTGGTTATCCGGCTAGTTGTATTTGATGTGGATGGAACGCTAACCAGACACAGTAGTGTGTGGTGGCGACTTCATGAACATTTTGGAACAACAAATGAAGGCAAGCTCTATTATGACCAATACTTCGCAGGAGAAATAACCTATGATCAGTGGGCTGATCTTGACGCAGGTCTCTGGAAGGGTAAAACTATTGATGAGGTCATGAAGGTTGTTAGAGCTACTCAATTGACACGTGGCTCTGAAGAAACAATTCAAGTTTTGAAGAGATATGGTTTGAAGACAGCAATCCTCTCTGGCGGACTCAATATAATGGCTGATGACATCGCTAGCCGCGTAGGGATTGATTATGTTCTAACCAACATACTTCATCATCACAGTGGAATTCTCACTGGTAGAGTCGACAATTTAGTTGCGTGGGGTGGAAAAGCTGATGAGATTCACAGGATAAACAACCACTTTGGAATTCCCTTGGATGAAACTGCATTCGTAGGAGACGGCAGGAATGACATGGGTGTTTTCGATGTTGTGGGTCTATCGATTGCCTTCAATCCTGAGGACGAAGATGTGGCTGAGGCTGCAGATGTAGTCATACACGACGATGATTTGAGAGCAATACTACCTCATGTCATACCGGAGTCCCCGCAATAAGTAGCACAAACACATATGCTTGGAGTAGGATGATCATTGCACCTTCAAAGAAGTCCAGCTTGTGGTCATCAGTTATGGCTCGTTTCAAGAACCACAAGCTCCCAGCAATCACTATGATTTGAAACAATACGTATCTATCAAGTGGTATAGGGACGAAAATTCCAATTCCCCCCATGACTAGCAGTACAATCTGGAGTACGCCTCCAATCAGATTCCCTACAGCCAACCCAACCTTTCCTTTTGCAGCTGCGATTATTGCAATACCATGTTCAGGTAAAGCACCTGCTGCACCGAGAATCAAAGCTGCTATTGCCACTCGATTGGCAAATGATTCAATCTGGATACCAAAATCAGTAAGAAGTGCTTCAACGGAATGAGTGAGTATTTCACCCGCAAAGAAGATTCCAATGAAACCGATTATAACAAGGATTGCAGTTGTACTCTTTGAGTGGCTAGCTTTGGCTTGGGGCTTCGCACGTTCGTTCACAACATCTCCAGTGGTTAATGCTCCAGCATAGATAATGTACGACAAAAACAGCACGAAAGATGCTGCAGCTGGGAATCTTGGATTTGATGGTGAATTAGGCGAAACCATATCTAAAATCCCGAGGGCAAACATGCTCAATAGAGCGACAAAGGTCCATCTAATCAAAACTGAATCCTTTTTGATCGCCTCTTCTGGTACCTCCATGTCTGGTTTCCCACTCGTGGATATGACTATCGTAATTCCAAGAAGCAGCATATTGAATCCTGCAGCTATAAGAATCGATAGAACAGCTATATCAAGCAAATCTTGATTTCCAGTAGACCAACCATCAAAAGCAGCAATTCCGCTGATGACTGCCTCGGGCATATTGCTCGCAAGACTTGACAACATTCCAGCAACATATGCTGTTAATCCAAGATGTCCAGCTGCACTTTCAAATCCTTCAACTGCCCACTCTGATGGTCTGAAAGCTAGCCAAATCCCTCCAATCAAACCTAGAATAATGACAAGTGTTGGCTCCAGTCCCTGAAATCTCAGATAGAAATAAACTATCAATAATCCGAGGAAAAAGACTAGTTCTTTTCTCCTTGCTACCAGAGATTCTCTTACTCCTTGATAGTCTTCGTATTTATCTACTGACTGCGCGATTTGAGTTTCCCCCGTGGGTCTTCTTGATACTCTGGGGCTAAATTCACCTGACTATAAATAATGGTGTTTTTTTGCGCACCAATCATATCATGTTCGTATAACGCGCACCACTCCCTGTATTGAGCAACACTACCTCCTCATCATAATCGATTTTTCCAGATTCGATGAGGTTTCGCAAACCACAGATACCAACTGCTGCTTCCGGACAAAAGTCTAGACCCTCAAGTTTGGATGCGGTGCGTCGCGCAGTTTTGATTTCTCGCTCAGCGACAGCGACTGCACTTCCTCCAGAGTTCCGAATCGCTTGAAGGATTAGTCGACCTGCAAATGGATGAGGAACCCTTAACCCAAGGGCTTCTGTTTCTCCATTCACCCACGTTTCAATGGCATCAGTTCCCTTCTCTATTGCTCGGACGATTGGTGCACATCCTTCGCTCTGTGCAGCAAACATTCGAGGTCTCTCTGAACCAATCAAACCTATCGTTTCAAGTTCGTCGAATGCCTTCCATATCCCGATGATTGCTGTGCCTCCTCCTGTTGGACAGATCACAGCATCCGGAACTGACCAACCTAACTGCTCACAGATTTCAAAACCAAGAGTCTTCTTACCTTCTACACGATATGGTTCCTTTGTGGTTGAGAGATCGGTCCACTCACCATTCTGGGCACGCATTTCTTTACCTGCTTCTGAGATAGTTCCTTCCACTCTCTTTGTTGTGGCTCCATACAACTCACACTGCTGGAAGAAGGGTTCCGGAGTATCATCAGGCATGAAAATATGAGCTTCGAGTCCTGCAGCAGCCGCATATGCACTGGTCGAAACAGCAGCATTTCCAGCAGATGGTAATGCAAATGCTTTTGCTCCTAATTCAAAATGCTTTGAAACAGCCGTACAGAGCCCTCTGTCCTTAAAGCTCGTAGTGGGGTTCTGGGCCTCGTCTTTTATACGTAACAGCTGAAGACCAATGTGTTTTCCAAGTCGTCTTGATAGAAGGAGGGGTGTCCAACCCTCTCCAAGACTGACTACGCAAGTGGGGGACTTGACTGGTAGGAGCTGAGAGTATCTCCACATTGAATTCAGATTGGAGGGGAACTCATTGTTTGACAAATCCTCTCTCACACCAATTAGGTCATAGATAGCAAAGAGGGGTGAACCACAGACACAGTATGTGGTTCTTGTTTCTGGTGAGAACTTTGTCCTGCACTGAGGGCATTCGAGGTGTGAGATGTGTGATATCAACTTTCTCACATTATTACATGAACACTTAGCCTTATTTGTACCTGTCACTCTGGATTCGCGGAATTATTACGTTATGTGATGTATATGGGCGAGCTAAAACGGACAACCTTACCTTTCACCTCATTGGTTGGTCTAGAGCGACTAAAGCTAGCCCTTATTCTAAATGGCATCAATCCGCAGATTGGAGGAGTCCTTATCTCAGGACCAAAGGGAACGGGAAAGACTACCGTAGTTCGAGCTTTGGCTGATCTCCTTCCAGAAGTGGAAGTTGAAGTTGACTGCAGATTTGGATGTAATCCTGGAAATCATGACCTCTTGTGTTCAGATTGCAGGGAGAAACTCGACTCTGGGAAGAAGCTCAAGTCTGAAAAGAGGAAGATGCGGGTGGTGAACCTCCCACTCTCTACAACTGAGGACCGCTTGATTGGATCTTTAGACATAGAGCGTGTGTTACAGGATGGCATCCAAGCTCTAAGAACTGGAATTCTAGCAGAGGCACATCAGAATGTACTCTATGTTGATGAGGTGAATCTTCTTCCGGATCACCTGGTTGATGACCTCCTAGATGCAGCAGCCACCAAGATCAATGTGATAGAACGTGAAGGTATATCCATTTCGCATCCCTCTGACTTTGTGCTTATTGGAACAATGAACCCAGAAGAGGGTGAGCTAAGACCGCAATTGCTTGATAGATTCCCCCTCCATGTTGCAGTTGGAAGTCATCACACAATTGATGATAGAATGCAACTTGTTCGGCGAAATCTAGCTTTTGAGGAGGATCCAG